>MPMJ01000004.1 GCA_002238425.1 SAR202 cluster bacterium bin16 | reverse complement strand
CGGGCGGCGGCGGCCATCGCGCGGGCGGTCTCCTCGCTGACCGCGCCGTGGGCGTCGATCGTCTCGCGGGAGACGCCAGCCTGCACCTTCATCTCATCGGAGTAGGTGATGGCGCCGCCGACGAAGTACTCGGACGAGCCGGGGATCTCGGTGAGCGCGGCGCCGATCATGCCGCCGGTGCACGACTCCAGCACCGCGAGCGTGTAGCCCTTCTCGCGCAGCAGGTCGCCGACGCGCTCCGGCGGGTACTCCTCGTCGGTGCCCCAGATGTAGTCGCCGAGGGCGTCGCGGACCATCGTCTCGGCGCGGAGGAGGGTCGTGAGGGCCTCGGCCTCGGTGTCGGCCTTCGCGATGCCGCGGAGGTAGATGCCGTCCTGTTTCGCGTAGACGCCGAAGTCCATGCCGGGGACGTCGTAGACGTCGCGCACCATCTCGTCGACGGCGGCCTCGGACAGGCCGATGGTCTTGAAGGTGCGGGCCATGATCTTCTGGCCGGGGAGGCGTTCCTTGAGGCGCGGGGCGATCTCGGTCGTCCACATGTTGGTGAGTTCGCGCGGGGGGCCGGGGAGCGTGATGAGGATCTTGTCGCCCTTCTCTATCCACCAGGAGGGCGCGGTGCCCATGGCGTTGCGGATGGCGGCGGCGGAGGGGATGATGCCGGCCTGGCGGTAGTTCTGCTGGGGCATGGGGTTGATGTTGCGGCGGGAGAAGTTCTCCTCCAGCCACACCTTGAGCTCCGGGTCCGTGGTGATCTGCTCGCCGAGCATGTTGGCGATGCCGTCGCGCGTCATGTCGTCGAGCGTGGGGCCGAGGCCGCCCATGGTGATGACGACGTCCGATCTGCGCCACGCGCGGTCGAGCGTCTCGGTGAGGCGCGTGAGGTCGTCGCCGACGATGGTGACGAACTTGAGTTCGAGGCCGAACTCCGGCAGGCGCTGGCCGAGCCAGGACGAGTTGGTGTCCTGGGTCTCGCCCATGAGGAGCTCGGTACCGACGGCGATGATCTCAGTGTTCATGTCTTCCCTACCCCGGAATCACGGCACGCGCGAGTATAGCGGGGAATCGACATCGATGGACAGGATGGACAGGATGGGGGCCGTTGTACGCGGTGAGCCTGTCCAGCCACGGCGAGTGGAGGCTGCCGCGCGCGGCGCCGGAGGGAAGGGTTCACAGGGAAATTCTGCTCATTTCTGCTCACCGGGCCTCGATCCACCTCTGAATCCGGCCTTCCGCGTGAGCAGTCCAACTGCCCATTGCTGCTCATTCGCTGCTCTTTTCTAGTCCTTTCCTGCTTATTCCTGCTCATTTCTGCTCACCCGCCTCCTGGTCCTCGCGCCCCCGGGATGCCCGGTACGGCGGCCAGGCAACCAGCGTACGCGATCGGGGGGTGTGGGCGTAAGGGGCGGGTGTCACACGTTGGGGGGAAACCAAGAATCAACCTCAGTTTTGGTACAGCACCCTCGAAATATGTTCTATCGCTTGCAGGAGCCAATCACGCGTGGGGGGTGCAAGGGCTAGCTTCGAGGCGATTTCACCTTGAAGTTTAGACAGAACGATACTTTCGTTTCGACCACGCCTAAGCGTTCCTATGACCAGAAAGAGGAGCAATTCCACTTGCCCTCGTGGCGCTCTTCCAGCTAGTTGAACTATTATTTCGGATGTCACTGTTACCGCGGAATCTTCAGAGCAATCAGGTCCCTCAAGGATACCAAACATTGCCCGGGTTCCATCCGTCGTGATGTAACCGTTAGCTTCAAGACGCCGGAAGATATCTTCAGACCTGACCTGAACAAACCAATAATTCAGCAGCACAAGTTCTTCAATCCATGTTGAATAGGCCTCGTTGGTAATGATAGTTGAAGTGTTCAATTCTTGCAAGATAGCCTGAGTGTTCACCGCCTTGACGCCTATCGAGCGAGAGAATTGAGTCAATCCCAGGTCGTCACAGACCAGAATGTGGTTGGTTGTTGTTTGTTCATCTCCTGCATAGGCAGCACCCGCGCCAGCTGGAGTGAGTGTTTCAATGATTTTCTCCGGATCCTCGGTTTCAAGCAAGGGATACGACGCCATCCTGTCAAGGGATTGAGCGAACGCTAATAAAGAGCCAACGTGTTCTCGCCATGTAGTCCAGCCTTCTTCGGCCATTTCTACTAAAGTGTACTCCCCGTCGTTGCCCTTGCCCAACCAACCCGCGGGAGCGGGGTTCATAATCGCCAAGCCATAAACCTTTTGAAGTTCATCGATCACATACTGTGGCACAGCAACACGGTGAAATCTACGCTTAATGTCTTCGATTATTCCTAATTTGTACACGGTAAGCAAGGCAAGTAAGTCGAGCACGACAACGTCTGCTTCATCTAGCAGGATACGCGCATGTTCTGCATCCTCAGTTGATCCTGTCCCAAATCGAATCCTGGTGAAGTCATTAGCGGTATGTGCGTGCCACACCGATGCTTGCCAGACTTCCACTACAGACCTTCCGATGAGAGAAGCGAAGGATGCGAAAGGCAATCGCCCTTGTCTGTACAGTTCCCCAACTCTTCTTACAAACTGATCTCTCTTTTCAACGTTCTGGAAGAGTTTGGTGAAGTCGTCCTTCTTTATCTCTATGCGGTGCATTTCCATGTTACCAGGGAAGCGAGTCGTGAACTCAGCGCTGGTCTCCTGAAATGCGCGGACATATTTGCTCTGCAAGGCCGTAACTTCGTATGAGAGGTCCTCCATCCCCTCGCGCAGCACGATAGTGTCTCCTACAGTTCTCCCCATCAGACGTTGGGCTAGGTCATGATTCCGGCGGATGTCGTAAGGACCATTGGGGTCTTCTCCATCTTCTAGGATCTGCCACCACCGTTCCTCGGTCTCGTTCTTCAAGAGCACGGCACAGCCGGGGCCTATAGTCTCAGGCTCAACCCAATCCTTATCCCGGCCAAGGAACATTGTGAAGTACCCGAGGTGAGCTGAGGGGTCATCAAGTCGGTAGCGCCGAGCCAAGTAAGCATCGTTGAGGTAGTCGGATTGCCCGAGTAGCAGCTTCATTTGGGCTAGTGCAAGTATTGAATGTGGGTCATGGCGAAGGTCTGAGACACTAATTCCCAAAATGGTCTTGAGGGCTGCCTCGTGATTCCCGTTACGAAATTGAACTGAGGCCAGTTTGACGTAGTCTGTGCCTGCGGAATCAACACGAGAGCAGAGGTCTTGAAGACAAAGAAGGGCAGCTGGAAGGTCGCCGACGTGGTCGAGTATCTGAGCCTCAACCTCTAACGCAACCCTAGGAGGCTGACGGAGAGCATTACGCATCGCCCGTGCCCAATCAAGCGCTTCGCGGAGTCGCTTGCTATTCACCAAGCATGCTAAGAGCTGCGTGGCAGCTGGATGCGAAGGGAGCTTGTTCACAACCTGAGCCAAGCAATCAGCAGCTTCCGCGTAACAGCCCAATGCGTAGTAGTGAGCACCCAGCCGGAGCTGGATTTCCAAACGGTCCGAGGCTTCAGCGTATTCTAGTGCTCGCTTGAGCAATTCCTCGCTATCGCTACCGTCACCGAGGATTTCCCGTCGAACAGCCGCCACGGTGAGGAGGCGGGGGTTGTCAGGCTTTCTTGCCAGAGCGGTGTCTAGAAGAGGTCCAACAGAATCTTCTGCACCGACCTTCGCTTCCGCCATGTATAGAACTTCGGCCCTACGAACATCCTTCCAGTCAGGGTCATCCAGTACGACCGTGCCTTTCAGCAGTTCGACCGCCAGTCTTGCATCCCCAGAGGCAAAGGAGGCATCTGCGAGAGGCAAGACAGTCTCCGCATAGCGCGCTGAGTCCTGGAGGCTCTCGAATGCTCGGCGAGCTTCTCCAATTCGATCTTCGTGAAGTAGCAACAATCCCTTGTTGAATATTGCGTCAGGGTGGCCAGGATTCTCGCTGAGGACCTCATTCAAATCCTCCCACGCCTCATCCATTGCTCCGAGCAGTATGCGAGCAAGCCCACGGACAAGATAACTTTCCTGACGTCTGGCCGACAATTGCGTATCGCGTAGAATCTCGAGAGCATGGTTCGCTTCCGTTTCCGCTTCTCGCAATAGTGAAAGAGATTCTTCCGTCAAGATGTTCATTGAAGTTCCATTTTGCGCTTGATTAAAGAGGAATTGGCTGAGTGCCAAGTGGGCATTGGCCTCTCTAGGAGCAATTTCAATTATAGATCGACAGAGAGTTACCGCATCCTCCAGACGTGATTTCTGTGCCCACGTGCTAGCTAGAACCAAACCACACTGTGAGTCTCGCACTATCCATTCTTCTGTGGCAATGAGTCGTTCAACTTCTCCCTCTTTATCTGCCCCCATGAGTTCGGCTATGAGCACTGCAGTTGCTTGCGGGTTAGAGGGGTCTAAATCTCTGGTTTTACGGGCCAGTTCGATAGCGCGCTCGGAATCATGGCCTAAGTTCGCAGCCACGGCAGCATTCGATAATGCCTTAACGTTGTCCGGCTGGAGATAATACGCCTCTTCTAGCAGATTTTGTGCGCTCTCAAAGTCTTCGTCGGCTAGCGCACAAGATCCCAAATTTGTGACGATACGGAACTTCAATTCAGGCGGAATGTCAATTGTGTCACGCTGAATTTGATCTAATTCTGTCCTGGCCGAGTGTATTAGACCCCGATTAATAAGATCCCGAGCAAAGTCAATCTTCGAGATCAAGTCGCGGTTCGCCAAATCAGGAGAGGTATCCTGTCTTGCGGGTTGATCTGCCACCACTAGAAGATTCTTCAGGTCGGATATCTGCGTCTGCAATTCATGGAGGTTTGTTTGGCCTTCAGCATGCATCTCTTCCATCCGATTTGCAACTACTGAAAGGCCTTCATCACTTCGATACAGTGCGCCTAAGAGTGCACTAAGGAACGTGGTGATGATTTCACTTGCACGTACTCGGCATTCTTCTTCTAATGGAAGAACAAACCCTCCTTCATGAATGAAAGATGTGACGACATCATCGTCAATGTTGCGCGCTCCGGCATGAATACTCCCGAAGAATTCAATGAAGGCCTCGCTCGACGTCCACTGTAGAAGAGCTTCCTCTGTACCCTCTTGGACTTCTGGGAATCGGCCGCATGTGACTTGAATCGAACGCCGTACGATATCAGTGTCTTCTATGAAAAAGCTGCGGATTTGTTCAGTCGCCAGGCTCGCAGTGATACTGAGGCCCACCTGAGCAATCAGAGCCGTGATTATGGGGTCCATAGTCACCTCTATCGTGCTTATCCCCACAGCCACATTCAGAAGAATGCTTGCTGTTCCAGAATAGGATACCCCACCTCCCGCTGCTATAATGGCCCCCTCTCGCACGAACCCTCATGCTATCTGCCTTCAACATCAGTAAGGCCTACTCGACCAGGACGCTGTTCAGTGGGCTCACCCTCAACGTGGACGCCGGAGACCGGATCGCGCTGATCGGCGCGAACGGGTCCGGGAAGTCGACGCTCATGGACATCCTGGCGGGCGATACGCCGACTGACTCGGGGAACGTGTCCATGCGGCGTGGGGTGTCTGTCGGCTACCTCCGGCAGGAGCCGGCGTCGTTCGACGGCAAGCCACTCCTCCAGGAGGTGCTGGACGCCAGCGAGGAGGTGATCGCGCTCGTGGCCGACATCGCCGCGACGCGGGAGGCACTGGCGTCGGAGGCGGACCCTGCGCAGCAGGCCGGTCTGTTGGAGCGCCTGAGCGAGCTCGACATGGCGCTGGACGCCGCGGGCGGGGACGACCGGGAGCACGAGGCGAAGACCATCCTGTCGGGCCTCGGGTTCAAGCAGAGCGACTTCGCGCGGCCGATGAGCGAGTTCAGCGGCGGCTGGGTGATGCGGGCAGGCCTCGCGCGGCTGCTGTTCCAGAACCCCGCGCTGTTGTTCCTGGACGAGCCGACCAACCACCTCGATCTGGAGGCGAACCTGTGGTTCGAGAAGTACCTGGCCGGGTTCCCGGGCGGGGTGCTCATCACGTCGCACGACCGCGCGTTCCTGAACCAGGTGGCAACGAAGGTGCTCGCCATCGAGGAGGAGGAGGTCGTCCTCATGCGGGGCAGCTACGACGAGTACGTCGTGGCGCGCGAGCAGTCGCTGGAGATCAAGCGTGCGGCCGCGGCCCGGCAGGAGCGCCGGATGCAGAAGCAGATGCGCTTCGTGGAGCGTTTCCGGTCCAAGGCGACGAAGGCGACGCAGGTGCAGAGCCGCCTGAAGCAGCTCGAGAAGGTGCAGGTCATCGAGTTGCCGCGGACGACGAAGAAGGTGCGGTACTCGTTCCCGGAGCCGCCCCGCAGCGGCACGGACGTCATATCGCTGAACGGCGTCAGCAAGTCGTACGGTGAGACGGCGGTGTACCGGGGCGTCAACCTGTCGCTGTCGCGCGGCGACCGCGTCGCGCTGGTCGGGCCGAACGGCGCGGGGAAGACCACGATGCTGAAGATACTCGCGGGCGTCCTGCCGATCGACGGCGGGGAGCGGAGGACCGGGCACAACGTCGTGACGTCGTACTACGCGCAGCACGTGCTCGAACTGCTCGACCCGGCGAACTCGATCCTCGACGAGCTGCGGCACGCCGCGCCGGACATACCGGAGCAGCGCCTTCGCACGACGCTGGGCGGCTTCCTGTTCAGCGGGGACGACGTCCGCAAACCGATATCCGTGCTGTCGGGCGGCGAGAAGGCGCGGGTGGCGCTGGCCAAGCTGCTCCTGCAGCCGAGCAACCTGCTCCTCATGGACGAGCCGACGAACCACCTCGACATCGCGTCGCGGGAGATACTCGCGGACGCCCTCGAGGACTACAAGGGCACGATCTGCCTCATCACGCACGACCGGACGCTCATCCGGCAGACGGCCAACAAGATCGTCGAGATCGACGGCGGAGAGCCGACAGTGTTCCTCGGCAGCTACGATGACTACCTGTACCGGAAGCAGACCGAGTCCGGCAACGGGGTCGCCGCGCCCGCGGTCAACGGGGCGGTCGGCGCAGCGCCGGGGCGAGGCTACGGCCGGAAGCGCGGCAGGCCACTCGACGACGCGGAGGTCGAGCGTCGGTCGCTGCGGAGCGAGGCTCGCAGGCTGTCGATGCGCATCGAGGAACTGAGCGTCTCGTTGTCCGAGCGGGAGTCGCGCATAACGGAGCTGGAGGCGATGTTCTCGCAGCCCGACCGGTTCGAGGGTCCGGCGCACATGGCGTCGGCGGGAGAGGAGTACGGCACGCTCAAGGAGGAGGCGGGGACGCTCTGGGAGGAGTGGGAGCGGCTGTCGCTGGAGGCGGAGGACGTCGAGGGGAGGTTGGAGGGGCTGGGGGTGCGGTAGGGGGGCGAGCCTCCGCAGGAACGACCGGGGCCTTGTCAGGCCGTGTAAGGAGATGAAAAGGGGGGGAGGCGGCAGGCCACGCTCGCCAGTGCCTGCCAGCCGAGTAACGCAGTAGACGGCAGGACGCGCCCCGCCAGCACCCCCGTCCCCGCCCCCGGTAGGGGCAGGTTTGAAACCTGCCCCTACACCACCGTGGATTCCCGCCTGTGCGGGAATGACGGAGGGAGGAGGCGTGGTTCGGCGGGCGCGGCATCGGCGGGGCGCAGGGCACCCACAAGGGATGCCCCTACACCAGGCGGGGTTCCCTGCCTCCGCAGGAACGACGAACGCCTATTTCACAGGAACGACGGGTGGGCGCCCACAAGGGACGCCCCTACACCAGGCGGGGCGCGGTTGTGAGGGGCGCAGGCGTCGTGCTATGCTGAGGAGCGGCGTCCCGAGAGCGGGGCGCTGTTATTGTGCTAGGGAAACCCTCACCCCAGCCCTCTCCCAGGGGGAGAGGGGGAGATACTGGATTCCCGCTTTCGCGGGAATGACGGAAGGCAAGGGCTGCGAGGTTGCGCGCTAAAGCGCGAGCCCCCGCAGGAACGACGAGATCACCCTCACCCTAACCCTCTCCCCAGAGGGAGAGGGGACAGCAATAGAGAGCCTCTCCCATCAGGGGGAGAGGGACAGGCGGAACGGAGAGTCATGCACCTGGTGATAGACGGACACGGCTGCGACGCCGCGGAGCTCTCGGATGCGGAGCGCGTGCGGCGGTTCCTGGACGAGTTCCCGGACCGCATCAGCATGACCAAGATCACGCCTCCCGCCGTCTACACGTACCACGGGCCGACGGAGGAGGACTGGGGCGTCTCCGGGTTCGTCATCATCGCGGAGAGCCACATCAGCGTGCACACGTTCCCGGACCGGGGCTACGTCAACATCGACGTCTTCTCGTGCAAGGAGTTCGACGCCGACGAGGCGATGGCCGAGGTGTGCGGCTTCTTCTCCATGGACGACATCCGCCACTGGGTGCTGGACCGGGGGCTGGAGCACCTCGACCCGGCCACGGCCAAGACCGTGGTTGAAGAAGAGCGGGAGACCGTCCGGCAGCGCGTTTAGGGCACGCTGCGTGCCGTCTCCCACAAAGTCATTCCGAGCGGAGTCGAGGAATCTCTCGGGCAGACCCCGGCATTCACCAACGCTCCCCGAGAGATATTTCGACTTCGCTCAACATGACACCGCCCCTGGAGTACCCTCACCCTAACCCTCTCCCAGGGGGAGAGGGGACAACAGGAGAGTCCCTCTCCCAGGGGGAGAGGGGACGATAGGAAGCCCTCTCCCGCTGTGGGGAGAGGGGATGACAGGAGAGCCGCCATGACCGAGGGCGAGGCCCTTCGGCAGGCTCAGGGTGAGCGGAACTACAATCAACCCGCTCATGGTGAGCTTGTCGAACCACCTTCGGACAGCCCCAGGGTGAACGGAATGAGTGATGCCGAGCAGCCCACCCTCCCCCACACGTTCCTGATACTCGACCCGGACGAGCACACGCTCGAGCGTTCGCGGTGCGTCGTGCTGCCTGTGCCGTACGAGGAGACGACGAGCTACCGCAAGGGGACGCGCCGCGGGCCGGAGGCCATCATCCGCGCGTCCGCCGAGATGGAGGACTACGACGTCGAGCTCGGCTGCGAGCCGTGCGCGGTCGGCATCCACACGGCGCCGGCGCTCGAAGCCGTGAGGGGGCCGGAGGCGATGGTGGAGCGCGTCCGGGAGGCGGTGTCCCACTACGCAGGCCAGGGGAAGCTCGTGGGGATGCTCGGGGGCGAACACTCGATCACGTCGGGGGCAGTCGCCGCGCTCGCGGAGCGGCATCCGGGGCTGAGCGTGCTCATCTTCGACGCGCAGGCCGACCTTCGGGACGATTACCAGGGCTGGGCGCACAGCCACGCCTGCGCGGCGCGGCGGGTGCTCGACCACGCGTCGAGCCTCACGCTCGTGGGCGTGCGCAGCATGACCGGCGAGGAGGCCACGTTCGCGAACGAGCGGGGCGTCGCGCTGTTTCCGCGCGGGCCGGAGGCGATAGGGGATGTCGACGGCATCGTCGACACGCTCGGGGAGGACGTCTACGTCTCGTTCGATCTCGACGCGTTCGATCCGTCGTTCATGTCGGCGGTCGGGACGCCGGAGCCGGGCGGCATGGGGTGGTGGGAGGCGCTGCGCATCCTGCGCGCCGTCGGTGAGCGTCGGCGCATCGTTGGGTTCGACGTGGTCGAGCTCGCGCCGGACGAGGGGCCGGAGGCGTGCGCGTACACGGCGGCGAAGCTGGTGTACAAGCTGTTCGGGTACACGTCGGCGGGGTAGGACCAACGCAAGGGTCGGCAAACGCAGGGGCGGTTCGCGAACCGCCCCTGCACCACGCCCTGACCCTCACCCATCGAGGGCGAGGGGACCGAACAGGGCACCCACAAGGGATACCCCTACACCCGAGGGCGAGGGGACCGAACAGGGCACCCACGAGGGATGCCCCTACACCCGAGGGCGAGGATGACAGGAGAAGGCGTATGCTGGACGGCGACGGGATGAGCGGAGCATGACGCGATGACGCCTGAGCAGACGGTTTATATGGACCACGCGGCCACCACGCCGGTGCTGCCGGAGGTGGCAGAGGCGATGCGTCCGTTCTTCACGGAGCGCTACGGCAACCCGTCCAGCATCTATGCGCTCGCGCAGCAGGCGCGGCAGGCGCTCGACGAGGCGCGGGAGCAGTGCGCGCGCGTCCTGGGGACGCGGGCGGGCGAGATCGTCTTCACGAGCGGCGGGACGGAGTCCGACAACGCGGGCATCATGGGCCCTGCCCTCGCGCTCAAGGAGCGTGGGCGGCACGTCGTGACGACATCGATCGAGCACCACGCGGTGCTGCACGCCGTCGAACTGCTCGGGAGCCTCGGCTGGGAGGCGACGTACGTGTCGCCGGGCCGCGACGGCGTCGTGCGTCCGGAGGACGTCGCAGCCGCCGTCAGGCCGGACACGGCGGTCGTGAGCGTCATGCTCGCCAACAACGAGATCGGCACGCTGCAGCCCGTCGCGGAGGTCGCACGGCTCGTCAAGGAGCGCGCGGCGTCGGAGCGGCGCTTCATCGCGGTGCACACGGACGCGGTGCAGGCGGCGGGAGCCGCGCCGGTCAGGGTCGACGACCTCGGCGTCGATCTGCTGTCGCTGTCGGCGCACAAGTTCGGCGGGCCGAAGGGCGTCGGGCTGCTGTACGTCCGTCGCGGCACGCCGTTCGCGCCGACGCAGGTGGGCGGCGCGCAGGAGCGCGAACGCCGCGCGGGCACCGAGAACACGGCGGGCATCGTCGGGATGAGCGTCGCGCTGGAGCGCGCGGAACGCGAGCGCGAGCAGAACGCCGCAGCGTGCGCCGCGCTGCGCGACCGCCTGCTGAGCGGCATCCTCGAGCGCGTGGACCGCGTCGAGGTGAACGGCGACACGGACGCGCGGTTGCCGGGCAACGTGAACGTGTCGTTCCACGGCGTCGAGGCTGAGCCGCTGCTGATGGGGCTGGACCTCGCGGGCGTCGCAGCGTCGAGCGGCAGCGCGTGCACCGCGGGGTCGCTGGAGCCGTCGCACGTGCTGCTGGCGCTCGGGCGCTCGAACGAGCTGGCGCGCAGTTGCGTGCGGTTCACGCTCGGGCCGGAGAATACGGCGGAGGAGGTCGACTACGTCGTCGAGACGATGGCGCACCTCGTGCCGAAGCTGCGCGCGCTGTCGAAGGCGGCGTCGCGGTAGCAGGCTGCGATGAAGCTCCCTGAGCCCGTAGCGGAGTTCCTGTACGAGCCACCGGTCGCGCCCACGCTCTGGCCGCGCCGCGTCTTCCACCTCGTGGCGGGGTCATGCCTTCCCCTCGCTATCCTCTTCCTGCCCCTCGACCTGGCAGAGTGGCTGCTCATCGCGGGGAGTCTCGGCGCGGTGGCGCTGGAGGTGCTGCGCGGGCTCGTGGGCGGGGTCAACGACTGGATGGTGCGTACGCTCCCGTTCTTCAAGGCAGCCGAGGACCGCCAGGTCACGGGCGCGACGTACATGTGGCTCGCGGCCACGTTCCTCGTTTTCGTGTTCGACAAGGAGATCGCAGTGCTGGCGCTCCTCTTTCTGTCGGTGGGCGACCCGTTCGCGGCGCTCATCGGCGTTCGCGACCACCGCACGCGGCGGTTCGGGAAGTCGCTCGCGGGGACCATTGCTTTCGCGGTCGTGGCGCTGGGCGCGGGGCTGCTCGCGACGCTCCACCCGGACGTTCCGCTCGCCTGGTGGGTCGTGCCGGGCGCGGTCGCGGCTGCGCTCACGGAGTTTGCGCCGGTCCCGGTCGACGACAACCTGACGGTTCCACTCGCCTCGGCGGCGGTCATGGCGCTGCTGGCGATGGTGTAGGGACGTGGCGATGCTGGAGATACGAGCGCCGCGAGACTTCGATGCCCCCGCCCGTCTAGCCTCACGGTTCGCCAGGCGCTACCAGGACCCGAGGCGGGATGACTTCGCGCCGGATGGCGTAGTCATCGACCTGCGCGATTGTGCGGTCATCGACCCTCCCGCAGCGCTGTGGTGCGTAGTGTATGCGTCGCTCGTGCGGTGGAAGGGGATACGATGCCGCGTGCTGGCCCCCAACGATCCAACGCTCTGCGCCGAGCTTGCCGCCCAGGGATTCTTCTCCGCCCTCTCCAGCAGCGGCACCGAACTCCACGGCAGTATCGAACCCAGGGGGACGGCCAGGGACTCTATCGTCTTCCCCATCAGCGACATAGCAGGCGCTGTGATGAGCGAGGCTGCAGGCTACGAGATTCAGGGGCGCCTTCAGCAGACCAACGGCATCTCGGCAAACATCCCCGGCCTCGTCGCGGAGATATTCTTCGAACTCATCAACAACGCGCTGGAGCATTCAGAGTCACCCGTTGGGAGATTCGCTACGGTCCAGGTACGCGGCCAGAGCACCGTTCTCTGCACTGTGGCTGACGGTGGCATCGGGATAACAGAGTCTCTTGGCCACAACCCGGCTGTACCTTCTCTGCGGCAAGACCAAGACGCAGTCTTGCTCGCTTTGGAGGAAGGGATCACCGGTACCGACTCGCCGACCAGAGGCATCGGTCTCAACTGGGTCAGCAACGCATCCCATCTCATAGTGCATTCCGGAGATGGTCTCGTTGAAGACGGCAGGGACATCACACCAAGAGGGGTTACCTTCCCAGGTACCCTCGTGTTATCCATATGTGGAGGTGGATGACGGTGCCTCACATAGTGCTTGCAGACTTCATCGAGACGCATGTCCTCGGAGCGCGCAGCTCCGTTGGAGCGTTTGCACCTGCGCTACAGGCGGGCTTGGCCACCGAAGGCGGCACGATCGAGTTCGATTTCAGAGGTATCCAAGCTGTCTCTCCGTCTGCACTGGACGAGCTGCTGACCTGCATACGCGCTCTGTCGCAGGAGCGCGATATCCAACTGTCTAACATGGCCTCAGGGGCCACCTGGAAATTCGAGGCCATCGCCCGCGCGCATGGGCGGACGCTGGTTGAGAACGGGCCCGCATCCTGGGTGCTCAAGGCCCCGGCCATGCGCCATGCCTAACCGGCTCATCAACGAGACCTCCCCTTACCTGCTGCAGCACGCGCACAACCCCGTCGACTGGTACCCATGGGGCGAGGAGGCGTTCGAGCGGGCGAGGGCCGAGGACAAGGTGGTGCTGGTCTCCATCGGCTACGCGGCGTGCCACTGGTGCCACGTCATGGAGCGCGAATCGTTCGAGAACGAGGCGACCGCGCAGGTGATGAACGACCTCCTCGTCGCCATCAAGGTCGACCGTGAGGAACGGCCGGACGTGGACGGCATCTACATGAGCGCCGTGCAGCAGCTGCACGGGCACGGCGGCTGGCCGCTCAACGTCTTCCTCCTGCCGGACGGGCGTCCCTTCTACGGCGGCACGTACTTCCCTCCCCTGGACCGCAGCAACATGCCGTCCTGGACGCGGGTTGTCGCGGCGGTCAACGACGCCTACCGCAACAACCGCGACGCAGTGCTGGAGAACGCGCGCGTTCTCACGGACGCGTTGCGGAACGCGTCCGGCATCGCGATGGCTGACGAGGACGTGAGCGACGCGCTGCTTGCAGAGGCGAGCGCGGGAGTCGTCGCGCTGCACGACGCGGAGCACGGCGGCTTCGGCGGGGCGCCCAAGTTCCCGCAGTCGATGCCGATGGAGTTCCTGCTGGCCCGCAACGCCCGGGCACAGGACGCGGACGCCCTCGAAACGGTCGAGGCGTCGCTCGCGGCGATGCACAACGGCGGCATCTACGATCACCTCGGCGGCGGGTTCGCGCGCTACTCGACCGACCGCTTCTGGCTGGTGCCGCACTTCGAGAAGATGCTGTACGACAACGCGCTTCTCGTCTCGTTGTACACGCAGGCGTTCCAGGCGACGGGGAACCCGCGCTACCGGGAGGTCGTCGAGGAGACGGTCGCGTACCTGCTGCGCGACCTGTGCCACGCGGACGGCGGCTTCTTCTCGTCGCAGGACGCGGACAGCGAGGGCGTCGAGGGCAAGTTCTACGTCTGGACGCCGCAGGAGCTCGAGGCGGTGCTCGGCGCGGAGGACGCTCATCTGTTCCGCCGTTACTACGGCGTGGGCGTGCACCCGAACTTCGAGGGTCGCCACATCCTGCACGTGCGCGACAGCGCGGCGGCTGCCGGACGCGAGTTGGGTGTCGACGCGGCTGAGCTGCTCGAACGTCTGCGGCCGGTGCGCCGCGCGCTCCTGGAACGCCGTGCCGAACGCGTGCCTCCGGCGACGGACGACAAGGTGCTGACCGCGTGGAACGGCCTCGCGCTGCGCGCGTTCGCTGAGGCGGCATTCGCGCTCGACCGGGTGGACCTTCGCGAGGCCGCGGAACGCAACGCCGATTTCCTGCTGCGCGAGATGCGCCGCGACGGACGGCTGCTCCGCACGTGGAAGGACGGCAAGGCGCACCTGCTCGCCTACCTGGAAGACTACACGCTGCTCATCAACGGGCTGCTGTCGCTGCACACCGCGACGTTCTCGCATCGCTGGCTCCACGAGGCGCAGGCGCTGACGGACGAGATGCTGGCGCTCTTCTGGGACGACGACGAAGGCGTGTTCTACGACGTGGGCTCCGACCACGAGGAGCTGATCGTGCGCCCGCGCGACATCACGGACAACGCCACGCCGTGCGGCAGCTCGGCAGCCGCCGAGGCGCTGCTGCGCATGGCCGTACTTACGGGCGACGAGTCGCTCGCACAGAAGGCGGAGCGCCTCATCCGGGGCGTCGCACCGCTCGCGGCGCGCTATCCACTGGGGTTCGGGAACTGGCTGCGGATCATCGACCGTTACCTCGCGCCGCCTACGGAGGTCGTCGTCACCGGAGACCCGTCCGGCGAGGGCGCTCGCTCGCTGTTGGCGCCGCTGCGGGAGCGGCTGCCATCATTCGCATTCGTGGGGCTGGCCCCGGGCGAGGTGTCGCCGTTCCTCACGCCGCTGCTTGAGGGACGCGCCGGCGCGGCTGCGCCCACCGCTTACGTCTGCCACGGCTACGTCTGCGATCTGCCCGCCCACGACCCGGCAACACTCGCACTGCAACTCGCCGGCACTCCCTGACAGGCCCTCGGCTTAATCCGCATTAAGGGTCCCTGCGTTTCACCAACGCCCCGGAACAGTTAGAATGCCGCCGGGCTGAGATGCTAGAGCGCAACTTCTGGTTCAGGACCGCTATCGTCGTCATCGCGTTCAGCGCGATCATCTTCGTCGTCGACACCATGCGGCGGGTCTGGGACTTCCTCGGCGACCTGATCCTCGTCCTCTTCCTGGCCTACCTCGTCGGGTCGCTCATCATCCACACCGTCAGGCCACTCATGCGCGTACCGGGCATGAAGTGGCCCCTGGCCATCCTTATCGTCTATCTCTTCCTCATCTCCATCGTGGCGGTCCTCGGCGCGCTGGTGATTCCTGCCACCATCACGCAGACCATCACCCTGGCAGAGGAAATACCGGACCTGGTGGACCGCATCCCCGAGTTCATCACGGCTGCCGAGAATTATCTCGCGAGGTTCCAGATACAGATTGACCTCACGACACTGCTCCAGGTCGATCAGTTGGACAGCATCGCCGCAAACGTCCAAGAGAGCATCACGAGCAACGCCATCGGGCTCCTGAGGAACGTCGTCGCCGTTGTCTTCGCCATCTCGCTGATCATCGTCATCTCCTTCTACGTCGTGCTGGACGGCGGACGCCGCCTCAACGAGGCGCTCAAGGTCCTGCCCCGTAACGCCGAGCGCGAGACCCGGTACGTACTGGGAGTCATCGACGAGACGTTCCGCAGCTACCTTCGCGGCATGATGCTCATCTCCCTCATCTACGGTGTCGGCACGGCCTCGGTCATGCTGTATACCGGCCTGCCCGCCGCGCTTCCCACAGCACTCGTCTCCAGCCTGCTGCTTGCGGTCCCGTTCATCGGGGACTGGCTCGCGCTCGCGCTGCCGCTCATCATCGCCGCCGTCTGGGGAGACTTCACGGACCTGATTACGGTGCTGCTGGTGCTGCTGTTCATCCAGCAGGTCATGCTCAACATCCTCAGCCCCCGCATCCTGGGGAGCGCTGTGCGGATGCCCGCCATGCTCGTCGTCGTCGCGGTGGTGCTCGGTGCGCGGCTCGCCGGGATCACGGGAGCGCTCCTCGGCGTGCCGACCATGGGCGTCATCTACACGCTCGCCGTGCACTACGGAATGGTCATCCGAACGCGGCGGGAGGCGGAGGAGCAACGTCGCATCCTGGAGAACAGGGAAGCGTCCACGAGGGAAGCCGAATCGAGGGCGATAGCGGAAGAAGAGGCGCTGGCTGCACTGGAAGCGATGGCGGCGGCGGAAGCGCTCGCCGAGCTGGAGGCCACCCAGGCCGCAAACGAGGAGTTCGCTCCCGAGGAACCCCTGGAGCCGTACCTTCCTCCCGAGCAGGAAGAGGAGCCAGAGCAAGCGCCTGCTCCTGACCATGTCCCCGCAGCCGAGGCCGAAGAACCTGCGCCCGAGGTTCAGGACAGGCCAGCCGAGGATGAGACTCGTCCTGAAGACGACCCCCTGCAGCAGAGCAGGCCCCGGTAGCCCACCCTCAGCCTGAACTCTCCCTGAGGGAGAGAACAATGCACCCTCCCCTGCGCTATCCTGACGAGTCGTGATGGATGCCGGAGACTTCCTCGTACTGGATGTCGAAACGTCGGGCGGGTCGATGCAGAACTTCCCGGAGGGGTTCCGGCTGCTCCTGACCGGCACGCGGCAGGGCACGCTCTACGGGATGTACACCGCCGAACCTGCGAGCCTCGCCCAACTGCACAGCCTCGTGGTCAACTTCGATGGCCCTGTCGTCACGTTCAACGGCGCACGCTTCGACATCCCCATCCTCGACCGCTGGATGCGTGACGCGTTGGGGCTCGGCCTCGCCGTGCAACAGCACTACGACCTGATGATCGCAATCGTGCAGGCGGCGGGGCGGCGCATCAGCCTGGACCGGCTCTGCGCCTACACGTTCGGAGAAGAGAAGGTGACGTGGGACCACCGGCAGAACGCGCGCGCATGGGCCGAATACCCTCAGCGCCTCGTCGACTACAACCGCGTCGACCTCGATCTCACGCACGAACTGTTCATGCGCGTTCTGCGCGGCGAACCGCTCTTCCTCGGCGACGCGACGGTGACGCTGCCGCCGCCAGGCTGAGCACTATCCCGCTACGTTGATGATGATGGTCAGGACGATCGCTATCGCGATGATCCCGATGATGATCTTCTTCTTGTCCATGCGTACCTCCCCTCCCCAAGAGTCACCACGTTGTATCATCTGGCGCTGCCCTTTTGAAACGTGTTTCTGCTACGGGCGGCAGGAAAAAAAGAGAGGCGGCACATGCGCGCCGCCTCTCCCTTCGATATCCCTCAGCGTAACCGGGCCTAGAAGCCGTACATGTCCACCGTGCGCTCGCCCTGCTTGAGGCGGGAGATGGTGTTCGCTTCCTTCTCTTCGCGAGCCTTGGCCTTTTCCGTTACCTCAGCTATGCGCGCCTGCGGCACGACAACGACGCCGTCCCGGTCGCCAACAACGAGGTCGCCGGGGAAAACCCATATCTCGCCGATGCGGACGGGGATGTTGATGGCGCCGTAGGCTTCCTTGTCCTTGCCCGTGCCCCTGATGCAGAGCCCGGCGGAGAAGACGGGTATGCCCTCCCCGCTCTCGTACAACTCGTCCAGGAGGGAGCCGTCGCGCACGCAGCCGTCTATCACGAGACCGGCCATGCCGACCTGCTTCGCGGCGTGCGTCATGATCTCGCCCCAGTACCCGGCCTCGTGGAAGTGTCCGGTGTCCACCACCATCACGTCACCGGGCTGCGCGTGGTAGATGCCGCGGTGCAGCCACAGGTTGTCCTTCGGCGGCGAAAGCACGGTCATCGCCGGGCCGCATATGTACCAGTTCGCCACGACCGGTTTGATGTAGGACGGCAGCGCGCCGATCTGGCCTCCGGCCTCGTGCAACGTCGCGGTCCCGATGCCTCGTACCGCCTCGATCAGTGCGGCATCCGGGCGAGTGAGTGTCTGCGTCATTGTTCTCCTCCTGACGATCGTTCTGGATCCCGCTTTCGCGGGAATGACCGGAAGATATGCTAGCGTGCGAGCATCTGCTCGTAGTTGATCCCCATCACTTCCACGACCGACTTGCCGTCCATCACATCGCGCGCCATCGCCTGCTCACGAGCGACGATGCTCTCCGCCTCCGGCACGACCTCGGCAACCCGGTCCTGCGGCACAACGACGATGCCGCTGTTGTCGGCGATGACGTAGTCGCCGGGCGCGAGGCTTACGCCGCCTATCTCGATGGGCTCGTTCGTGGACTCCTCGACGACGCGGTTCCGCGCCGTGAGCGGCACCGCCGCCTTCGCGAAGAGCGGCAGACCGAGACCCTTCGCCTCGTCGACGTCGCGTGATGCGCCGTCGATGATGACGCCCGCGACGCCGCGCGTCTTGGCTGCGGTCGAGAGGATGCCGCCCCAGCCCGCCACGTCCGTCCTGCCCCGGTGGTCGCAGACGATGATGTCGCCCGGGTCCGAGGCTTCAACGGCGGCTGTGCCGAGGTGGCGCGTCGTTGTCTCGTTGCCCTTCGTCTTCAGCTTGAACGTTACCGCGCGTCCGGCGATCCGTCCCGTCTCGTACAACGGCAGGATGCCGAGGACGGTGCCCTTGATGCCGAGCTTGTCCTGCGCGTCCGAGACGGCGCAGGTGTCCAACTCGCGCAACCGTTCAACCCACGTGTCAACCGCCATCGCTTCCTCTCCCCTGTCGACGGGAACTATCCGCCGACGTAGGCGATGAACTGGATCTGCATCTCCATGCCGCCAGCGAGCGCGTCGTACTGGATGGTGTGACGCGTCGGGCGGTTCTCCTCGTCCGGGAACATGGCGACCCACTGCTCGTTCACGAGCGGCCGGATGTCACGGCTCTTCACGTAGACGTTCATGTGAGCGATGTCGTCCGTGGTGCCGCCGGCCTCGGTCACGATGCGGCGCACGTGCTCGAACGCCCACTGGGCCTGCTCCGCCAGGTCGGTCGGCATCTCGTTGGTGTCAGGGTTGAGTCCGCTGACGCCGCCGGACGTGACGATGGGCCCCGTTTTGGTGGCCGGGGGGATGGGCTGGCCGGCGTGCCAGTTGCCGGGGATGTGGATCACCTTCCTCGCCATGTTTCACCTCTATTCCGCATGGGATCGCGTTGCATTTTCGATGGGGCGGCAGCGCCTGCCGCGCACCGCAGGGGAGTATAGCAGGCCATCAAGCGGGACGTGGGGTTGGAGCATCAGTCCGGTTGGCTGGCACGGCATGTGCTACGGTAGCGGAATCCAAGGATGGGATGAGACCGGTATGCCTTCGTATGATGTGTGGGGACCCGATGGGCCGCCCGAGGAAGCCTACAGTCGGGTAACCGACCCTGAACGCTTTCTGCCGTTGCATAACGACGCCCTGGAGATGCTTACGGCACTGGAGCAGCGGTTCGACGTCGAACGCGTCGAAGGCTACAAGCTGGACGAGGAACTTGCGTTTCGCGGACTGCGGCGGCCCAGCATCGCGCTCAGGCCCACCGACCCGGAAGCTGCTCCCCTGACGGTGGCCTTCACGGACTTCCCCGGGCTGAGCGTCAGATTCGGACGATGGTCCGCCGAGCTGTTCCCCATCTGCGGCTGCGACGCCTGCGCCGAGGACGCTGAGAGGGAGATCGAGCGGCTGACGGAGCGGGTCGACATCCTGACGGCGGGCGGGTTCCGGGAGACAGTTGTCCGCCCTTGGGGATGGTGGGGACGCAACCGGTTGGAGACAGTGTTCGAAAGGCCTGGCGGCGGGTACAGCTCGTCCGGTGAGCACCTCGAAGACGACCGCGCTCTTGAGATGTCCGGCGGGCGGCGGCGATTGGACCTGAACTGGAAACCGTGGCCCACGAGGTAGCAACCATGCCCGACCTGAAACTGACGATGGCGATGACCCCCTGGGACCGCATCGGTCCCCTGCTGACCGGCGAGGTGAAGCCTGAGGGCATAACGCTGGAGCACCATGACATACCGCTCCAGGACATCTGGCGCCGCCAGCTCCAAGGCAACGAGTTCGACATCTCGGAGATGTCGATGTCGTTCACGCTGCAGGCCATCCCACTGGGCTGGGACTACCGCGTCCTGCCCGTTTTCCACAACCGCACGTTCTCCTACGTGAATACGATGATCCGCCTCGGCTCCGGCATCCGGCAGGACCACCCCGAGGACATGATCGGCAAGCGCGTTGGCGTTGTCGATTACCAGATGACGGCAGCGCTCTGGACGCGGGGCATCCTGGAGCACGAGTTCGGCGTCGCCCCGAGCGCAGTCGAGTGGTTCCAGGGCAGGCCCGACCCCACCATCCCGGGCCAGACACAGCCCTTCCATCCGCCGGAGGGGGTCGTGATCAACCCGCCGCCCAACGACCTCGAACAGATGATGGCCGACGGCGCGCTCGATGCGATGTATTCGGTCCATCCGCCTGCGAGCGGCCCGCTGGCCGACCGCTCACACTTCGTTCCGCTGTTCGCGGACGGCGTCGCGGAGTCGGAGCGTTATTACACGAAGACGGGAGTCCTCCCCGCTCATCACGCGACCATCGTCCGCAAGAGCATGCTCGACGCACATCCGTGGGCGGCGAAGAGCCTCCTCGACGCATTCATCGAGGCGCAACGGCTGACGATGGAGCGCGCGATGAAAGAGCCGCCGTCAGCACTCGTCTTCGCGCGGGAGATGATGGAGCGCCAGCGCGAGACGTTCGGCGACAACCCCTACGCCTACGGCCTCGCCGCCAACGCGGCGGCCATCGACCTGGTGCAGACCTTCGCCGTCGAGCACGGCATGACTCCGCAGAAGCAGCCGCTCGCAGGGTTCATCGCCGCTGGGGCGCTGGACAGCTAGGCAGGGCCGAAGCCCGGAAGAGCATCCGGGAGTGCTTCGGCACGGCGGAGCTATCCGACCATGCCCGCGCCGGGTGCGGCCCATGCGGGTGAATCGAGGGCGGCAGCCGGTTTCGTCGTTCCTGCGCAGGCAGGAATCCCGCCTCCTGAGTGACGGCGGAGGCGCCCCGGTCCAGTTTCCATTCATGGCACCGCAAGCCCCTGGTCCAGATGGGCCTGAGGGCGGAAAAACTGCTGCCCGGCGACATATTCCTGTCACATTTCACTCCTATCGTGAGGGTTGTCACGGATCTCTCACATAGGAGGTGAAGCGATGATCCGCATGAAGTCAGTGACGAAGAGGTTCCTGTCCTGGATGGCGCTGGGGGTCATGCTCCTGGCTTTGATGCTCACCGGTTGCACGGGCGAGCGGGGGTCGGAAGGCCCCGAGAACGGCGAACGCGCCCAGGCGAGCGAGGGCTCCGGCGGCGAGCACGGCTCCGGTGGCGAAGGCTCCGGCGGTGAAGGCAGTGAAGGCAGCGAGTCCGGTGCATCCGGCGGCGAAGAGGCCAGCGCGGCCACCCTCGCGCCCGACCAGACCTTCGACGCGGTCCGCGGCGGCGCGCGGCTGGTCATGAATTTCGACTCCGCGAGCAACGCCTTCGTCGGCACCGTCGAGAACACGACCAACAGCACCCTGACGAGGGTCAGGATCGAGGTCCACCTCTCGAACGGCACCGAGCTCGGGCCGACTACGCCGATAGACCTGGCTCCCGGCGAGGTCATGGCGGTCGCTCTGCCCTCGACTCAGGCGTCGTTCACCGGGTGGATAGCGCACGCAGAAGTCGGCGGCGGCGAGGGAGGCCAGTCCGGCGAGGCCGGAGGTGAGGGTGGCGAAAGCGGCACCGACGGTCCCGAAGGCCCCGAGAGCGGCAATGAGGCCGCGATGGAAGCCCTCATGTCCAGCCCCATCACGCCCCTCGACCAGACCTGGAGCGGCGTTCTCGGCGGGCTCGCGATCTCCGCGCGGTACGACGCGGCAACGCAATCCGTCCAGGCGACGGTGCGGAACACGTTGTCGCAGACGCTCTGCTACGTGCAGGCGGAACCGCACCTGAAGTCGGGGACGCAGACGGTGGGCGAGCTCGGCCCCGACGTGCTGGGGGATCTGGCTCCGGGGCAGCAGGCAGTGTCCAGCGTGTCAGTTGCCAGCGAACCGGGCCTCGCGGGAGTCTCCTTCGACGGGTACGTCGTCCACATGGAAGTGTTCGACTGCGCCGGCCCCGGCCCCCTGCCGCACACCGGCGGAGAAGGCGCTGAGGGCAGCGGCGGCGAAGGAGCCGGAGGCGAAGGGCACGGTCCCGGCGGCGAAGGCGGGAGCGAAGGCTCCGGCAGCGAAGGCAGCGGCGAGTCCGGCGCATCCGGCAGCGAGGAAGGCAGCGCGGCCATGCTGGCGCCCGACCAGACCTTCGACATGGTCCGCAGCGGCGCGCGGCTGATCCTGAACTACGACGCCGCAAGCAACGCCTTCATCGGCACGGTCGAGAACACGACCAACAGCACCCTCACCAGGGTCAGGATCGAGGTGCACCTCTCCAACGGCACCGAGCTCGGGCCGACAACGCCCGCAGACCTGGCCCCAGGCCAGACAGCGATGGTCCTCCTGCCCTCGACGCAGGCATCGTTCACCGGATGGGTGGCGCATGCCGAGGTCGGCGGCGGCGAGGCTGGTGGCGGCGAGGCCGGTGGCGAGCACGGTTCCGGTGGCGGCGGTGAAGGCAGTGAATCCGGCGGTGAAGGCAGCGGCGGCGAGCACGGCTCCGGCGGACGCGAAGGGAGCGGTGGCGAGCACGGCTCCGGCGGCGAGCGGGGCAGCGGCTAAAGCCGGTCCGTGGCCGGATATAATCCGGCCACGGAGGCACCCCCGCAGACGGACGCGGCGCCTCTTCAGGCGCCGCGTCCAACGTGACTCCGAAAGGACCAGCGATGAGCGGCACCGTACTGATCGTCGAAGACGATACAAGGATCGCAAACTGGGTCAGGGTGTACTTCGAGCGAGCCGGGTTCTCCGCCGAGGTTACTCACGACGGTGAATCCGGCCTTGCCCTGGCCCGCGACCTCGCCCCGGACCTGATCATCCTCGACCTCATGCTTCCCCGTCTCGACGGGGTGGAACTGTGCAGGATACTGCGCCGGGAGTCGGACGTTCCGATCATCATGCTGACGGCCAGGGAGGCCCCCGTCGAACGCATCACCGGACTGGACAGCGGCGCCGACGATTACATCGTCAAGCCCTTCGACCCGGATGAGGTCATCGCACGCGCAGAGGCGGTGCTCCGCCGCGTCAAAGGCAAGGTCCAGCAGGTGCTGACGCGCGGCAACATCACCCTGAACGAGACCACCGGAGTTGTGACCGTCGATGAAGAGCCCGTCACGCTGAGCCAGGGGCAGACCGCCCTGCTGTCGACGTTCATGCGCCACCCCAACCAACTGCTCACGCGCGATCAGCTGATCTCGTTGGCCTTCAACGAGGAGTTCGAAGGGTTCGACCGCGCCATCGACAGCCAGGTGGCCCGCCTCCGAAAACAGATCAACCGCGACGGCAGACAGCCGATCCAGACCGTCTACGGCGGCGGCTACAGGTTCGTGACGGAGGACGTGTGATGTCACTGCGCTGGCGCATCATGGGCGCGACCGTCTTTATCGTCGTCCTCACTGTGTTGATCAGCGTCGGCGTGGGTTACTACGCGACGCAGTCCCGGCTGGACGTGTTCGTGGACCGGATAGGCAACGACGAGGCAGTCCAACTGGCGCGTGACCTGAGCCGGGAGTACACCGCCGCCGCCGGCTGGGGAACCGTGGACACCGCACTGTCCGAGGCCGGATACGCCTATGAGGGAGTCCGGGAGAGCGGGGAGCATGAAGGAAGCGAGGGCGAATCGTCGGAGCTCTTCCACAATGACCAGGTGCGAATCGTCGTAACCGACGTAAACGGACGCGTGGTGCGAGACAACCTGTCTGTTCTGGCGCGCGGCGCCGCCGCGTCCGACCTGGCGGGCCGCCGTGAGACGGTGTTCGATCTCGCGGCGAACCGGCCTGTGGGGCACGTCTACGTGGACGTCAATCGAGCGTTCCTGTCGACCGAGTCGCACGGGTTCCTCAGCACGCTCCTGTACATCGTCCTGGCCGGCGGGGCGGTGACGGTGGGCGTCGCCATACTGCTGGCCGCGTGGTTGTCGAAGCGGGTCACGGCTCCTGTGACGGCACTGACTGAGGCGACCGAGGCGATAGCCCAGGGGGATACGGCCCGGCTGCCGGTCACGTCCTCGGATGAGTTGGGAAAGATGAGCGTGGCCTTCAACCGGATGACCTCATCCCTGGAGACCCAGCGCGAGCTCCGCAGGCGGCTGATAAACGACGTCTCCCACGAGCTGAATACGCCGCTGAGCGTGATCCAGCTGGAGGCAGCGGGGTTGCGCGACGGACTCCAGACCGCCGAGAGCGCCTCCGGCCACATCATCCAGGAAGTGGAGCGGCTGCGCGGGCTGGTAACGGACCTGAACTGGCTGGCGGAGACGGACCACGGGGAGTTGCGGCTCACGCTGGAGGCAGGTTCGGTCCGCGAACTGCTCGCCGCGGAGGCGGAGCGCTGGCAACCGCAGGCCGAGGCCCGGCAGGTCTCGCTCTCGCTGGAAGTGTCCGGCGACCTGCCGGAGATGCGCTTCGACCGGATGCGGATGAGCCAGGCACTGGGGAACGTGCTGAGCAACGCCATCCGTTGCACCGACGCCGGAGGGAGCATCGTGATCAGGACGTGGTTGGAAAGCGGCGACGCACTGGCCGTCTCGATCGCCGACGACGGAATCGGCATCGATGCCGCGGACGTTCCAAACCTGTTCGAACGCTTCTACCGTACCGACCAGTCGCGCAGCCGCGGGATAGGCGGCACCGGCCTCGGGTTAGCCATCACCCGGACCATAGTCGAAGCGCATGGAGGCACTGTCGCCGTGGCGAGCGACGGGCCCGGTCGGGGCGCAACCGTGACTATTCGCCTCCCGTCGAACTAGCAGGCATCGTCCTGCCTCACGACGAGTCGATGTGCTCCGGGCGAGGCCTGCTCGCCCCTACTCCCGGCCCTGGTTCTCCGCCTTGGGCATACGATAGCCGACCCGAGGCTCCGCGAAGATGTAGGTGGGGGAGCTTCCGTCCTCTCCCAGTTTCTGGCGGAGCCTCCTCACGTGAGCGCGGAGGGCTTGCATGTCGCCGGGCTTTTCGGAACGCCAGGCCCTTCGCAGCAACTGGTCGTGCGTTAGCACCCGCCCTGCGTTGACTGAGAGCTGGAAGAGCAGGCTGTACTCCGTGGCGGTCAGTCGTACAGGACGGCCTGCCAGGGTCACGAGGCGCTCGGAGTAGTCGATGGTCAGATCGCCCGTCACGTAGGGTTCCGACGGTTCGTCCAGGTAGCGTCCACTCTGCCTTCGAAGGGCCGCCCTGACCCTCGCGGCGAGCTCGGTCGGGGAGAAGGGTTTGACGATGTAGTCGGTCGCTCCGGCCTCAAAGGCCTGAGCGATAACGTGGTCCTTGCCGTAGGCGGATAGGAAGATGACGGGGATGTTGGCCGTACTGAGGATGTCCTTCATCAACTCGATCCCGTCGTAGCCCGGCAGCATGAGGTCAAGAAGGACGAGGCGGGCCCCACTCTCCTTCACCAGGCCCAGAGTCTCCTCGGGATCGGGGGACACTATCGCGCTGTAGCCGGCATCCGTGAGAGCGTTCCGCACGTACGTCAACGCCTGCGGGTCGGCGTCCACGACGAGGATGGGCTCACTTACACCCCTCTTCGACCGTGAGGATACGGGGAACCGGTGGAGCTGGTTGGCAGTCTCTTCGGCCACTGGGAGGGTAAAGGTGAACCGAGCGCCGAGTCCCGGTCCGTCGCTCTCCGCCCATATACGCCCACCGTGGGCTTCAACTATCCCCTTGCATATGGCGAGACCAAGGCCGGTGTCTCCTCCCTGGTCCTCAGCCTCGTTCCTTGAGAACTTGCGGAACAGGTAAGGCAGCCGCTCAGCCGTGATGCCGCTCCCTTCGTCCACCACGGATACCGCTACGTATACCCCCTCCCTCGCGGCATTCAACCTGATCACCGACGATTCCGGGGAGCGCCTCGAGGCGTTGGAGAGCAGGTTGCCGATCACCTGGACGATGCGGCGTCTGTCCGCCATGACGATGGGCAGGTCCGCTCCGAGGTCGATCTCAAGGAGATTCCTGCCGCCCCCGCTCAGGAAAGTGGTTCTGGCCCGGTCCACCAGCCCGGCCACGTCAACCGGTTCGGGGCTGACCGACAGGGAGCCTGTCTCGATGCGCGCTACGTCGAGCAGACCACCGATAAGCTCGCGCATGCTGTCGGCTTGATCGACGATGATCCGCATGAGCTGGCGCACCTCAGTGGGATCGAATTCCGATGAAGTGTCCAGCATGGTCGTCGCCGCTCCCCTGATAGAGGTCAGCGGTGTCCGCAGTTCGTGGCTGACCATGCCCAGGAACTCCGCGCGCAGCCGTTCCATCTCCTCGACTTCAGCCATGTCCTGAAGGGTGACGACCATCGACTCGACCGTACCATCGTCGGCGTGGATGGGTGTTGCGTTGAGCA
Source organism: SAR202 cluster bacterium bin16 (assembly GCA_002238425.1). GTDB lineage: Bacteria > Chloroflexota > Dehalococcoidia > Lucifugimonadales > Australimonadaceae > Bin16. The sequence continues at coordinate 89,450 of MPMJ01000004.1, read as the reverse complement.
GGCCCGTTACGTGCCTTCCGTCAGGGACCTCCAGGACGATCTCCTCTGCGCGCACCGTCTCTCCGATGCTCAGGAGCTCGCCCATCGAGAAATCGCGCAGGAAGATCTCGCGCCCGTCCGCACGCTTGAACAGAAGCGTCTCCAGCAGTTGCTCCGGCGTCTGTTCAGTGTTCCGAAGGTAGTTGAACATCCTGCGGGCTTCCTGGTTGAACGACTTCAGGGCTCCCGTTGCCACGTCAAAGACCACTACGGCGACCGGAGAGGTGTCTATCAACGTCTCCACGTTGGTCCTGGCCCGCTGCTCTTCCCGGTGCCTGCGGGCGTTGGCGATCACCAGCGCCACCAGCGAAGCGAACAAGACCAGCGTCTCCTCATCCTGGCGACTGAATTCATCGCCGGGGTCTCGCTTCCCCACGTAGACATGGCCCACAGCGACGCCCCGGTGGAGGAGGGGAGCGGCCATGCAGGCGCTGATCGTTACGGGCGGGTGGAACTCCGGCAATCCCATCGCTTCGAGGAAACTGGTGAGGTCTGCGACACGCAGAGGCGTTGCCATGGCATTGAGGTAATCGTGGAACCTCTCGCCGTAGGGCATCTCCCACAGCTGCGCAGCCTCTTCAGCAGTCATTCCTGCCGCTACGCGATCCTCCAGCCGCCCGGAATCGTCAAAGGTGGTGATGACCGCATAGCGGGCCCCCGTCAGTGACCGGGCGCTGTCCAGAACTCCCCCCAACACCGTGTCGAGGTCCAGGTTCTCATTTATGCGGAGGCTCGCCTCGCTCAGCTTGGAGAGGCGGTCCCGCAGCGCTTCTATCTCCCGGGCTTGTTCGTCCTGCTGTGTCACTCGCTCTCCTCCCTTGCGTTGCTCCGCGTTGGTGCCGGCCGGCACGGGCGGGAGCGACCGCCTCATTCCATAGCGTCACCATATCGTAATCTAATCACGCTCGTGAAGTCACCCCTATGTCATCGCCATAGCCATCGCTCGTCCAGCACGGATCGATATGCCTGCCGCAGTGACGCAACCTCCTGTACGCGTGAACGGCGCCGGATTGCAACGGGCAGGCCCTGGCCAGGGATGCGTCCGGAGAGGACCAGTGAACCACATGGAGACGCCGGCACTGGCAACAGTCACCGGCGCGGTGGGCCGTGCTTCCGGTCGCCGGGGACTACGTGCTTGTAGTGCGTCGAATGCGAAGGGTTGAGCCGGGGCTGCGCTCCGGTCGCAGAGCGAACGATGCGTAAGGAGGTTTCAGGACCGATGAGCGACGGGGCAGCGGCCGCTTGGGGCGGCCTAACGGTTCCCATCCACCCGGGACTGCGGATCGGGCAAGAGCCGGCTGCTCCGAGCAACGGCTTCAATGCCGTTGACGCCGCGCATGTATAACGAGGCCGCCGATAAGCAGCACAGCCCCTATCACGATACCCGCCATCGCTGTGAGCAACACGTCCAGCAATTCAACCCCCTGACCGGTTCCAAACGAAGCCACCGCGGCCACTGCGTGAGCACCCGTGCGGCCGAACGGGACAGTTCACGAGGTGGGCAGTTTCACCTCATGCCCAGGAGGTCCCCCGTGGGGAGAGCCCAGTCCCTGCACTCCCCCCACGAAGCCTCGATTCCCCGCGGCAGGTACTTCGCCGGCCAGCGGGCGTACAAGTAACGCTCACTCACCATCTCGCCACGGCCGCCCATGCAGAACCGCCTGTGTGCGGCCGACACACTCCAAATATACGCCCTTTGAGATGGAAATAGGGTGACTTTAAAAGGGATATTTATAACGTTATGATGACTTTCTGGTTGCCGTAGGGTGCAGTCTCTGTGAGCGGGCTCAGCCGCTTCACATTCGGGGGGTTGCACGGCAACGATTCACTCACGGACAGGCCGCAATCGCGCAGGCCACGCGCGCCGGCCGGGGCGGGTCGGCTAGAGCGCTTGCGCGTACCGCCCCAGCGCCCAGAGCGGGAAGTAGTTGCGGTAGAGGTGGTAGTTGATCATGAACGCAGCACTCAGTTCCGGCCCCTGCGAGTTCGGGTCGTCGAGCGGTTCGTACCTCTCGGGCTGGTTGCCGGGGCCGTAGCCGGGGAAGCCGCACCCCGTGAACTGCGGCTCGTCCCACGTTCCGTCGTCCTGCTGACGCTGGAGGAGGAACTCGACGCCCCGCTCGACGGACTCGCTGAGCGCTTCACCCGCCGCGATGAGCGCGATGAGCGCCCACGATGTCTGCGAGGGCGTACTCTCGCCCTGCCCGCGCAACGAGGGGTCCGGATAGCTGACGCAGGTCTCTCCCCATCCGCCGTCCGTATTCTGGTGCGCGAGGAGCCATTCGACCGCACGGCGGACGCGGGGCTGCGTCATGTCCACTCCCAGCGCTTGCAGCGCAGGGAGCACCGCGCCCGTGCCGTAGACGTAGTTCACACCCCAACGTCCGAACCACGCGCCGTCGTGCTCCTGCTGGTCCCATATGTAGGCGAGCCCCCGGCGTACGGGCGGATGGTCCATCCCGTATCCCAGCATGCCGTACATCTCCAGCACGTGCGCGGTGACGTCCACGCTGGGCGGATCCAGGAGCTCGCCGAAGTCGGCGAACGGGATCTCCGCCAGCTCGTGGGACTCGTTGTTCCAGTCGAACGCGGCCCATCCCCCGCTCGAACTCTGCATGCCCGTCAGCCACGCGACGGCGCGGTCGACAGACGCCCTTCTGGCCCGTTCGCCTGCGTCGTCGTTCATCCGCGCGAGCGCGAGGTCGGTCACGATGATGGCTGAGTCGTCGATGTCCGGATAGTGGACGTTGTCGAACTCGAACGCCCATCCGCTGGGTTCGAGATGCGGACGGTAGACGGCCCAGTCGCCTTTGACCCGTATCTCCTCGCGGATGAGCCAGGCCGCGGCGCGCCGGATGCCCGGGTGGTCGGGCGGCACGCCGGAGTCGAGGAGCCCGCGCATCGCCAGGCACGTATCCCACACGGGCGAGAGACACGCCTGCACCCTGAGCGCCTTGCCGTCTTCCGACGGGAGGCTCCAGTGCTGCCTGAAGCCCTCCAGCCCCTTCGCGACAACCGGGTGGTCCAGCCGGTATCCGAGGGCGCTCAGCGCGATGAGCGAGTAGACCCAGGGCGGTTGTATGCCTCCCCACGAGCCGTCCGCCTCCTGATGCTCGACGATCCAGTCGACGGCTGCCCTGAGCGCCCGCTCCCGGCCGGGGATGAAGGGCAGATTGCGATAGACCCGCAGCGCCTTGTCCAGGAGCAGGAACCCTCCCTTGAGGGAGAACGGCTTCGCCTTGCGGCGTGAAAGCGTGAACGTAACGGGGCCTTCCGGGTAGAGCTCCATGACCCATGCGCTTTCGGGCGGAGGGCGCGTGGGGTGGAGCGTGAGGATGACGGTCATCGGCACGATGGTCGCGCGCGCCCAGCTCGCGAAGCGGTAGATGTTGAAGGGCGCCCACTTCGGCAGCAGCATCATGTCCGGGGGCATGGCCGGCGTCCCTTTCCAGTCCCACTGGCCGAAGAGAGCGAGCCATATCCTGGTGAATACACGCGCCTGGGGCACTCCGCCCTGGGCGAGGATGAAGGCGCGCGCCCGCGCCATGTGGGGAGCGTTGGCCGGGTCGCCGGCGAGCTTGAGCGCGAAGTAGCACTCGATGGACGTGCTCAGGTCTCCGGGCGCGCCGTAGTACATCCGCCAGGAGCCGTCCCCAGATTGCCTGCGCCGGATGTCTTCCGCGACGCGGGTGATGCGGCCGCCTTCGTCCGACCCCATGAAGTGCGTGAGCATGATGTACTCCGCCTCCATGGTCGGGTTGGACTCCAGCTCACCCCACCAGTAGCCGTCCTGGTCCTGCGTGCGGAAGAAGTACTCTTGCGTCCGCTCCAACGCCTTGCGAACGCGGTGTTCCATGCAGGTCACGAACTTGTCTCGCCTGTTACGGGACGAGCGCCGGAAGGATGGTCTGTACCGCCATCTGCAGGGCGCGGGACGCTTCGCGGGATTTCAATGCGAGGGGAAGGAAGCTCTTGACTGCGGACGGATGCGACATTGCCCGGAGTGCGTGCGCCCACTCCTGCCGGCCCTCGTCCGCGATGATGGTTGCGATGAACGAAGGGAGAGGGAAGTGGGCCTCGTCCAGCACGGCGCGTATCCCTATGAGGGTAACGTCTCTCGATGCTGCTTCTTCTGCGATCCAGCGGCCCTCCATGTCAGCGACCAGCGCACCGCTGCCGTAGTACGCCCGGCGCTTGGCGCGAGGCGTAAGGAGGGGCTCGTCTACGGTCAGCACCGGTCCTTCGAGGGAGGAGATGCCGGCCTGCCGCAGCAGCATGGCCGCGCGGGTGGTGTGCGGAGCGCCGGGGATCGCCGCATCCGGTCCATGAAGGTAGGCGTTCGCAACCACGAGGTCACCGGGATGGAGGTGTGGATCGAGGGCGCCTGCGTATCCCAGAGAGACGAGTATCCGGCACGGCGCGGCATCGAGCAGGGCAGCGACCTGCTCGCCCGCAGGGCGTCCGATGCCCACGACGTTCGCCCTGGTGCGGGCGTCGCCGTAGCCCAGTCCTCCCAGCTCCCGCTGAGTCGGGGCTACGGTCAGGAAGGGCGTCAGGGCGGCTTCAGGCCCCATGGCGTTCCGCTCCCCTACCTGCCTGCTCCTCCTCCCGCAGACCCTGCAGGGCCTCGAAGCGCTGGTCCGCTGCGGCAGCGGCATCACGACCCGTGAAGAGCACTTCGGCGATGATGCGGTATGGGAGCGACACCTCACGTCCGGTCTGTGCCTCGAACAACTGGGCGAACGGTTCACTGCTACGACCGTTCCGGTTGAAGAGATAGCCCGTTACGGAACTGCCGTCATCGATGCGAACGGTAACGTCGCCGCGATACTGGAAGGCGCGTTCTACGAGCTCGGCGACGCCATTAGCGTCTCCCTGGTGTGCAGTACCGGTTTGTGCCTCGTGCTCGTTCATGGCTCACAGCTTGCCAGTGAGCGTGGCAACGGCGGAGTCGCGCAGACCGCGCCAGGTCGTGAACGTCGCATGGACGGCGGTAGGTTCGTACCCGGAGTGCACCATGCAGTCCTGGCAGTGAGGATTGCCGCTCTCCCGCCCATACTCTTCCCACGGCGTCTCGTCCATCAGCTCCCGGAAGGTGGCGGCATAGCCGTCCTGCAGCAGGTAGCAGGGGCGCTGCCATCCGAAGATCGTGTAGAGCGGGTTGCCCCACGGCGTGCATTCGAAATCGCGCTTGCCCATGAGGAACTGGAGGAAGAGCGGCGACTGGTTGAACCGCCAGCGCTTCTTCCTGCCCGCGAGCACCTCGGAGAATAGCTCCTGCGTTCGTCCGCGCTCCAGGAATGAGTCCTGGTCCGGGGCTTTCTCATAGCTGTACCCCGGCGACACCATCATGCCCTCGACGTCGAGGTCCATCATCGCGTCGAAGAAATCGCGGACGCGCATCGGCTCGGACGTGTTGAACAGCGTCGTGTTGGTGGTGACGCGGAAGCCTCGCCGGACGGCTTCCCGTATCGCATCGACAGCGATGTCGTACACGCCGTCGCGACAGACTGACGCGTCGTGCTCCTCGCGGAGGCCGTCCATGTGCACGCTGAAGCTGAGGAATTTCGAGGGAGTGAAGGCGTGCTGCTCCAACTTCTCCCTGAGCAGCAGGGCATTGGTGCAGAGGTAAACGTACTTCTTTCGGCGGGTCAACTCTTCAACCAGCTCCCCGATGTGGGGGTAGAGCAGCGGCTCTCCGCCGGGGATGCTGACGATGGGAGCGCCGCACTCCTCCACCGCGGCCAGGCACTGCTCGACGGTGAGCGCGCGCTTAAGCACGTGCGGCGGGTACTGGATCTTCCCGCACCCCGCGCATGCGAGGTTGCAGCGCAGCAGCGGCTCCAGCATGAGCACGAGCGGATAGCGTTTGCGTCCCGCCAAACGTTGCCTGATGACGTGAGACGCAACTGTCCACGCTTGTGAGGCAGGCACTCCCATTGCGGTTGCGCTCCCTGTGGTCCGGTGGCGGGCAGTCTAGCAGACCACCAGCCATGCATTGTGTGCCGCGGAGCTGCCAGCCTGGCGGGGTAGTCTTGTGTACCCCTCGCGGGTAGTTCATCCCGGTTGGGCGATAACACCCAAAAGTTGCGGTGCTCCTTGACAGTCGAGTTCGATGCGGGCTCTGCGGGGGTACGCAATCGGAACGATTGTAGAATCGGCAATCGGGTCCGGTTGAGCAAGAGCAGCGCAACCGGCCCTGGACCACTACACGGGACGGCACCATGAGTACACCTGAAGACATCGAAGGACGAGTTCGCGTAGCGCTGGACGGATTGGGCATCGCAAGCTGGGAGTGGATCACGATCGATCCGCAGTACGCCGACACTGCGGACTTCTGCGAACGGTACGGGTATGACCTACCCCATTCCGCCAACACGATCATCGTGGCCAGCAAGCGGGGACCGGCGGCGTATTGCGCGGGGATCGTGCGGGCTTGCGACCGGCTGGACGTGAACAAGCGAGTGCGCGGCCTGATGGGGGTGTCGCGGGCGTCGTTCGCATCGGCAGAGGAGACCCGTGAAGTGACGGGGATGATGATCGGCGGGGTTACGGCACTGGCGCTTCCGGAGGGGTTGCCGATCTACGCTGACGTGCGCCTCCTCGAGATGGACTACATCATCCTCGGAGCAGGCAGTAGGTCCGGCAAGCTGATGATGGCGCCCCGGGAGCTGGAGAAGCTGCCGGGTGTGGAGTTCATCGAGGGGTTGTCGATCCCGGCGGTGTGACGGCTTGCCGGGAGACCATAGCGCTGGGAACCACCCTCCCCTGCACTGCCCGGAGTCTCAACCCGGCGAAGGCTACGAGCCAGGTCGGTTGTCGGCCAGGCCTTTGCAGCACACAGCAAGTTACCCGCGAATGAATTCCGAGTGATGGGCGGTTTGACTCTCCTGTACCCGAAATATAGATTGCCACCGTCGTCCCACCTCTGACGGTTCAGACAGCCCCGCACTCAGAGTTGGGAGTTCCACACAGGTACGGCGTCCGTTGTTGAGAGTGGGGGTAAGCGAAGGTCACTCCATGGATGACAGCCTCCGCGGCGCAGCCGCGATAGTGGGTATTGGGGAGTTGAAGCCGGAGCGGACGCGCCCCGGCAGAGACGCGATGAGCCTGCTGGCTGAGGCCGCGTACCTGGCTATCCAGGATTCCGGCCTCACAAAGGCTGACATCGACGGGATGATCGTCGACCCGGAGCTGGCCGTCGGGAGCGGCGGGGGCTACGCGGCCCGGATGGCCGAATACATGGGCATCTACCCCACCTGGGCGACGGGCTGCGACGCGCAGGGCGCGGCAGGGGTTGCGATGGCGTTGCAGGCTGCCGCCTACGTCAACGCAGGGCTGGCGAGGTACGTCCTATGCGGCATGGGCGCGGCCATAGACCCTGCGATGCGCCGCAGGCCCCCAGCCGGTGGGCGAACCGAGACCGCCACCACGGAGTTCCAGGCGCCGTTCGGCCCGACGGTCGCGGCGAACGGCTGGTACGCCATGATCGCCAAGCGGTACGAGGCGCTGTACGGGGCCACCGTGGAGAAGCGCGCGAAGGTGTCCGTCGACTTCCGCTACAACGCCAACCACAACCCGATGGCGATATTCCATGACACTCCCATCACTGCGGATGACGTGGTGAACTCCCGCATCGTGGCGGACCCGCTGCACCTGCTGGAGTGCGTCATGCCGTGCGCCGGGGGGTGTGCCTTCGTCGTCGCCCGCGCGGACGTCGCGCAGAGCATGCCGCACAAGCCCGCCTACATCCTCGGCGGCGGCCTCGGGATACTGCGGGGCAACCTGACGCACGTCGGAGAGATAACGGTCAGTCCCGTGGGACGCGGAGCGAAGAAGGCATTCTCCATGGCAGGCTACGGGCCGCCCGACGTTCAGGTGATGGAGATATACGACTCTTTCACCATCACAGTGATGTGCGAGTTGGAGGAGTCCGGCTTCTGCAGGAAGGGTGAAGCGGCAGACTGGATACAGGCGCACGATCTGACATTCGAGGGCGACAAGCCCATGAACACGCACGGCGGTCAGCTGTCCTACGGACAGGCTTCGACCGCGGGAGGCTGCGCCCAGGTCACGGAGGCTGTCAGACAGATCCGGCGGGATGGCGGCGAGCACCAGGTGCCGGGGCCGACCGACCTGGTCTACGTCACCGGCTCCGGCGGCGCATTCTCACAGCAGTCAGCGATGCTACTCGGCAGCGAAGCAACGCTGTAGGCGAGCCGAGCCAGGAACGCGCGATGACGAGTGAACCCGCATACAACAAACCCTTGCCCACCCCCAGCGCCGTGAGCCAGCCGTTCTGGGATGCCGCCCGGGAACACCGGCTGGTATACCAACGCTGCCGGTCATGCGGCACACGGGTGTTCTACCCTCGCGACGTCTGTCCGGGCCCGGAGTGCTTCGGCGTCGGAACCCTGGAATGGGTGGATTCAACCGGCAAGGGATGGGTCTACTCCTACACCATCTCATACCAACCGGCGCACCCGGGGTTCGCCGACGACGTCCCTTACGTGCTGGCCATCGTGGAACTGGACGAGGGATGGCGTATGAACACGAACATCGTCAACTGCGACCACGACAGCATCGAGATCGGAGCGCGCGTCGAGGTGGTCTGGGACGACGTAACGCCGGAGTTCACCTTGCCGAAGTTCCAACTCGCGGGCTGACCGCCAGCCAGGCAAAGCGCGCGCGGATAGGAGTTGGCGTATGGCGCTGGAGCAAACAGCCCTGGGAGCCTTTCGGGTCCTCGACCTCACCCAGGGTCTGGGCCAGTACACAACCAGGCTTCTTGCAGACCTCGGCGCGGACGTGGTCCGCATCGAGCCTCCAGATGGAGGACCGGCGCGACAGGCGCTTCCTTTCGCAGCCGATCAACCCGGCGCCAACCGGAGCCTTGCCTTCCTCCATCTCAACTCCAACAAGAGAAGTGTTGTCCTCGACCTCGAAGACCGGGACGACCGCGCAAGGCTGCTCCGGCTCGCGTCCGGCGCGGACGCGCTGGTAGAAGACTTCCCTCCGGGGTACCTGGAAGGGTTGGGACTCGGCTACGCGCGGCTGCAAGAGGCGAACCCGGGAATCGTCGTTACCTCGGTCACGCCGTTCGGACAGGTGGGACCATATGCCGGGATGAAGGGGAGCGACCTGATCGCTCAAGCGATGTCCGACTGGTTGTGGAACGTCGGCGACGAAGGGGACCATCCCTGCGCTGCACCGGGCGACCCCAGCACGCACATCGGCGGCACCCACGCAGCGCTGGGCACGCTCCTGGCCCTCTACACCCGGCGGAAATCGGGGCGGGGTCAGCACGTAGACGTATCGGTACACGAGGCGATGACCGCATCGGCATCCTCCTTCCCCATCGGACGCTTCTCGGCCGCTACCCAGATCATGCGCCGGATGGGGTCCCACACCAACGCCGCGGGCGTCAACTGCTACCCATGCTCGGACGGGTACGCCCAGATGAACATCCACTTCGCGCAACTGTGGCAGAAACTCGTCGAATGGATCGACCATCCGGTGCTGAAGGACCCCTACTGGCTCAGCACAGAGGCCCGCAGCGAGAGCGCCGAGGTAGCCGAAGAGATCATCAAGGAATTCACCGCCTCGATGACCACCGAGGAGTTCGTGAGCGGAGGAAGGAAGCGGGGATTGCCCGTCGCTCCAGTGAATACGTTCTCGGATGTCCGGCGCAGTCCGGTCCTCCTGGGCCGCAACTGGTTCAAGGACATCGTCCATCCGGAACTGGGCGAAGTGAAGATGCCCGGCTTCCCGTGGACGATGAGCGCCACGCCGCCGCGATATTCCCGCACTGCGCCGCTCCTCGGAGAGCACACGGAGGACGTGTTGCAGACGGCTGGAGCCAACTCTCGCGGACCCGCCTCAGGGAGCGAGCGCGCGGAAGGCCCTCCGCTGAAGGGCATCCGGGTCATCGACCTGACCCGTGCTTGGGCAGGCCCCTTCTGCACGCGATTGCTCGCCGACTACGGCGCCGAGGTCATCAAGATCGAGTCCGGCAAGTTCGACACCCAGCGGGAGGGACGCGCCGGGATATACACGGAACTCAACCGCAACAAGATGAGCATCACGATCGACCTTCACCATCCGGAGGGGCAAGGACTCGTCAAGCGTCTGGCTGAGCAGAGCGACGTTCTGGTGAACAACTACCGCCCAGGGACGCTGGAGCGGTTCAACCTCGGCTACGAGGAGCTCCGCAAGGTCAACCCGGGCATCATCGTCCTCAGCATGCCGGGCTACGGCAGCACCGGGCCGGGACGGTTGAACGCTTCCCACGGAGCGCAGCTGATGGCCGATTCCGGCCTGTTCTACATCTGGGGCCAGCCCGACACACCGGTGGAACGACGCGGGCGGGCAGCCATTCCCGATTTCCTCGGAGGTGCGCAGGGCGCGTTGGCCGTAACAGCCGCGCTCCACGCCCGGGATGCGATCGGAAGCGGGCAGGAGATCGAGATCGCCCAGCTGGAGGCGCTCGTCGCCGCGCTGGGCGTGGGGCTGCTCGATTCCTCGGTCAACAGCCGCGACTGGCAGCCCTCCGGCAACCGGAAGCTCGACGCCGCACCCTACGACGTCTATGCCTGCCGGGGACGCGACGCCTACTGCGCCATCACGTGCGTGACCGATGAGCAATGGGAAGCCCTCTGCCGCGCGATGGGCCGAGCACACCTGGCGAACGATGAGAGCTTCGCAACCCTGGCCGGACGGATCGAGAACGCCAACGCGCTGGACGAAGTCATCACCGCGTGGGCAAGCGACCTCACTCCCCGGCAGGTAATGCACCTCCTGCAGAAAGCAGGCGTGCCCGCCGCCGTGGTGCAGACCGGTGAGGACGTGTACTACGACGTCCACCTCCGTGAACGCGGCTTCATCGTGCCGGTTGACGACCCCGAATCAGGGCCCATGGACGTCACGGGCCTCTCGATCCGCCTTCCGGAGACTCCGGGACGTCAACGGATGGACGGCCGCCCGGTCTTCGGGGGAGCGAACGACTACGTGTTCGACACGCTGCTCAAGCTGTCTCCGGCGGAGCGGCGACGGCTCGAAGAGGCCGAGGCCATAGCCTGATCTCCTGGCGCCGGCCACGCGGGCTATGGGGCGTCGACTTCATCCAGGAAGGCGCGAACGGCCTCCTCGAACGCCACCGGGTTGTCGCCGGGAACGCGGTGGCCCGCATTAGGAACCTCGACCAGGCGGCTGTTGCGGTTGCGCTCCAGCATCCGCTGAGCGACCTCGCTACTCAGTACGTCGCTCTGTTCGCCGCGGATGATGAGTGTGGGACAGGCGATGCGCTCCCAGAGCTCCCAGCGGGACGCTGGGTCTTCTCTCACGCTTTGCTGTTGAGCGCGACGGGCCGGGTCCCTGAGGACAGGGTCGTACTTCCACGTCCATTTGCCATCGGGGCGCTGCATGAGGCTGTGCCGCAGGGAGCCTCTGATCTGCCACTCCGGGCGGAAAGGGCTGTACGCGATGACGCGCTGGACGAACTCCTCGTAGGTGTCGAGGACGTCCTTCTGCGTGACGAAGTTATTCACCACTCTCCCGCCATTGCTCGCCGGCTCCGGCCCGACGTCAACAACGACCAGCGCCTTGACCCTGTCCGGGTGTGCGGCCGCGTAGGCCACCGAGTTGCTCCCTCCCATGGACAGGCCCACGAGGACGAGATTCTCCATGCCAAGGTGGCCTACGAAGTTCCCGACGTCTTCGACGTAGGACGCCCGGTCGTACTCCCCATTCGGCGCCCATGCGCTGTCGCCGTGGCCACGTTGATCGACCGCGATAACGCGATAGCGGGTGCACAGCGCCAGTGCGGTGAAGTCCCACATGTGAGCGTTCTGGGCGGCGCCATGCAGGCACAGGAGCCAGGGCTTGTCTTCGCTCCCCCAGTCGAGGTAGTGAAGGCGGATGCCGACGTCCGCGTAGCGGCTGGCGGGCAACCTGTTGTCCGCGATGGTGACTCCCGTAACGGCTGCTGCTTCATGCAGCGACAGTTCTTTGTGTGTCGTCAAGGTTGCACCCCCGGCTGCTCCTGTTCTCGTACGGCTCCGCCTCAGCGTCCCTTGAAATCTGGCTTCCGCTTCTCGGCGAACGCGCGAAGGCCCTCCTGGGCATCTTCGGTTTCGCGTCCGATGTATCCGAGCAGTTCGGACATGCGGATGGCGTCCCGGAACGACATCTCGCGAGACCTGTACACGATCTCCTTGACCGCCTTCACGGCAAGAGGAGGACTGGCAGCGATACGATTGGCGAGATCGAACGCAGCGTCCAGCAGTTCGTCCTGCGGCACGACCCGGTTGACGAGGCCCCACTGCAACGCCTGGTCAGCCTTGACCCGGTCGCCGGTGAGGAGCATTTCCAACGCGGCGCCCAGCGGAATGAGGTTGGGAAGGCGTTGAGGAGCGCCCATTCCGGGAGGAATCCCGTACTTGATCTCCGGGATGCTGAACTCCGCGTTTTCGGAGGCGATGCGTATATCGCAGGCGAGCGCCAGCATGCAGCCGCCCCCGATGGCATGGCCGTTGACCGCGGCGATGATGGGTTTGCGCAGTTCGAGGCCGTTGATGATGGTGAGAGGGCTGGGGTCCCAAACAGAGCTCGGCCCGCCGATACGCCCGGAACGAGCGGCGCTCTTGAGGTTGCCACCGGCCGAGAAGGCCCGCTGCCCGGCGCCCGTGATGATGGCGCAACGGAGCTCGTCGTCGGCCGCGTACGCAGCCAGGCGATCGTAGAGCAGGTCCGTCGTCATCCCCAGGTTGAGGTCGTTGTCCCCCTCCATCGTGATGAGCACCACGTACCCGCGCTTCTCGTAGTGGACTTCTGCCATTCAGGCACCTGCTTTCCTCGGGGGGTAGGTACACCCTGTCGAGAACTAGACCACGCCCGTCGCGCGCAGCCCCTCTATCTCTTCGGACGAGTACCCCAGACCATTCAACACCTGACCGGTGTGCTCACCCAACAGAGGAGGCGGCCGGTGGTCCACCGGGTCAACCCCCGACATGGTGAAGGGAGGGGCGAACGAAAGCACCGGCCCTTTCTCAGGATGGTTCACCCTTACGAACATGTCATTCTCAACCATCTGGGGTTCATAGAAGACCTGGTCACGTTCCAGCACGGGAGCCACCGGGACGTCTGCCTCGTCGAGCAATCTCAGCCATTCCTTCGAGGGTTTGGTCTCGAAGACCGCTTCGAACACCGGGTAGATCTCCTCGCGGAAGTCCCTGGTGCTGTTGTCAGGCAGCTTCGCGCGAGGGTCCTCGGCGATGTGCGGCAGCTCGAGCACCATGCATAGGCGGTGGAACTGCGCCGGACGAAGCGCGGTCACGTTGACGTAGACATCGTCGGCGCAACGGTAGATGCCGTAGGCAGGCATCTCGAGTTCGCGATGGGGCTCCTCCTCGTTCTCGAACTTGACCAGGTTGGTCATCTGCATGGCTATCGCGGCGTGCAGCAGCGAGGTCTCGATCAGCTGCCCGCGGCCGGTCCTCTCCCGCTGGAGGAGAGCCAGCGTGATGGCGTAGCCCAGCAGCATCGGTATGCACGGGTCTGAGAGGAAGATGCCCGTGCTCACCGGCACGCCATTCTCCCAGCGCCGGTACTGCGCGCCTGAGAATCCCTGGGTGAGGCGGTCATAGCCCGGCTTGCCCGCATACGGGCCCCTGCTGCCGTACGCACTGATGGATGCGTAGATGAGCCGGGGATTGATCGCCTGGACCGAATCGTAGTCGACGCCAAGCTTCTGAGCAGCAGCGAGACGCATGTTCCCGATCAGGATGTCGGAGGACTCGGCGAGCCTCCTGAAGACCTCCCTCCCCTCCGGGGTGGCGAGGTTCAACGTCATGCTCTGCTTGTTCCGGTTCTGCACGACGTAACCCGTACCAGCGTCGGCAGCCGGGTCGGCGGAGGCGGCCTGAGGCGGCGGTTCGACCCTTATGACCTCGGCGGCCTGATCGGCAAGGTACACGGCGGTGCCGGGACCGGCGATGCCCGTCGTGAGGTCGATCACCCTTATTCCATCGAGTGCGTGAGGCATAGTCCCTCCCCGTCTGCACAGCGCCCGCTAGCGAGTCTCCTCCGATGTGGTGCAGGGGCCAGCCGTCCGTGGGAGAAGCCTCGCACCCTCACCGGCTGTTACATGCCGTAGAGTCGCCTGGCGTTGTCGCACAAGATCTTGTCGACAGCCTGCTGCGACAGCTCCCCTGCCTCGACCCGCGCCTGAAGCGCTTCCTGGAAGTTCCGCTCCTGGGACTGGTCGGCGTGCGTGTAGTCCGAGCCCACTACGATGTTGTCCTCACCTGCGAACTTCAGGATGTAGGGCAGGTCTTCGTCCACCAGGCAGGTGACGAAGATGTTCAGCTCCCGCAGCGTGTCGTGCAGCGTGTTGAACCCGTCCGGCAGATCAGCGTACGTGAGCGTCTTCGAAGACGGCCCCAGAGAACCAGGATGATCCATGCGCCGCCTGATCTGGTAGAGCTCGTGCGGTATCCACCCTGATGCGGCTTCGATGAACCCCCAACGGATGCTCGGATACCGGTGAGGCAACTTGCTCAGCACCATCGACGAAAATGTCTCTGGCAGGTAGGCAAAGGGCACCCGGGGGCCCCGGAAATCGCCATCCGTCCGGTTCTCGCGGGTGTTGGGGATGCCGCTGCCGATGTGCATGCAGACCGCCATCTCCAGTTCGTTGGCCACCTCCCACAAGGGGTCGAAATACTCGTCCGTGAAGTTGTGGTCCGCTTCCCTGTTGCCCTTCTTGAAGATGCCGACCGCCCCGTGGTCCCTGGCCCATCGTACTTCCTTGACCGCCTCGTCCATGTCCATCAGCGGAGGGAGGCACAGCCATCCCAACCGGCCCTCGGACTCGGCACACCGGTCCCCAAGCCACCGGTTGTACGCACGCTTGAGGGCCACGTCTCCTTCAACCCTGGTAGTGGGCTGAACGAGAAAGAGCGTGGGATAGATGACCTGGGCACGGACGTTGACCCCGTCCATGTCCCGCAGCCGCGCCCCCACGTCCAGCAGCTCACGCGTTTCGACGGTGGTCATCGTCTTGGAGTCTTCCCGGTGCAGCCGCGGCTGGCGATCGCCGTCGATGACCCAGAACCGCTGCGTCGCCCTGCCGGGAGAGGGGTTGCTGGGGTAGCCGACGATGGGCTTGAACTGCGCCTCGCTGGAGGCCATGTATTCCCAGGTGTCCTCGGTCTCATCGATATGGGTATCAGCATCTATCGTCGTGAGCATTGTTGCCGTAGCCATCGACGTCCCCTTCACATTGCGTTGTCTGCTTCCCAGTGGTTCACGCGGACGACGCGATCCGCTTCGATCCTGCGGAAGCGCTCGGACGCACCGCCCGGGGCACATGGAGCCGGACCCCTGCTCCCAGGCGGATCATATCCTCGCCCTGGCGTTGATAGGCGGGCAAGCTCGAATCACGTGGCGCGCTCCGTCTCAGTTGGGACCGCGTAGGTCGCCTTCAACTGGGAGGTTATGAGATCGGTACACCATGGTACCCCCGACAGGACTCGAACCTGCAACGCCCGGGTTAAAAGCCCGGCGCTCTGCCATTGAGCTACGGGGGCATCCCCTAAAGGCTACCGTAAACCACTGCTCGTCCGCTCATGGTGAGCCTCGTTCGCTCGTGGTGAGCCTGTCGAACCACGCCCTGCCCTAGAAGAAGCCGAAACGCTCCAGCGGCCAGTAGCCGAACCACAGCTCGCCCACGATGTTCTCCGCGGGCACGAACCCCCACCGGCGGGAGTCGTCGCTCTGCGCGCGATTGTCGCCCAGCACGTAGTAGTGGCCTTCCGGCACGACGCGCTCGATGATCGTCTCGCCGGACGCGTGCTCCACGTACGGCTCGGCGAGCGGTTCGCCGTTGCGGTATATCTCGCCCCGCTCGATCTCGATGGCGTCGCCGGGCAGGCCGATGACACGCTTCACGAAGAACTGCCGCTCGTCCCTCGGCCAGCGGAAGACGACCACGTCGCCGTAGCCCGGCTCGCCGAACGGGTACCACACCTCGCCCGGCGCCGCGCCCAGCCCGGGGACCCAGCGGGCCACGTGCTCCGCGTCGACCGTCTCGTACGCCAGCTTGTTGACGAACACGCCGTCCTGGTTCTCCAGGAGGGGAAGCATGCTGGGGCCTTCCACCCGGTAGTTCTGCACACCGCCCTGCAGCAGCAGGATGAAGAAGGTCGCAAGCGCGATGGTCTGGATGGTTTCGCGGAGGATAGAGCGCATGACAGGGAACGAACGCGCGGCTCGGCGCGTACTCTTCAGTATACGGGAACGCCGCGCGGGAGCATCGCCACCGGAACCGCGCTACGGTTCGGGACGTTATCCTTAACGAGAACGCCGTGCGACCAACCGGCAGAACAGGAGAACGCATGACCACCCTCAAGACATCCGGAGCCAGGAAGACCCTCCTGCTGCTGAGCGCAGCGCTGGTGATGGTGGCCGTGTTGGCCGCCTGCTCCGGCGACGGCAATGGGGACCCCGACGGCTCCGCGGCAACCAACCTGCGCACTGGCAACAGCACGATCGTTTACGACACGAACAGCGGCATCCACGCTGCAGGAGTCGGCACTGTCTCCGGCGAGCCGGACATCGCGGTCATCTCGCTGGGCGTCGAGGCGCTGCGCGACAGCGTGAGCGAGGCGCGGGACGACGCCGCGCGGTCGCTCGCGGCCATCGTTGAGGAGTTGCGCGCCGCAGGGGTCGCCGAGGACGACATCCGGACGGCGCGCTTCTCCATCAACCCCCGCTACGAGTACGTGCGCGACGGACAGCAGCAACTGCTCGGCTTCCAGGTGACGAACACGCTCAGCGTCACGCTGCGCGACCTGAACGCCACCGGCGACGTCGTGGACCGCGCGGTGACCGCAGGCGGCGACCTCACCCGCGTGCAGAGCGTCTCATTCCAGATAGAGGACACGAGCGCGCTCGAGGAAGAGGCGCGCATACTCGCCATCGAGGACGCCCTCGCGAAGGCCGACCTCTACGCAGGGCAGCTATCGGTCGTTCGCGGCCCGCTCGTCTCCATATCGGAGGGCAGCTTCAATGAGTTCCCGGTGGCCGAGGCACGGTTCGCGGTCGCGGCGATGGACTCCGCTGGCCCACCGACGCAGTTCTTCGGCGGCGAACTCGAGGTGAGCGTGCGCGTGCAGGCGGTGTTCGCCATCGAGTGAGACTTGTCATTTCGAGCGAAGCCGGGAGCCCTCTCGATGAACGCGTTGCCCTCTCCCCTTGTAGGGAGAGGGCAACGCGCTTTAGCGCGCGGTGAGGGTACTCGGGGATGGGCGTGGCGGGAGTAGGTTACGGGATTGTGCCCCGCCCCCCGTAGGCGATGCGCCTACACCTCCAGCGGGGTATCGTCCCGGTTGGCCCACTCGCCCATCGAGCCGTCGTACATGCACACAGACTCGTGGCCGATGAGCTTGAGGGCGAGCATGGCGTGCGACGCACGCACCCCGCCCTGTCAGTAGACGTGGACCGTCTTCTCCGGCGTGATGCCGAGCCCGCGCGCTATCTCCTCGATCTCCTCCGCGGACTTGAAGGTGTCGTCGTCCGCCACGAGATGCACCCACTCCAGGAACGCCGCGCCGGGCACGTGCCCTACCCGAGCGTTGCCGCGCGAGTTCGCTCCCGTGTACTCGTCCTCCGTCCGCACGTCCCAGATGACGGTGTCGTCCGCGCCAACCGCGGCCTTGAGTTTGTCGACGTCCGATTCGATGTCATGGTTCGGAGGCTGCGGAGTGAAGGTCACGCCGCCGCCGGTCACCTGTGAAGGGCCGGCCTCGACGTCGCGCCCCTCCGCGATCCATTTCGTCCACCCGCCGTTCAGGACGCGAACGTTGGTGTGTCCGTAGTAGTTCAGCACCCACCAGAGGCGCGATGCGTCCCGGCTGTGGAAGCGGTCGTACCCCACGACGAGCGTGTCGTCGCCGATACCCACGGACTCGAACCACGCCTTCGCCTCGTCCGGCGGCGCGACGAGCCTTTTCTGCTCCGAGCCCTTGACCTGCCAGGTCGGCGAGAGCGCCGCGCCGGGGATATGCCCGGCCTCGAAGTCGCTGCCGTCCTGCGCCATCTCGATGACGCGTACGTTCGGGTCCGTCAGATGCTCCGCGAGCCAGCCGGTCTCGACGAGCAGGTCGTTCCGGGGATAGTCAGCCATAACCCACCTCCGAGCGGAAGGTTACGAGGCGGGGAACGCAACGGCAAGCGAGCATCGCGTTGTCGGCGCCGGACATGAAGAGGGAGCGCTGTTGCGCCCCCTCTCCCGTGTGTATCTGCCCCAGCCGTTATGCCCGCGAACGCGCTACCAGGTGCTCGACGTGGTGGTTCTCCTCGCAATCCGTGGCGGAGTACTCCAACTGCAAGGTCACGTGGCCGAGGCCGTAGCCGTAGGCGATCTCACGCAGCCGGGCGAGCATGTCGTCCTCCTTGCCGCGTTGGGCGGAGTCCACCAGCACGTGCGCGGTCATAGCGTCGTACCCGGAAGTGATCGTCCAGGCGTGTACGTCGTGGATGATGGTCACGCCGGGGACGTCTTCCATGTCGCTGCAGATGCGGTACATGTCCAGGTGCTTGGGCGTGCCTTCGATGAGCACGTTGAACACCCGCATGAACAGGCCCCAGGAACTCCGCAGGATGAGCAGGCCGATGCCGATGCTCAGGATAGGGTCGACGATGAACCAGGGGGAGTCCGGGCTCGTCGCGAACGCGAGGATCAGCACGCCCGATACCACGACGCCGATGGAGCCGAACAGGTCCGCCATGACGTGCTGGAACGCGCCCTCGGCGTTCAGGCTCTCGCCCGCCGCGCGGTGGAGGACGTAGGCCGCCAGGATGTTGACGACCAGACCCGCCGCGCCGACTCCGAGGAGCAGCGGCCCCTCGACCTCGGGCGTATCCCTGATGCGGTGGTATGCCTCGAAGAATATCCAGCCCGCTATGAGCCACAGGCTGAGCGTATTGGCCAGCGCGGCAAGCACTTCGGTTCTGTAGTAGCCGAACGTGCTCTCGACCGACGCGGGGCGCTCCGCTATCCACATGGCGAAGAGCGCGAGCAGGATCGCCGCGGCGTCCGTGAGCATGTGGCCCGCATCCGCGAGCAGCGCAAGGCTCCCCGACAGTACGCCGCCCACCACCTCTACGAACATGAAACTGGAGATTAGCGCCAGGGCGATGACAAGGCTTTTCTTGCTTGCTCCGCGCAGGTCGTGGGCGTGGTCATGGTCGTGGCCCTCGTGGCCATGTCCGTGGTGGTCGTGCCCGCCGTGCCCGTGATCATCATGCTCATGCCCGGCGTGCGCGTCGTGGTCGTGGTCTTCGTGGCCGTGATCATGCTCGGCGTGCGCATCATGGTCGTGGCCCTCGTGGCCATGGTCATGCCCGGCGTGCGCGTCGTGGTCGTGGTCTTCGTGGCCATGGTCGTGCTCGGCGTGCGCGTCGTGGTCGTGGCCCTCGTGGCCATGGTCGTGCTCGGCATGCGCGTCGTGGTCGTGGCCTTCGTGGCCATGGTCGTGCTCCGCGTGCGCATCATGGTCATGGCCCTCGTGGCCATGGTCGTGCTCGGCGTGCGCGTCATGGTCATGGCCCTCGTGGCCATGCTCATGCTCGTCGTGATCGTCGCCCTCATCCTCGTGGCGGTGTTCAGTTGTCACAACGACACGGCTCCTTTACACAAAGACGGCGGCCCGGTATCCCCAGGCCGCCGCCCAAGCTGCCTTACCGGCTATCAACCGGCACTATAGCACTCTTCTTGAGACCTTACGCTGCGTGGGGTGCGTGGTGCGGGTCGTCCGCGTCCGCGCAGTGCTCCTCGCCGTGCTGGTGGCAGTGCTCGGCGCCGTGCTCGTCGAACTGCTCGCCCCCGCCGAGGGACGCGCATGCCTCGTCGCCGTGGACGTGGCAGTGGCCCGCGCCGTGCTCGTGGCAGTGCACATCGCCATGGCTATGGCAATGCTCGCCCTCGTGCTCGTGGCAGTGGTCACCCGCTTCGCTGTGGTCATGCTCGTGAACGTGAGTGGTCATCTTTCCTCCTTGCGTGCTCGTTCCCAGAATCAGCCGTGGATTCAGGAGAGATTGTTTACCTCTCCGGCACGAGTGTCAACAAGGTGCCGGAAACTGATACTTGGTTGCGATTACCCCATGGCGAACATCGCCGATTTCCAGGCTCTGCTTCCTCAGCGCAGGACCGGGCGGCGCGCCAGCAGCGCGCTGACTGCCCCCACGCCCAACACGACGCTGAAGGTAACGAGCGCCATCGTGTACGCCCCCGACGATTCGAACACGTATCCCGCGAAGACCGGCCCGACCGCGTTCGACGCCACCACCGCCGGATGCGCGATACCTCGTATCGTTCCAAGCGAGTCGCGCCCGAAATATTCGGCGTAAACGACGGGCAACATCGCGAAAACGCCGCCGAAAACCATCGATTCCGCAAACGTGAAGACGGCCATCGGCACACCCGGGGGAATGAAACCTGCAGCCGCCATCGCCGCCGACGCGCCCGCCATGCACCCCGCGATGACGACGCGGTAGGACGTGCGTCCCATGAACCATGCGGCGACGAACCCACCGACGAGCATGCCCACCGCGTGGAACATCAGCACCGGCCCTACCCACCCTTCCGCGAGGCCCCGGTCGAGGAAGAGCGGTATGCGGTGCAGGCCGTAGCCCCCGCCCGCCACCATCGCGCCCATGTGCGCGAACAGCAACAACCAGAACGCATGCGTATGCAGTGCCTCCCGTGGACGCCACTGGTGCTCGGCACGCACCTGTCGCGACTGGGCCTCGTGGGCAGGGAGCGGTGGACGCCCGTCCGGGTACAGCCCCACGTCCTCCGGCTGCCGCGACACGATGGCGATGAGCGGGAAGAACGAAAACAGCGCCATGAGCGCGCCGACCATCCACAGCGCCTCCCGCCAGCCCATCACAGCGATGAGCGCGGCCCCCAGCAGCGGCCACAGCCCCAGCCCCAGGCGGCTTCCGTTCACCGCGACCGCCGTCGCGAACGCCCTCCGTTGCACGAACCAGTTGGCGATGACCGTGTGCCCGCCCAGGTTCTGGATGCTCATCAACGCCGTTCGCGCGACCACGAGCGCGGCGTAGAGGCCCACGAGGTTCCCCACGAACCCCAGTCCCGCAACCGAGGCCGCCATGAGCAGCCCGCCGCCACCCATCACCCACCGCCCGCCGTACTTGTCGAGCGCCCTGCCGACCAGCGGCCCTGCCAGCGCGGCTGCGACCGTCCCGAAGCTGAACGCGCCGGAGATGGCCGTGCGCGACCAGCCGAACTCGTCCGACCACCGGGGGATGAAGACGCTGAACATCGGGGCGGCGACAGCCCCGCTGATCGTCATCGTCATCAGCACCGCACCAGCGACGACCCACCCGTAGTAGAACGGCGTGGCCCGCGCCGGGCCCCGCATCCACCACGGGCACCACCCCCGCCCCAGCGCCGACCCCCCCGTAGTAGAACGGCGTGCGCTGCGCGAGGCCCCGTATCACGAGCGGTCCGCACCTGCGGCGCTGCGGTCGCGGGAACCCTCATCCGTCAGACGCTTCGTCCGCCTGCTCCGCGCGACGAACACCAGCAGCGCAGCGCCGATGAGCAGCACCGGAATCGACTTCAGGAGCGCGAGGCCGGAGACGGGTTCTCCGTTCCCGAGGGACGCTGCGGCGGCCGAGACCTTCACGAGCGTCTCGCGGGCGACGAACAGCAACAGTATCGCAGCCAGGAGCAACACCGGCGCGTACACGAAGAATGCAGTACCCGCTCCGAACTGCACCGCGATGAACCCGCCGAGCAGCGGGCCCGTGATGGCGCCCACCTCCGCGACCGTCCGCCGCGCCGCCTGCAGCCGCGCGCGTATCGCATCCGGCGCGACGTCGTACGTGGACGTGGCGACCGACCCCAGTGACAGTCCGTTCGAGAAGCCCATGAGCACGGCTATCGCGATGAGCGGCCCCATGTCGCCCGTGAACGGGATGAACAGGAAGGCGATGCCGGGTATCGCCGTGCTCGGCACGGTCGCCCACTTCCGCCCGATCTTGTCCACAACGAACCCCGCCGGCACGATCATCACCAGCGAGCCGATGGCAACGACGGCGAAGAGTTCGCCGATCTGGCTGGGGTCCAGCCCGATCTCGTCCATGTGCAGGGGCAGGATGGCCTGGTACGCCATGCGGTAGAGCATCATGCTCGCCGTCGCGAACACCAGCACGATGTACGTCGCCCTGAGGCGCGGGTCGATCTGCAGATAGAGGTTGCGCACGCGGTCCAGTTGGCTCCCTTCCCTGACGTCCTCGACCGGGAGCCTTGCGGCAGGAGCGGCCTTCGGCCGGTCGGCGCTGGGGATGAGCACGCTGATGAAGAAGACGAACGCCGCGATAGCGGTGTAGATGCCGAACACGACCGTTGCGCCCATCTCCTCGCCCACGGTCCCGCCCAGCCACGCCCCGAGTCCCATTCCCACGCCGTGGAAACCCATGAACCCGCTCATGAGCCGTCCGCGCTGGTTCGCCTTCACCAGGTCCACGCCTGCAACCTCACGTCCCAGCATCCAGACGCTGTCCGCGGCGCCCGCAACGAACAGCCCCAAGAGCAACGGCCAGAACCACGGCGTCACGATACCGATCGATACCGAGATTCCGATGATGATTGGCCCACCGATGACCGCCGGCTTCGTGCCGAACTTGTCGATCAGCGTTCCGCCGACCGGCTGGCCGATCAGCCGCCCCGCGGTGAAGGCGGTGACCACCTGCGCCGCGAACCCTCCTGAGATGTGGAACTCGTTCGCAAGGACCGGGATGATAGGGGGCAGCATCCCGTGCGCGAACCCGAGCAGGATCGTCGTCAGGTAAAGCATCGTCAGCCCACGCACTATGGGGCTCATCGCTTCTCCGCTCGGAGCACGGGGATGTCGCCACTATACACCCCGCGCACGCTCACCCTGCCCCGCTCACGCACAGGCGTCCGCTATACTTGACGGGCGCGCCTGCCACTTCGCCGCGTACCCCAGGAGTTGAACCGATGGCCCCACCCGACCTATCAAAGCTCGTCTCCCTCGCCAAGCGGCGCGGGTTCGTCTTCCCTTCCAGCGAGATCTACGGGGGCATCGGATCGAGTTGGGACTACGGCCCCCTCGGCGTCGAACTGAAACGCAACGTGAAGGAGGCGTGGTGGCGCGCGATGGTCTACGACCGCAACGACGTCGTCGGGCTCGACAGCGCCATTATCCAGAACCCGCAGGTGTGGGTCGCCAGCGGCCACGCCGAGAACTTCACCGACCCACTCGTTGAGTGTCCGGAATGCCGCAAGCGCTTCCGCCCAGACCACCTAGACGACCCCACGAAGTGCCCGGACGACGGCGGGGCGCTCTCCAACCCACGCATGTTCAACCTGATGTTCAAGACGTTCGTCGGACCGGTCGAGGACTCGGCGAACCAGGTGTGGCTGCGCCCGGAGACCGCTCAGGGCATCTTCATCAACTTCGACAACGTGCTCACCGCAATGCGCAACAAGCTGCCGTTCGGCATCGCGCAGATCGGCAAGTCGTTCCGCAACGAGATAACGCCCGGCAACTTCATCTTCCGCACGCGCGAGTTCGAGCAGATGGAGATGGAGTTCTTCGTGAAGCCCGGCGAGGATGACTACTGGCACAGCCACTGGATAGAGCAGCGCTTCAACTGGTACAAGGACCTCGGCATCAAGGAGGAGAACCTGCGCCTCCGCGACCACGACCCGGACGAGCTCGCCCACTACGCCAAGGCGACGGCGGACGTCGAGTACAACTTCCCCTGGGGTTGGGGCGAGCTCGAGGGCATCGCCAATCGCACCGACTTCGACCTCAGCCAGCACGAGGCCGTCTCCGGCAAGACGATGAAGTACTTCGACCAAGAGGCGAACGAGCACTACTTCCCGTACGTCATCGAACCCGCCGCCGGGGCCGACCGCGCAGCGCTCACGTTCATGTTCGACGCCTACGACGAGGAGATGGCCCCCACCGGCGACGGCAAGGAAGAAGTGCGCACAGTCCTCCGCTTCCATCCGGACATCGCGCCCGCGCAGGTGGCCGTCCTTCCCCTCAGCCGCAACGTGAAGCTGACCCCCACTGCGCGCGACGTGCACGCGCAGGTGCGCCGCGCCTTCCGCGCCCAGTACGACGACGCGCAGTCCATCGGCCGGCGCTACCGCCGCCAGGACGAGATCGGCACCCCGCTCTGCGTCACCGTCGACTTCCAGACCGTCGAGGACGACAACGCCGTCACCATCCGCAACCGCGACACCATGCAGCAGCACCGCGTCCCCATCGCCGAGCTCCCCGACGCCCTCCGCACCGCCCTCCGCGACATGGGCAGCACGCGGGTTTAGGATAGAGGCATGGGCGCTACATACGCAGACCTCAATCTCTCCGGGTCGTCCGCGTCGGACACTCTCCGGTGCCTCGTTGACAGCGGCGCCACCTTCACCAAGATTCCCTCATCGTTAGGTGAACGGCTCGGCCTGGAGGTCGTACGCGAGGTGGAAGTCGAGTTGGCCGACGGTCGTGTAACGGTCAGGCAGTTGGCCCTCGCGAACGCCGAGATGGAAGGCATCAGGAGCCCCATCCTCGTCACCCTCGCTGAAGAGGGAGACATTCCACTCATCGGCGTGACGACACTGGAGGTCCTCGGCTTCAAGGTCGACCCTATCGCCGAACGACTCGAACCACGGACGGCGATCGAGTACTAGTGAGCCTTGTTCCCCTTCTGAGGAAGTAGTGGCTACTCCCTGATGCGCACCCGCGCGTCTTCTATTACCCAGAGCTGTCCCGCCGGCGATGACCTAGCCAACGTCTGGATAAGGGCGGCGCCGACCTGGAGGAGTTGGCCTCGCCCTTGGCTGGACAGCCGGAAGACGACGATGCCTGGATACTCCGAGGGTGGGTACGCCCTGATGTCAGCGAAATCGAGGTCCTGCGTCACAAGCACGCGGCCTTCAGCGAGGCAGGTGGCCGCAATCTCGGCATCCGTTGCGCCGCCCATGTTCTCGTCGAGAACCGTGTCCGCCTCGTGACCGGATTCAGTGAACAGGCGCTTGAACTGGACCGGCAGGTTCTCGTCAAGCTTCACTCGCATAGAACGCCGCCCCTATGCGCCCAGCGGCACGACGCGTTCCTTCGCCAGCTCGGCGGCATAGAGCAGGGCTGCCTGCACGCCCTCGCGCGGTACAGACGGATAGTGCGCCACGATCTCCTCCGCCTCTAAACCCTCCGCCAGGCTGTCAAGGATGACCGTAACCATCACCCGCGTACCGGTGATACAGGCCCTGCCGTGGCACACCGTCGGGTCGGTGGATATGTAGTCCTGCCACTTCATCGGCATGCGGCCTCCGAAGCGCCGAGACAAGGCGCTTGGGGTGAGTATACCTGTTGTAGCATACCCCCATGCGCCTCCTCCACATCTCCGACATCCACGTCGGCGTCGAGACGTACGGACGCCCTGCCTCGCAGGCCGACCTGGACGCGCTGCCGGACTGGTTCGCGCCGAACGTCGACCGCACGGAGTACCTCGGCGTCAACACGCGCCTCCTCGACTTCCTCGCCGCGATGGACTACGCCGTCGACTACGCCATCGACGGCGGCTGCGACCTCGTCCTCTTCGCGGGCGACGCCTACAAGGCGCGCAACCCCACGCAGACGCACCAGCGCGAGTTCGCGCGCCGCATCGCACGGCTCTCCGCAGCGGGCATCCCCACGTTCCTCACCATCGGCAACCACGATCTGCCGCACGTCGCCAACCGCGCCACCGCGCTCGAGATCTTCCCCACGCTCAGCGTCGCCAACGTAACGGTCGGGCAGACCCTCGGCACGCACCGCATCCCCACCAACGCCGGAGACGTGCAGGTCGTCGCGCTGCCGTGGATACGCATCGGCCAGTTCATGAACCGCGAGGAGACGCGCGGCAAGACGCTGGAGCAGATCAAGCAGGAGGTCGAAACAGGCCTCGTCACGTACCTCCAGGAAGAGGTCGACAAGCTCGACCCCGCCGTCCCCGCCGTGCTCTGCGCGCACGTCAACATCGCCGGAGCGAAGACCGCCTCCGAGCAGTCGATGATGCTGGGGAACGACCACGTCCTCAGCCTTGGCACCGTGGCCATCCCGCAGTTCGACTACGTCGCGCTCGGCAACATCCACAAGCACCAGGTGCTCACGGAGCATCCGCCGGTCGTCTACGCGGGCAGCATCGAACGCGTCGACTTCAGCGAGGAGCGCGAGGACAAGGGCTTCGTCGTCGCCGACATAGACCCCGCCCGACCGCAGGGCGAGCGCCTCATCGGCTACGAGTTCGTGCCGACCCCTGCCCGCCCCATGCTCACGATACGCGTAACCACTGGTCCCATGGACAATCCCACCGAGGCTGCGGTCCAGGCCATCGCCGCGCACCCGGAGGAGGAACTTGCGCGCTCCATCGTCCGTCTGCGCATCGACATGCGCGCCGAGCAGGAGCCCGCGTTCCGGGAAGCCGACGTGCGCGCGGCGCTCGCCTCCGCGTTCTACGTCGCGGGCATCGAGCGCCGCGTCGAGCGTGAGCGCCGCACACGCCTCCCCTGGGAGGACGCCGAGCGCATCGAGCCGCTCGACGCCCTGCGGCGCTACTTCCAGTCGAAAGCCACGCCCGATGATCGCGAACAGACGCTGCTCCGGTACGCGGAGGACCTGCTGCAGGAGGAGTTGGCAGAGCAGGAGGGGTAAGCGTGGCGCGCTTGCGCGTGCAGGTGTATAACACTGCCGGATAGCCTGCCTGGGGGAGTGCAGAGGGGCGAAGCCCCTGTGCCGGGGGCGTGGGGGTGTCCCCCACAAGCGCTCCGGGCGGGCGGGTGGGAAGAACTACGATGACGCAAAGGAGAGCAACATGACAACCAAACGAACACTTGGCGTGGCGATGGCAGGCATCGGCGTGGGCGGCACAGAGATGCTCCCCGCCTTCGAGCAGATGGAGGAGATCGACCTCATCGCCGGAGCGGACATCAACCCGCTCACGAGAGAACGCTTCCAGGCCCGCTACGAAGCGAAGGCCTACGCGAGCATCGAGGAGCTGTGCGAGGACGACGACGTCGAGGCGGTCTGGATCTCGACGCCCAACAGGTTCCACGCGCCCATGACCATCTACGCGCTCGAGCACGGCAAGCACGTCGTCGTCGAGAAGCCGATGGCGCTCAATCTCGAAGAGGCGCAGGCGATGTGCGACGCCGCCAAGCGCACGGGCAACGTGCTCATCGCGGGCCACACGCGCTCCTTCATTCCGCCGTTCCGCAAGATGTACAGCATCATCGAGTCCGGCCAGCTCGGCGCGGTGAAGGCCATCAACTTCATGGCCTACACGGACTGGCTGCTGCGCCCCCGCGTCGCTGAGGAATTGGACCTCGCGCAGGGCGGCGGGCTCGTCTATCGACAGGGCCCGCACCAGATCGACACCGTGCGCCTGCTCGGCGGCGGCATGGTCAAGAACGTGCGAGGCGTCGTCGGCCAGTGGATGCCGGAGCGCCCCATCCCCGGCTACTACTCCGCCCTCTTCGAGTTCGAGAACGGCGCCGTCTCTACCATCATCCACAACGCGCACGGCTACTTCATGGGCGCACAGCTCGTCCCGTGGGGGCACGACCGCCAGCGCTACGACGAGACCGAGCGCATGAAGGTGCGCAACGGCATGATCACCGGCACCCGCGACGAGGAGTCCGACAAGCAGGCGATCCGCATCGGGGGTGAGCGCGAGGTCGAGATCTTCAAGCGCGAGGGGCAGAACCGCGACCCCGGTGGCGAGCCGTGGGTGCCCGCCGAGCCCGGCTTCGTCGTCGTCTCTTGTGAGCGCGGCGACATCACCCGCTCCGCCTACGGCATCACCATCTACGACAACGACGGCCACCACACCATCGACCTGAAGCCGCCGTCCGGGTGGGCGATGAACCGCCGGGCCGAACTCAAGGAGCTGTACGACGCCGTCGTCAACGGCGCGCCCGTCTACCACACGCCCGAGTGGGGCATGGCGACGCTGGAGGCGACGCTCGCGGTCATCGAGTCCGGGAAGACCGGCAACATGATCGAGCTGCAGCACCAGGTGCCCGTCCACCCGCAGTACGCCAACGCCAAGATCTTCGACCAGCTTCCCTCGGAGGCAGGCGTACTGGTCGCGTAACCGGCAAAGTTGCAACCGGCGGCTGGAAGGACTACCCTCCGCGCGACCTACTGGCGCGTCGCGTGCTGAGGGGGGATTCCAGCCGCGAGCGTTCGATAACATAGCCGCTTCATAAGCGAGCACAGGAGGAGGACCCATGTTCAAAGGCACAAAGGTCTTCGATGTCCATGGCCACGTATCGGCGCCCAACTCGGTGCGCACCTGGATCGTCGGGGGGTTCTCCTCCGGCCACGTCGGTGCAAGCCCGTTGCGCGCAACCGGCTCCGCGTCCGGTGACCTCAGCGACGAAGCGTTCATGCGCACGAACACCATGCACACCGAGTACATGGACGAGCGCAACATCGACGTCCAGGTCATCGGCCCCCGGCCCTTCACGATGATGGGCTGGATGCCCCGCAACCTGTATGGCCCGTGGTGCGAGTTCACCAACGACACCATCAAGAAGCAGGTCGACAACTTCCCCACGCGCTACCTGGGCGCGTCCATGCTGCCGCAGATCGCCGAAGCTCCCGACCTGAGCAACTGCATCCCGGAGTTCGAGAAGAACGTCAAGGAGTACGGGTTCGTGGGCACCTACCTCAGCCCTGACCCCGACGGCCGCCACAACTCCCCCGGCATGCACGAGCCCTACTGGTACCCCGTCTACGAGAAGTGCCAGGAGTGGAACGTCCCGGTGTTCATCCATGGCACGAACTGCCTGGACCCCCGCATCGGCCACATCCCCGGCAACTACCAGGTCGGGTTCGTCGTCGAGACGTTCCTCGCGACCCGCATCCTCGCCTTCAGCGACCTCTTCACGAAGTTCCCCGGCCTCCGCATCTGCATCGCCCACGCCGGCGGAGCGCTGGACCGGTTCATCGCCTCCTCCCGCCACCGCGGCAACTGGGAGGGCGACAACCTCTTCTTCGACACCTGCACCTACGACATCGACTACCTGGAGCTCGCCATCAAGCAGTGGGGCGTCGCCAACATCGCGTTCGGCACCGAGGCCCCCGGCTCCGGCCGTAACGTCCGCCAGGAGAGCGACCACCCGTCCCACACGGCCGTCGGCCTCACCTCGGACAACCTGCTCCCGGTTATCGACTACCTCCCCTCGCTGTCGGAAGAGGACAAGCTGACCATCATCAACAAGAACCCGTTGAAGGTCTTCCCCGCTTTCGCCAACGTCTAAGGCAAAGCCGGACATACCGGAACGAAAGAGAGGGGCAGGAAATCCTGCCCCTCTCTTCTTGTTTCGACAACGCCACCTTTGTCATTTCGAGCGAAGTGCAGCGGAGCCGAGAAATCTCTCCGGTGGCTTGGTGTAGGGGCGCCCCTTGTGGGTGCCCTCTCCGCTCATGGTGAGCCTGTCGAACCACCCCACGCTCAGCGCGCAACCTCGTCCCTTGTCTGATCCCTTCCCCCTTGATGGGGGAAGGTTAGGATGGGGGTGGGTCTGTTTGGGTTCCCCTACTCTGCCGGAGCAGGCCCATGCGAATGCCCTGCATGGCCGCCCATATCCAGGTCCAGTGCCTTGTATACCGGCTCGCCGTGGTCGAGCCTGCCCACGATCTCGTCCATGTGCTCGTTCGGCTCGTCGTCGAAGGCGCTCCCCATCTTGCGGAAGAAGTTCGCCATCGAGGCGGGATTCGTGTAGTCGACGCCGTCCAGCAGCTCCGCCTTGTTGAGCTGCTCCGGACCGGGACGCGGCATCCGGACCTTGAACGTGGAGAACAGCCTCCGGGTATCGGCGCTCCCGCAGCGGCCGCAGGCCGCCGCGGCGTCCGAACGCATCATCCTGAAGAACGCCGACGACTTGGCGCCGCACGCGTTGCACCTGAACTCGTAGATGGGCACGCTACCTCCAGTCCCTACGCCCGTTCCGTCTTGCGGCGGGCGGCCTCGAACTGCCGCGCAGCGACCTCGCCGCCCATGTATCGCGGCAGCCCGTCCGGCGGCCCTTCGCGCATCGTACGCAGACCCACGATCTCCCGGTAGAACACCGCCGCGGGCTGCCCCTCGCGCTTCAGCATCCGGGCTCGCAGCACCTCCTGGAGCGCGCGCTCGATGTCGTCGGCAACCGTCCACGCTGCCCGGTATGCAACGCGTCCCGTGTGGTCGACGATCCACGACATATTCGATACGCCGCCGAACACCCGGTGCACCTTCCCCTGCACCGAGTCCACGAGGATGGTGCGCCCGATCCCCAGCCGCTCCCTGAACGAACGTGCGTGCAGCACTTTCTGCTCATAGTAGTGGATGGGCGGGTAGTGCTCGCCGGGATGCGCCTCCCGCGTGTAGACGAACAGGAAGTGCGCGTCGTCTGCGTACCTGTTCGCAAGGTCTTCCATGGACGGAGACTCCGCCACGCATGGCGGTCAGGTGACGGAGCCGAACTCGATCATCACCGGCTTCCCACGCAGCGACGACAGCGTCAGTTCGCCCCCGTCCAGCAGCGGCAGCGTGAAGTCAGGCATCGGCTCGCCGGCCCTCGGCGCGTTCTGCTGGAACTGGCGATGCTCGGGGTCCTTCGGTTGCCACACCGAGAGGTTGTACGGCCCGCCGAGGAACTCCTCCGGCTCGTCCATCTCCGGGTGCAGCGCGAACTGCTCCGCAAGGCTTATCTCCGCCTTGCCGTCCGCTTCTGCCCGCTCGGCCTCTCGCACCATCGCACACCTCCCACACTGCTCACGTCCCAACGCGGCCCATTCTAGCCGCCCCGCGCAAGCTCCGCCTGATCCCCCGCTCGCCAGAACAACCGGTACCAGTCCTCGTTCTCTATCTTGGCGAACGAGGCCGTGACGATGCCGATCTTGAACAGGTCGTACGGCTCATCGTCGTCGTCCTCCGGCGACCACCCCATGTGCTCCAGGAGCGCCGACGCCCACGCCTTCCGCTCGGCTTCGTCCGTAACCTCGGTTGCGATGCACGCCATCTTGAACTCGCCGTCCGGCAATTGCTTGTCGTGCACCGTGCTCATCAGCATGCACCGCGGGTCGCGCTTCAGGTCCTGCGCCTTGTACGACTGCCAGATCATGCCGAGGTAGAGCTCGCCCGAGAAGATGAAGAACTCCACCGGACTGACGCGCGGGAAGCCGTCCTTGCGGATCGTCCCCAGCATCACGAGCCCCGTCTCGTCGAACAGTCCCCGCCCCAGGCGCGCCAGCTCCGGCGACGCCGCCTCGAACTCTCCCCACGACGCTGTCTCGCTCATGGCTCCCTCCGCTATCGCCCGCAACAGCGCGCTCGCGCCTTCGACCCGCGCGCCGAGCACGATAGCACGCTCGCGCAACCGGCGGTCGGACGTGTAGACCACCGCATCTGTCCCCGGAGGCAGTCCGCTCAGCAGTTCGACGATGCGGTCGTCCGCGGCATCGGCGCCGTGACGCGGCGCGTACTCCACGATGAGCCCGCCCACCGGCTGCGCCGCCTCGTCCGGCGGCGGGCCGTCGAACACGACCGTCCAGGCGCCGGGGCCGCGTGCGAGCGGCGTCAGGTCGGCGATGAGCCGCCGTGCTGCACCGGCGCGGTCGCGCCACCAGCCGTCCGGCCGCGACCCCATGACGTTGTTCCCGTCAACGAACACACGGGTAGCCCGGTCCACCTCACGACTCCCCTGCCTGCTCCCGCAACTCCGCGAGCTTGTCGAGCGCCTGGCGCGGCGTGAGGTTGTCCAGGTCCATCTCCCGCAACTCGTCGAGGATGCGCGACGCCTCCGGCGAGACGCCGCCGAAGAGCGGCATCGCGCTCTGGGGAGGGGCGCCCGGCAGCGGACGCTTCCCTCGAGCGCGGCCCTTCGCCGGCATGCCCTCGTGCTCCGCGAGCAACTCCCTCGCCCGTGTGATGAGCGGTCTCGGCAGTCCCGCGAGCTGCGCGACGTGCACGCCGTAGCTCCTGTCCGCACCGCCGTGCACGATGCGGTGCAGGAAGACCACTTCCCCATCGCGGTCGGAAACGGCAACGCTCAGGTTGAGGACGCGCGGCAGGCGGTCGGCCAGCGCCGTCAGCTCGTGGTAGTGCGTCGCGAACAGCGTGCGGCAGCCGAGGCGGGACGCGTCGTGGATGTGCTCTGCAACCGCCTGCGCGATGGAGAGGCCGTCGAACGTCGAGGTCCCCCGCCCTATCTCGTCCAGTATCACGAGCGACCGCCGTGTCGCGTGGTGGAGTATCGCGGCGGTCTCGACCATCTCCACCATGAACGTGGACTGCCCGCTCGCGAGGTCGTCCTGCAGGCCGACGCGCGTGAAGATGCGGTCGACCAAACCCACGTGCGCTTCCGCCGCTGGTACGAACGAGCCGATCTGCGCCATCAGCACCGCGACGGCCACCTGCCGGAGGTAGGTGGACTTGCCCGCCATGTTCGGGCCCGTGAGTATCACCAGTTGGTTCTCGTCGGTGGAGAGGTCGGTGTCGTTCGGGACGAACGCGCCGCTGGGGAGAAAGCGCTCCACCACCGGATGCCGGGCGTCGCGCAGCACGAGCCGCTCGCCCTCGTCGAGCATGGGCCGCACGTAGCCGTAGCGGACGGCAGCCTCGGCCAGCGACAGCAGCGCGTCCAGCGTCGCGAGCGCGGCGGCGGTCGCGAGTATCTCCGAGGCATGCGACGCCACATCGCGGCAGACCTGCTTGTAGATGGCGGTCTCCATCTCCTGCAGGCGGTCGCCCGCGCTGAGCACGCGGTTCTCGTGCTCCTTCAACTCCTGCGTGTAGAACCGCTCCGCGTTGACGAGCGTCTGGCGGCGGACGTAGTCATCGGGCACGCTCGCGCTGTGGGCGTTGGAGACCTCCAGGTAGTAGCCGAACACCCTGTTGTAGCCGACCTTCAGGTTCGAGATGCCGGTGCGCTCGCGCTCCTTCCGCTCCAGCCCCGCGATGTAGGAACGCGCGTCCTGCGCGGCCAGCCGCACCTCGTCCATCTCCTCGGAGTAGCCCTCGCGGACCACTCTCCCCTGCCCCACGTCGCCCTGCGGGTCGTCTGTAATGGTTGCCTTGATGCGCTCCACGGCGCTCTCGCAGGGGTCCAACTCCGAGGTCAGCCACGCTAGGTCAGCCCCGGCTTCCTCCGTCAGCGCACACAGCGCCGGGACGCGTTCGAGCGAGCGGCGCAGCCCCGCCAATTCGCGAGGGAAGGCGACGCCCGTGCCGATGCGCTGCACCGCCCGTTCGAGGTCCGACACCTCGGCCAGCTCCGCGCGTATGCGCTGACGCCGGACGTCCGACGCATGCAGCCAAGCCACGGCGTCCAGTCGGCGTTCGAGCGCATCGAGGTCCAGCAGCGGCTGGCCGACCCACCGCCGGAGCAGCCGCGCGCCCATCGGCGTCTCGGTGCCGTCGAGCACGCTCAGCAGCGACTGCCCCTTCGCCCCCCAGCGGCCACCCTCGAACAGTTCGAGGTTCCGCCGTGTCTGCGGGTCGAGCGCCATGAACGTGTCGGTCGAGTATGTCCGCAGGCCGGTCAGCTGCGGCAGCGCGGCCATGTGCGTGCTGCCCACGTAGTCCAGCACGACGGCAGCCGCGACGGTCGCGAACTCCAGCCCCTCGCACCCGAACGCGTCGAGCGAGCGCACGCCGAAGTGGTCGAGCACGCGCCGCCGCGCGGCGTTCGGCGCGAAACTCGCCCCGTCCACCCGCGTCACGTGGCAGTCGGGCATTCCCGCCCCACCCGTCACTCCCGTCCCATCCGTCATTCCTGCCCCATCCGTCATTCCCGCGAAAGCGGGAATCTCGCCCCCCTCCGCCAGGAGCAATTCGGACGGAGCTAGCCGGGCGATCTCCTGCGGCACGGCACCCGTAGGCAACTGCGCAACCGCGAACTCGCCGGTGGTGATGTCCACGAACGCGATCCCGGACTGCGCACCGCCCTGCGCCACGGCGGCGAGGTAGTTGTTCGCGCCGGAGTCCAGCATCCCCGGCTCGATGACGGTGCCGGGCGTGACGACGCGGACCACGTCCCTGCTCACGAGCGTCCTGCCGTCCGGCTCGCTCGTCTGCTCCGCGATAGCGACCCGGTGCCCCTTGCGCACGAGCTTGGCGAGGTAGCCGTCCAGCGCGTGGTACGGGATGCCCGCGAGCGGCACCACCTCCCCCTGCCCCATGTCTCGCTGCGTGAGGACTATCTCCAGGTCGCGAGCCGCGAGCCGGGCGTCCTCATCGAACGTCTCGTAGAAGTCGCCCATACGGTACAGGAGCAGCGCATCCGGATAGCGCGACTTGATCTCCAGGTACTGCTTGCGGACGGGGCTGGCCACAGAGGGATTCTAGTCAGCCAGCCGCACAAACGGAATGCGGGGCAGACCTTGCCGCCGGGGAGCGCAGCCCCGGTGCCCTTGTCATGTTGAGCGGAACCGGAGGCGGAGTCGAAACATCTCTCGGGATAGCCCGCTCATGGTGAGCCTGTCGAACCACGCGCCCCTACCGCAGCGCAGGCAGAGGCGGCACCACCTGCGCGAGCTCCTCGCGCCACGTCTCCGGCTGCACGTCGATGTACAGCTCGATCTCGTTGCCGTCCGGGTCGAGGATGTACAGGCTGTGCGTGTGGCCGTGGTCGTTGTGGCCCACGACGCGGACCCCCGCCTCCTGCAGCTCCGCGAGTGCGGTCTGCAACTCTTCATCCGTCGTGCCGATCTTGATCCCGATGTGGTACAGGCCCAGCCGCTTCCCCGCCGGGATAGGCTGCGCGTCCTCGCCCACCTGCATCAGGTAGAGCTCATGGTGCGTCCGCCCCGTGGAGTACATCGCGGTATTCGGGCGCTGGCCCTCGCGGTGCAACTCGTGAAAGCCGAGGACGTCCGTGTAGAAGTGCCGCGAGCGTTCGACATCCGCGACGAACAGAACAACATGACCGAGTTCCTTGACTTCCATAGCGACTCCTTCCAGACGGCTGCGCCTGCAGTCTAGCGACTAGGCGCCTCTCCCACCACCTAACCTACCGCTCGGCACGCAGTGGCCGCCGCATCCAACGCGGGGTCGATGCGATCAAATAGAAGATCTGCAATCAAGCTTGGCAATGCCAATGCTGCCTCGATAGCCGCCACAAGCACTTCCGCAGGTACCCGGAGCTCATGCGGCAACCCAGCCACCATCTCGTCCGTCACTTGTCCCCAGAAGTCCTCCACCGCATCCCGAATGTTCTCCCCAATATCAAACGCAGCGTCTAACGCTAGGACAAGGTCACAGAAGCTCGGCGGCAATAACTGCAGCGCCGCCCATACGGCGACAACTGCCAGAACGAGGACCGCCAGGCCAACTCCCGCCGCGGTCCTAGCCGACCTCACGCTACTCGTCTTCCTTCCAGAAGCGCTCCTCGTAGAGGTTCCAGTCCTGCCCGGCGAGGCGATCTTTCACGTCCTCGATCATGCCGGGGTTGCCGCAGAGGTAGATGGCGGTGTCTTCCTTCGGCAGGCTCCAGCGCTGCATGTACTCCTCGACGAGCGTGTTCACCCGTCCGGTGGGGCCGTTCCAGCTGCGGTTGCGCTCAGCCTGCGGGCGGCTCACCGTCGTCACGAAGGTCACGACTTCGGGCATGCGCTCGGCGAGCCGGAGCAGCTCGGAGTCGTAGACGAACTCGTCCTGATGGCTGGCGCCCTCCATCACGTAGAAGTGATGGCCGCGGATGTTGTCCTTCAGCGCCTGGCGGATCATGCTCACGAAAGGCGCGACGCCCGTCACGGTCCCCAGCATGAGGTGGTGATGGAACTGCGGCTGGAAGACGAACAGCCCCTTGGCGCGCGGGCGCATGGAGACCGAGTCCCCCACGTGCAGGTTCCAGAGCAACGGCGTGAGCTTCCCGCCATACTCCGGCAGCACGTATTCGATGAACAGCTCGATGAGCGACTCGTACGGCGCGGACGCTATCGAGTACGGGCGCTCGATCCCGCCCGTCCCTATCGTGATGTACTGGCCGGGTTTGAAGCGGAACGGCTCATCGGGACGGAGCCACAACAGGAAAAGGTCTTCCGCCACTTCCTGTTTCTTCGCCACGTATGCACGCGGCAGATTCGCCAGACGGTCCTGCGCTTGAGTCATGTTCCTCCGTTACTGCGGCGTCGTTTGATCCCCTCTCCCTTGAGGGGAGAGGGCTAGGGTGAGGGTGAACCGGCGTGGGACGTGGCCGCGATACGTACCGGCACGGCGTTCAGCCGGGCGATGTGATTCATGGGGTCAGGGCGGTCGGAGGAGTCGACCTCGACCGCCAACTCGCCGAAGAGCGTCGTCAGCGACACCACGCCCGCGGGCACGGCGTCCGAGAGCGCGACCACGCCGCGACGCTCGCTGCCGTCAGCCGTCGTCACCGAGGCCGCGTCGCCCTCGCCGAGCCTGGCCGCGGCGGCGTCCGCGGGGTTGAGTACGAAGCGCTCCTCGCGCTCCACACGGTTGCGCTTGCCGACCACCGTCACGTTCGGCTTGCGGCCCGGCTCCAGGAGCACACGCCCATGCGCAAGCATCAGCGGGAACTCCGCACCGGCTGTGGGGCGCGGGTGCCACGCGACGGGTTGCAACTGCGCCTTGCCGTGCCGGAACCGGCTTACGAACATCTCAGGTTCATCTGCCGAACCCTCGGCCGCACACGGCCACTGGAGGCCGGTGAGCACGTTGCCTGTGTACATCACCTGCGTCGGTTGCGGTTCATCACTGGGAGTCGTCACGATGTCGAGCCGCTCGCGAAGCAGGCGCTCCCAGGAGATGCCGGCGTACTCGGGCACGGCCTGCCCTATCTCGTCGAGTACCTGCGCCGGGCCGTCCCACGAGAAGCCCCGCGCTCCCATCGCGCCCGCGATGGCGCAGACCACGTCGAGGTCGCTCCGCGAGTCGACGCGCTTGTTCTTCGCCACCTTGCGGAGCGGTTGCACACGACGCTCGATGTTCGTGTACGTGCCCGTCTTCTCGGCCCATACCTCGGCGGGAAAGACGACGTCCGCCCGTTCCGTGACCGCCGACGGGAACGCGCTCGTTGCCACGAGGAACTCCAGCGCATCGAGCCCGCCCGTCACATCGCCGAGCGTGCCGTCCTCGTAGTGGACGTGGTCGTCCAGCACGAGCATCGCCTTGATCGCGCCTTCGCGAGCCCGGTCGAACATGTGACGGTTGCCTGAGCCGATCTCCAGCGGCACGGGAGCGCCCCAGAGCGCGCCGAGCGCCTCGCGGGCCTCCGGCGTTTCCTGGATGAGGTTGTGACCGGGCGTCGCTCCCGGCCAGATGCCCATGTCCCACGCGCCCTGCCCGTTCGCGCCCTGGTAGAGCGGCATGACGCCCGCGCCGCGCTTGCCCACGTTGCCCGTGGCGATGGCGAGCCCGGCAGCCATCCGCGACATCGTCCGCCGCGTGCCGCCGACTGAACCGTCGCCGCCCAGCAGCAGCGCCGAGGCGCCAGACCCGGCGTAGACGCGCGCTGCCTCTTCGATGCTTGCCGCGGACACGCCGGTCTCAGCGGCGACCGCGTCCAGCGTGAACGGTGCGAGGCAGGCGGCCAGTTCGTCCCAGCCCTCCGCGCGCTCGTTGACGAACTCCATGTCCGCCAGCCCGTTGTCGACGATGCAGCGCAGCAGCCCGCCGAGCAGGACGGGGTCGGTGCCCGGGTACGGCCTCAGCCAGAGCGACGCATACCGCGTCAGCTCGACCTCGCGCGAGTCGATGACGATGAGCTGCTGCGTACCGTTGCGGACCGCCCGCTTGATCGGCACGCCGATGACGTTCTGCTCCTCAGTGAGGTTCGCGCTCACCACCATGACGGCGGCGGAGTCGGCAAGCTCCCACGTGGTCATCGTACCGGCGAAGTAGCCGAACACGTCCTGCAGTCCCTCGACCGTGCCGGGGCGGTCGTTCGACGCCACGTCGACGCTGTTCGAGCCCATGACGGCGCGCGCGAACTTCTGCGCGGCGTAGAGCTCCTCGTTGGTGTTGCGAGGGTTCGCCATGAGCGCGAACGTCGAGCCCTTGTACTGCGCAAGCCCCTCGGCCGCGGCGGCTATCGCCTCGTCCCACGTGGCCTCCTGCAGCTCGCCGTCCCGGCGCACGAGCGGCTTCCGGATGCGGCGCTTGTCGTTGACGTACTCGAACCCGAACTTGCCCTGGAAGCACGCCTGCCCCATGTTCGCCGGGGAGTTCAGCTCCGGCACCGCGCGCACGACCCGCTCCCAGTGGTTGACCTCGTAGGTCATCGTGCAGCCGACGGGACACTCGGCGCAGACCGACTGCTCGACGCGCGCCGGACGCTCCCACTTGTAGGAGGTCTCCGTGAGCGCGCCCACCGGGCAGACATCGATGCACGCGCCGCAGAACTCGCAGCCGGACTCGAGGAGCGAGTCGCCCATCACCGTGCCGACGAGCACCTGTCCCGCGCGCTCGGTCATGCCTATCGCAACGTCGCCGCGCAGTTCGTCGCACGCCCGCGTGCAGCGCGCGCAGACGATGCAGAGGTTGTAGTCGCGGTCGTAGAACGGGTCCTTCGTCTCCACCTGCAGGTTGCGGTACTGGTACGTGAGCGGGGAGACCAGCTCCTGCGGGTGGAAGCGCGTGGTGTCCTTCAGTTCGCAGCGCTCGTTCTTCGGGCAGGTCACGCACCGGTCGACCACATCCACGTGCCGCAGGCAGATGTCCTGCGGGCCGCACAGGTCTATCCGGTGGCATGTCAAGCATCCGTGTGGATGTTCCGACAGCAGCAGGTCAAGCGTCGTGTCCCGCACCTTCACTGCCTCGTCGCCCTTGGTGTTCACGACCATGCCGTCGCGGACCGGCAACGTGCAGGACGCAGGCGTACCGCGCTGACCCTCGACCTCGACGACGCACATGCGGCACGCGCCGTACGGCTTCATGCCGGGGTGGTAGCAGAGGTACGGCACGTAGATGCCGGCGTCGTTGGCGGCCTGCACCACCATCTTGCCGGGGGTCGTCGTGACCTCCTGCCCGTCTATCGTGATCGTAATCTCGTCAGCCATGTCCTGCCTGGTTCGCCTACCCTTCGTTCCTTGCCTCT
Organism: SAR202 cluster bacterium bin16; assembly: GCA_002238425.1. Classification (GTDB taxonomy): domain Bacteria; phylum Chloroflexota; class Dehalococcoidia; order Lucifugimonadales; family Australimonadaceae; genus Bin16. The sequence continues at coordinate 50,266 of MPMJ01000004.1, read as the reverse complement.
GTCCGGTTCCCGTCCCTCGTCCGCCTATGCCCTCTGCTCGGTCTCTGCCTCCCGTCCGGTTCCTGTTCACCGGTTCGGTCCCTTCCCCCTTGATGGGGGAAGGCTAGGATGGGGGTGCTGCCCCCGCAGCCTCGATGTGCATCACGAAGTCCGGCTTCACCGACGCCGTCGGCGTGTCGCCCGACATCTGCGCACCGCGCCGCGTGGACTTCGGCCCCACGAACGAAGCCAGGGATGGCGCGCCGTCCTCCAGTTGCGCCTCGAACTCGCTGCCGAAGAAGCGCACCGCGCTCGCCACGGGGTTGTACCCCAGTTGCCCGTGACCGCAGAGCGAACCTCCGCGCATGTTCACGCCGACGCGCTCCATCAGGTCCATGTCGCTGCTGCGCCCCTTCCCGTCCGCGATGCGCTCCAGTATCTCCAGGATGTGGCTCATGCCGAGCCTGCACGGGAAACACTTCCCGCACGACTCCATCTGATCGAACGCGACGAGCGTGCGCGTGAGGTCGACGACCGAACGCTCCTCGTTGCAGACGATGAGGCCGCCTGAGCCGAACATCGCGCCCGCCGCGACCATCGCGTCGAAGTCGAGCACCATGTCGAACTGCTCCGCCGGCCCCCGCGGGCGGAGCGGCCCCCCCCGCCCGCCCCCCCCCGCCGGCCCCCCGCCGGCGGCCCCCCCCGCCGGTCTGCAGGAACTTCAGCGCCTTGCCGTTCGGCTCGCCGCCGCCCATCCCCTCGATGATGTCGTGGACCGTCAGGCCGAACGGCACCTCGACGAGACCCGGGTAGCGGATGTCGCCGGAGAGGCAGGCGATGGCCGTGCCTGTGCTCTTCTCGGTGCCGATGCTCGAGAACCACTCCGCGCCGCGACGCACGATCTCCGGCGCGTAGCTGAGCGTCTTGATGTTGTTGATGTTGGACGGCCTGCCCCACACGCCGTAGGCCGCCGGGAACGGAGGTCGGAACCGCGGCATGGAACGCTTGCCCTCTATCGCCTCCATCAGCGCCGTCTCCTCGCCCGCGACGTACGACTCACCGACGAGCGAGACTTCCATGTCGAACGAGAACTCCGTGCCGAGGACGCTGGGCCCGAGCACGCCGTTGTCGTAGCACGCCTGTATCGCGGCGCGGGTGCGGTCTATCGGGGAATCGTGGCCGTGCCGGATGAAGACGATGCCGTTGCTCGCACCCGTCGCGTAGCCCGCGATGATGCAGCCCTCCACGAGCGTGAACGGGTCCGACTCCAGGATCGTCTTGTCGTTGAACGCGCCGGGGTCGCCCTCCTCGCAGTTGCAGAGGATGTACTTCTGCGGCGCGGGGTTCCCCGCGAGGAAGCCCCACTTCATGCCGGTCGAGAACGCCGCGCCACCGCGGCCGCGCAGGCCGGAGTTCTTCACCTCGTCCAGCGTCTGCTCCGTCGTGAGCGACGTCAGCGCCTTGTCCAGCCCGGAGAAGCCGCCCCGCGCGACGTACTGGTCGATGTCGGTCGGGTCGATCTCCCCCGCGTTGCGCAGCGCGACGCGCACCTGTCCCTGCATCATCGGCAGCTGCTCGAAACGCGGGACGCCCGGAACGTTCGAATCGACGCTCGCGAGCGCGAGCTCCGTCACTGGCTCACCGCCAATGACGTGTCGCTGCACGATGGCCTCGACCTGCTCGGGCCGGACGTTCCCATAGCGCACACGGGGGCGGTCCGGCACGTGGACGTCCACGATCGGCTCCGCGTAGCACAGCCCGGTCGTGCCCACCTCGGAGATGGTCGCCTCGACGCCTGCCTTTTCGACGGCTTCCCGCACCGCCGCAAGCACTTCGAGCGCGCCCACGGCCTCGCCCATCAGGCCCGTCCCGACGCGCACCCAGGGCCTGGCGTGCAGTTCGTCCCACCGCGCCGAGGCGCGCTTCGCGAGGGCCTCGTACGCCTCCGTCACGCCTGCTGCTCCCTTGCTGGACCTGTGCCTGATCCCCTCTCCCTACAAGGGGAGAGGGTTAGGGTGAGGGTACTGCGGGTGGAGGGAAGCGAGGTCTGCCGACGATTACCCACGGCTCGTCCTCCCATCAGCTCCATCATCCCCCGACCTGATGCGCTCGACGCGGCTCACCGCCTCATCGAGCGACATGCGTCCGGCCAGCTCGTGGTCGAAGCTCATTGCGGGAGCGTGCGGACAGACGCCCAGGCAGGTGTTGTACTTCAGCGAGATGCTCCCATCCTCGGTATCGCCCTCCCCGTCGAGGCCGAGGTGGCTCACGATTCCCTGCAGGATGGGCTGCGCCCCGAGCACGTGGCACGTCGGCCCCCAGCAGATCTCGACCGAGTGGCGGGCCGGAGGCGTGAACCGGAAGTTGGGGTAGAACGACGCGACCGCCCAGACCTCGTTGACGCTCGAACCGGTGCACATCGAGACCTCGTCGATGGCCTCGTACGGGAGATACCCCAATTCGTCCTGGGCGGCGAGCAGCGACGAGAGCACCGTGACCGTGGGCGAGGGCTGCTCCTCTATGGCCCTGCGCGCGCGTTCGCGCAGGGAGCCGGGTGATGCGTCATCGGGAGCGCCATGCGGTCTGGATGTGGTCGTCATGGGCAGCGTCTGTTCGTGAAATTCCTAACGAACGGTGTGCCGCATCGTAGCACGAGGGGAGAGCACGGACAAGAACGCCCGCCCATGTCGGGTTGTCTAATCCCTTCCCCCTTGATGGGGGAAGGCTAGGATGGGGGTGATTGGGCGTGTCTCGGCTTCACAGGTCCAGCAAGCTCAGGAGTTCGTCGACACTCATTTCGTGGTGCCGCGCGACGCTCTTCAAGATGCTCAACAGCGTACTTGCCTTGATGGGGTTGTGCTGAGGAATCACCTCGTGATGCTCGCCGTTGACCTGTGTCGTGATGCGCACATGAGAACCGCGTTGCCGCACCGATTCGTAGCCCAACCGTCGAAGCGATGCCTGCAAGGCAGCGCCGCTCACGTCGCGAGGCAACCTCACGCGACCAGGACTTCTTCACGTACGAAATGCAGCCGGATTAGTCGAGGGCGCCGCATGGTGTCGTCAAAGTAACACTCAACAGCCTCTTTGACGTTGCGGCGAATCTCTTCCAGGGAATCGCCCTCCGTGTGGATGCCGTACCCCAGTGCGCTGGCTGTGTACCCGCCGTCCACCTCATCCTCACTCACTTGAAAGATGATCTCGGCTTCAGACATTAGTTCCTCCTATGAGGAGTCAGGTCGCTGCCTTAGATGGTACTGCGAATCCTACGTCCCCCGCAGCCGCGGCTGCACCGGCTCCGACGCCTCGTACGTCACGAGCCGCGCGGTCGTCATGCCGTCGATGGCCTTGATGTCCCTGAGCATCGCGTCCGTCACCGGATCGTCGAACCCCACGATCATCGTGGCCGCGCCGCGCGGCGCCGCGCGCCCCACTTCCATGAACGAGATGTTCGCATCGTGCTCGCCCGCTATCGTGCCGACCTTGCCGATCATGCCGGGCTGGTCCGTGTGCGTGGTGAAGAGCATGTACGGCGCGCTCGGCTCCATGTCGAGGGTAAAGTCGTTGAGGCGGTTCAGGTGCACCGCGCCGTGCACCGACGTCCCCGCCGTGTAGACCGTGCCGCCGGTGGAGCGCACTTCGACCCCTACGAGGTTCAGGTACTGCTCGCCGCCTTCGGGGTCCTTCTCCTCGACGATCCTGATGCCGCGCTCCTGCGCCATCGCCTGGGCGTTCACGAGGTTGATGCGCATGTCCGTCGCCACGCTGAGCACGCCCACCAGTGCCGCTGACGCGAGGATCTCGATGTCGTGGTGTGCTATATCCCCCGCGACGCGGACCGCAACCGTCTCCAGCTGGCCATCGGCGAGCTGGATGGCGAGGCGTCCCATCGCCGTCGCGACAGGCAGGTAGGGGCCGAGCGCCTCCATCACCTCCTGCGGAACGAACGGCATGTTGATGGTGTACTGCGCCGCGCCGCCGCCAAGGATGGCGTTCAGCTGTTCGACCACCTCCAGCGCCACCTCCACCTGCGCCTCCTCCGTGGATGCGCCGAGGTGCGGCGTGAGCACCACGCGGTTCTCCTCCCGAAGAGGAAGGTCCTGCGGCGGCTCGACGGGAAACACGTCCAGCGCCGCGCCGCCGATCTTTCCGCTGGCGAGTCCTTCCTGCAACAGGCGCTCGTCCACGAGTCCTCCGCGTGCCGCGTTCACGATGCGGACCCCCGGCTTGAGCAGGGCGAACTCCGGCTCGCCGATGAGGCTCTTCGTGCCGGAGGTGAGCGGCGTGTGGATGCTGATGAAGTCGGACTCGCGGAGCAGCCGCTCCATCGGCACCGACTCGACGCCAAGGCTGCGCACCCGCTCCATCGAGACATACGGGTCGTACGCGATGACGTGCATCTGGAAGGCGCGCGCCCGGTGGGCCACCTCGGAGCCGACGCGACCGAGTCCGATGATGCCCAGCGTCTTGCCGCGCAACTCCACGCCCATGAACCGGGACCGCGTCCACTCGCTGCGGCGCATCGACGCATCCGCCTGCGGGATGTTGCGGGCGAGCGAGATCATCAGCGCGAACGCGTGCTCGGCCGCGGCGATGGTGTTGCCGGTCGGCGAGTTCACAACTGCGATGCCGTGCTGCGTGGCCGCGTCCACGTCGATGTTGTCGACCCCGACGCCCGCGCGCCCGATGCCGACCATCCTCGTGGCGTGCTCGATGATGCGCTCGGTGACCTTCGTCTCGCTGCGGACGACCATCGCCTCGTAGTCGCCCACCATGGCACACAGCTCGTCCTCGCTGAGCCCCTTGCGGACGTCCACGTGATGCCCGGCAGCCTTCAGCCGGGCAACGCCAAGCTCATCTATCGGGTCGGCTACGAGAACCCTAGCCATGCAGGTCTCCGGTCCGGCCCCCTCTCCCTACAAGGGGAGAGGGCTGGGGTGAGGGTACTCCAAGGGGCCTGGCGCCCGATCGGGAACTGCTACGCAAGTCTGCACCTCGACCGCCGAGCCCGTCGTAGACGCCGTCCCGCGGTCACGCCTGCCCCACCGCCGACGCCTGGCGCCCGAGCTTCGGCAGCGCATCCTTCAGCGCGCCGAACACGTCGTCGATGTCCTCCTGGTTCACGTAGCCCATGTGGCCGATGCGGAACACACGCCCCGTGAGCAGGCCGCGGCCCTCCGCCGCGATGATGTCGTACTCGTCGCGCAACATCGCGAGCAGCGCCTCGTCGGTGATGCCCTCCGGCACCCAGGCGGCCGTCACGGTGTTGGAGGCGAAACGCTCGTCCTTGGCAACGAGCCCGATGCCCATCGCCTTGAGGCCGTCGCGCGTGTACTGAGCGATCTCCTGGTGGAAGTCGTACACCGCCTGCATGTCGCCGCGGGCGAGCATCTGCTGCACCGCGTAGTCGAGGCCGAACAGCAGCGAGATCGCAGGCGTCCAAGGCGTCTGCCCCATCTTCAGCGACTTCTCCGCCTCGGCGAGGCTGAAGTAGAACTTCGGCATCTTCGACGTCTCGGCAGCCTTCCAGGCGCGCTCGCTGAAGCTGATCATCGCGAGGCCGGGCGGGCACATCCATCCCTTCTGTGAACCGGCGACCACCACGTCCAGCCCCCACTCGTCCACGGGGAGCTTGATGGAGCCCATCGAGGAGATGGCGTCCACGAGGATCATCTTGTCGAACTCGCCCTTCACGATGCCCGCGATGGTCTCGAGGTCGTTCGTGATGCCGGTGGACGTCTCGTTGTGCGTGACGAGCACCGTCGTCACGTCCGGGTCGTCCTTCAGCGCCTGCCGTATCTGCTCAGGGATGGCCACGTCGCCGTCCGGGAACTTCAGCTCGTTGACACTCGCGCCGTACGCCGACGCGATCTTGAGGAAGCGGTCGCCGAAGTTGCCGATGGTCACGCCGAGGACGCGCTCGCCGGGCGAGAGCGTGTTGACGACGGCGGCCTCCATCGCTCCGGTGCCGGACGACGTGAGGACGTACAGGTCGTTCTCGGTCTGGAAGGCGCGCTTGAGATTGGCGGTTGTGCGTCGCAGCATCTCGGCGAACTCGACGCCGCGATGGTCGATCATCTCCTTGCTCATCGCCTTGTAGACGTCCGGCGGGACGGGCGTGGGTCCGGGCAGGCGCAGGTTGGCCATCGGTGCCTCCTCTCAGGCGGGCGCGGCGCACTGCGGCGTTTCACAAACAGGGCAGCGCGGGCGCGCAGGGGTGCGTCCAAAGCGGCGGCCCCAACCGGAACCGCCGCAGCGATTATAGGCGTTAGCGGGTCATCCCGACAACCGTCTGTGCGCCGTTTCACAAGCGCCGGTGGCCCGTCGTTCCTGCGCAGGCAGGAACCTCGCAGCCCGTTCCCCCGTCATTCCCGCACCGGCGGGAATCCAGAGCGCGCGGGCAGCGTGCACAGGGCCGCAGTCGGGGGCTGGTCGTAGGAGCGGATGGCAGAGGAAGCTATGCTAGAATCCCGCCTGGACGACACCCCGCACGGAGCTTTCGCATGGACATCACCGCCCGCGTTCGAGACCTCGCGGACAAGGCACAACAGCAGCTGCCTCACATACAGACCGAAGAGGCGACCAAGCTTGCCCTCATCAACCCGTTCATCAGGGAAGTCCTGGGGTACGACACGACCGACCTCACTGAAGTAGTGCCCGAATACACCGCAGACGTAGGGGTAAAGAGGGGAGAGAAGGTGGACTACGCCATCTTCCGCGATGGTGAGCCTCTCATACTCATTGAGGCCAAGAAGGCGGGCTCCCGCCTCCACGAGGAGGAGCCAAGCCAACTGTATCGCTATTTCACTACGACTCCCTCCGCCCAGTTCGGCATCTACACAGACGGTATCAAGTACCTCTTCTACTCGGATCTGGAGAAGGACAACATCATGGATCACCGTCCTTTCCTGATCCTCGACCTTCTCGACTCTGATTCTGCGCCTGTGGAAGAGGTCGCTAAGTTCGTCAAGTCAGAGTTCAACCCCCAAGCGATTCGGGCGTCAGCAAACGAACTGAAGTACACGCGGGCTATCAAGAGCGAACTACAACAGGAGGTCACCAACCCCTCTGAGGAGTTAGTGAAGCTACTCATGGGCCGCGTCTACACGGGGCTAAAGACCAAGGCCAAGCTTGAGCAGTTCACAGCGATGACCAGACGTGCTGCTCGTCAACTGATTCGCGATGAGCTCCGCGGAACCTTGAATACTGCCCTGGCCCAGGGAGACCCTACGGCTACCGAACTTGCCGATGGTTCAGACTCAATGCCTACGCCAGAGGATTCCGAAGACGAAGTCGTCACCACCGAATCCGAACTCAACGGGTTCTACGCCGTCAAGGCAATCCTCCATGCTTCGGTTGACCCTCAGCGGGTTACGCTACGCGACACCAAACGGGCGTGCACCATCATGCTCGACGACAACCAGCGCAAGCCGGTCTGCCGGTTCTGGTTCGATAAGAAGCAGAAGTATCTTGGCGTCTTTGATGCGGACAAGAAGGAGACGCGCTTACCCATCGACAGCGTGGACGAGATATTCGCCCACGCCGACACCCTGAAGGCAACCGCCGCGCGTTACGCGTAGCCTCTCACAGCCTGTCCCACTCTTCCTCGGTGAGACCCGGCCTGCCGGAGTATGTCGCGAATCCTTAGGGGCGTCAGGTCGCGCGGATGCACGGCCACTGTCACCCTCCTCCCGTTCATGTGGCGCAGCCGTACATGGCTGCCGCGCTGACGGACTTCCACGAAACCTGCGCGACGGAGGCGGCGCAGCGCCTCACGCGGTGGGAGCGGCCTGAGCGGCACGAACGGGAACCTGCACGCGGATGTACACGCCCTCGCCTTCGTCCGACTCAGGCAATTGCTCGCCCTCGTCCAGTAAGCACTCGACGTGGAAGGAGACCATCTGGCGCAGGTTGTCGAGGGCGGCGTTTGTGTCAGGGCCGCAGTCGCCGATTCCGAGCGTGGGAACGGCGGCGTCCATCTGGCTCGTTTCCTCGTCCCACGTAAGACAGACCTTGTATTGAACGTATTCGGCGTTCATTCGCAGCCTCCGTGCCTTAGTGTACACCGGAGAGCTCCCACCCCCTACCCCTCCAACGTCCCCTCCGACTTGTACTCCTGCCCCAACTTCACGTACTCGTCCGCGTTCATCTGCACGAGTTCGTAGTGCTTGTCGGTGAGCGGGCCGAGCACCTTCGCCGGCACGCCCGCGGCGATGGAGCGGTCCGGCACGTTGCGCCCCTCCAGCAGCACCGCGCCCGCGGCGACGATGCACCACGACCCCACGTTCGACTTGTCGTTGAGCGTGCAGTTGTTCCCCAGCAGGCAGTGATCGCCCACCGTCTCCGCGTGACACACGACCGCGTGCCCGAGCGTCACGTAGTCGCCGATCGTGAGGTCGCCGTCGGCGTGGCAGATGGAGCCGTCCTGGATGTTGGTGCCCTCGCCGATGGTCATCGTGCCGCGGTCGGAGCGAAGCACGACCCCCGGCCAGATGGACGCATACGCGCCGATGCGGACGTCGCCAACGACGTATGCGAACTCGCTGACGAACGCGGTGGGATGGACCTGCGGGCTCTTCCCGCCGAGGCTGCGCAGCATGGGGACTCCTTCCGCGCTTAGAGTGAGAGCGCGTCCGGCAATGATACGCGAGGAATAATGGGGGTTTGGAGCGGCGGGAGCAACCGTTCCCCGGAAGGTAGAGTGCCTGGCCGCGCAATGGCGCGAGCAGCCGGCCGAGGCAGCGCGGCTCGACGTGGCCATCGAGGAGAACCTGGCGACGGCGGGTATGGCCGGTAGACTCGCGGTCGGTCCGCCCTTACGATAGTCTCCGCAGCCGCGAGAAGGACCCCGCGATGGAGGAGGCTGACAATGCCACCGAGACGCAGCAGACCGGAGGAGATTGGCGTCCGTGGGGAAGCCATCTACCGGGAGAAGATACGGCCCCTGGTGGAGCCAGCGCAGACGGGGAAGTTCGTAGTGATCGACGTCGATAGCGGGGATTACGAGATCGACGCAGAGGTTCTGGCCGCCTCCGCACGGCTGCGCGAGCGCCGGCCCGGCGCAGTCAGCTACGGCGTCCGCGTGGGCCACAGCGCAGCCTACAGTCTGGGTTGACAGGGTGAGGGCGGGTAGTGTTCGAAGGCAGAATCAGTGCCGCGCTCAAACCTGTAGTCCCGGTCCTGATAATGAGCCGAGAAGGACAATACCAGCCGGTCGAAGTTGTGCTGGACACCGGCTTCAATGGGGACTTGGCCCTGCCGCCTGCGACGATACGGCGCTTGGGCCTCACACGGGGAACGGTTTTCAAAGCGACGTTGGCCAATGGCCAGGAAGTGTACCTGAACGGCTACGAGGCCACGGCGCTATGGCACGATCAACCGCTGAGCGTTACGGCATTGGAATCGGGCAATGAAGCCCTGCTCGGGATGAATCTCCTCGTGGGCAGCAGGGTGACCCTGGACGTAGAAGTGGACGGGGCCGTGGTCATTGAGGAAACCGGCCACAACTGACCGGTTGACTGTAGCAGGCCCCCGCGCACTCCCACTGCCGTATACTTGCCGCCGGACGGTTCACGCCATGACGCTCTACGACCCGAAAGCCACGAAGAAAGCCCAGGAAGCCGAACTCGCGTGGGAGCACGACGAGTTGCGCAAGACGCTCGAGCGCGCCCCCGAGTCCCAGGAGCGCTTCCTCACCGTATCGGGCCGTGAGATCGACCGCATCTACACCCCCGCCGACGCCCCCGATCTCGACTACGCCTCCGACATCGGCTTCCCCGGCGCCTACCCATTCACGCGCGGCGTCTACCCCACCATGTACCGCGCCCGGCAGTGGACGCGCCGCCAGATAGCCGGCTTCGGCACGGCCAAGTCCACGAACGAGCGCTACAAGTACCTCCTCGCCCACGGGCAGACCGGCCTCTCCACCGACTTCGACCACCCTACCCTGACCGGCTACGACTCCCTCCACCCCCTCTCCGAGGGCGAGGTCGGCAGGCTCGGCGTCGCCATAGACACCGCGCGCGACATGTCCGACCTCTTCGACGACATCCCCATCGACAAGGTCAGCATCTCGCTCACCATCAACCACCCGGCCATCGTGCTGCTCTCGTTCCTGCTGGCGCACGCCGAGAAGGTCGGCGTTCCGTGGGAGACGCTGCGCGGCACCGTGCAGAACGACTCCCTCAAGGAGTTCCACGGACAGAAGACGTTCGCCCTGCCCCCGCGCGGCGCGTACCGCATGACGATGGACGTGGTCGAGTTCTGCACCCGCAACGTGCCGAACTGGAACACGATCTCTATCTCCGGCTACCACACCCGCGAGGCAGGCTCGACCGCCGGCCAGGAGGTCGGCTTCACGCTCGCGCAGGGCATGGCCTACGTCGAGGGCGGACTGCAACGCGGCCTCACGCCCGACGAGTTCGGCCCGCGCCTCTCGTTCTTCTTCGGCGTCCACATGGACTTTTTCGAGGAGGTCGCCAAGCTCCGCGCGGCCCGGCGCCTCTGGGCGCGCATCATGAAGGAGCGCTACGGCGCAACCGACCCCCGCGCGATGCTCTGCCGCTTCCACTCGCAGACGCTCGGCTCGACCCTGATCCGCGAGGGCGCGCTCAACAACCTGATACGCGGCACGACGCAGGCGATGGCCGCCGTCCTCGGCGGCACGCAATCGCTCCACGTGAGCGGCTACGACGAGGCGCATGACATCCCGTCCGAGGACGCGATGCGGATGTCGCTCAACACGCAGCGCATCATCGGCAACGAGACCGGCGTCGCAAACACCATCGACCCGCTCGGCGGCTCGTTCTTCATCGAGAAGCTCACCAACGAGATCGAGGAGGAGGCGCTCGCCTACATCCGCACCATCGAGGACATGGGCGGCGGCGAGGGCGTGCTCGCCGGCATGTTCGCCGCCATCGAGAACGGCTACATCGAGCGCGAGATCTCCGAAGCCGCCTACGACTACCAGGAGCGCATCGAGGAGCACGAGTACAAGGTGCTCGGCCTCAACGAGCACGAGGAGGACTCCGTCCCGCCGCCCGAGCTCTACGAGCACGACGACGACGAGGAGGAGCGACAGATAGCCCGCCTCGAAGCCGTCATCCACGAACGCGACGCCGCCCGCACCGAGGCCGCCCTCGAAGCCCTGCGGCAGGCCGCGCGCGGCGCCGACAACACGATGCCCTTCATCCTCGACGCCTCCCGCGCCGACGCCACCGAGGGCGAGATCATGGGCGCCCTCCGAGACGTCTTCGGCGACCACGAGGACCCAGGCATCTTCTAGCCCGGTCCCTTCCCCCTCGATGGGGGAAGGTTAGGATGGGGGTGAACAGGCGTGGTGTCCGGCCTTGTCATGCTGAGCGGAGTGCAGCGGAGTCGAAGCATCTCTCGGGGGACGTTCGCTTGTTGAGAGGCATCCTTAGGATGGGGGTGACGGACGCCAGCATCCACCCGTATCCTGTCCATCCATGTGAGTTGTTCCCCATGACGACACCCAAACCCACCAAAGTCATCCTCGCCAAACTCGGCCTCGACGGCCACGACCGCGGCATCAAGGTCATCGCCAAGGCGCTCGAGAAGGCCGGCATGGACGTCGTCTACATGGGCATGCGCGTCACTCCCGAGCAGGTCGTCGACCGCGCCCAGCGGGAGGACGCCGACGTCATCGGCATCTCGCTCCTCTCCGGTGCGCACAAGCCGCTCATGACCCGCCTGATGAAGGTCGTCGACGAGCGCGAGATGCGCGGCGAAACGCTCATCCTCCTCGGCGGAACCGTCCCCGACGGCGACCGCGAAGCGCTCGAGGAGATCGGCATCGACGGCGTCTTCCCCGTCGGCTCCAGCCTGCGCGACATCGAGGCGTTCATCAAGGAGCGCCTGTCCGACGGAGAGTAAGACTCATGGCGCTCGAATGGCCGCCCCTCTACGACCCCTCCTACGTCCCGCCTGAGGACCAGGAGTACTGGGACCCCGCGTTGGAGACGATGCCCCCGCAGGAGCGCGACGCCCTTATCGTGGCCAAACTCCAGCGGCAGGCGGCGTGGGCGTACGAGCGCTCGCCGTTCTACCAGAAGCGCTGGGGTGAGGCCGGGTTCCACCCCGACCAGCTCAGGACGCTGGACGACATCCAGCGGATCCCCGTCATCACGAAGGAAGACCTCCGCCAGGACCTCCTCGCCAACCCGCCGTTCGGCAGCAACATCGCCGACGACTGGCAGAACATCCTGCGCGTCCACGGCTCGTCCGGCACCACCGGCATCCCCACCATCATCGCCATCAGCAAGGGCGACTGGGAGCGTATCGGCGAGGCCCACGCGCGCGTCGAGTGGGGCGCCGGCGTGCGGCCCAGCGACACCGTGTTCATGGCAGCCCCGTTCAGCCTCTACATGGGCGCATGGGGCATGCTCGTCGGCGCGGAGCGCATGGGTGCGAAGTGCTTCCCGTTCGGTGCGGGCGCGCCGGGGCAGACGCGCATGGCCGTGCGCTGGTGCCTCGCCGCGAAGCCGTCCGTCTTCTACGGCACCCCGTCGTTCTGCCTCTACCTCGCCGAGACCGCCCGCGAGGAGGGCGTCGACCCGAAGGAGTTCGGCTTCCGCACGCTCTTCTTCTCCGGCGAGCCCGGAGGCTCCATCCCCGCCACGCGCCGCACGCTTGAGGAGGCCTACGGCAACCCCGTCATCGTCGACAGCGGCTCGACAGGCGAGATGTCGCCGTGGATGAGCAACGGCGGCTGCCGCCACGCCAGCGGCATGCACCTCTGGCAGGACATGGTCTTCACCCAGCTCATCGACCCCACGACGCTCGAAGTAGCCCCCTGGGGCGGCGAGGGCGTGCCCGTCTACACGCACCTGGAGCGCACCTCCCAGCCGCTGATCCGCTTCTGGTCCGGCGACCTCGCAAGTTGGACGGACGACCCCTGCCCCTGCGGGCGCACCTACCCCACCATGCCACGCGGCATCTACGGCCGCGTCGACGACATGGTTGTCGTGCGCGGCGAGAACGTCTACCCAAGCGCCGTCGAGAACGTCGTCCGCGCCATCCCCGGCCTCACCGGCGAGTTCCGCATGGTCGTCTCCCGAGAGCGCACCATGGACGAGCTCACCGTCCTCGCCGAGTACACCCCCGAAGCCGCCACCGAAGCCGGCATCGACGCCGTCAAGCGCCAGCTCCAGTCCGACCTCGGCGCCACCCTCGGCATCCGCTCCAACGTCGACCTCAAAGCCCCCGGCCAACTGGAACGCACCCAGTTCAAAGCCCGCCGCGTCATCGACGAACGCGACCTGCACGGAGAATGAGGGGCATGGCCCAGTGGTTGGCAGGAGGGTTCCATGTCCCCCGCTGGGGCGTGCTTGCCACTCTTCTCCTTTTCGCAACAGCCTGCGCAACTCCCACGCCCACGCCAACGCCCACGCCGATACCCCCTACGGCAACGGCAACATTGACTCCTACTCCGACTCCAGCGCCTACCCCAACGAACACTCCGGTGCCGACGGCGACGCCCACTGCTACCGCTACGCCGTCACCAACGCCCACACCGACGCCGACGATCACTCCCACCCCCACTCCTACCTCGCGGCAGCGGGTTGAAGAGGCTTCGCAGAGCGTCGCCAAGATCGAGGTGGATGGCTTCGCCAGCGGCACGGGCGTGCTCATCGGTGTGGGGGCGGAAGGTGTCGGCTATGTACTAACGAATTATCACGTCATCGAAGGTGGGCAGAGCATTGCTGTGGTCTTGGACGATGTTCGGCGGTTCGGCGCGTATGCCGTGGGCTATAACGGAATTATGGACTTGGCCGTTCTGGAGATATGTTGCTCCCTGCATTGGGAAGTCCTCGAACTGGGTGGTCATGCCTCAGTCGGGACGGAGGTTTTCGCACTCGGCTACCCGCTGGACGGCACGACGCTCACGCTGACCAGAGGGGTCGTTTCCGCGAACCGCTACGATTCCTACTACAACACATTCGTCCTGCAAACAGATGCTGCGCTGAACCCCGGCAACTCCGGCGGGCCGTTGATCTCATACGAGACCGGCGAGGTCGTGGGAATCAATACCTTCGGCTACCACGAGACAGCAAGCGGGCGGCCTCTAGAAAATGTGGGGTTCGCCATCAGCAGCGAGGACATCGCTTTGGTCATCAACGACCTACGGCGCGGGACTCGAATCGAGGCTCCCCGTCCTGCCGTTGAGTGGGAATACGATATTTTTGACAACGGTACTCCGCATCTATTCACTAGAAGTGAACAGCAGGGTATTTGGTTCGTGATTCAGTGTTCGAACAATCGCGATTTCGAGATGTATGCCCTGTGGGAGGATGCATATCTTCCGGGCCCTGACATCCCTGGGTCATATGATGTGGATGGCCGACGATGGGGAATAATATGGAACTACGGCACTCTCAACAATTCGGCCTTCGTCCCTCGCCATCTTGAACAGGAGTTCCTGGCACGCATACGAGGAGGGGACACGCTAAGCGTAGTTGCAGAGTCGTACAGTGGGACGTACCGAATCAGAGGCCTCAGCCAGATGTTGTCCCAGTTGCCTTGCTCGCCGTAGAACAAAGGAGCACCCCCAACCGGCGAGACGCCAATCTGATGGTGGGAGCGAAAGGGAGGCTACGATGGAAGAGATACAGCTCGGCGCTTTTACCGTTCAAGTTGACTTTGAACTACTAACACCAGAGGTTCGTCTGACATTCGAGCCAGCCCGCAGTATCGAACAACGTGGCCACCAGTCAGTCGCCATCGTTCTACCCATCGGGCTGGCTCGTGATCTGTTACGGGAACTGTCCGCTGCGCTTCAAGAACCGGAGTAGGGATGTCGATACGGTTACCATGGGCACCGTATGGCATACGCTGGGGTATCCCGACGAGGAAGGTGCAGCATGGCCAGCAGCCCCCGCCCTCAAAGAACATCCCTGACACATTCTGCATGTCATCAAGGGTTCGTGCGCCCAGCCCCGAAGAAGTAGCCTTCTGAACAGCTCGGGCAGAACGTGCCCTCCCCTAGTGAGACAGGCTGAGCTGTTTGCCCACGTCGTAAGAGTAAGACGGGTTGATGTAGTCTCCGAAGATAATCAAAGACCACGGGTCGAATTTCTTGCGGATAGTGAGCAATTCGTCTGGCGTGCACGGCTTTCCGTCATACTTGGAACGCATCGAGAATTCCTCCACAGCCTTGGGCTTAATCGTACCTGTTATGGCAACTTCATAAACTATCGCGATATGACGGGAAGACTCCAAAGAAGACTGATCGACTACCAGCCCAACTGGCTTCGCAGTAGAAGGGAGACGCCCAATCTTCAACTCCTCGTCGAGTTCTCTAATCAGGGTAGCAATAGCAAGCGAATAGAAGTCGCCATCTGAGTCATCCTGGTCTATGTGGCCTCCTATTACCAGGCTTATTCGCTTGCGCAGGTCTGCTCTGCCCTCATCAATTCGGCGAAAGGCATGATAGAGGCTAGCCTCATTGATGACTAATGCACATGGAATCGGCTGCACCAGGGTATCCGAAACTTCAGCTTCGCTTCGCGGAAGCCATGTCATGCTCTTCTCCGCTGAATGGAGGACGTTGCTTGCAATCTCCCATGGAGTGAATCGGCTGCAATCTGCAACGTATGACCGAGGAAAACACAGGACCGATTGCATCTGGCTGTCCATGGCTGTTCACTTTTTGCCGGTTTGAAAGACGTCCAGAATCAGTTCAGCAGCTCGTGTGGCAGTTGACTTTGGTGTGGTGGCCCGTTCATCCGTTTCTATGGTCTCGAACCGGTGAAATTCGCTTGAATATCTTTCTCTGACTGCATCGTACGCCTGGTTTAACTGTTCCAAGATGCCTGGATTCATCGCGCGCCCTTCCTCTGTAGTCAGCTTATCCCTGGTTTCACGGGACAGAGACGTTTGAGGGTCAGTTTTGAACAAAAGAACCATGTCGATGGCGTCGCGCCAGTTCTCAATGAGCAGGAACTTGTGGATATGGTCTCGCTTTTCCTCTGTAATATTGCCTTGCATCTCTAACAATTCGAACCAGGCCAATGCGTCAAATAGGCCTCTGTCCAGGATAGCTAAGTCATACTTATCTGAACCGTATAGCCCTTCAAGTACATGCATAAGCGCGTAGGACGCAGACCATGTGTTGAAAGCCACCCAGTCGTCCTTGAGGTAATACGGTGTTCGTTTAGAAGCTCCCTCTGCCGGAGCGAGCACTTTGTAGTCGGCACGCCTGAAAAAGTGGGCGATGATGTCAATGCATGTGCTTTTACCGCTCTTCGGAGTGCCTGAGAACTCCACAAAGAACGGTATCTTGCGATCGGTTTGCCGGAGAGTCCGCAGTGTCTCTCTTGCGTTCTCCAAGAGCGTGTTCTCGGACACGACCCCCCCTGTGAGTGCACCTGCTAAGGATGTCGGGCGCCCCACTAGCTTTTCTTATACCACCGCGCGGAGTAGTCATCAAGAGCCCCCTGCCTCAACCGCTGACCTCTTCCCCCACCAAACCTCCCCGATGTGACACGCCCCCATTGCGCGAGCGACGCGCAGCCGTCCACACTGGCGTCGTGGCCCCCACCCTGCGTGGTATGCTGAGGGCGTCAGGAGCACAGCCGCATGACAACACGGGTCGAAGAACCTATCGGGCGCGATGCTCCGCTGGCGGAGCGGCGCGCGAAGCATCGCGCGCGTGCAGACGGCCTGCTGGAACACGCCGACACGCTCTTGCGGAAGGACAGGCTGACCGCCGCCGACAGGTTGCAGGTGTCGGAGAAGATATGGGGCGCCGTGGTGCACACGCTGAAGGCGGTAGCGGCGGCGCAGGGATGGGTGTTCCGCAGGCCGCGCGCGGCCGACTCGATGAAGTCGTACCTGGGCCGCTTGTCGCGGGACGGCGACATCAACGTGCTGTTCAGGGCGGTCTCCGACTATCACACGAACTTCTACCAGGACCACGTGCCGGAGGACGACATGCGGCACGGCGTGGACACCGCACGCACGCTCAACGCCAAGCTCTGGGCAGCGGCGGAGTTGATCCCGCAGGGCGCATCGCCACCGACCTACGTGGGAACGCTGCAGCAGTTGGAGCGGGACGCCCGCCGCCGGTCATCGCCGCGCTCACGCGGCTAGCCATTCCACCTGCCTCACCCCCGATCCTGTCCATCGATGTGAAATTTCCCCATGTGACACCACCCCCTTGCGCAACCGACGCGCCTCCGTCACACTGATGTCACAGACCCCATAACCCATAGGACCCCCGAAGGCGGACGAGCCGCCCGGCAAGCACAAGGCCGGGCGGTTTTTTCGTTAACCGGGTGGAGCCCCCTTCCCCCTCGATGGGGGAAGGTCAGGATGGGGGTGAAAGAGGAAGGCAGCCATGTTCGAACGCTACAAGAAAGACCCCGTCGGCTTCGTCAAGGACATCCTCGGCGCAGCAGGCAGACCCTACGACAAGCAGGAGGAGATCTTGAAAGCCATCGCAAAGCAGCCCCGCGTCTCCGTCGCCGCGTGCAACTCCTCAGGCAAGGACTGGGCCGCCGCCCGCGCCATCGTCTGGTGGCTCCACACCCGCACGAACGCCAAGGTCGTCGTCACCGGCCCCACCCGCCGCCAGATCAGGGACATCCTCTGGCACGAGCTCCGCATCGCCGTAGCAGCCGCCGGCGACGCCCTCCCCGGCAAGATCACCAACGACAAGTACGTCATCGACGAGGACCGCTTCGCCATCGCCTTCTCCTCCAACTCCCACCACAACATCCAGGGCTTCCACTCCCCCAACCTCCTCGTCATCGTCACGGAGGCCCAGGGCGTCAAGCAGGTCTACATGGAAGCCATCAAGCGCCTCAACCCCACGAAGGTCCTCCTCATCGGCAACCCCCTCGCCCACGAGGGCGAACTCTACGAGTCCCACCACGCCAAGTCCTCCCTCTACCACCAGATCACCATCTCCGCCTTCGACTCCCCTAACTTCCGCCGCAAGCGCTTCCGCATCCCCGGCCTCGTCACCCCCGAGGACGTCGAACATCACCGCCGCGACTGGGGCGCAGACTCCCCGCTCTACGTCGCGTCCGTCCTCGGCCAGTTCCCCGACGCCCTCGAGGATTCGCTCACCACCCGCAACCACGTCGACCGCGCCATCGCCCGCCACGAAGAGCAGCCCGTCGTTCCTGCGGAGGCAGGAACCTCGCAGCCTTTGGACGAGCGCGGCCGCTCGCTCCCCTACCGCATGGGCGTCGACGTCGCCCGCTTCGGCGGCAACGAGTCCGTCATCTGCATCCGCCGCGGCTACCGCGTCGAACACCTCATCCCTCTCAGGCGCGGCCTCGACAACATGCAGGTCGCCGACGAGGTGAAGGCGTGGACCGACGCCCTCGGCATCAACGCCGTCTTCGCGGACGGCACGGGAGTCGGGACCGGCGTCGTTGACCGGCTTGGGCAGCTCGGCGTCCCCGTCATCGGCGTCGACGTGGGCGGCAAGGCCCGCCGCCCCTCCCAGTTCGCCGACCTCCGCGCCGAGATCTTCTGGGAGGTCGCCCGCCTCCTCCGCGAGGACGCCGCCTCCATCCCCAACGACTCCGTCCTCGTCGGCCAGCTCCTCGCCCTCCGCTACGACGTCTCCTCCACCGGGCGCATCCGCCTCGAGAGCAAGACCAAGCTCCGCCACCGCGGCGTCGCCTCCCCAGACCGCGCCGACGCCCTCGCCCTCGCCTTCATGGAACCCCCATCCCTGGACATCTGGGTTTGACGCTCCTGTCCGCCCTCCCGTCCGTCGTTCCTGCGAAGGCAGGAACCTCGCCCCCAGGCATTCCGAGCGAAGCGACCATTGTCATTCCGAGCGCAGCCGAGGAATCTCTCGGGAAACGCCCCGCTATGAGCGAACGCTCGCCGAGAGATGTTTCGACTCCGCCGCCGGCTCCGCTCAACATGACAATGAGCGCAGCGGCAAGCTCGTGCAGTACGGCGCCCGGCCACTGTATCCTTGAAGAGCGCCCTTCCCCGTCGGGGTCGGCATCCCACCATGGGAGTGCCTTCCCCCGTCATTCCCGCCCTCCCTTCGTCATTCCCGCGAAGGCGGGAACCAGGAACCGTAGGGGCGGTTCGCGAACCGCCCTGCCCGGCGCGCAACATCACGCAACACGGAAGATGAGCATGACTGACGGCAGGATACTCTCGGGCATGCGCCCGTCCGGCAGGCTGCACCTCGGCAACTACTTCGGGGCGCTCCAGAACTGGGTGCGCCTCCAGAACGAGTACGAGTGCTTCTACATGGTGGCCGACGTCCACGCGCTCACCACGCTCTCCGGCGGGGACGAGGTGCGGTCCATCGGCGCGGACACCCAGGAGATGGTGCTCGACTGGCTCGCCGCCGGCCTCGACCCTGAGCGCTGCGTCATATTCGTGCAGTCGCACGTCCCGGAGCACCTCGTCCTGCACGGGCTGCTGAGCATGAGCACCCCGCTCGGCTGGCTGCTGCGCGTTCCCACGTTCAAGGAGCGCCTGCGCCAGATGGGCGAGGACGAGGAGCACGTCCCGTACGGGCTCGTCGGCTACCCCGTGCTCCAGACCGCCGACATCATCATCTACAAGGCGGACAAGGTGCCGGTCGGCATCGACCAGGCGTCGCACATCGAGATATCGCGGGAGATCGCCCGCCGCTTCAACCGCCTGTACGGCGAGACGTTCCCGGAGCCGCAGGCCTTGCTGACCGAGTCGCCCATGATCGTCGGCACCGACGGCCAGAACAAGATGAGCAAGAGCCTCGACAACCAGATCGAGCTCGCGGCCCCCGACGAAGAGACGACGAAGCGCACGATGGCGATGGTGACCGACCCGCAGCGCGCGCGCCGCTCCGACCCCGGCAGGCCGGAGGTCTGCAACGTCTTCTCGCTCCAGAAGATATTCAACCCGGACAAGACGGACGAGATACACCGCCTCTGCACGACGGCTGGCATCGGCTGCGTGGACGACAAGCGCGACCTCGCGGAGGGCATCAACCGCTACCTGCGCGAGTTCCGCGAGCGCCGCCGCGAGCTGTCGGAGTCGCCGGAGCGCGTGCAGGAGATACTGCACGAGGGCTCGAAGCGCGCACAGGCCGTAGCGAACGCGACCGTGGAGGAAGTCTACGGCCGCATGGGGCTGCGGTAGGCATGCCGGAGCGCCCTGCCCTGCCGGTCGCATCGGACGGAAGCGATGCCTTGCAGGTGGCGGTGCGCGTGGCGCAGGCGGCAGGCGCTGAGATCGAGCGGCGTCTCCCCGACACCATAGGCGCCGGCGCGAAGGAACGGCTCGGCCTCACCACCAAGGGCGGCTGGAACGACCGCGTCACCGAGGTCGACAAGGCGGCCGAGGACGCCGCGCTCGCAGTGCTGACCGCCGCATTCCCGGATCACGAGATCGTCGGCGAGGAGTCCGGCTCGCACGGCGGCGATTCCCCCTACCGCTGGTACATCGACCCCATCGACGGCACGCGCAACTTCGCGAGCGGCCTCCCGCACATCTGCGTCAGCGTCGGCCTCTGGGGACACGGCGAGCCCCTAGTAGGCGTGCTGCTCGACCCCATCCGGCAGGAGACCTTCACGGCAGCCGCGGGACTCGGGGCCGCGCTGAACGGCACGCCGGTGACAGTGTCGGACGAGAGCAGCATGGAAGAATCGCTGCTCGGGTTCGACATCGGCTACAAAGGGCCGGAGGGCAAGCTGCTGCTGGCGGCGGTCGCCGAGCTATGGCCGGGCTTCCAGTCCGTGCGCATGATGGGCTCCGCCGCGCTGGGCATCACCTACGCAGGCTGCGGACGGCTGGAGCTCTACGCGCACCACTACGTCCAACCGTGGGACATCGCCGCCGCGATCGTCGTCGTTCGGGAGGCGGGAGGCGTCGCAACCGAACTCAACGGCGGCCCGCTGACGCCGGAGAGCCGGAGCATCGCCGCGGGCGCCCCCCGCATCCACGAACGTTTCCTGGCGGCGACCGCAGGCTCGTTATGGCGCGCAAGCGCCTCCTGATTATTGAGACATACCCTCGTCCGGTTTGTAGAATGCAGTCCTTATGCGCTCCCTGTACGCGTCACGATGGCACCAGGCCAGGGATTTCTTCTACGGCTTTCCTGCGCCGCCGATCTTCCGCTCCATAGCGGAGATGCTCTTCCGCACCACCAGAAACTTTGCACTGAACGAGGGCTCCCACATGGCTGCGGGAGTCGCCTACTACGCCATCTTCTCGCTGTTCCCGCTGATGCTCGCGACGATCGCGGTGACCGAGTACTTCATCCACTCGGCAGACCTCCAGCAAGACGTGGTCCACTTCATCGACCGGCAGTTGCCCGGCCATGATCACGACTACGTCGAGGACCACCTCGAAGACCTGCAAGCGGCCAGGAGCGCCCTGGGGGCCATCGCGATGGTGGGTCTCGTCTGGGCGGGACGAGCCGTGTTCGGCGCAGTGCGGCGGGTGGTCAACCGCGCCTGGAAGATAGCCGAGCGCCCGCACTTCCTCATTGACCAGCTCGCACAGATAGCCGCGTCCGTGGGCGCGGTGCTACTGTTCATCTCGGCGGCTGTTGCCGGGTCGGTGGGGCGGACGGTTGCATCGGAAACCGACCTGCTGCCGGTGACGATCCCGTGGGGGTTCTTCTTCAGCGTGCTGCCGTTCCTCGTGAGCCTGGGGCTGTTCGTGCTGGTGTACCGGATGCTCCCCGACACGGACGTGCGCTGGCGGGACGCCATAATCCCCGGCGTTATCGCCGCGCTCGCCCTGGAACTCACGAAACTCCTGTTCTCCTACTACCTCGGGAACCTCTCCCGGCTGGACCTGGTCTACGGCAGTATCACCACGGTCGTCGTCACCATGCTGTTCCTCTACGTGGTCTCGGTGATCCTGGTGTGGTGCGCAGAGTTCTCGAGCGAGATCAGGCGCACCGACGAGGCCCAGATGCTCAACCTGCGCCGGGGGCTCCGGCCGGTGCCCGGTGGGCTGGTGTCACTCGTTCACCGGCCGAGCAGGCGCCACGCAGGGATAGACGATGACGGGCAGATCTTCGCCTAGCCAGCAGGGAGCCCCTACGCGCTCTCGTCGAGCAGGTTGATGACGACTCCGCTCGGGAGTTTCGGGTAGAAGTACGTGCTCTTCCGCGGAAGCCGTATGCCCGCGCCGACCACGGCCCGGAAGACGTCCGCCGGCAGGCCCTTCACGAAGAACGCCATCTGCCCCTCGCCACGCTCCACCATCGCCATCGCCTCCGCGCCGTCGTGGACGTACTCCACGTGGTCGGGGAAGGCGTCGCCGAAGACCGGGCGGAACAGCATCTCCTGGAGCACGAACGCCTCGACCGAGCGCACCTGCGTCTCCGGCGGGGCCTCGGGGTCCGGCTCGGGGATGATGTCGTTCGCGGGCGTGAGCAGCCGTGGGGGGCCTCCCTGCTGAACGACGCCCAGCACGGTCTGCCCCTGCCCCAACGTGGCAACGACGGCATCCAGTTGCCCCGGTTCGCCGGGAGGCGTCCCGGACGGGCGCGACACGAAGTAGAACGAGAGCAGTTGGTCGAGCTTGGCCATCTGCGCGGGCGACGCGCTGTGGACGACTCGGTAGTACGGCTGGATGAGGAGTCCCGGGTCATCGAAAGCAACGAGGCCGGTGAGTACGAACTCCGCGCCGTCCTGGACCTCGTCGCGGTAGACGAGCGCCGTCTCATAGCGGTGGTGTCCGTCGGCGACGTACAGCTTCTCATCCGCGAGCGTACCGGAGACCGCGTCCACGGCCGACGGGTCCTGCAATACCCAGAGTGCGTACCGCTCATCGCCCGCCGCGAACTCGGCGGTGGGTGGCGCGGCAGCCGCCTCGGCGAGTGTCCGGGCGATAGTGTCGGTCTCGTCCCGGTAGAGCATGAGGATGGGGCTGAAGTTGGCGTGGGCCGCGCGCATGAGGGCGAGCCTGTCTTCTTTGGGACCGGCTGCCGTGTTCTCGTGCGGGAGCACGTCCGAGCCCAGCTCCTCCAGTTGGAGCGCGCCGAACAGGCAGTGCCGCTCGCGCTCGGCGGCGCCAACGGAGAAGCGCTGGCGCAGCAGGTAGTAGGCCGGGGCTTCTTCCCGCTCGAGCACCCCATCGCTCAGCATGGCACGAAGGGCGGCGGCGGCGTTGTCGTAGCGGTCGGACGGCGGCGGCCCGTCCAACTCCGCGAGCTCCATCCGCACCATGTTGTGCGGGCTGCGGTCGAGCAGGTCACGCTCAGCAGCCGGAGATATGACGTCGTAGGGCGGGCAGATGAGGTTGTCGAGGGGGCCTGCGGCCTCGGAGTAGCGGACGGCTCTGAACGGTCGGAAATCTACCAAGGCACTCTCCCTGCCGCGGTTGTGCGGTTCCCTCAAAGTATAGCGGGCAGAGACTTGCCGGAAGGGATACAATCCCGGCGACCGCAGTCGGACATCAACGCACCGGAGGCGCTTATGGCCACGCAGAAGGCAGACGTTTACTACGACTTCCGTTGACCGTTCGTTTTCAATGCAGCCGTGTGGCTGGATAAAGTGACACAGGCGATGAACGGCGAGGCGCCGCTCGAGGTCACGTGGAAGCCGCTCTCACTCGCGCAGATCAACCAGAAGACGGGCGACCCTGACTACAGGGCCTGGAACGAGCCGGACGAGAGTCTCGACCAGAGCCTGTGGGGGCTGCGCGCCGGACAGGCCGCACGGCGCCAGGGCGAGGACGCGCTCAGGGCGTTCCTTCCACTGCTGCTCAACGCCCGCCACCAGGACCGCGTGGAGCTGAACGACATCGCCGTGCTCCAGCGGCTCGCCGGTGAGGCAGGTCTCGACGTAGACAAGTTCACCACCGACCTGAACGACCGCTCGACGCTGGACGAGATCGCCGAGAGCCACACTCACGCCGTCGAGGAACTGGGCGTCTTCGGGACGCCGACGTTCGTGTTCGAGGGCGGGGGCTCCGCGTTCCTGAAACTGATCAGGCCGCAGGAGAACGAGCAGGCGCTCAGCGCGTTCAATTCGCTCCTTGGGCTGATGCGGGACGAGGTGTTCGTCGGCGAAGTGAAGCGCCCGCAGCCGCCGTGGCCCAAGGGTGTTTTTGACTAACCTGCCGAACGAGCACCCCCATCCTAACCTTCCCCCATCAAGGGGGAAGGGATCGGACAGGGCGCCCGAACACCCAGGCGAGGTTGCGCGCTAAAGCGCGGGCCTCCGCAGGAACGACGGAAGGTACAGGAATGACGGGGCCGGAGACTGCGCCCGCACAGGGTCAGTGGGCCGCGCTGGAGCGGACGCTTGGCGTGCGGTTCAAGGAGCGCGGCCTGTTGCGTGAGGCGCTCGTGCATCGCTCGTTCCTGAACGAGCAGGATGACCCGTCGCTGGGGAGCTACGACAGGCTGGAGTACCTCGGCGACGCGTTTCTCGACTGGGTTGTTGCCGCCGAGTTGTACCGGCTCTACCCGCACTACGACGAGGGCGATCTGACGCGCGCCCGCGCATCGCTCGTACGCGGCGAAACGCTGGCGGACGTCGCGCGCAGCCTCGGCCTCGGAGCGTATCTCCTGCTCGGCCAGGGGGAGGAAGCGGGCGGGGGACGCGACCGCGACCGCAATCTCGCGGCGGCGCTGGAGGCGGTGATCGGCGCGGTGCTGCTGGACCAGGGCGAGGAGGCAGGCCGTTCGCTCGTCCTGCAATGGCTCCAGCCCCGCATACAGGCGATGGGAGACTCCGGGGCCGAACGGGACGCCAAGAGCGCGCTGCAGGAATTCCTCCAGGGGCAAGGGCTACCCCTGCCCGTCTACGAAACAGTCTCGGATACCGGCGAACCGCACGACAGGACGTTCGCCGTGCGCGTGCTGGTGGACGGGCGCGCCATGGGTCAAGGCGTGGGCAGTCGGAGGTCCGACGCGGAACAGGCCGCGGCGCGGGAGGCGTTGGCGGCGCTGCATGGTTCGACAGGCTCACCATGAGCGGGGCAGCCCTCTCCCCAAGGGAGAGGGGATCAGACAGCCCTCCGCGTGCGCCCTGGGCTGCAAGGGGGGCCTCACCCGACGCGCAAGCGCGTCTACCTCCCTGAGGGAGAGGTGGGCTGTGGGACCCCTGCCTCCGCGCGCGCTAAAGCGCGGGAACGCTCAGCATGACGCCCCGCTCCACCATCCCCCACCACATGCGCTGCTGCGCACGTGCGACCTTACGGTCGCCAGGGATTCCCGCCGGTGCGGGAATGACTGGGCCTGCCGCACCGGCGTTATGCAAAGTCTCACCCAGCGGGAGGGAGCAGACACTACCCCTCGACAACCCCCGCCTCGCAGTGCCCTCACCCTACCGTATGCTCAAGAGGTTGTTACCGGCGAGAGGCTGGTTAGCCCAGCCGATATCGCCGCTAGTCCTCCACAACGGCGAGCGCGCGGTCACGGACCGGCGCTATAGGACTTGTCTGTCCTCCAATCCAATGGGGAACGCCTCCAAGTCAGGCTGCTCAAGGACAGCCTCTATGCAAGGCCCGCTCCCGCCAACGCAGGTGTCATAACTGTCTATGTTCGATGCCACGCACCATTCCAGGTCTTCCGGCCACCAGAAGTCAGGCGGCTGACCCCACCACCTTCCATCCACATATCCATAGAACGATAGGATGGCGTTCAGCGGGCCGGTGAACAACACGTACTTCTCCCCTTGCCGGTCAGGCAGGCGCACGGTGCCCTTGTTCCATCGTCTCCCCTCCAGCAGTCCTCCGTAGCCCCGCCAGAGGCAGAAGTAACAGCGTTCCGTCGTTGCGGTGAATTCCTTGAGAACGCCGACGAGAGACCGGCATTCGTTCTCGCCCATGCGCCGGTCCGGCGTCTGCAACCACCGGGGGCTGTTCCTCGAAAAGCGGCCAAAAACCCGTTCAAAGCTCGTTTGCGGGTCAACGACCATTCCATCCTCCGCCGCCATATCAGACCACTTCCACGGCCGCCAGCTTCCTCCGGGAACCCTGCGTTCCGCCGGATGAAGGATACGCGCATAGGCGTCGAACCCCTCCGGTATCACCGACCCAACGAAGCGCTGTTCCAACGACCGCCACCCCGGGAGCCGCCCCTTGAGCCAGTTGGCCGACTTGGTCGTGGGCATCATCTCGAACCCCACGTTCAACATTTCGACACCTTCGCTCTGTTGGAGGTAAAGGCAACGTATGTACGGCTATTCGGGCCTACCATCAGGCGGGCGCTAATGCCTCTGTAATACCCGTTCACAAGGAGCCCCATCTTAGTGTGAACACACCTAGTCGTCCATGTGGATGCTGGTCCACTCAATCCTCATTCGGGGTTCTTTCGCATGGCTGGATGAGCGAGAGTCTACCCGTGTACGTTCCCGAGAGGATGCTGGCGATAGAGCGCGGGCTATGCTCGGCATGACAGCCCCACTCCACACTACACCTCGCTGCGAGGTTCCTGCCTCCGCAGGAATGGCTCGGGGCTTTGTCAGGCCGTGTAAGGGAATGAAAATGGGGAGGCGACAGGTCACGCTCACCCTTACTTGCCAACCGAGTAACGCAGTAGACGGCAGATGCGCCCCACCCTTCCACCTCCTCCCCGCGTGACCTGCCCGGTCACCCTGGATTCCCGCCGGTGCGGGAATGACGAAGGGAGGGGGCGTGGTTCGGCGGGGGCGGCATTGGCGGGGCGCAGGGCACCCACAAGGGATGCCCCTACACCAGGCGGGGGGTCCGCCCCCCCCCCGCAGGAGGAAGCCCCCTTTTTTCAGGACAGAACAGATCCCTTCCCCCCCTCCCCCGGGCGGGGTTCCTGCCTCCGCAGGAACGACGAACGCCTATTTTCACAGGAACGACAAGTTCCCTCACCCCAGTCCCGCGTGCGCTGCTGCGCATGCGCGCCGCTACACCGCACGTCTGGATTCCCGCCGGTGCGGGAATGACGGAGGAGAGCAAGGAATGGCGAGCCGGGGAGGCTGCGCCCGAAATGACAAGTCCGCCCGCAGCCCGCGTCTTGTGAGTAGATTCACGCCATTGATACCATGCAGGCTGTAAGTGGGAGGCTGCCGCAGAGCAACTACCCGGACAA
Source organism: SAR202 cluster bacterium bin16 (assembly GCA_002238425.1). Classification (GTDB taxonomy): domain Bacteria; phylum Chloroflexota; class Dehalococcoidia; order Lucifugimonadales; family Australimonadaceae; genus Bin16. Next base: position 23,271 of record MPMJ01000004.1, on the reverse strand, counting down.
AGGAACGTTTCACCCACGTGGTTTTCAACTTCCTCCGCCGTAAGGACAAGACGACACACGCTCTGGCCAAGACGCGGAAGGGCTGGGGAGGAGGGCTGGCCGCGCTGTTCCAGGGCGCGACGCTCTCGGACGACCGCCTGTGGGAGGACCTGGAGGACGCGCTCATCTCCGCGGACGTGGGCGTCGACACCTCGCTGGCCGTCGTGAACACCGTTCGCCAACGCGTCAGGGAAGAGGGCATAGACGACCCGGACGACGTCATCGAGCTGTTCAAGGAGGAACTCGCCTTCCTCCTCGACCCTGAGGACAAGAGTTTCTGGGACTGGTACGACCAGGAGAACCTTGCGGCCAAGCCGTTCGTACTCATGATCGTTGGAGTGAACGGCGCGGGGAAGACCACGAGCATCGCCAAGATGGCGGCCCACTACCAGCGCATGGGAAAATCCGTCCTCATCGGCGCAGGCGATACGTTCCGGGCTGCGGCGATAGACCAGTTGAAGGTATGGGGAGACCGGCTCCAAGCGGACATCGTCGCGCACCAGCCGGGCTCCGACCCCGGCGCGGTAGCCTTCGACGCGTACGAGGCTGCGACGGCACGCGGAGCCGACGTCCTGCTGTTCGACACTGCGGGCAGACTGCACACGAAAGCGCCGCTCATGGATGAGTTGCGGAAAGTGCGCCGCGTGTTCGAGAGCCGCGCGCCCGGAGCGCCGCAGCAGACGCTCCTCGTGCTGGACGCGACGACGGGACACAACGGCGTGGAGCAGGCCCGCCTCTTCCAGGAGGCCGTCGGCGTGGACGGCGTCTTCCTCGCGAAACTGGACGGCACGGCCAAGGGCGGGGTGACGGTCGCCATCGCGCAGCAACTTCGCCTGCCCGTGGTGTTCATCGGCACCGGCGAGGGCACGGACGACCTGACGCTGTTCGACACGGACGATTTCGTCGACGCGCTCTTCGGGGATAACCCTCACCGCGCGCTGAAGCGCGTGCCTCTCCCCTCAAGGGAGAGAGGGCCAGACGGGGCTGCGAGGTCCCTGCCCCCGCAGGAACGAGGGGGCGAGGGGGCGTGATGGGACTGTTCGACGCAGCCCTGTGGTTCCTGACGCTGGAGGCGTTCTCCTTCGCCGCGTTCCCCATCGCCTTCAGGGCGTTCTCGCGCATGCCGGACCGGGGCTATGCGTTCTCCAAGCCGCTGGGGCTGCTGAGCGTCGGCTTCCTTGCAGGGCTCATCGGCATGACCCGCACCATCCCCGTCTCCAACCTGTCGGTGCTGGCAGCAGTGGCGATCGTCTTTGCCATAGGGGTACTCGCGGTCCGCCGCTGGCGCCGCGAGATCTGGGGGTTCCTGTGGAACAACCGGACCATAGTGCTCATGACCGAGGGGGTGTTCCTCCTCGTGTTCGCCGCCATGACGCTGTACCGGGCGATGGTCCCGGACATCGCCACCACGGAACAGCCGATGGACCTGATGTTCCTGAGCTCCACGGTCGCCAGCCCCTACTACCCGCCCATGGACGCATGGTTCGCAGGCGAAGCGGTCTCCTACTACTACCTGGGCTACCTGCTCATCGGCTCCGTAGCGTTGCTTACGAACACGATAACGCCCATCGCCTACACGCTGGGCGTCGCCACCTACGCCGCCATCGCGGCGGTCGCGGCATTCGGTCTGACGTTCAACCTCGTTCGCCTGTCGAGGGGGTCGCTCGTGGCGGGAGCATCCGCGGGGACAGCGTCCGTCTTCCTGCTGCTGATAGCGAGCAACGTCCTGGGCGTGCTGGAACTCGCGTGGGCCTCCAATGCGGGGACCGCGTCATTCTGGGCGTGGATAACGCCCAACGCAGATTGGTACCAGAACGCTCAGGCGTCAGCTTCGTGGCGCCCGGAAGAGTTCTGGTGGTGGTGGCGCGTATCGCGCGCGGTGCCGAACGCGATAACGGAGTTCCCCGCGTTCAGCTTCCTGCTGGGAGACATGCACCCGCACGTCATGTCCATCGGGTTCGTTCTCCTGGTCATAGGCGTCGCCCTCCAGCTGTACCTGCGGCCGGGGATCATTCAGCGCGACATGTTCTGGCGGCACTTCCCACTCATCCTCGTTACGTGTGTGAGCGTCGGGAGCCTGGGGGCGATCAACCTCTGGGACCTGCCGCTGGGTCTGACGCTGGTTGGGGGCGCAGTGCTGCTGAACACAGCGCGGAACGAACGGCGCATCCAGTTCGGGCGTTCGCTGGCGTTCACCGACCGGTTCCTCATCATCGGCACTGCGGCAGGCCCGCGCGCGGAAGAGGACGTGAACACCGCGTGGCTGTACGCCAAGCAGGGGAACAAGTGGCGCCTCGTCCATGGGATACAAGCGCGGGGGCTGGGCATCGATTCGGACTTCGGCGCATCGGTGGCGGCCCACGAGGATATGGTCGCGGTCGGCGCCCCGAGGGCGAACCTGGGCGGCCTCGTCGAGCTCTACGCCCTCGTCGACGAGCGCTGGACACACGCCGCGACGCTCAGACCCGAGGACGCGGAAGGAGTGTTGGGGTTCGGTCAGTCCGTGGCGATATACGGCGACACGGTCGTGGTCGCCTCACTGGAAGCGGTCTACGTGTACACCGGTGAAGACCGGGACTGGACGCTTGCAACAAGGCTTTACCCTTCCGCGGAAGACGGCCTGCCTACCCAGGTGGCGCTGGAGAACGACCTGCTGGCCGTGGGGATCCTGAGCTTCGACGGCTGGCTGGTGGACGTCTACAAACGAGCGAACGGCGAGTGGGCGCACTCGGCGGCGATACATCCCTCATTCACCGACACGAACCGGTTCGGAAGGAGCATCTCGCTCGATGCCGGACGCCTGGCCGTAGGCGGCGATGCGGTCGTCACGATATTCACGGAGGCGCAGCGCGGCTGGGTGCCGCTGGCGACACTCGGATGCCCCGTGCCAGCCGCAAAGGAGTCTTTCGGCTCCGCAGTTGCGTTGCAGGACTACTACCTCGTCGTTGGAGCGCCGGGCGGCAAGGGCCCCGCTCCGAACGCAGGCTGCGCATTCGTCTTCGAAGAGACGTCACGCGGCTGGCGTTTCCAGGCAGAGCTGACGGCAGAAGATACGAGCGTCAACACGGCGCTCGGGAGTGCGGTCGCGATACGAGACGACACGATCGTGCTGGGCGCGCCGGGCGGAGGCCAGGGCGCCGTCTACTCCTTCCACCGGGTGCTCCAGACATGGACCATGGAGAAGAAGATAACAGGGCGGCGGCGTCTCATACGCGCCCTGCTTACAACGGGGCTGTTTGTAGCGGGTTCTCTGCTTGCAGCGTTCCCTTTCCTATTCAACTTCGAGAGTTCGGCAAAGGGCATCAGCCCAGTGCAGGAAGTGATGACGCGGCCTGCGCATCTCGTGTTGGTATGGGGCGTCCTGGGCGTCCTGACCGTTCCCTTCTTTATCATGGTGATGCGGCATGTCTTCCGGCACGGGAACTGGAGCCTGCTGCGCTTCAGCATCCCCATGCTCATAGCGTTCTCGCCAGTGCTGCTCTGGATGCAGCCGCTGTACGGCATCCCCATCGTTGCCATCGCAGCGGTGCTCTTCGGGTTCCACCAGTTGGGTGTGAAGCAGCCACGCGCGGACGAGGCGCTCTTCGCCTTCAACCCGCGCGTCACCCTCATCGCCGGCAGCATCGCGATAATCGCGGGCATCCTGTGGGACGGCATCGTGAACGGCGAGCGAGGCATCGAGGGCGAACTGCTCGCGGTGGACCGGCTCATACCGGTCATCCCGCTGTCCATCATCGTGGGCCTTTCCCTGTTCGGCGCGTGGGTGCTGGCGCACCGGGACAGCGAGACGATGCGCCTCTCCGTAGACCGCGAGCGCGCGGCGCAGTGGAACCCGGTAGTCCCCGGCCTCTTCCTGTTCGGTGTCGCAGCAATGCTCGTCCTGGGAGCGGAGCTGTTCCACGTGGTGGACATCTTCGGGGGAGACCTCCGGCGGATGAACACCATCTTCAAGCTGTACTACCAGGCGTGGCTGATCCTCGCAGTGCTCGGGGGGTTCTCGATCTGGTTCGTAACGGTCCGATGGAACATGAAGCAGACCATCGGCCGGGTGAGCGGATACGCGGCGCTGGGGCTGCTCGTAATCATCTTCGTGGCAGTCTCCTACTACCCGGCGGCGGCAGTGGCCACACGCATCACGGAGCAGGACAGGTTCACCCTCAACGGGACCGCGTACGTGGAGATGTATTCGCCAGCCGACTACAACACGATAGAGTGGGTACGCGGGAACACCCCGGGCGACGCCGTCGTGCTGGAGGGCTCCCTCGTGCCATGCCCGGAGAACGCGGGCGGCTGCAACGACTGGAAGCCCGAACTCACACGGATCGCGTCGGCCACCGGACGGCCCACCATCCTCGGTTGGGAGTGGCACGAACGCCAGTGGCGCAGCAACGAAAGCGCCGATTTCGAGCAGCGCCAGGCAGACGTTCGCACGATCTACGAGACGGAACAGGCGGAGACCGCCGCTCTGCTCCTCGACAAGTACGGGGTAGACTACGTAGTAGTAGGACCCAGAGAACGCGACATCTACGGTGAGTCCGGCATCCCGAAGTTCTCGGCGCTGGGTTCCAGTGTGTTTGCAGACGGAGGCATCACCGTGTACCGCATCGACGCGGAGGGAGCGGCGTAAGTGCAAGCCGTGCGAGGCGCCCGATCCAGCATCGGGGCCATCAGACGAGTGCCGTCACAGGCCCGCAGACACATCTCCAGTATCCGTCCACCTCGGACCTGGGAAGGATGGGCGATACTCGCGCTGCTGGTCGTCGCGCTCGTAACGCGGCTCTGGGACCTGGGAGGACGCGCGCTCCACTACGACGAGATCCTCCACGCCTGGTACTCGTGGCTCTACGCCGAAGGCGGCGGCTACGCCCACAACCCGCTGACCCACGGTCCCCTGCTCTACCACGTCGGCGCGGCAACCTACAGGCTCATCGGCTCAAGCGAGTTCGCCGCCCGGCTGGTGCCTGCGCTATTCGGCGCAGTGTTAGTCGTGATGCCGTGGCTCTTCCGCAAAGAGCTGGGGCGCTATGGAGCGCTCGCGGCTTCCCTCTTCCTGCTGGCCTCTCCCACCGTTCTCTATTTCGCCCGCTTCATGCGGAACGACATCTACATGGCCGTCTGGGCGGTTGCGCTGCTTGCATTGGCGCTCCGTTACATGGAGCGACCGCGAACGTGGATGCTCTTCGCGTGGGCGGTGCTCTGGGCGCTGACGTTCGCGTCTAAGGAGAGCGCGTTCTTCCTGGTGGGGATGTTCGGGCTTCTTCTGCTGGCCCGCGCGGCGCCCGCACTGGTGCGGTGGGTACGGAACCTGCGCCCTCTCTCCCAGGCAGGCCCGGCGGCAGACCTGCTCATCGTGATGGGAACGCTGACCCTGCCGATGTGGGCTCCCGTCTTCGGGCTGGTGCAAGACACGTTCGGTTTCATCCTGGTGAACCCGGACGGCAACCACCCGCTGGTGCAGAGCGGCGATCTGTTCCGCGCCGACGAACCGACCGGCGCACCCGTGGGCGGCGCGAAGTACATAGCCGGGTTCATCGTTCTGGCGCTGACAGCCATATCCGTCACGCTGGGGTTGAAGTGGGACAGGAGGCGGTGGCCGCTGCTGCTCGGAGCGTTCGCGGCGGTGTGGCTGCTGCTGTTCACCAGCCTCTTCTCGAACTGGGAGGGCTTCTTCACCGGCCTCTGGGGTTCGCTGGGGTACTGGATAGCGCAGCAAGGCGTCGAGCGCGCGAACCAGCCGTGGTACTACTACACGATCGGCCTCTCGGTATACGAGTTCGCCATAGCCATCCCCACGCTCATCGGCAGCGTCTACCTGCTGGCGCGACGCCGCAACACGTTCGACGTGGCGATAGTGGGATGGGCGTGGCTCTCCTTCGCCGTCTACTCGTACGCAGGCGAACGGATGCCTTGGTTGCTGATGGGGATCGCCGTACCCTGCGCATTCGTCGCGGGCCGGGTAGCCGGGATGCTGGCCGAGCACGCCGCGACGCTTTGGAAGGGCCGTCCCGACCCTCACCCTAGCCCTCTCCCAGAGGGAGAGGGGATAGTACAGGCAGAGGGGAGCGAGGCGCGGGGGAGCCAAGCGGAAGCTAGCCGGGCGCAGGGGAGCCGCGCGGAAGCTAGCCAGGCGCGGGGGAGCCAGGCGGAAGCAAGCCAGGCCCGGGGAAGCCGCGCGGAGCGCAGACGCGCAGCGCGGGGCGAGCGAGCGCGCAGGTTGGGCGGATCGATCGTGCGGCTGCTGATGGCCCCGGTGCGAGCCATAGCACGGCTGGCGACGGCGGCGTTGCGCGCGCTGGGCCGTCTCCTGGCGAGGGCGGCGCGGGCCGCGATGAGACCCGTGCGCAGAGTCTCACCGCACCTGGCGATCCTGACGCTCGGCATCCTCGTGGTAGCGTTCGGGATGACGGCGTTCATCTCGGTTCGCGCGAGCTACTCCTATGAAGGGTTCGAACGCCCGCGTGAACTGCTGGTCTACTCGCAGACCGGCCAGGAGACGCCCTACGCCGTCGAGTGTATCGAGGGCTTCGCAGCGAGCGCGGGGCTCGGACAGGGCGACATACGGATACTCGCCGACGAGCACGACAACTTCGCGTGGCAGTGGCGCTGGTACCTGCGCGACTACCCCTGGGTCACCTACCGGGCGTTGAACACCGACCCGGTGACCGAGCCGCCCGACGACCACCTGGTGATGATGAGCATCTGGTCCGAAGACGCCAACAAAGAGCAACTGGCGAACTACACGCGCCTGGGTGAACTGCACACGCTCTGGTGGTACCCCAACTACGCCTACGACAACCTCACACCCGCCGACGTGTTCGAAGGAGCGACCTCCAGCGAAGGCTGGCAACTGGTCGTCGACTACCAGCTGCAGCGCAAGGTCGGGTCCGACATGCAGTACGCACGGGGCGCCGTCTACGTGCGAAACGACCTGATGCAGCACACCGTGGGGTGCGAAGCGTTCCTGAACGTCCAGAGCCGCGACGACATGGCGACAGGATGAGCCCTCCCGGCGCAGAACGCACACGCAGGCGGGGCATGTCGCGCAGGACGCGGATCCTGCTGGGCATGGCCCCCACCGCAGGGTTCCTCGCGGTGCTCTTCTTCCTGTTCGTCCGCAGCGACTACCAGACGTGGGTGGACGCGCTCTCGGAAGCGAACTACGCGTGGCTCGCGCCCGCTCTCGCGGCATACTTCGCATCGTTCTACCTCCGGGCGCTCCGGTGGCGGTACCTGCTCAGCCCGTTCGTCGATACGACAACCACGCGCCTGTACCCGGTGGTCATCGTCGGGTACATGGCGAACAACCTCCTGCCGTTGCGTGCGGGTGAGTTCGTCCGCAGTTATTACCTCTCGCGTCGTGAGCCGGTCAGCGGCGCAACGGCGCTGGCGACGATCATCATCGAGCGCGTATTCGACGGCCTGCTCATGCTGCTGTTGCTGTCCGCCGGTGTCCTCTTCCTTCCGTTCTCCGGGCTGCCGGAGGGCGTGCGGGACGCCGTTGACATCCCCGTGTGGGCGGCTGCCGCGGTGATGGTCGTGCCCTTCGTCGGCGGGTTCACGGTCATCATCCTGGCGGCGCTGCATCCGCAGAAGTTCCTCGCCATGAGCAACTGGTCCGCGCGTCGGCTGCCCGGACCGGTGCGTTTCCGTGCGCTCATCAGCGCATTCGCGAAGCGCTTCATCGATGGATTCGAGGGGCTGCACAGGCCTGGGCGTCTCGCTCGAGTGGCTGTATTGACCGTACCCGTGTGGATAGCGGAAGGCGTTACGTACTACTGCATCGCACTGGGGTTCGACCTGGACGCGCATCTCGGCAGCCAGTGGCTGCTTGTGGGGTCCATACTGCTCATCATCTCCCTTGCGAACCTGGCCATATCGGTGCCGCTGTCGCAGGGAGGCGTCGGCCCGTTCGAGATCTTCGCGGCGCTGGCTCTCGTCGTGCTGGGCGTGGGGTCGGTCCACGCATCGGCTTACGCTATCGTGCTGCACGCAGCCCTGCTGCTGCCCGTCATCGTCGTTGGACTGCTCTACCTGGCGGTACGCAGCATCCCCCTGGGCGACCTGCTGCAGGGCCGCACCGAATCGACAGCGAAAGGACAATCGTGAAAGCAGGCATCATCGGCGGAGGCGCGGCGGGACTCGCGGCAGCCTACGAACTCGGACTTCGAGGACACCACGTAGAGGTATTCGAGGGCGCGCCGTTCCTCGGCGGGCAGGCGTCCACGTTCCCCGTGAACGGCGTTCCGCTGGAGCGCGGCTACCACCACCTCTTCCGCAGCGACACGGCCATGATCGACCTCATGGGCGAACTCGGGCTGTCGCACCGGCTGAAGTGGATCGACTCCAACGTGGGCTACTACGCACGGGGACGGCTCTGGAAGTTCACCTCGCCGCTCGACCTCCTGCGCTTCCGCCCCATGCCGTTCGTCGACCGCATCCGGCTCGGCCTGGTCACGCTCGGCCTTCAGCGCCGCAAGGAGTGGGCGTCGCTCGAACAGACAACCGCGACAGAGTGGATGCGCAAGAACGCGGGCAACCGGGCGTACGACGCCATCTTCGAACCGATGCTGCGCGGGAAGTTCGGGCGTTACCACGACCAGATCACGATGGCGTGGCTGTGGAACAAGTTCGCGCTCCGCACGGCGTCACGCGGCAAGGGGCTGGCCGGCAAGTTCAAGGAGCAGCTCGCCTACCCCACCGGCTCATTCGGCGAGATCTTCGACGTGCTCGGCGAACGCGTGCGGGAGCAGGGCGGCGAGGTGCACATCTCGTCCGGCGTACGCCGCGTCATCGTCGAGGACGGACGCGCACGAGGGCTGGAGGTGAGCGTCGACGGCGGAGAGCCGGAGCGTCGCGAGTACGACCAGGTGCTGTCGACGACGCCGTCGTACATCTTCCCACGGCTGGTGGACCTGCCCGAAGACTACCTCGGCAAGCTGACCGACAAGGTCTACCTCGCCGCGGTGCTGGTCATCCTTGTGATGAACCGCTCGCTCAGCCCGCACTACTGGACGTACGTGGGCGACCGCACGCTGCCCTTCCTCGGCATCATCGAGCACACGAACTTCATCCCGCCGGAGCACTACGGCGGCGCGCACATCGTCTACCTCACCAACTACCTGGAGCGCGACGACCCGCTCTACAAGATGACGCCGGAGGAGCTGTACCGGGAGTACGTGCCGCACCTGCAGCAGATCAACCCGGCGTTCGACGAGTCGTGGGTGACGGAGTACCACCACCACAAGGTGGACGCCGCGCAGCCCATCGTGACGCAGGGCTACACCGACCGCATCCCGGACCACCGCACGCCGATATCCGGCCTCTACCTCGCGAACACCACGCAGATCTATCCCGAGGACCGGGGCACGAACTACTCCGTGCGGATGGGTCGGCAGGTCGCCGCACTCATGGACGAGGACTCGCGGGGGTAGGGAGGGGACCTGTCGAACAGCGCGCTATCGTCAGACAACGGCAAAGATGATTCCTGCCGCCACTAACGCGAAGTAGGCAAAGCCGAACCCGACAGTTAGTTGCCCTTCAGTTGCAGTAAAGGGAACGTACTTCCGCCTATCTCGCCCCTCTCCCAATGCTGTCCACTCCGCCTTGAACATGGCTGCGGGCAAATGACGCTCCAGTTGCTCTATCACTGCGAACTTCCCCGCATTCAGTTGCCTAAAGGAAGAGACCATGCGGCGCCACGTGTACGCGACGAGTATGCCCGCTACGCACAAACCGATGACGGCTACGAGAGGCCCCGTCCAGCCGGCGGAACTGAATGCCGACTGGAAATTGAAGCCTATGGCAGACACGAGAAGCGTGTGGACAGAAAGGAAGAAGGCGTTGACTGTCTGCCTTCTGGCAACCAGTCGCTCGGATGTCTCCACCAGCATGCGATACTGCTCAAACAACAAACGCTGAGCATCCCCGTCGAAATTGGTCCCTGAGTGATAAAGCGTGTCTTCCAGGTTCGATTCAGTGATCGTCTCACCTCACCACATCCGCCCACTCAATGACATCCATCAAGTCGAGGCGATGCATCTCAAGCCCATGATTCCGGAGAGCCTCGGGAATAACTACCGGCCAGGGAACGAGGCTAAAGGCAAACACTGGCTTGCCTAGGGTAATCGCTGCTTCTATCTCCCAGCCAATCGGTCCGCTGCAATAGGTCTCTTCGCCAACCAGACATACGACGACATCGCAGGCGGCAATCTTCTCCCTCGCACTTACCCGCCAGTTCTCGCTGAACCCGTTCCGAACTGCACAGTCGTCGAATGTCAGCCCCGTGCGCTCCTCGGAGATGAGCTGCCGAAAGCGGGCCGCGTACTCTTCGTCTTCAGTCGCATACGAGAGGAACACTCTCGTCGCAGCCGCCAGTCCATTCACCGGTGTCCTCCTGTGGCCCGTAGTATAGCCCCTCCTCCGCACACTCCATATCAATGTGGCCCAGACACCCCTCACCCTTCTCCGCTCTGCACAGGCTTCACCGGGGGCGTGGCGAAGTACATCGCCGCGGTCATCACCATGAAGATGACGGTGAAGACGAGGAACGGCACCGTGTAGGAGCCTGTCCAGTCGAACAGGAACCCCGTCAGGACCGGGCCGGTGGGGCTGGCGATGCGGAATGGCGCACCGAAGCCCCGGATCGCTCCCAGGTGCTGACGCCCAAAGTAGTCCGCCCACAGCTGGTTCTCGATGATGTTGCCCGCGCCGATGGCGACTCCAAACAGCAAGGCGAACAGCACCGCCAGCGCGTAGTTGTCCGCCACCAGGAGCACCACCATCGAGAGCACCAGGAGCCCGCTCATGATCATCGCCCCGATACGGATCTGCAGGTGCTCGAACACGAATCCCCAGGGCAGGCCCGTGAGGGCAGAGGTCATTGCGAAGATGGAGAGCGTGCTCACGGCGAGTCCCTGCGCCAGCCCCCTGTCCTCGAAGTTCACCACCATGTGGAGGTTGACGGAGCCGAGCGCGAACCGCTCCACGATGACGAAGAAGAGCAGCAGCCAGAACGCGCGCGTGCGTTTCGCCTCGGCGAGCGTGAACGACACGTCCCGCACCTGGCGCGAGAGCCTTCCAAGCGAGCCGCGCCCTCCCCTGCCGCTGTTCATCTCCGCCAGCTCTTCAGGGGTCATGTTCTCCAGCGTCATGCCGAGGTCCTCGGGACGACGCCGCAGGTAGAAGAGCGCCGGAAGGATGATGAGGATGGCGGTGACGCCCGCAAGCGAGAGAAACGCGGCGCGCCAGCCCGCCACCGCCATGATGGCGAATATCGCCATCGGCATGATGGACTGCCCCGCCCGCTGCCCCATGCCGCGTATCGCTATCGTCCGTCCGCGCTTGCGGATGAACCAGTTGGAGAGCGCAACGCCGGTGCCAACCTGTATGCCTGCGAGTGCGGAGCCCCTGCCCGCGCCGAACGCCAGCCAGAAGTGCCAGGGCTCGTGCATCCAGGAGAGGCCGACCATCGCGAGCGCGATGATGATGCCCGCAGCGACGACCACCATCCGCGCGCCGTAGCGGTCCAGCAGCCGTCCCGTGAGGAACTGCATGACCGACCCTGTCGCACTTCCCAGGGTGAACGCCAGCGAGATGGTGGCCCGGTTCCAGCCGAGCTCTTCTTCGATGGACGAGAAGAAGACGCCGAGCACCGGCCCGAACATCGGGGCCATGCCGAACGCAGCGACGGTGGACGCCCACACGATGGCCCACCCGTAGTAGACGCGTTTGAACGGCCAGAGCCGGGGGATGCGAGGAGATGCTGCGGTGGGGGTGTCCATGACGGGATGCCCGCATCTTACCCTTGCGACACGGGGCGCGCTCACTCTCCACCCTCGTATACTTGACGCCACACCCCGGAGTACGAGACACAGATGGCCGACGCCGCAACCACCGAGCGCGTGCAGGAACTGCGGGAGCAGTTGCACCGCCACAACTACCTCTACCACGTCCTCGACTCCCCGCTCATCACCGACGCCGAGTACGACGCCCTCTTCCGCGAACTGCAGTCGCTGGAGGAAGCGCACCCCGAACTCGCCGACGCCGGTTCGCCGACGCAACGCGTCGGCGCGGCCCCGGCGCCTCAGTTCGACGAGGTGACGCACCCGGTCCCGATGCTCAGCCTCGGCAACGCGTTCAACGAGGAGGAGCTCGCCGCGTGGCGCCGTCGCGCCGCCGGGATGCTGGAGCGCGACGACTTCGCGATGGTCTGCGAGCCGAAGATAGACGGCCTCGCCATCGCACTCACCTACGAGGCTGGGCGATTGACGCGCGCCGCCACGCGCGGCGACGGCGTGCGTGGCGAGGACGTGACGCTCAACGTGCGCACCATCAAGTCGGTGCCACTCGTGCTGCAGGGGGCTCCGCCACCCCCCCCACCCACCCCCCCCGCCCCGCGCGGCGACGGCGTGCGGGGCGAGGACGTGACGCTCAACGTGCGCACCATCAAGTCGGTGCCACTCGTGCTGCAGGGGGCTCACCCTCACCCCAGCCCTCTCCCAGGGGGAGAGGGAGTCCATGCCTGGACGCTCCCACCCCGCATGGAGGTGCGCGGCGAGGTGTACTTCCCGCGCGACGCCTTCCGCCGCATGAACGAGGAGCGCGAGGATGCAGGCGAGCCGCTGTTCGCGAACCCGCGCAACGCTGCTGCGGGGTCGCTGCGCCAGCTCGACCCGCGCATCACGGCGTCGCGCCAGCTCGCCATCTGGGTCTACCAGCTGGGCTGGGCGGAGGACACGGAGACGCCGCCCACGCACTGGGAGACGCTGCAATGGCTTCGAGAACTCGGCTTCCGCGTCAACCCGGAGATCGCGCGCTTCGAAACGTTGGAAGAGGTCCAGGATTACTGCCACCGCTGGGAGCAGGAGCGCGGCGAGAAGAACTACCAGACGGACGGCGTCGTGGTGAAGATCGACCGGCTGGACTACCAGCGGCACCTCGGGTTCGTTGGACGCGAGCCGCGCTGGGCCATCGCGTGGAAGTTCCCGGCGGAGCGGGCCGTCACGCGCCTGCTGGACATCGGCATCAACGTCGGACGCACCGGCGCGCTGAACCCTTACGCCATCCTGGAGCCCGTGCAGGTGAGCGGAGTCACCGTGCGGCAGGCGACGCTCCACAATGAGGACGACATCCGCCGGAAGGACATCCGCGTTGGCGACTACGTCGTCGTCGAGCGCGCGGGCGAGGTCATCCCTCAGGTCGTCGGGCCTGTCGCGGAGCAGGACAGAAACAGTGAGCGGGGGCCGCAATTCGAGATGCCCACGCTCTGCCCGGCGTGCAACACCAACATCGTGCGTGACGAGGGCGCGGCGGCGCACCGCTGCGTCAACACAGCCTGCACCGCACAGCGATACGAGCGCATCAAGCACTTCGTGTCGCAGGCTGCCATGGACATCGATGGCCTCGGGGAGAAGCTCGTGGCCCAACTGCTAGGCATCCACCTTGCCTGCGACCTTGAGACACGCCAAGTCTACCCGCACCTCACGGAGGAGTTAGCGGCTATCCGGGACCTGCCTGACCTGTATGACCTCTCGCAGAAGCAGTTGGCGGCGCTGGAGCGCATGGGCGAGACATCCGCAAAGAACCTGTACGAGGCCATCCAGGCGAGCAGGCAGCGCCCGCTCCCGTCGGTCATTTCAGCGCTGGGCATCCTGCATGTGGGCGGGGAGACAGCGGAGCTGCTCGCGCGGCGGTTCGGCAACTTGGAACGGCTCAGGAGTGCAACTCAGGAGGAGCTGGAAGCGGTCCCCGGCGTTGGCCCCATCGTTGCGGCGGCCATCGCCTCGCACTTCAAGAACGAGGGCAACAAGGGTATCGTCAATCGTCTGAGCAACGCGTTGGCTACGCCAGAGGAACGGGACGCGGCGCAGGTCGGCGGACCGATGCCGTTCGAGGGCATGCGGTTCGTTGTCACGGGGCGGCTGGAAGGCTTCACGCGCTCGCAGGCTGAGGGGTTCATCAAGGAGCGCGGCGGACAGGTCAGCGGCAGCGTCAGCAAGAAGACGGACTACGTCGTCGTGGGCGAGGAGCCGGGCTCCAAGCGCGACGACGCAGTGCGGTTGGGGGTGGAGATACTGTCGGAGGAGGGTCTCATCGACTTGCAGAAGGAGTTGACCGCACTTGCGGAGGCGTCGTCATGCTGAGCGAAGCCGAAGCATCTCTCAGGGAACGTTCGGGAGTGCACACGTCTGCCCGAGAGATTCCTCGACTCCGCTGCGCTCCGCTCGGAATGACACCTCCCCGCGCCACCTTACCAGGCTGCGAGGTTCCTTCCTCCGCAGGAACGACGGAGCGGGAGGCGGCGGATGCGTAGCGGGCTGCTGGGCCGGTTCATGCGGCGCGGGGCGGAACGGGAGCGGGAGCCCACGCTCGTCATCGTGGGGCTCGGCAACCCCGGCCCGAAGTACGCCGGAACGCGTCACAACGCGGGCTTCATGTGCGTCGACCGGCTCGCCGAGCGCGCGGGAATCTCGCTGAACGACAAGCGGAAGTCGGCGCTGCTGGGCGAAGGCCGCATCGAGGGCAGGCGCGTCGTGTTGGTCAAGCCCCGCACGTTCATGAATGTCTCAGGCGAGGCGGTGCGCTACGCGATGGACCGCTACCGCGTGCGGGCCGAGTCCGTGCTCATCGTCCTGGACGACCTCGACCTGCCGCTCGGCAGGATACGGATGCGGGCGAGCGGCGGTTCCGGCGGCCACAACGGCCTCAACTCCATCAACGCGGCGCTCGGCACGCAGGACTACGCGCGCCTGCGCATCGGCATCGGCAGGCCGGACAGAGAGACGATAGGCTACGTCCTCGGCGCGTTCACGCCCGACGAAGCGCCGGAGGCCGAAACGGCCATAACGCGCGCCGCCGATGCCGCGGAGGCGTGGCTCACGCACGGCGTCAACTACGCGATGGACAACTTCAACTGATCGTGCGCCTGTCCGCCCGCATCGCCGCTGCCACCGCCCTGCTCCTCGCGGCGTCTGCCTGCACGGACGCAACGCCGACGCCGACGCGCGTTCCGTGGGCTACCGCGACGCCCATACCTCTTGCAACGGCCACGCCAACTCCAACGCCCGTCCCGGCATCCGCTCCGTTCGCCGAGGTCCCCAACGCTCCCGAACGCGACGACTTTGCGCTCGCGCAACGGTTCTCCGGCGTGGCGGCCGCTCCCCTGCCCGTCGAAACGCTCTACGCGAACGAGGAGGTCGGCTTCACGCGACGGTTCATCGGTTTCAACCTCATCGCCAACACCACGTTCGAGTTCGACGCCACTGTAAGGTTCGTGACCCCCAACGCCGTCTGGTATTTCCGGACGGACGCCGAAGTGGACACCGACGCGCTGGCCGAGGCAGCGGATGAGTTCGAGCGACACATCCTGCCGGGCGTTCTCGATCTCGTTCTGCCGGGGCGTGCGTTGCCCGGCAGGATCGCCATCGTTCACGGTTCGTTGCCCGGCGTGGGCGGCTACTTCAACGGGGGCGACGTATTCCCCCGCGCCGTACGCGCGCACAGCAACGAGCGAGTGGGGCTGTACCTGAACGACGACCAGCCCATCGGCAGCGACGTCTATGTCGCGGTGCTTGCGCACGAACTACAGCACCTCGTCCACTGGCTGGCCGACCCCACCGAGTCCGCATGGGTGCAGGAAGGTTTCTCGGAACTCGCGGCACGAACGCTCGGCTACGACGCCATCCCGTTCCTCTTCTACCGCGGCAACCCGGAGGTCTCCATCCGCGACTGGCCACCGCTGGACGAGGACCCGCTGCCCAACTACGCGGGGGCTGCGCTCTTCGCCACCTACCTGGCGGAGCGCCTGGGTGCGGACGGCATCGCGGCCATCGCAGCGGAGTCGATGGACGGCGAGGAGAGCGTGCAGGCCGTGCTGGACGAGGCTTATCCCGGAACGGACTTCGAGGCGCTCTTCGCCGACTGGCTCGCCGCGAACGCGTCCGGCGGCTCGACCCCGCCCTACGGCTACGCCAACGCGTCGCCCACCGTCCTGGCGACACGCACGCTCACCGGTCCCGGTCGCGTCGAGGGCGAGGTGACCCAGATGGGCGCGTGGCTGCTCGATATCGACGCGAGCGCTCCGCTCGACGTGACGTTCACCGGAGAGAGGGCAACGCCACTCCTGCCCGTGGAGCCGTTCAGTGGCGAGTCGTGCTGGTGGGGCAACGCGGGGGACTCGCTCCACGCCAGCCTCACCCGGACGATTGACTTAACCGGCGTGGACAACGCCTTGCTGTCGTTCCGGGCGTGGTGGGAGATCGAGCAGTACTGGGACAGGGGCTACGTCTCGGTGTCGACCGACGGCGGGGAGTCGTGGAGCATCCTGAGCGTCACGAGCACCACGACGGACGACCCCTTCCGGGTCGCGTTCGGGCCGTCCTATACAGGCTCTTCGCGTAACTGGCGGCGCGAAACCGCCGACCTCACCCCGTTCGCCGGGCATGAGGCGCTGCTCCGCTTCGACTACCTCACCGACGACTCGACCCACGAGAGCGGCTGGTGCATCGACGACGTCGCCATCGACGACATCCACCTGTTCGACGACGCCGAGACAGACGGCGACTGGCAGGCCGAGGGCTTCGTGCGCATCGGCAGCGCAGGCGTCGAGCAGCGGTTCGCCATCCGGCTCGTTGAGGGCAAGGGAGACGCGGCAAACGTCACAGCGCTGACCGTAAGCAGCGACGGTACCGCGTCGTTCCGCGCCGACAGCCCTGTTACGATGGTCGTCTCCGGGTTCGCTGACAAGACCGCCGAGCCTGCGAGGTTCGAGGTGCGCGCCGTGGAGTCCACGAACGAGAACAGCGGATGATCCCACGGACCACCTCCGGCCGGTGGCTCACCGGCGCCATCGTCATCGGCACCCTGACCATCGTGTTCAGCCTCGTCATGGGCGTAGGGAATCGCGACCGCGAGCCCGACCTCCTGCCCGAGGGGTCGCCGGGGCGCGCCGTGCAGGACTACCTCCTCGTGGTGCAGGAGGACGGCATACGCGCAGCCAACGCACTGCTGAGCGAGGAGACTCGCGAGCGCTGCGACTGGGACAACCTGTCCAGCGGGAGATTCTATGCTCCCCTGGGCTACTTCCCCTCGGACTCGTTCAGTATCCGGCTGCTACGTGAGGAAGAGGACGCCGACGAGGCCACCGTTACTGTCGAGGTCACGGAGGTGGACACGCCCGGAGACATCCCGTTCTTGGGCGGTTCGGTCTCCGAGTACGAGCAGACGTACGAGCTCACCCGGGAAGAGGGAGAATGGCGGCTGCACTACCCGGGGTGGTGTCCGCCCAAGGGCACGCCTATCCCACCGGCCACAGTCTCGACAGCGGAGCCATAACGATGTTGTTCTCGGATTTCGACTTCCTCATCATCCCCATCGTCGCGCTGGTGCTCCTCGCCGGGGGAGCGGCCAGCATCATCGCGCTCGCGCTCCGGTCGCGGAACGACGGCGCCGACCCCGGCATCGGGACGACGCGCCGCATCTTCCTGTACGGCCTCGCGTTCGCCGCGCTCATCACCGCGGCGAGCGGGCTCGCTCTGCTCACCGGGGCCCTGCTCACCCTGATCTCCGGAGACGTCATCGCCGATGATGGCGCGAGCGCCCTCGCGTTCGGTATCGCTGCCGGAGGCGTCGGGCTCGCGGTGTGGGCGCTGCTCTGGCACGCGGCGCAACGTTCCGTGGAACGCCACCCTGCGGAGGCCGGAGCGCTGGGCCGCAAGGTCTACGTCTATCTGGTGCTTGGGGCGGCAGCGATAACCGTCGCGTTCTCGCTCACGCTGTTCATCGGAGACCTGATCGACGGCATCGGCGCGGACCTCGGCGACCTCGCCGTTCCGCTCGTCTGGGCAGGCGTGTGGGCGTTCCACTGGCGCATCGAGGCTGCGGAGGGGCAGCGGTCGCCGGCGGCTGCAACCGCGCGGCGCATCTACATCTACACCCTGTCCGTCTACGGGCTCATCCTCCTGGCCGCCGGAGCCGCTATCCTCGGCGGCGCGCTCCTGAACGCCGGGTACCAGACCGCGTTCAACGGCGACAACAGCCCGGACGGTCTCCCGGAAGCGTGGAGCTTCTTCATCGTGGGCACGGCGCTGTGGGGGACGCACTGGCTCTGGCTGACGCGCGGCGACGCCTCCGGCATCCGGCAAGCCGTACTCTACGTGCTGGGCGTCTTCGGCGGGACGGCGGCAGCCACGGGCGCGCCGCCCGCCGGCCGGCCCCCCCCCCCCTGTTGTTGTCCCTTTTCCCCCGGTTGGCCGCTGGACCCGGAGCGGGGCCGGTCGGCGCTGGAGCACTTCGACGCCGTGCCGGAGACGTTCGTGGTGCTGCTGGTCACCGCCGCCGTGGCCGCGTACCACCGGCAGGTCGCGCTCTCCGAGGCTGCGGCAGCGCCCGGACAGGGAGTGCGCGCACAGCGCGCCTACCGCCACCTCTCCGCCGCCATCGGCCTCGGCACGCTCTGGGTCGCGCTCACGCTGCTCATCGCCGTCGCGGTGGGGCTCGGCCTGCCCCGCCGCCATCGGCCGCGGCTCGCTGTGGGTCGCGCTCACGCTGCGCATCGCCGTCGCGGTGGGGCTCGCCGTGCCGAGCGCACAAGGCTCGTTCGCCGGCGAGCGCTGGTGGGGCACGCCGCTCTCCGTCGGCATCACGCTCCTCATCGTCGGCGCGGGACTCTGGGGCTGGCACTGGCCCCGACTGCAGAGCGCGGCACACTCCGACGCGGACGAGCGCGCCTCGCTCTCACGCCGCGCCTACCTCTTCACCGTATTCGGCGTCTCCGTAGCAGCAGGGCTCATCTCGCTCATAACGCTCCTCTACGGCGTGCTGGAAGCGGTCCTCAACAACGAACTCTCCACCGCCGTGCTGGACGGCGGCAAGTGGGCGCTGGGCGTGGCGGTGACCGCGGCAGTGGTGAGCGTCTACCACTGGCTCGTCCTGCGCGAGGACGCAGCGGCAGCGCCGCCTGCACCGGAGCAGCCATCCGTGCCGCAGGCGCCTCCCAAGCGGGTGACGGCGCTCGTGAGCGCGGACGACGCTGCGCTGATCGAGGCGCTCGAACGCGCGCTCGGCACGAGCATCGAACGCCGCATCCGCGCCGACGCCGCAGGCGTGCCGTCGCTCTCCCACGACGAAGCGTCAGCCATCGCGGAGCGCATCCGCAACGCGCCGGGTGAGGAAGTCGTGCTCGTGGTCGACGGAGACGGCATCCGCATCGTCCCCCTGTGAGAGAACGCCACTCGTAGAGTGATACCCTTTCCGCATGGCCCTCGCACCGCTCGACGCCGCGCTCTCCCCGGATGACCTCGCTCTGATGCGCCGCCTCGGCGATGCTGCCACGGACGAGGGCATCGAGTTGTGGTTGGTCGGCGGGCCGGTGCGCGACGCTCTGCTCGGGCGTGCGGTGCTTGACCTCGACCTGACGTCGGAAGCGCCCGCCGCCGAACTCGGCCCACGGCTCGCGGAGCGGCTCGGCGGGACGTGCGGCGCACGGTCGCAGTTCGGCACGGTCAAGCTGCGGATGGGGGGCAGGACGATGGACCTCGCCACCACCCGCGCCGAGGTCTACCCCTACCCTGCCTCGCTGCCGGTCATCGTGGCGGGTGCCGGTATCGCAGACGACCTGGCACGGCGCGACTTCGCCATCAACGCAATGGCCGCATCGCTGCACCCGAAGCGCTTCGGAGAGCTGCTGGACACCGAAGGAGGCGTCGATGACCTCGAAGCGGGCGTCGTGCGCGTACTGCATCGCGCCTCGTTCCGCGACGACCCCACCCGCATCTTCCGTGCGGCGCGGTACGTGTCGCGGCTGGGCTTCCGGATGGACGGCGCAGCGCGCAGGCAGTTGCGACGCAATCTGCCACACGTCAACGCCCTCTCCGCCGCACGGGTCCGCCGCGAGATCGACCGCCTGCTGACCGAGCAGGACGCGGCACGCGCTGTGCTGATGGCATTGCGGCTCGGAGTCCTCCCCGCGGTCGAGGCAGGACTCGCCTCTCCGGACGTCCGCGCCGCTTGTCGGCGCGCCGGCGCACGCGGCCTGCACGGTTTGGCGCTGCTCGGCGCACTGGCGTATCCCCTGCCCGCCGAACGTGCCGACGCATTCCGCGAACGCATCGGCGCGGGCAAACGGCAGGCGCAGGTCATGCGAGCTGTCGTGCGCCTGCGCGAGGCTGAACCAAGGCTGGCCTCTGTGACGCGTGTCAGCAGGGCTGCCGCCATCGTGGGCGCAGCGCCCCGCGAGGCGGTGGAGGCTGCGTCAGCCGCAGCCGCGAGCGCGGCGGCGCGCCGCAACCTCACGCGCTACCTCGATGCATCGCGTCGCCGCTCCCCGTTGGACGGCCACGACCTGCTCGCGCTCGGAGTGCCGCCCGGCCCTGCCGTCGGCGCGATGTTGACGTCGCTGCGCAACGCCGTGCTGGACGGCGCTGTGCGCGGTCGTGCCCAGGCCGAGCGCTTCGTGCGGGAGCGGCTTTGGGGGGGGGGGGGGGGGTTGGGGGGGGGCCCCTGCGGGGGCGAGGCGGGGTGGCAGGGGGGCAAACAGGGGTATGCAAGGGAGTTTGCGTGTACACACCAAGGAGTTGACCAATGAACCGGACGTCCCTAGTTATCGTGGGCACTGTGCTTGTGCTGATAGCGCTGTTGCTCGTCATCACTTATCTGCTGCTTGACCGCCGGGAGTCCGAATGGGAACCACCCAAAGCAGATGGCAAGCCCTTGGAATTACAGGTCATTGAGGGATCTCCGATCGTGCCGGTCGAGTATCGAGATTGCGCAGGCCGCCAGGTCTTGGTGATGCGCAGCGATGTCGCCAAGCAGTTCAATGAGGACTTCTATGCTGTCGTCGATGCGATGCAGATGTGGTCGAGCAATGAGGCTGGCTGCCTCGATCCAGGCGTCTACGAGGAATTCCTGAGCAAGCAGACCTCGCAGGAACGGAAGTGATACCCAAGCACCAGAAAGAGGTCAAGCGAGGGTTGGGGGCGCACACGCATATGAGTTCCTACTCGAGGGTCGCTTCAAGGGGAAGAGTGCGCTGCCCCTGCGGGCCGGACGGTGAGGGTACATCGGGGCGCGGGGATGGGGCCGCGCTCACTCTCAAGGGATGACGTGCCCATGACCACCATCGGCGAGCTCAACGAACGGTCGCTGCACCGGGCACTGAAGGAACGCTACGCCGTCGCCGGGACCGAAACCGAGCAGGTCATCGACGGCTTCGTCACGGACGTGGTCGCGGATGGCCGCATCGTCGAGATACAGACCGGCAGCTTCGGGCCGCTCAGGAACAAGCTGACGCGCCTGCTCGATGAGCATCCCATAACACTGGTGCATCCCATCGCCAGGGACCGGTTCCTCGTCAGAGTGCCGGACGACCCTGCCCTGCCGCCGACGCGGCGCAGGTCGCCGAAGCACGGCTCGGTGTTCGGCGTCTTCCCGGCGCTGGTCAGCATCCCGGCGCTGCTCGCGCATCCCAACCTGACGCTGGAGGTCGTGATGACCGTCGAGGAGGAGGTCCGCGCCCCGAGCGAGCGCCGGGGACGATGGCGGCGCGACTTTACGCGCGTCGACCGCCGGCTCGTGGACGTCATCGAGACGCACACCATCGCGTCGATGGCTGACCTCTTCGCCCTGGTCGACGCACGTCTCCCCGAGACGTTCACGACGACCGACATCGCGGCGGCCATGGGGTCAACGCGGAGCCTCGCTCAGCAGGCCGCGTACTGCTTCCGCGAGGGCGGCGTCATCGAGATCTGCGGCAAGGACGGCAACACGCTCGTGTACAGGCGCGTGGTATGAGGGTGTCCCCTACGCGTACTCGTCGTAGATGCTCTCGAACTTGCCGAGCTTGAACTTCGCCATGTTGCGGCAGACGGCGCGCACGCGCTCCTGCTCCTCGTCCGTCACCGCGAGTTGCGCTATCGCGTTCGCTGCGCGCTCCGTGTGCTCGATGTCCGCGCCCATATGAACGACGAAGAACTCCATCGCTTCCTCAGGTATGCCGTAGGAATGGAGGTGGTTGTAGAACTCGGTCGCATAACGCTGCACCATCGTCTCGTTGGAGAGGGCGTTGGCGCGCATCTGCGCGGGGGTCGCGAGGTACATGTCGTGCAGGCAGGCGGCGGTGTGCGCGAGGCAGCCGTAGGCGGGCAGCGCGTTCTCGAATTCGTCGTCGCTGAGGCCGAGCGCGAACCCGAACTTCTTGCACATGTCCGGGTGGGTGATCTCCTCGTTCAGCCCGCCTGCGTAGACGCGGAAGAGGTCGTTGCGGGGCGCGGCCTGCACCGCGAGCAGCGCGAAGCCCTTGAGGATGGCCATGTTGTGCCGGTAGTGCTGGATGGCGAACCCCTGCATGCGCCGCTTCGTGAGCGTGCCCGCGCGCAGGTCCGCGAAGTAGCGGCTCTCCAGCAGCCGCTCGACGCCGGGCTCGATGATGTCGTTGATCACCTCGTCGACGAATCTCTGCGCGGGAGCGTCGGTGCTCATGGCCTGCCTCCTGCCGGTGGGCGTTCGCCCGCATTGTGCTGGTGGCAGCGCGAGGGGTCAACACGCGCGCGCAGGCGACGCTCACTCCTTGCGCGGCGGGCGCACGCTCCCGTACCGTTCAGCGGATGACCGAGTCCACCTATCGCATGCGGCTGCTGAGCGTGCATCCGCTCGACGCGCCGGTCGTCGCGCTGGCCGCGAGCATGACCGCGCCTGATCAGGCGCGCGACCGCGTTGGGCGCGGGCGGCTTACCGCTGTCGGAGCCGTGAAGTGCCACGGCAACCGCGAGCTCGATACCTTCCACGCCGCCGACGCCAGCGCGATGGTCGCGCTCGCCGACTTCGCGAGCGGCGCGCCCATCGTGGCGCACGGCTTGGCGGACGCGCTCGGCGAAGACGCAGCGTCGGTCCTGAGTGCAGGCGTATGGGACGTGCGTGAACTCGCCGAACTGATTATGCCCGCGAGCGCCGACGACTCGCTGGTTAAGCTTGCGGGGCGCTTCGGCGTGGACACGCCCGACAGCGGAGGCGCAGAGCGGCCCGCCGTTGCCGACGCCCGGCTCACCTACGCCGTCTACCTCGCACTCGTGGAGCGGGCACAGGGGGTCCGGGCCCGGGCGGCGCGGGGCCAACCGCCCGCGCCCCGCCCTCGTGTTCGCGCTCGCGGAGTCGCCTGCCGCAACCGACACGGGGCCCATCGGCGGCATCGACCCGCAGGAGATCGCGCGCCGACTGGAGCGTCCCCGCAGCCTCGGCATG
>MPMJ01000041.1 GCA_002238425.1 SAR202 cluster bacterium bin16 | reverse complement strand
GGTCGAACAACCCGCAGGAGCGACTGAACAAGGAGATCAGGCGCCGGACCGACGTGGTGGGCATCTTTCCGAACCGCGCCGCGATCCGCCGACTCATAGGAGCCCTCCTGGCCGAGCAGCACGATGAGTGGCAGGTCGCCCGACGCTACCTCGCCGGGCCCGCCACGCTCATGCCCCCTGAGGATGGCAATGAGGAGGCCATGCCGCTGCCTGAAGGCGTAGCAGCATAACAAGACAGCGAGGGTGACGCTCTTACACCACTTGACGGGACACTACCGCCTGTTCCAAAGCGGCTGGTGTGCGGTTCGGGGAGTTGTGGGGGCGGCGGGAGCGTTCCAGAAGGCCGGCGTCTCCCTCACGTGCGTAGCGCTCCAGCAGTTGATAGGCCGTGGGCGGTGAGATTCCGTAGCGCCGACAGAGCTCCCGGATGTTCGCTCCCGGTGTGCGAGCGAGTGTGACAAACTCATGCTTCAGGGACATCGCTGTGGCCTCCTTCCAGGGAATGGCGCACCTCCTGTTGCCTCACTGGCAGACAGGAGGTGTAAACCATGTCCCCGAACAGGTGTAAAGGATGTCCCCGGTCCATACACCCCTCAAGGGAGAGGGGATAAGACCCTCGCTCCCATTCCCATTCGCGCACTTGGCGGAGCTACGCAAGGGTCTCATCAAGGAGGAAGGGATCAGCTTGCCGGGGTGGCCTCAGGCGCGGGAGCAGGCTGGGGGCGGCGGAAGAGCCTGTTCAGGAGCCTTGGGATGCTGTCGTTGAACAGCATGTAGACGATGGGCAGGACGAGCAGGGTGAGCCCGGTGGAGCTCATCAGGCCGCCTATCACGACCGTCGCCAGTTCCGCGCTGATGATGCCGCCGCTGCCCTCGCTCGCTACGGCGAGCGGCAGGAGGGCGAAGCTCGTGGTGAGGGCGGTCATGAGGATGGGGCGCAGGCGTACGCGCGCACCGGAGACCAGGGCGTCGTAGACGGGCATGCCCCTGGCGCGTTGCTGCTCCACGAAGGCGATGAGCACGATGGCGTTCGTCACGACGATGCCGATGAGCAACAGCATGCCCATCATGGCGGGCAGCCCGAGCGAGCGCCCGGTTATGGCCAGCGAGACAAACACGCCGATGAGCGCCAGAGGCAACGTCGTGATGATGACGAACGGGTTCCGCAGCGAGCCGAGGCTGACGACCATGACGAGGTAAACGAGCACGATACCCACGGCCATGGAGATGAAGACGGCCTGGAAGCCCTCGGCGATGTCGGCGAAGACACCGCCGCTCTCGACGCTGACGCCGGGCGGGAGTTGCAGTGCGTCGATCTTCTCCTGGACGAGGACGCCGACAGCCTGAGCATCGTCACCGATGATGTCGGCGGTGATGCTCGCAGAGCGGACGCCGTCGATACGGCTGACCTCGACCGGACCCTCGCGCATGACGAGTTTGGCGATGTCTCCCAAGGGCGCTGAGCCGACCTGCCCGGCGACGATGAGGGAGCTCACGCCATCCAGCCCTCCCGCAGCGCGCGGGTCTCCGGCGACCACGACGTCGTACGTCTGGCCGTCTATGGAGATGGTCGTGACGGTCTGGCCGATGAGGTACAGGCTGAGCTGGAAGGCGACCTGGCGCGTGGTGAGGCCGAGGAACGCGGCCTTCTCCGGGTCCACCTCAATCGCTACCTCAGGACGGGCCTGGGTCACGGTGTTCTCCAGGTTGACGATGTCCTCGATGGTCTCGAGGGACGTGACCAGTTCGCGGGAGACAGTGGCGATGTCGCCGTAGTCAGGGCCGGTGACGGCGATATCAACCCCGCCCCCCGGAGGGCCGTCCTGGACCTCCGAGATGCTGACGACCCGTCCCGGCTGGTTGAGCTCTTCCCTGAGTATCTGGGCGATGTCCTCAGGGGCGTCATCCCTGAGGGTGACGAAGAACTCGGCACGCCGGGCCTGCCCCCCACCCGAGAAGAAACCGAACTCTGACGCGCCGATGGTCACCGAGTAGAGGTCGGAGACGTCGTTCAGCCGCTCTTCTATCTCAACGACCGTCTCGAGGGTCTGTTCCGGGGCGGTCCCCGGCGGCATGACGACCTGGATCTGCAGGCTGTCGGTCTCGCCGCCGAACAGATTGACGGGGATAACGGCGAGAAGGCCGAGGCTCGACAGCGTGATCAGGAAGGCGGCCAGCAAGGTGATGAGCCTGCGGCGCAACACCCAACGCAGGATGGCGCCGTAGATGCGCTGCAGCGCGGTCTCCGGCAGCATCAACTCGCCCTCGTCGCCGGCTCCCTCCGGCAGGTCGCCGGGGCGGAGGAGGTATGCGCCGAGGACGGGGACCGCTGTCAGTGCGACGAACAGCGATGCGATGAGGGCGAAGGTGACGGTGAGCGCGAATGGTGAGAAGAACGCCCCGAACAGGCCAGGGATGAACGCCAGCGGGAGAAACACGACGACGGTGGTGAGGGTCGAGGCGACGATGGCCGGGCCTACTTCGGCGGTCGCATCCAGCGCGGCGCGCCAGCGTTCGCGTCCTCCCTGTATGTGGCGGTAGACGTTCTCGAGCACGACGATGGAGTCGTCGACGACGCGTCCCACGGAGATGGCGAGTCCTCCGAACGTCATGAAGTTGAGGCTCATGTCCTGCGAGAACATGAGCAGGATGCCGGTCAGGACACTGAGGGGAATGGAGAGCGCGATGACAACGGTGGGACGGAGCGTGTTGAAGAAGCCGCGCACGAAGGTTGGCCGGATGGTGAACATGAAGGCGAAGACGACAGAGACGGCGAAGAAGAAACCGAATATCGCCTCTCTGGCGAGGGCGTCGATCTGCCGCTGGATCTCAGGGCCCTGGTCTGCTACGACGATTATCTCGACGTCCGCTGGGAGTCCTTCGATGCTGTCCAGCGCCTCGTTGACCGCAGTCGTTACGTCCACGGTATTGGCGTCGGGTCCCTTGGTGACGGACACGCCAATGCCGGGCTTGCCGTTCGTGCGGTCGATGCTGTCAGGCGTTCCGTTACCGAGGGTTACGGTGGCGACGTCAGCGAGACGCACGACGCCCGCTGCGGAGCCTCCGACGATGAGGTTCTCGATGTCCTCCACCGACTCCAGCGTGTAGGTCGTCTTGGCGATGATGGCCTGCGAGCCGTCGAAGAGCAGTCCGGCGGGGAGCGTCAGGTTGTTCTCGCTCAGGGCCCCTGCTAGCTGGAACAGGGGGACGTCGTTGGCCGCCAACTTCTCGGCGTCCACGGTGATGCGTACGCTTCGGTCCACCGTGCCGGCGAGCGTAACGTCCATGACGCCGTCGAGGCCGGAGATCTCAGGCACGATGCGCGACCGTACGAGGTCCTGCATCTCCGCGAGTGGCCTGTCCGATATGACGCTGAACTGGACGACGGGGAAATCGTCTGGATTGAAGCGCCCGACGTCCGGCTCCTGAACGCCGTCGGGGAAGGTGACGCCGCCGACGGCGGCTTCGATGGCCGCTTGCGCTTCCGCCATGTCCGTGCCGTAGCGGAAGTTGGCGAATATCGCCGACCTCCCCTCGGACGAATTGGACAGAATCGATTCGAGTTCCGGCGTATCGGAGATTGCGCGTTCGATAGGGTCGGTAACCGAGCGGACGACGGCCTCCGGGTCGGCGGACGGATAGGCCACGAAGACCGCAACGAGCGGGAAGTCGATCTGGGGGAAGAGCTCAACCTGGAGCGAACGGTAGGCGCCCACGCCGGAGACGAGGATGAGGACTATGGCGAGCACCGTCACCGTCGGGCGGCGGAGGGCCATCGACGTCAGGAAGGTCACTGGTGTATCTCCTTACTCCCGGTTCCGCAGCGGGAGCAGGAAACACCTGTGAGGCGTCGACTGCGGGTCCGTACGGGCTTCTCTCGGGCGGCACAAGTCCATCGGTAGCAACTTCTTAAGGATAGCGTGTTTCCTCAGGGGACAGCCGGTCAATATGAGTTACGTTGTTCCGTGGGAGTTGGATTCGTGCAGTTCTGCGGTGTTGGCCCGCCCGGAGGGAATCGAACCCACGACACTCGGTTCCGAAGACCGATGCTCTATCCGCTGAGCTACGGGCGGGCGCTCTTTCGATTGTACTATGCCCCACGACGCTCCTGCTCTGGTAGGCTGTCTGTGCAATTTGACGAGGAGCACTCTTGTGATGACCAGTCAGGGGCAACAGACGAATGCACTACGCAGGGCCACGGACGCCGTCCAGATGGCTGACCTGGAGCACATGCTGTTGCAGCCAGCCGACATGCCGCCCGAGCTTGCCGGGTTCGTTGTCACGCGTGAGAACGAACTCGACAACGAAACGATGGCCGAGCATGGCTTTCCGGGTCAGACGGAAGAGTCGATAGGAGAGGCCGGGCGCATCAGCGGCTATCTGCGAGAGATGAGCCGTGAGTTGGAGGAGGAGCCTGAGACAGGCACCATCGTCAGCGCGGGCATGGTGGCGCACCTCTTCCGCGACGGAGCATCGGTCGAGCGCTGGATAGACGAGACGTTCCTCAGTGAGTTCGTCGGCAATGCGGGTCGCATCCTGGACAACGGCCATGAACTGCTCCACGCGGAAGAGGTACCGGTGTCCGGCTTCCACGGCAAGGCGGCGGGCGTCTTCGCCGTGCACGACGTGCCGGTAGGCGTCATCGGCTCCACCATCGTGGACTTCGCACTGGGTCGGCTGCTGGGCGTTGCATTCGTCGTGGCGCTGGGTAGCAGCGAGAATCTCGCGGCGTCGCGCGAACTGGCGCTGCGCATGGAGCGCAGGTTCGTGAGCGTGGCGCTGGGCGGCTAGGCGGGGCGTCGGTTTACGCCCAGCCTCTTTCACCCCATCCTAACCTTCCCCCATCAAGGGGGAAGGGATCAGGCGCCGCGGTCCCGGAGTGCGCGGTACACCTTCTCAGCGGTCACCGGCGCATCTGTGATGCGGACGCCGACGGCGTCTGCCACGGCATTCGCAACCGCCGCGCTGATGCCTTCGATGGCGTATTCCCCTATGCCCTTGGTGCGATACGGGCCGACCCCTTCCTCGGACTCGACCAGCGCGGTGCGCAGCTCGGGGAGGTCGGCTATCAAGGGCAACTTGTAGTCGGCGAGAGTGGGGTTGACGACCCGGCCGTCCTGGAGCATGAGCTCCTCGGTGAGGGCGTGCCCGATGCCCTGCACGACGCCACCGTTGATCTGTCCCTGGTGGCCGACGGGGTTGATGACCACGCCGACGTCGTGGGCGCTGGTCAGCTTCAGCAGTTCAACCCGGCCGGTTTCCGGGTCGACGCGCACCTCGGCGACCTGCGCCATCGCCGAGGCCACGGGGGAGTGTTCGTGCGCGTTGTTCGTCGCGCTGCCCGTGACGGGGGTGTCAGCCTGCGCGACGAGTTCCGCCCAGGGCACGGAATCGCCTGTATCGGTTCGCCTCAAGGCATCCCCGGATAGCGCGATGCGCTCTGCGGGCCAGCCGAGCAGACGCGTTGCGAGTTGGAGCAGCTCGGCCCTGGCGCGGGTGGCTGCGTCGTACGCAGCGGGTCCGGCCACGCGGGTGACACGGCTCGCGCCGACGCCGGTGTCGAACGGCCCGTCGTCGGAGTCCCACGCCTGCACCTCGATGAGCCCGGGAGCAACGCCGAGCGCTTCGCCGACGATCTGAACGAGCGCGGTGTAGGAGCCGGTGCCCTGCTCGAACACCGACGTGTGCAGGAGCACCGTGCCGTCGGGCCGGAACGTCACCGCTGCCGACGATACGCCCTCGCCCTGGTCCTTGTAGGAGAGCGAGATGCCGCGTCCGACGTGTGGCTGCTTTGGGTCGTTGTAGCCGGACGCGCGGACGGCAGCGTCGACCGTCTCCTCGGGGCGCATCATGAGTCCGGGCATGCCGTTGGCGAGCTCCTCGCCGCCGCGAACGAGGTTCTTCCGCCGCAGCTCGAGAGGTTCGAGGCCGAGGCGTTGGGCGATGACATCCATGTGGGACTCGATGGCGAAGTTGGCCTGCACGGCCCCGGGTCCCCGAAAGAAGCCGCCGGGGATGGTGTTGGTGTAGACGTGGACGGCCTCGATGCGGGTGTGAGGGATGCGGTAGGGCCCGGCGGCGTGGCTCGCGCCCGGCAGATTGACGCCCCGGGCGGGCTTGAAGCCGCCATAGGCACCGCTGTTGAAGAGGAACTGCGCTTCGTGGGCAATGAGCGTTCCGTCGCTCTTCACGCCGGTGCGCATCCGTACGACGCTGGGGTGGCGCGGGTTGGCCGCTGAGAATTCCTCGGCGAACGTCATGACGCTCTTGACCGGCCGGCCGGTCTTCTGAGCCAGGAAGTAGCAGACGGGGATGTCCATCGGCGAGCCCTTACCGCCGAAGTCGCCTCCGATGGTCGAGTGCCTGACGACGATGCGCTCGGGGTCGAGGCCGAGGGCGTCGGCGAGGTTCAGTTTCAGGCGGTGGGGCGCCTTGTTGGGTGCCCATATCTGCAGGCGGCCGTCGTCGCCGATCCAGACGACGCACGAGTGGGGTTCGAGGTATGCCTGATGCGCGCGCTGCGTGGTGTAGACGCCCTCGACGACGAGGTCGGCATCCGCGAACCCGCGTTCTGGGTCGCCACGGCCCCACACGTCGCTGACGAACGCGTTCGTAGGTTGAGGCAGGGGCGCCGGCAGGCCGTGGTAGGCCTGCACATCGGGATGCAGCAGCGGAGCGCCGTCGGCGAGGGCATCCTCGGGCTCCAGCACGGCGGGCAACTCCTCGTACACGACGTCCATCAGGTCGACGGCCCGCTGCGCGGTCTCGGCGTCGGTGGCGGCTACGGCTGCGACGCGCTCGCCGGCGAACCGGACGCGCTCGTGGGCGAGCGCCGGGACATCGCGCAGCCGGCGTCCGTAGAGGACGCCCGCGACGTCGGCCCCGGTCAGCACGGCGTGAACGCCGGGGAGCCGTTCGGCCCTCGACGTGTCGATGCTGACGATGCGGGCGTGCGGGTAGGGGCTGCGGAGGGCTTTCATCCACAGCGTGCCCGGCAGGTCGGTATCGGCGGCGTATCGGGCTGCGCCAGTCGTCTTGGCGACTCCGTCGACGCGCGGGGCTGCAGTTCCGATCACATGGTAGGCCTGCACGCAGCCTCCTTCAGCCCCGATGTTCCCGGGCGTGCGTATTGCGCTGGGCGGGCCTAGTTCTTGCGCGGGCCGATGGAGACGTCGCCGTCGTCCACGCTCACCTCGTAGACGGGGAGCGGGATCTCTGCGGGCGGCGCTGTGACCTCACCCGTGAGCACGTTATACCGCGTGCCGTGGCAGTCGCACTCGATCTCGTCGTCCTCGTCTACGGCGCCGTAGTAGAGGTCGCACTCCTCGTGGGTGCACATGTTGTCGAAGGCGATGACCTCGCCCCGCAGTTCGGTGACGATGACCTGGTTCTCGCCGACCTGCACCACTTTCAGTTCAGTCGCGCTCACTTCGTCGCGCGATGCAACGCGCTCGTAGCCTTCCGGCATGTCGCACACTCCTCTGTTTGCTCTGTTCTCCCGTGGGAGAGAGTTGGGTGAGGCGTTCCGCCTAGAGGACGGAGCCGCCGCCGTCGTTCCTGAGGGTCTGTCCGTAGAGGTGGCGGGCTTCGTCGCTGGCGAGGAAGAGGGCGACGCTCGCCTGCTCCTCCGGGTAGCCTGCGCGACCGCCGACGAGGTTGTTCGTCTGCCGGTCCTCGAATGCAATCATGCCGCCTACCTGCGAGCCGGTGATGCCTGGTGCGATGGCGTTCGTGCGGATGCCGTACTGCGCCAGTTGCACCGCCATGTCCATCGTCAGCGTCACGATGGCGCCCTTCGCCATGTCGTAGGCGACGCGCTGCTTGTTGCCGTTGAACGCAGAGCCGGACGAGAAGTTGACGATGGCCCCGCCATCGCCCTGCTTCACCATCTGCTCCGCGACGTACTTGCACGTGAAGTAGGTGCCGTTCTGGGTCACCTCGATGATCTTCAGGTAGTCCTCGTCGTCCAGCTCCAGCATGGGTTTGCGGTCGGAGATGGCGGCGCAGTTCAGGAGGATGTCAATGCGGCCGTAGTGCTCGACGACCTTCGCGATCATGTTCTTGACGTCGTCGATCTTCTGCACCTCGCCCACGACGTACATGCACTCGCCGCCCTGCTCCGCGACCTCTTCGGTCACCGCTGCGGCGCGGCTCTCTTCCATGTCGAAGATGGCGATCTTCGCGCCTTCGGAGGCGAAGAGTTTGGAGGAGGCACGGCCAATGTTCCTGCCGCCTCCGACGATCACTGCGACCTTGTCGTCCAGCCTGCCCATGTTGCACCTTCCCTGGTCAGTGGTTGAGGGACGCGCGCCGCGCCCTGCGGGATTCTATGCGAACGCGCGTGGGCGGGGAAGGGCAGCGGATGTTCAGGCGTAGCGGGAGCGGCTCTCTCGTACGAGGGAGACGATGTCGCTGGTGGAAATGCCGAGGTCGACGCCCTCCACGTCCGAGGGCGAACTCTTCGATGTCTCCAACTGGAGGACGAACGTGCGACCGTCCCTGCGCCGTATCCTGACCGCACCGTCCTGCTGGGCGGCGTCAAGAACAGACGCGAGCTGCTGGCGGGCTTCCGAGTAGGTGTAGACCTTCATGGGTTGACCTCCACGATGCGGACTCCGGCGACACCGGCGCTCGCTGCGAGTTCCGCGTCCAGCGTGTGCAGAGGAGAGCGCACGTTCATGGCGCAGGCAGTAGTCAATGCGCAGGGTCTCGGTTACAAGAGGAGAAAGATGGGGTGAGCGGAGGGAATCGAACCCTCGATCTCCAGGGCCACAACCTGGCGTCTTAACCCCTCGACCACGCCCACCACGGAATGCTCATTGTAGCAGAGGAGCGTATGACACAGCGAAGCAGCGGTTCGTAGACAGGCTGCCGAACCGTGTCCCGGACGTCGAAGCGGCGGCTTTACGCATGCTTGTCCGGTTCACTATGACCTCTCCTCCGGGTACGCTTTTCCCCTTGGCGCGCGACCTCACGGTCGATAGGAGTATGGAGGAGACGGGATGGTAATGACGGCCGGCTTAAGCCGGTTTCTAACGGTTCTCGCCCTGATAGTAGCTCCCGTGGGCATCGTCCTGGCTTACCACGGCGCAGAGGACCTGCGCATCGTCTTCGCAACGGTGACCTCCGTAGCATGGCTCTCGTTGTCCATGCTTATCTACTACCGGAAGTCGACGATGGAGCGCCTTCGTGCGCATCAGGACGCTTCCGCCGTTGACCCACCTGAATAGCAGGGGCGCTGCCGCCTGACCTTCATAGGTCCCTACATCCTCATCCCCCGCCGTTGCAAGGCGTCGGCATAGACCCGCGTGCCACATGCACGAGGGAGGGGTATAGTTCCGGGTAACGCGGCAGAACGACAGCACGAGGGGAGGAGGCCATGGCAGAAGAGGTGAGACGGTTCAGGTACCCGGGCCCCGCAGACCCTGATGCACGCGACCGCGGCCCGACGAGAGGCCGTTCGTCCGACCTCCTGTACAACCACCTGGTCATCAGCACCGTGCAGGTCATGGAGAAGGGGCAGACCACCGGACTCCACCACCACAACGATCAGGACGGCTACTGGATGGTGCTCGCCGGGAAAGCGCGCTTCTCCGGGGAGGGCGATACGCACTACGGCGACCTCGGGCCGATGGAGGGTATCTTCATGCCCCGCTACACCCGGTACGCATTCGAGAGCATCGACGACGAACCGTTGCAGATACTTCGCGTCAGCCAATTGAGGCCTGTGGAAGGCAAACCCCAGGCGAGCAGGCCTGGGCAGGCGCGCGAAGGCTCGCTCGCGTCGTGAGCGGCAGGCAGGAGGAGATGAGGTCATGCCGAACGAAGTGAAACGGTTCAGCTACCCCGGCGCCGCAGACCCTGGCGCCCGCGACCGGGGCCCGGACAAGGGCCGCTCGTACGACCTGCTCTACAACGACAGCATGGTCAGCACGGTGCAGATCATGGAGAAAGGGCAGGGCAACGCGCTGCACTATCACAACGATCAGGACGGCTACTGGATGGTGCTCGCAGGCAAGGCGCGCTTCTTCGGCGAGGGCGATACGCACTATGGCGACCTCGAACCGATGGAAGGCATCTACACGCCCCGCTACACGCGCTACGGGTTCGAGTGCATCAGCGACGAGCCGCTGCAGATACTCCGGGTCAGCCAATTGCGTCCCGCGGAAGGGAAGCCCCGTCCGCGAGGGCGGCGAGGGTCGCCGGGGATCGCTGTAACATAAGCGGCACCCGCCGCTCAGGCGACCCTTGCCAGGTCCTCCACGAGCCGGACGAGCGTGCGGGTGGGGACGCCCGTTGCGCCCTTGACGACGTGACCGGCGGCGCGCTCCGACATGAACGTTCCTGCGATATCCAGGTGCGCCCACTCCACACCATCGGTGAACTCGCCGATGAACAGCGCCGCGGTGATGCTGCCCGCAGGACGCCCACCGGTGTTCTTCACGTCCGCGTAGTCGGAGCGGTTCTGCCGCTTGTACTCCTCGAAGAGCGGCAGTTGCCACATCTTCTCGCCCGTGGCCTTCGATGCTGAGAGCACCGAGTCTACGAGTTCCTGCGACGTGCCCATGACGCCGCTTGCGACGTGTCCGAGCGCGACGACGACCGCGCCGGTGAGCGTCGCGATGTCCACGACGCGGCGCGCCTTCCTGACTTCCTTGATGTAGCAGATGGCGTCAGCCAGGATGAGCCGCCCCTCCGCGTCCGTGTTGTCGACCTCGATCGTCTTGCCGTTCATGGCGCGGATGATGTCACCGGGGCGCTGCGCCGTTCCGGACGGCATGTTCTCGACGGCGGGTACGACGCCGAAGACGTTGATCTTCGGTTTCAGCGCGGCGATGCCCTTCATCGCGCCGATGACCGACGCGCCGCCGCTCATGTCGCCCTTCATCTCCCACATGCTTGCCGCAGGCTTGATGGAGATGCCGCCGGAGTCGAAGGTGATCCCCTTGCCGACGATGGCGACGTTGTTCTCGGGGTGCTCCGGGTCGCCCGCGTACTCCATGATGATGAGGCGCGGCTCGTTGGCGCTCCCTTGCGTTACGGCGAGCATCGCGCCCATCCCGCGCTCCATCATGTCCTCGCGTCCCAGCACGGTGATGGGGAGCCCTGCGTCGTTCGCCACGTCGGTAGCGACCTCGGCCATGCGCGCGGGGTTGACGACGTTCGCAGGCTCGTTGACGAGGTCGCGCGCGAGGATGGCGCACTCGGCGAGGAGCGTACCCTTCGCCGCGCCCGCCGCAAGCGTCTGCACGCGGTGCTCGTCGCGTTCGACGATGACGAGGTCGTCGAGCGACTTGCCGTCGTCGCTGCTGCCGTTGGACGAGCGGTAACGCTTGAACTCGTAGAGGCCGAGCAGTGTGCCCTCCGCCGTCGCCTGCGCCGAATCACCCGCGTCGAGCCCGCCGATACCTGCACCGTGCGCGATGACTGCGGCGCGCTTCGCGCCCAACTGCCGGAGGCGGCGTGCCACGCCGCCGGAGACCGAACGCACCACGTCCGTGTTGAACCTCTCGCGCTTGCCGAGCCCTGCGATGACGACGCGCCTGGCGGGCAGCTTGCCGAACGTGTGGATGGTGGCCGTCTCACCCTGCTTGCCGGTGATCTCCTTGTCCGCGATGAGGGCCGAGAGCGCGCCGTCCAGCGCGGCGTCCACCGCGCCGGTCCCGCCGCCCGGTGTCGTTACCCCCTCGAACAGGTTGACGATGATCGCGTCGGCGTCGGACTGGGTGATGTCGCCTTGTTCAACTCGCACAGTGGTCATGTCGCGCTGCCTCACTTGCCGGGAGTCGCGTTAGCGTATCACAGGGCGCAGGAGCGGATGCGGTGTCCTCAATCAACCAGATGGAAGGCGCAGCCGACGAGGCCGGGGCCCGTGTGGGCGCCGATGGCAGGCGTGAACTCCGTGATGAGGAGTTCCTCGATGTGCAGCCGCGCTCGCAGCTGCTCCGCGAGCATCGCCCCTTTCTCCGGCTCCATGGCGTGCATCACGGCTGCGCGCGTGGGGTGTCCGGCGGTGCGTTCAGCGGCGATGGCGGTCAGGCGCGCGAGCGCCTTCGCCTCGGTACGGGGACGTTCCACCAAGCCGATGCGTCCTGCGGAGAGTTGCAGGACCGGCTTGAGGTTCAGGACGCTCCCCATCCACATGAAGAGCCTCGGCACGCGTCCGCCGCGCCAGAGGTAGTAGAGCGTGTCCAGGTAGCCGATGAAATGGGTATCGCCTATGCGCCGCTCCATGCGGGCCAGCACGTCGCTCATGGATGCGCCGGCGGCGGCGGATCGCGCAGCGTCGAGCGCGATGAGGCCCTGCGCCGCGCCCGCGCTCCGCGAGTCGACCAGCGTCACGCTGAGGTGCGGGAGTTGGGTCTCCGCGAGCCGGACGGCCTCCGCCGCCGCGCTGTGCGCCGCGCTCAACTCGGAAGAGATCGTCATGCAGACGACTTCGTCCGCAGCCTCACCAGCGCGCCGGATGGCGTCCAGGAACGCGCCGGGCGGCGGAGCGGCGGTCGTGGGCAGTTCGGTGCTCGACTTCAGGCGTGTGTAGAACTCTGCCGGGGCGATGTCGACGCCATCGGCATAGACCCGCCCGTCGATGCGGACCTCCAGCGGTGCAAGGAACAGCGGCAGCCCGCGTGTTATGTCCGCAGGCAGGGAGACGCTGGAGTCGGAGACGATGGCTGTGGCCATGAGTGAGCGGCCATTATAGGCCGCAGCGCGCACCGGTGCGTCCTGCGCGTGTACGCCGCTCAGCCGAGGCTGGCGATAGCCCTCTGAAGGATGATGAGCACGATGATGGCAACCAGCGGCGTGAGGTCCAGCATCCCCGCCGTGGGGATAACCCGCCGCAGCGGCCGGTAGAGCGGGTCCAAAGCGTTGCCGATAGTCTGGTAGAGGCGCACGACAACATCGTTCCGGACGCCCGCGATGATGAGCCAGGAGAGGAGCGCGTGCGCGAGTATCGCCAGCAGGAGGACCTGGATGATGGCGAGGGCCAGAGCTTTCAACGCTTACCTCCGAGCTCCTGCGAGCGATGGAATGCGGCGGTCACTCCCTCGATGAGGGCGCTCTTGAAGCCCCTGCGCTCCAGTTCCTGCAACGCCGCCGCGGTAGTGCCGCCGGGCGACGTGACCCGCTCCCGGAGGATGGCGGGCGCTTCGCCGGACTCGCTCGCGAGCCGGGCGGAGCCGAGCGTAGTCTCGACGGCCAGTGTCTGCGCCATGTCGCGCGGCATGCCGACGAAGACGCCAGCCTCAGTGAGCGCCTCGATGAACGCGAAGACGTATGCGGGGCCGCTTCCGGAGACAGCGGTCGCCATGTCGAGATAGTCCTCGCTGTCGACGCGCCACTCACGTCCGAGCGTTGCGAGGAGCGAGGCTGCTGCATCCTGAGCGGCGTCCGGCACTCCAGGCGTCGCGGTCCAGACGGACATGCCCGCGCCGATCTGAGCGGGCGTATTCGGCATGACGCGGATGATGCGGTCGTGGCTCAGCCCCGCGGCGAGTGAGCCTATCGTTACGCCGGCGGCGATGGAGAGCGCGGTCTGCTCAGCACCGAGCGCTCCGTGCAGGTCGTGGTAGACGTGGCTGATGTGCTGCGGCTTGACCGCGATGACGACGATCTCGGCATCCTCGATCGCCGGTGCGTTGTCCGCGTGGACGGCGATGCCGTAGCGCTCCGCGATGTCGTCGCGGCGGGCAGGCACCGGTTCGCCGACGCTTATGTCGCCGACAGTGCACAGCCCGGAGGCGATAGCTCTGCTGAACATCGCCTCGGCCATCACTCCGCCGCCCGCGAACCCGACGCGCACCGCAATCCTCCTCGTACAAGGACGCGCCAGCGTGTTCTCCATGCTGGCGCGTGTTGAGAGTATAGCACCCGTGGAGGTGTCGACGACGCTCGTGAGCGACTATGCCGGGTCGCGAGGGGAAGGGAGGCGGCCAGTGCGCGAGACCTCCGCTGCGTAGCGGATGGCCTCGACCATGCCCGTCGCATCGGCGATGCCCTTGCCTGCGATGTCGAACGCGGTGCCGTGGTCGACCGAGGTGCGGAGGAACGGCAGGCCAATGTTGAGCGTGATGCTCGCCGCCCAGTCGTGCACTTTGACGGCGATGTGCCCTTGATCGTGGTACATGGCAAGCACGGCGTCGTAGCGTCCGTCGATGGCCTGTCCGAATACGGAGTCGGCGGGAACGGGTCCTGTGGCGGCGATGCCCTCCGCGTTCGCGTCTTCGACGGCGGGACGTATCTCCCCGATCTCCTCTGAGCCGATGAGCCCGGCCTCGCCTCCGTGCGGGTTCAGCGCCGCGACGCCGATGCGTGGTTCCAGAATGCCGTGCGCAGCGAAGAAGTCGTGCGTGAGGCGGAGCGCCTCCAGCACCCGCTCGCGGGTGACAAAGAGCGCAGCGTCGCGGAGCGGGTGGTGCGTGGTGAGGTGCACCACGTTGAGGCCGTTCGTCAGGAGCATGGTGAGGACGCGCGGCACCCCGGCGAGGTGCTGGTATATCTCCTGGTGCCCGAAATCCTCATGCCCCGCGAGGCGAGCCGCCTCCTTGCTGATGGGGGCTGTGGCGATGGCGTCCACCGCTCCCTCCATCGCGAGACGGGCCGCGGCGGATGCCCATTCGACAGCAGCGGCTCCGGCGCGCGGCGAGAGCTCGCCGGTGGGCAGGGAGGCGCGGCCTCGCCGTAGGGCGGGGAGGGGAGGCCGTCGTCGTCGTGCGGAGAGATGACGTTCACATGCCCGGCCGACACGGCCTCGTCAGTGCCGTCGACGCTTCGGGCACGGAGGTCGCTGCCAACGAGGTCTAACGCGCGGTCGAGCACGGTGGGAGAGCCGACGACGAACAGCGCGGAGTCTGTTTCCAGGTCCGGTTGGGAGAGCGCCTTTGCGACGACCTCCGGGCCGATGCCGGTGGGGTCGCCGAGGGTTATCGCGATGCGCGGGCGTGCGTTCATAGTTGGGTGTCCCTGCGGGGGTGCGTTGATGATTATAGCGGTTTAAACAGGGCGGGCCCCGCGGGATAAACCCAACGGGGCCCGATGGCCCGCTCCCGTGGCGCGTCGAGAGGGGCCTGCGGAGGAGGGAGACGTGGAAGAGCGCAGGGGAGAGCGCACTTCCGGTCACCCCGGCTCGAGAGCCGGAGTACGAATGCGTTGATAATCGCTGTCCGAGGCTGTGGGGAAGATGCTTAGCCGGTGCCGGCGGCGCTGCCGTGAAGCGGCTGCGTCATGCTGGGCCTGCGGCCCCGCCGACCGGTGCGCTTGGTGGGAACGGCGAACTCGTTGGGGATGAGGGAGAGCTGGCTGACCTCCTGCTCCGGGGTCAGGCCGCCCGCTGCCTGATATTCGCGTATCTCTTCAATGAACCCGTCCAGTGTGTCGAAGTCGCGGTAGACGCTGGCGTACCGGACGTAGGCGACGGGGTCGAGCTGGCGCAGGCGTTCGAGGGCAAGGTCGCCGATGACGGAAGCGGGAACCTCAGCCTTGCCCAGGTCCTGCAGGTCGTTCTCGATCTCACTGGCGAGTTTCTCGATGGCGCCTGTTGGCAGAGGACGCTTGGTGCAGGCGAGCCGGATGCTGCGGAGGAGTTTCTGCGGATCGAACTCGTCGCGCCGCCCATCGCGTTTGATGACCTGGAGCGTGGCGTGCTGGATGCGTTCGTATGTGGTGAAGCGCACTCCGCAGCGCCCGCACTCCCGGCGGCGGCGGATGTCCTGGCCGGTGTCCCGGGAGTCGGTTACCCGAGTGTTTGGGTCTCCACAGTTTGGACAGTGCATCGCGAACTCGCTGGCTGGAATCGGTCCGAGTTTCCATCGAGGAAGGCTCGTTCCGTGCCTCGGACAACAATATAGGGGATTTTAAGGTGCACGGGCTACAAGATAAAGCCCTTTCGCTGACAGGCGCTATTCTTTTTCAACCAGCGCGGAAAGTCAATAGGCAATTTCAGAGATTCTACCAGTTGTCGGGGAATGCCCTTATGGCGGTAGCACATATTGCGTTAATCCTCCTACCGATGAATGGCCGGACATGCGAAGGCCCCCGGAGGTGAACCTCACGGGGGCCTTGGATCGCGATACCTGCGGAGCGAGCCTGGGGAAACCTGCTCCGCGCTCCGCCGCCGTGGGGGACGAGCAGCGGAGCTGGTTGCCTAAGGGTTGCCTAGGATGCCTGGCGGTTGCTCGGGCGCAGGAACGGCGGCAGGTCAAAGTCCGCTTCGTCGCTGATGGCGCGGCGGAGGAACTCGGCGATGCCGTCGTCGTTCAGGCTCATCTGCTCGATGCTCGGGAGGCCGGTGGCGATGATGGTGACGCACATCTCGTCTTCCATCTGGGGGTCCGTCACCATGCCGAAGATGATGTTGGCGTCCGGGTCGACGGAGTTGGCGATGACGTCGGCCGCGCGCTGCACTTCCTTGAGCGTCATGTTGGTGCCGCCCGTGATGTTGAGGAGAACGCCGCGTGCGCCTTCGATGTTGACGTCCAGCATCGGGCTGTGGATGGCGCTCTTGGCGGC
The DNA here is from genome assembly GCA_002238425.1 of SAR202 cluster bacterium bin16. Classification (GTDB taxonomy): domain Bacteria; phylum Chloroflexota; class Dehalococcoidia; order Lucifugimonadales; family Australimonadaceae; genus Bin16. The sequence continues at coordinate 10,527 of MPMJ01000041.1, read as the reverse complement.
CTCGATGGACCGGTTCTCGCCGTGGGCGGAGCCGATGGACATCCAGGCGGGGCCTGCGCCCGTCATGATGGTCTTGACGTCGGCGAAGTCGAGGTTGATCTCGCCGGGGACCGTCACCAGTTCTGCGATGGACTTGACGCCAAGGCGGAGCACGTCGTCGGCCAGTCGGAAGGCGTCCTCGGCTGAGAGGTCGTCGTCGCACATCGCGCCGAGGCGGTCGTTCGGGACGACGATGAGGGTGTCCACCGCCTCGCGCAGGCGGGCAAGTCCGTCATCGGCGTTCTTGCCGCGCTTGCGGCCCTCGAACCGGAAGGGCTTGGTTACGACTGCGATGGTGAGCGCGCCGGTCTCCCGGGCAACCTCGGCAACGACGGGGGCTGCGCCGGTGCCGGTACCGCCACCCATGCCGCTGGCGATGAACAGCATGTCGGCGCCGCGGACCAATTCGTAGATCTCTTCGCGGGACTCTTCCGCTGCGATGCGCCCGATCTCAGGGTCGCCGCCAACGCCGAGGCCGCGCGTGATCGTGTCGCCGATGCGTATCTTGACGGGCACGTCGAGTCGCACGAGGTGCTGAGCGTCCGTGTTCACGGCGAGGTACTCGACGTGCGGGACGCGCTCGCGGTACATGCGGTTAACGGCGTTGCAGCCCCCGCCGCCTACGCCGATGACCTTGACGCGCGCGATGCCGTCGATGTCCGCCTTCTGCTCGTTGCCAAACAGTTCCATGGTCATAACCGTTACCCCTTTGCCTGGTCCTCGTTGGACTGGTGGTGTTGTCTGTCGCCTTTGGGACGCCTCATCCGCTCTGTTGCCCTCTATTCCCGCTGCGGGAATGGTCTGTTTGGTCGTTTCATACGCTCACTTCCGTCGGTTGCTTCGACTTGAACCGGGAGAGCCAGCCGCCGGACCGCGGTGGGGATGACCCGATGTACCTGGACTCCGGGAGCGTATTGATGTGTCGTTGCCGGATGGCCCAGAGCACCAGGCCCACGGCTGTGGAGTAGGTTGGGTTCAGCAACTCGTCCGGCAACCCCAGCGTGGAGGAAGGGGACCCGATGCGAACCGGGCATTTGCCATAGTCCGCAACGATGTCCGTCAATCCGGGCAGAGCCGAGGAGCCGCCCGTCAGCACGATGCCGGCTGAGGGGATGTGCACCATGCCGTTGGAGGCGAGGCGGTACATCATCATGCGCACGAGTTCCACGGCCCGGTCGTGCAGCAGACGGTTGAGCTTCTTGAGGTGAACGGGGATAGCGGTGCTGCTCAGCGCCGGCTTCACGTCGGCCGTGTCCCTCTCGGTCAGGTGCTCGAACCAGGTTGATCCCTTCACGATCTTGGCGTGCTCCGCGGCGATGGGCAGCAAGCCCAGTCCGGTTGCGACGTCGGTGGTGAAGTGTTGCCCTGCGATGGGGATGCTGGTGGTGTACCAGACCGACCCTTCCCTGTAGACAACGATATCCGTGGAGCCGCCCCCGATGTCTGCAAGGACAACGCCGAGGACACGTTCCTCGGGGTTCAGGACGGCTTCGCCGCTGGCCAGATGCTCCGGGACGAGCCCTCGAAGGGTGACGCCCGCTCCGGACAGGGTGGCGGTGAGCGTGTCGATGGGCACCGAGTCGCCCATGATGACGTGCGTTTCTTCGAACGATCGCGGGACGGTCTGGATCACCCGCATGCCGATGGGGTTGTGGGCGCTCGCCTGCACCAACCCGTCGACGGTGGACCGGGTGAAGTAGCCGTCTTCCGGGATGACGCTGTCCTCTTCGCCGCTGCTGCTCTCGTTGTGCGAGTGGAGGTGGCTGCCGGTAACCCCGGCGATGACCGCGGGCAGCTTGCGCCCAAGCGTCTTCTCCGCCTCACGGACCGACTGCCGGATGCACTCCTTCATGGCGTCAGGGTTGACGACCATGCCCTTTCGCATGCCGGCGGAAGACGCGTGCCCCTGGGCGACGACATCCATTCCGCCTTCCATATCGGCCTTCGCGACGAGTGTGACGACCTTGGTCGTGCCGACATCTATGGCGGCGTAGAGCTGTTCACGAGAGTTTGTCATCTGTCCCCTTCCAACTCACACGTGTTCAGCAACGCGCATCCGCGCACTGCGGCTGCGCCTGTTGCGGGATATCTCATCGGAGTCCGGCTTCAGGACGCGTTTCATCACGGGGCGGACCTCGCCGCTGTTGACGAAACGCTTGACCTCGCGGTCTTCGAGGGAGTGGTAGGCGATCGTTACGAGGCGTCCCCCGGTATTCAGGACGGACGCCGCCTCGCTGAGTCCGCGCCGGAGGTTGCCGAGTTCGTCGTTCGTGGCCATGCGGAGCGCCTGGAAGGTGCGCGTGGCCGGGTGGGTGCGCCCCCTGCGGTAGCCGGACGCGCGAGCGACGACTTCCGCCAACTCTGCGGCGTCGGTCAGCGGACGCACTGCAACGATGGCGCGCGCGATGCGGCGCGAGCGTCGCTCTTCGCCGAGCGTGTAGATGAGGTCCGCGAGCTCCTGCTCCGGCAGACCGTTGACGAGGTCCGCGGCGGAGGTGCCCTCCGGCGTGAACCGCATGTCTAGCGGGGCGGAACGGCGGAAGCTGAACCCGCGCTCCTCCGAGTCGAGCTGGCGGGAGGAGAGTCCGAGGTCGAACAGCACTCCGTCGGCGGGCACGAAGCCGTGGGCATGCGCCTGCGACGCGACCGTGCCGAAGTTGGCGTTGACGACGATCACGCGGTCGCCGAAACGGCGCAGGCGCTCGGATGCCGGGGAGATGGCCTCAGGGTCGGCATCGAGCCCGAGGACGCGCCCGTCCGGGGCGGACGCCTCGAGGATGGCAGTGGCGTGCCCTGCGTCGCCGAGCGTGCAGTCGACGTAGGCTCCGCCGGGCCTCACAGCGAGCCCGGCAAGGACCTGGGCGGTCATCACCGGCTCGTGGTATATGTGGCTGCTGGCGGACATAGGATTGGTCTGTGCCTCCGCGCTGCGCGCTCCTATCAGGAAGCGTTGCAAGGAAAAACGTTAGACGTTGTCTAAAACAGAATCAATGCGTTTGCCTAGCATTCAATCGGGTTTATGCGGCTCCAAGGGCTGCCTCGGCAGGGCGCTAATCATGGAAGCGCGGACTGCCATCGCAACAGGGCGGAAAGGCGATGAGTGCACCCACAACATGTTGTAGGTAATTCTCAAACTTCAGTTAGAAACGCCGCCAGATTCTTCTCCGGCAAGAGAGGTGTTGCTATAATGCATTCCGCCTTGCGCCAGGGCACCCGCCTCGCGCCGGGCATATCCCACACTGTCGAGAATGCCGTATGACGCAAGACACCGCCGGCTTCATGCCTCCATACCGGCTGCTCATGGGAGCAGGCCCATCCAACGTGCACCCTCGCGTACTGCAGGCGATGGCGTCCTCGCTCGTTGGACACCTGGACCCGAACTTCCTCGCCGTGATGGACGACGTACGCTCGCTGCTGCGCTACGTCTTCCGGACGGAGAACCCGGTGACGCTGCCGATCTCCGGCACCGGCACCGCCGGGATGGAAGCCGCGATGGTGAACATCATCGAGCCGGGCGATACGTTCGTTGTCGCTATCAACGGCTACTTCGGACAGCGGCTGGGGGAGATTGCGGAGCGGAGCGGAGCGAACGTCATCGCGGTCGAGCATGAGATGGGGAAGGCTGTGGATGCGGAGCGCGTGCGGGAGGCGCTCGCGGGGGCAGGGAAGGTGAAGGCGGTCGGCGTGGTCCACGCGGAGACATCCACGGGCGCGGCCACCTCGATCAAGGAGATAGCGGACGTTGCGCATGAGGCCGGTGCGCTGCTGGTAGTGGATGCGGTTACCTCGCTCGGCGGCGTGGAGTTGCACGTGGACGAGTGGGGCGTCGACGTCTGCTACAGCTGCACGCAGAAGTGCATCGGCGCGCCTCCGGGACTCGCGCCGCTGACGCTGAGCCCACGAGCAGTGGAGACGCTGCAGAGCCGCACGACAAAGGTCCGGAGCTTCTATCTGGACCTCACTGAGTTGAGCAGCTACTGGGACCGACGCGCGTACCATCACACCGCGCCCATCTCCATGATCTACGCGCTGCGCGAGGCGCTGCGGTTGATCGCGGAGGAGGGAGTGGAGGCGCGATGGGAGCGTCACATCAGGAATGGAGAGTCGCTACGCGCCGGACTGCACGCGATGGGCTTGAACGTCGTGGCTGACCCGGAAGTGCAACTGCCGAGTCTCACCGCCGTCCACGCTCCGGAGGAGATCGACGAGGCGCAGGCGCGCCGTTACTTGCTGGACCGCCACAACATCGAGTTGAGCGGCGGCCTAGGGGCGCTTGCAGGCAAGGCATGGCGCATCGGATTGATGGGCCACAACAGCACCGGCCCCAACGTGCTCACCGTGCTCGGCGCGCTGGAAGAGGCGATCGGCGAACAGGGTTACGAGACGCAGGCAGGCGCGGGGGTCGCGGCAGCGCAGCGCGTGCTGCGCGGGATAGACTAACGCACTACGGTTTGACCGCCTTGACGCTCAGAATCGGCCAGTAGAACTCGATCAGGCCGTCCGCCCTGGGCGTGATGCCGAAGGCTTGCGCCGCTGACGCGGGCGCATCCCTCAGCGCCTGCCCCAATCGAGCGGCCTCCTCCTCCGGCATCCCCGCGCGCTCCGTCCAATCGGGGTACTCGAGGTCGACGCGCGACAGCGCGGTTTCGACAACACGCAGGCCTGCGCGTTCGATAGCGCTCAGCCATTCCGCCTGGGTGGGGTTCCGTACGTGGGAAGGGTCTCGCCAGATCTCGATACCGTGCATCCAGGTCTCGGCTTCCGTGTCATCCGGTGAGATGGTGTCGATGAGGATGAGTTCCCCGCCCGGCGCCAGCGCACGGTGCACCTCGGTCAACCAGGCATCGACGTTGAGGAAGTGGTGCGCGGCTGTTCGACAGGTGATGAGGTCGAGGCTGCCGTCCCGGCAGGGCAGGGATTCCGCTGCCGTCAGCATCAGCTCCGTCTGTGGCGCCCCGCGTTCACTGCGCAGCGACCGCGCCTGCTCCAGCATCTCCGGCGTCACGTCGGTCGCGATGACGCGGTCACAGCGGCCGGCGACGGCGAACGCGGTGAAGCCGGGCCCCGCGCCGATGTCCATGGCGGTCCCGTAGCGGCGGTCGCTCAGCATGGACCCGGCAGATGCGAGCGCGCCTGCCTGTGCGTGGGTCTTGCTCGCGCCGTAGGCTCCTGCGAGCCGTCCAAACTGGCTCTGGGAGCTTCTATCAGGCTGTGCGTTCGTCATCGAGTGTTCCTTTTCCTAGAAGGCGAACCAGGCGAGCACCGCGGTCACGATGCCCACGGCGAGCCCTGCCATCGTCACCGCGGCCTCCTCCAGCGTTACGGGGCCGAGGTAGAGCAGAGGGAAGCTGACGATCGTCCCCGCGAGGACGACGTGGCGGAGTTTGCGTTTCGTGGCGGCTGAAAGCATGGCTTACCTCGATAGCGCGGGCAGCAGTTCGATGATGATGATGGCCTCGATGCCGGCGAGGACGACGAGCCCGAGGATGTAGGGGATGACGATGCGGAAGATGTCCCGCTCCTTCCCCGCGAGACCGACGACCGCCGCGCCGACGAGCACCTTCGCCGGCGCCATCGGGCTGCCGACGGACGCCCCGATCGACTGGATGCTGGAGATGGTCACGGTCCCGATGTCGAGCGCCCTCGCTGTTTCCAGCTGGAGCAGCCCGAACATGACGTTCGAGTTAGTGTTGCTGCCGCTCATGAACGAGCCCAGCAGGCCGATGAACGGCGATACGAACGGGAAGAGCGGGCCGGAGGCGTTCGCGATGCCCCGCGCGAGCAGCACGGTCATGCCGGTGTCCGCCATAACGACGGCCATCATCACCATCGTCGTCACACCGATGGTGGAGCCGAGGCTCTGTCCGTACGTCAGCTTCATCGCCTCCCAGGCGACGCCCTTCCGCCACCGCTTGGCGAGGACGTAGATGATCGCGCTGATCACGATGCTGAAGAAGATGAGCGGGGCCGGGTGGTTGAGGATGCGTATCGGCGCGTAGTCATTCGCGGCGGCGACGGCGAATCCCTGGGCGGTCTCGAACGCGGGGTAGTCGAGTCCCCAGAGTATGTTGCGCACCGCCTCTTTCACCGGGCCGATCTGCGATATGACGCTCAGCGTGATGAGGAGCAGGTAGGGCATGAAGGCGAGGATGAACGGCATGGGCCGGGCGTCGGGTTCGTCCGCTGCCCCGGCGGGCGGCACCTCGGGAGCCGCTTCTGCCTGCGGCGCGGCGCGCAGGAGCGGGGTGCGGGAGAGCAGGGCAAGCACCACCATGCCGAGGATGCCCGGGACGGTGGACGCGATCTGGGGCGCGCCGCCCCACGCGAGCGCGTACATCGCCGCGGCCATGAAGGCGCCGGCAATGACGACTATCGGCAGGCTTCGCCGTAGCGCGCTCATCCCGCCCTGTATGTGCGCCACCAGCATCCCGCTCGCGACGATGATGGGTGCGAACAGCAATGCCATGTGAGGCGCGATGACCTCGCCCTCGATGCCGGTCACCAATTGGATGGTGTAGTAGGACGAGCCCATCGAACCGAACGTCACGGCCCAGCCGTGCCCGACGAGCGCCATAGCGGCGGCTCGGGCGGGCGGGAAGCCGAGCATGATGAGCAGCGGAGCGGAGACGGCCACGGGCACTCCGAAGCCGGTGATGCCCTGGATGAAGCTGGAGAAACCCCACCCGATGAGCAGCGCCTGCACGAGGCGGTCGCTGGCGAGCATGGCCATCGTCCGCCCGATGGCGTCGATGCCTTTCAGCTTGTCCACCATGTTGAACAGGTATACGGACGTCCAGACGATGGTGAGAACGAAGACTGCGAGGCTCAGTCCCTTGGCGCTTGCGATGGCGACGTGGTCTCTCGCGGCGCCGAAGATGAGCAGCGCCAGGGCGAGGGCGAGCAGCCAGGCGGCGGCTCCTGCGCGCGGCGCGCTCCAGTTCAGCCAGATGATGGCGACCACGAGGAGGACGACCGGCGAGGCGGCCAGAAGCCAGTTGAGTATCGTGAGGTCCGGGCCTGTCATGGAGGGCGCAGGATAGCCGTCCGGCATGCTCCGCACAACGGCAGCAGGGTGGCGCTGGTACAATCTTCAGAGGTTCCCTGCTCATGGATTTCTCGCTCTCTGAACGCCTATCCCGTGGCCTGCTGCTATGCGACGGCGCCACCGGCACCCAGTTGTACGCACACGGCCTGACGGCTGCGCTGCTGGAACCGGCCAACGTCGAACAACCCGATGTCGTGAAGGGCGTGCATCTCTCCTACCTTCGCGCGGGCGCGGAACTGTTGGAGACGAACACGTTCGGTGCGAATGCGGCCAAGCTCGGCATGCACGGGATGGCCTCCCGCGTCGAAGAGCTGAACCGCGCCGGAGTCGCACTGGCGAAGGAAGCGGCGCGTCTGCACGGCCAGAACGTGTGGGTGGCGGGCTCCATGGGGCCGCTGCCACCGGACAGCACCGGCGCCGGTCTCTTCTCCCCGGCGTCTGCCAGCAACGTGTTCGCGGAGCAGGCCTCGGCGCTCTCCGACGCTGGGGTGGACCTCATCCTCCTGGAGACGTTCACTTCACTGGCGCAGCTCAAGCTCGCTATAGAGGCAGTGCGCTCCGTTTCTGAACTGCCGGTCATCGCTCAGATGACCTTCACGGGCGACGGCCTCACGCCGGGCGGGGATGCGCCGGAGGACGTTGTCGCGGCGCTCAACGATGCGGAGCTGCTCGCGTTCGGCGCGAACTGCAGCATAGGCCCGGACCTGCTGCTGAGCGTCGTCGAACGCATGGCTGGGTTGGCGAGCGCACCGCTCATCGTTCAGCCGAACGCGGGACTCCCCGCTTACGTGGGCGGTCGGCTCCAATACGCCGCGCCGCCGGAGTACTTCGCTGAGACGGCACGGGAGATCGCGCGTGCTGGAGCGGCGGCGGTCGGCGGATGCTGTGGGACAACGCCCGAGCACATAGCAGCAGTCCGGGACGCGGTGCGCGGCGTGCTGCAGTCTTCGACGCGGCGCGCGCCTGCTCCGGCGACGGCACGACCGCAACGCGTCGAGACTCCTGCCATCCGGCCCACCGGGCTGGCGGAGCGTATCGAGCAGGGCGAGTTCGTCGTTACGGTGGAGCTCTCTCCGCCGCGCGGGTTCGACGTGAGTGGGACCCTGGACAAGCTTCGCGGTGTAGTTGGGAGCGTCAATGCCGTGAACGTTGCGGATAGTCCTCGTGCGCAGGGGAGGATGAGCGCGCTCGCCACGGGAAGCCTCGTGCAGTCGAGGCTGGGCGTCGAGGCGGTGATGCACATGGCCATCCGGCATCGCAACCTGCTGGCGCTGCACTCGGACCTGTTGGGCGCGCATGCGTTGGGTCTGCGGAACGTCTTCACGGTGATGGGCGACGTCCCGCTCTCGGGTGACTACCCGTACGCGACCGCGGTGAGCGACGTGACGGCGTCCGGCCTGATCCGGCTCATGGCGGGGTTCAACGAGGGCGTTGACGCGAACGGACGGGAGATCGAACAGCCGACATCGTTCTTCATCGGCGCGGCGCTGAACTTCAACGCGCCGGACCTGGACAGGGAGCTCCGCGTGCTGGAGCGCAAGGTCAAGGCGGGAGCGCACTTCCTGCTGACGCAGCCGGTCTACGCGGTGGAACACGTGGAGCGTGTATGGTCGCTGCTGGGCGGCTTCCCGCTGCCGGTTATCATGGGCGTGCTGCCGCTCCGCAACGCACGTCACGCCCGATTCCTGCACAACGAGGTGCCCGGCATCGTTGTCCCGGAGGACGTCATGCGGCGCATCGATCTCGCCGAATACCGGGGCGACGCGGGGGGCAAGGAGGGCATCGCGCTCAGCCGGGAACTGCTGGCGGAGCTCTCCGGACGCATCGCGGGGGCGTACTTCATGCCGCCGTTCGAGCGCTTCAGCGTCGTGCAGGAGACGATGGAAGGGTTGTCGCTGCCGGGCATCGGTTCGCCGTAGGCGCGGGATGGTATCCTGAACTCACACGTGGGGCCGTAGCTCAGTTGGGAGAGCACCTGCTTTGCAAGCAGGGGGTCAGGGGTTCGAGTCCCCTCGGCTCCACCAGACTTGATAAAATCAAGAACCTTCACGATTTCCTTCACGTTGGCCCTGTAGGCGGAGCCTGCTTACCATCCCATCGGCTGCTAGGGAGTTGTGGGCGGTTCCTTCCCCTCCCCCATCGCCATCCGGTAGCCGACGCGGGGTTCGGTGATGATGTGCCTGGGGTTGTCCGCATCGTCGTCCAGCTTGCGGCGGAGCCTCCTCACACTGGGGGGTCTTCAGAGAATTATATACTACTTTCCACAAAAGAAGGGTTGAAAACCACGTAGAGGCGATAGATAATTGGGTATAGTTTCTGCTGGGTCTGTATGTTCCCGCTCCGAAGGGAGACACGGGCCGCCGCCGAGCCTGTGTAAGGAGATGCAAGCAATCGCTCCGCCGCCGGGGTTGGCGAGCCATCCGGACCGATGAAGCAGACCGTTGCTGATTGGGAGGTCACGATAGCCATGTTCGACACCGGAAGCGACGACAGCAAGGCGCGCCGCCTGTTGAGGGCGGCCATGCCCGTTACCCACCACCCCCCCCCCCCCCCCCCCCCCCCCCCCCCGAATAAATGTTCTAGTCCCCTCCTCTCCCCGGCAGGGAGGCGCGGCATGATGCGCGCCTCCTTCCTCCCACGCTCCCCGCTCCTCCTCCTGGCCGCCGCGCTGGTTGCGCTGGCGGTCTTCGTTGCGCCCGGCGCACAGCCCGCCCAGGCCCAGACCACCACCGTCTGGTCCACCACGCTGACGGCGGTTGATAGCGGCAATAACTTCGGTTGCGTAGCTGGTAGCCAAGGGGGATGCGCGGCGGCACTCACGGACAATGACTTCACCTACCAGGGAATCGTCTATGAGGTCACAAGAATCAGTGTAATTCCCTCCACCGGTTTACTCTTGTTCAAACTCAACACGGCAATCCCCGCGGGCCTCAAGTCGGCCCTGACGCTGAACGTCGGCAACAACCAGTTCCCCCTTGCAGACGCGACCGTCGCCGCTGGCGACACTCAGGCAAGCTGGTCCAACACCGGCCTGGGCTGGTCCGTCGGCGATACGGTGCAGTTGAGCCTGACGGCGCCGCGGACGGCGTCCAGCGACGCGGACCTGTCCGGCCTGACGGCGAGCTCGAGCACGAGCGCCTCGGGGACGTTCAGCGCGCTGACGCTGAGCCCCTCGACCTTCGCGGCGGCGACCACGGCCTACACGGCGTCGGCGGAGAACGACAGGACGCACGTGAAGATCACCCCGACGACGAGCGACTCCAACGCCACGGTGGAGGTGGGCAAGGGGTCGAGCCTGACGGCGGTGACGAGCGGCAGTGCGAGCGGCGCCATCGCGCTCTCGCTGGGCGCGAACGCCATCACCGTGAAGGTCACCGCCGAGAACGGCAGCACCACGAAGACCTACACGGTGACGGTCACGCGGGCGGCGCCCATCGTCTCCC
>MPMJ01000040.1 GCA_002238425.1 SAR202 cluster bacterium bin16 | reverse complement strand
GTGGGAGGGTGGCCGCGCTCGCCGCGGGGCCCCGGGGCGGGGGCGCGGCCGCCGCGGGGGGGAGCCACGAGGAGGAGACGATGCTCGCGGCCTTCGACGGCGTGCTGACCGCGATGGCGTACGCGGCAGCAGGGCTCGCCCTCTTCGCGGTCGTCTGGGCGGGCTTCGTCCTCATGGCCGAGGGGAGCGAGCCCCGGAACGCGGGTCGCGCGCGCAACGCCGTCGCAGGGGCGCTCATCGGCCTCGTCGTCGTCCTCTCGGCAAAGGCCATCGCCCTCGTCCTGCGCAGCGGCATCGTCCCCATCCCCTAGCCCCATACGCACGGATCGCAGGCCGACAGAGCCGATAAGGAAGGAACACCACCATGCGAAAACTGATCGACCGAACGAGGCACGTTGCGAAACGCCTCCTGCGCCGAACAAAGCGTATCGCGGAGCGCCTCGTGCACCGAACGACGCACACGGCACGCCGCCTCCTGCACCGAACGTCCAGCGCCAGCGAGCAGCCCAGGGAGCACGTTGTCAAACCGCCGCTGCCGCTGCCGCTCTGCTTCATGCTCTCCCACCTGGAGGACGACGGCCCCGTACGCATCGACGGCGTGAAGCTCGGCGTCTTCGAGGTCATGGGCCTCGAGCTGGACGAGCCCAAGCTTGGCGCCTTCGCGGGCGCGTTGAATGCCCTCGACTTCCCGGTCCAGCTCCTCATCCGCCAGCACCCGCCCGACCTCAGCCGCATGCGGGAGCGGCTACGCGAGGCCGAGCCCGGTGACCTGCCCCCGCAGACGCGGGCGGCGGCGGACTCGCTCCGCGGCCTGCTCACAACACTGGAACGCCGCGACGGCATCCTCGACCGGCGCTTCTACGCCGTCTGCCAGTCCGGCCGCGCCGACGACCTGCGCGGCCTGCTGGGCAAGGCGGGCCTATCGGTCCATCCGCTCACGGGCCGCCCCCTGCGGCTGTTCCTGCTGGCATCGGCCCTCGGAGGCTCACCGGCGGACCGCGACGAGGACGAGCGCGTGGAGGTCACGGTCAACCGGCGCGAGGTGCGCGTGGGCGGCCATCTCACCCGCTCGCTGCACCTCGGCCGCTGGCCCCGCGCCCTCGCTCCCGGGTTCCTGCAGGGACTCATGGCCGCAGGCGCGCCCATGGACCTCGCCATCCACCTCGGACCCATACCCGCCGAGCAGGCCGCCCGCACCCTGGAGTGGCAGAAGGTACGCTTCGAGTCCGCACAGTCGCTCTCCCTGCGCAGGGGACGCACCATGTCCCCTGAGGCCGAGATCGCGCTGGAGGACATCACCCGCCTTCGCGACGAGGTGCAGCGCGGGCGCGAGCGGCTCTTCCACTCGTCGCTGTCCATCACGCTGCACGCGAACGACGAGGCCGCGCTCAAGGAGATGACCCAGCGGGCGAGGGCCCACTTCGCCGCGACCCTCGGCAAGCTCGATGTCCTCCCGTTCCGCCAGCGCGTGGGCATGCTCTCGACGCTGCCCATCGCCATGAACGCGGTCGCCGAGTGGCGCAGCCTGGACACGTCGTCCATAGCCCGCCTCTTCCCCTTCTCTCCGCCCGACCTCGACACCCGCAGCGGCACACTGTACGGGATCGACCTGCGCGCATGCTCGCCCGTCGTCTACGACCCGTGGGACGGCACCCACCTGAATGCCAACACAGCCGTGCTGGCGCGCTCCGGCAGCGGGAAGTCGTTCTCCACCAAGCTCGGCGTGCTGCGGGGGCTGACGAGGGGGATCACGGCCTACGTCATCGACCCGGAGGGCGAGTACGCCGACATGGCACGCGCGGCGGGCGGGCGGGTCCTCTCCCCCGGCGTTCCCGGGCAGGGCATGAACCCCTTCGTCATCAATCAAGGCGACGCCGAGGAGCTCCTGCTCCGCATCGGCAGCCTCCGGCGCCTGATCGAGGTGATGGTCGGCGAGCGGCTCAGCGCCGAGCGCCGGGCCGCCCTCGACCACGCCCTCGCGGGCTACTACGCCGAGCCCAGGGAGCGCACCGGCTTCAGGGATTTCTACGCCTACCTGCAGGACGGCGAGGACGAGGTGCTGGCGCGGCTCCTGAGACCGTTCGCCACCGGCAGCCTCCGGCACCTGCTCTCCGACGAGGGAGACGACCTGCTCACCAACGAGGCGCTGGTGACGGTCTTCGACCTGCGCCTATTGGAACCCGAGCTGCGTCCCGCAGCCGCCATGGTCTGCACCGAGACCGTCTGGGCCGCGGCCGCACAGAACCCGAAGCCCCGCCTGCTTGTCGTCGACGAGGTGTGGTCGATCATGCAGCACCCCGAAGGCGCGGCGTTCATGGTCTCGATGGCGAAGCGCGCGCGGAAGCACCGCCTGGGGTTGCAGTTCATCACCCAGGACGTGCAGGACCTCCTCTCCGAGGACACCTCCCGGGCCATCACCGGCCACTCCGGCAGGGCGCTCCTGCAGAACGCCGCGTTCAAGCTGCTCCTCCAGCAGGACGCAGCCGCCATCTCCACCGTCGGCGACGCGTTCGACCTGCCAGCCGACCTGCAGCGGTGGCTGCTCTCGTGCCCGAGGGGCGACGGGCTCCTTCTCGCGCGCGGAGGAAGGTTCCCCGTCCGCATCGAGGCCACGCCGGAGGAGGCCGACGTCATCGAGTGGCGGCCCGGCGGGCGAGAGGGCCAGCGATGACGTCACCCACCTCTCCCACACGAGTGCCGCCTCATGGCGCAACGCTCCATGCGCGAACGGAACGCCGACCCACACGAAGAACAGAGACTGAGCACGTGGACATGCCACGAGGAAAGGGAAGAACCGTATGAAACTGCCCTTCACGAACAACAACAGCAAGGCTGACGACTCTGCGGAGAAGACCCCGGTGCTCCTGGAGGTCACGCCGCCGCGCACGGGGGAGCGCAGCCTCCTCGCCGTCGAGAACCTCCTCGGTTCCGTCACGGTGCCCGAGCCGTTCTCCTTGGAACTGGCCGGTGACGCCGACCGCGTCGCCGTCATGGCCCGCTGCCACGACGAGGACGTGGTGCGCGGCCAGCTCGCCGTCCACTATCCCCAGGCGCGCATCCGGCAGGTCGCGCCGGAGGACGACCCCCTGCGGCTGGAGGAGGGCGAGCTGGCGTACACGACGACCCTGCGCTCCAGCGGCCCCGAATACGTGCCGCTGCGCACTTTCCACGACCGCGACCTCACCGACCCCGGCTCGGACCCCCTCCTCGCGCCGCTCGGCGCACTATCAGGACTCAACCCCGGTGAGCGCGTCATCACCCGGCTCCGCATGCGCTCCGCCGGGGTTGACTGGGCCGTCCACCACCAGCGGCTCGCCCACGAGCGGCCTGCATCCTCGCCACCCCCTTCGCAGTCCACCCAGACCGGCACGCCCTCATCCGCCGAACCGATCCGCATGGCCGTGCTCGGCCTCCTCGCGCTCCTCGGCCTCAGGGCGTACACGTGGGTGCAGGCAGGCGAGACGTGGAAGGCAGTCCTGATGGGACTCGCCATCGTCGTGGGGCTCATCGCCGTCGGCTACGTGAAGGCCCGCTTCTTCAAGCCCGCCCGCTCCTACGCGCCGGCCCTCGTCGCCGAGAAGATATCCCGCATCGCGTTCGAGGCCGACATCCAGGTCACAGTCATCCTGCCGCCGGGCGGCAGGTCTGAGCGCGCCGGGACGATCATGAAGCGCATCGCTGCAGCCTACCGCCACTACGACAACCCCTCCGGCGCGAGCTTCGTCGGCGGCGACATCGAGCCTGTGGATGTCCTGGACACCGGGCTCGGCCCCGAGCCGCCGGGGCTCTTCGGCAAACGCAGCGTCATCGGCGTCCGCGAGGCCGCCTGCCTCTGGCACCCGCCTGCCCCTGCCGACGACACCCCCGCGGTGGAGCGCTCCGGCCCGCGGACGCTGCCGCCCTCGGCGAAGAGCTTCCGCTCCGGCGCGCCGGTGGGCGAGACCACCGAGGGCAGGGCCCAGGCCGTCCACTTCCCCAGCGAGCTGCAGCGCTGCAACCACGTCTACTTCGCGCGCACCCGCATGGGCAAGTCCACGCTCATGCAGCACTCCATCGTCCACAGGATGCGGGAGAAGGCGGCGGGCCGCGACCGCGACGCCATCATCGTCGTCGACCCGCACGCCGACCTCGTCGGCGACCTCCTCGAACACGTCCCGGAGGAGCTCATCCCCCAGGTGCGCCTCATCGACCTCGCCGACGAGACCGGCGCGGTCGGCATCAACCTGCTGGATGCCCACGTCTTCACCGACCGCGACCGCACGGCAGATGCCGTGGTGAGGATCGCGAGGGGCCTGTGGGAGCAGTGGGGGCCGCGGATGCAGTCGATCCTCGAGCACGTCGTCAAGACCCTCCACGAGGTGAACGTGCATCCGGCGACCGACCCCGCCTCCCAGTACACGATCCTCGACGGCCTGCCCCTCATCTCCGACGCCAGGTTCCGCGAGAAGGTCCTCCAGCAGGTGAGCGACCCGTTCCTGTCGGAGTGGTGGAGGCGGGAGTTCATGGGCTGGCGCGCAGAATACCGCGCGGACGCCATCGCACCGGTCCAGACCCGGCTCGGCTACTATGCTTCGTCCAAACGCGCTCGCGCCATCCTCGGCCAACGCCGTTCCACCGTCGACATCCGCCGGACCATCCTCGACGGCGGCATCCTGCTGGTCTCCACCGCGCAGGGCGTCGTCGGGCGCGACGTCGCGGCCCTGCTCGGCTCGTCCATCCTCAACCTCGTCGACGCCGTCATCCGCGAGCAGGGCAGCCTGCCGCGCGACCGGCGGCGCGGCGCGCTGGTGGTCGTCGACGAGATGCAGTCGATGCCCGGCGTCGACTACGAGTCCATGCTTTCTGAACTCGGCAAGTTCGGCGCATCCTTCATCCTCGCAACCCAGAGCCTCGCCAAGCTCGACGACCTCTCCCACACCATGTCCGACACCGTCCTGGCCAACACCGGCTGCATCGCCGTCTTCCAGACGGCGGCGTCCGACGCCCGCAGGCTCGCGGGCGAGCTCGGCAGGGACCAGGTCTCCGAGGAGGACATCGTCTCGCTCGGTGTCCACCAGTGCTACGTCCGCGCAACCGTCGGCAACAGGCGGGAGCCCGCTTTCTCCATGACGGTCCTCGCGCCCGAGCCCGGAGACCCCGAGACCGCAGCACGAGTCCGTGCAGCCTCAGCCGCCTACACCACCCCGATGGAAGCGATCCTCGCGGAGGAGGCGAAGCGCCGCCGCCGCGCCCCGCGCTCCAAGCCGAACCAGGGCCCCGCCCAGAATGCCGCAGAGCAGAAGGACGCCAGGGCGCCCGGCGAGGCTCCCGGCAAGACCAGCCCCCGCAATCCCGCCCCCGAGCAGCCGGAGGAGGACGTCGGGCAGGAGGAGGCGGCATCGTGAACGGCTTGCAACTCCAGGTCATGGAGCGGCTGGCCGCCATGCCGCTCCTCGACCGCATCGAGCTCGCCGCCGTCTCCGGCATCTCCGAGCGCGCCGCCTACAACGCCTGCTCCGTCCTGGCTGGCGCGCGGCTCGCCGACGCGGTGTCCCACGCATCTCCGATCATCCCCTCCACGAGGCGCCTCATCCTCACCGGGGACGGGCTGCAATTCCTCGCGCGTGAGCAGGGCGTCTCCGTGGAGGAACTGCTACGCATGCACCCCGTCTCCGCCCAGTGGCGGCGCATCCTCCTCGAACGGCTCGATGCCGCCGCCGTGGTCTATCGCATCACCGCCTCCATCGCCGCCGCCTCGGGACCGGTGCGTGGGTTCCGGTGGTTCAGGGCGTCCCCGCTCGATGCTGCGGTCGCCCTGGCCGATGGACGCACCGTCGGCATCGTCCGCCAGGGTTCCACCTCGGGCAGGACCGCATTCGCCAAGCGGCTGCGGCGGCTCCACGATACCGAATTGTCGGGAGCGCTCCTCCTGCTCGCGTCCGACGGGTCGCGCCTGAAGCACGCGGGCAGGCTCCTGGGCAGTTTCCCGGTACCGGCGTTCTTCGCCGTCGAGTCCCGCACGGTCGGGGCGGGCGCGTATCGCCCCGCATGGCGCACACCGGGCGACGGACGGTTGCTGAGCCTGCAGGCGGCACTCGTCCGGGTCTCGCCGGAGGGAGAATTCCCCGTCGAGGACTCACCCCTCCGTGCGACGATGCCCGAAGACCTCGCGGTCGATGGTGCAGAAGAGGATGTGCCCGACCACCTGCTGCCCGCCTGCCTGAAACCGGCGGAGAAGCGCGCGCTCGACCTGCTCGCGGCCTGGCCGTGGCTGGCCCCCGTGCACCTCGGTGCGCTCCTAGGCGTGCGCTCGCCGCGCCTCTCGCAGCTCATGGGACGCCTCCGGTGCCTCGGCCTCGCGTTCGTTCCCGCCACAGGGGAGGGCCGCCGCTTTGCGCTCACCGACAAGGGGCTTGCACTCCTCGCACGCAGGGACCGTGCATCCGTGGGCGATGCCCGCCGGCGGTGGAGCGTGGGGCTGCTGGACCCGAATGCACCGCTGACGTGGCGCAACGTCTCCGGCACACGGAGCCGCCAGTTGCTCAGGAACGCCGGCCACACCGAGGCCGTCCATTCCTTCATCGCAGCGCTCGCCGTCCAGTCCCGCTCCCTCGGCTTCGAGATCCTGCAGGTCGACCCGCCGCACCGCTCCTCGGTCTTCTTCCGCCACGATGGCAGGCTCTATTCTGTCCGCCCCGACGCCTCCGGTGTCCTGGGGAGGGATGGCCGGACGTGGTCCTTCCTCCTGGAATGGGAGCGCAGGGCCGTGCGGCCCGTCACCATGGCGGCCCGCATCTCGCCCTACGTGCGCTACTTCGCATCCGGCAGGCCCACTGGCGACCACGGCCCGCCGCCAAGCGTCCTCGTCGTCTTCGAGGACGACCTCACCGCAACTCACTTCCTGCGCGTCGCCCGGCGGGAGACTGCTCGGACCGGCGTCCGCGTCCCGCTCTACGTCTCCCACCGCGAGCTGCTGGAGCGGGTAGGGCCGCTCGGACCTGCGTGGCGCATCCCGGGAGGCGGAGAACCCTCCTACGCCTTCCAGCGGGGCTGAACGACGACCTAGAATTCATAACCCAAAGCCGC
Source organism: SAR202 cluster bacterium bin16 (assembly GCA_002238425.1). Taxonomy (GTDB): domain Bacteria; phylum Chloroflexota; class Dehalococcoidia; order Lucifugimonadales; family Australimonadaceae; genus Bin16. The sequence goes on along the minus strand of MPMJ01000040.1, from coordinate 21,054 downwards.
CTGGCTTTGATGCAGAACCCCCGTCTTGATGCATAAGGCCGGGGGTTGATGCAAGAGCCAACCCTGCCGATCTGCACAGCTCCGTAACCCGTCTAGGGTAGACTAAGTCGTCCGGCGCTAGACAACGCGGCGCGGAACGAGGAGACGTGGATTGGGATGACAAAGGAACAAGCACTGGTTACGCTACTTCGCCATTTGCCGACCAACATGATTGCCGGAGACTTCGCCGATGTGGAGGTCAGCAACGTAGAGGGGCGTGACTTTCCTAGCGGACAGCAGCCGGGCGGCGCAGGCGTGCACTTTTCGTTCTCTATGAGTTGGCACTCACTCGGAAAGACGGGCAAGGAAGCACACGACGCGCTCGCGGCATTGGGGATTGGCGACAGGTAGTACCTCAGCTAAGACCCCCCAGGCAGGGCCAGCCTTCATCCGACACGGTAGAACTCAATCGTCCACCGTAGGTTAGCCGTCGCACTCACGTACACCGTAAAGGTCTGACTGTACGGTGAGTAGGCAGTCCTATACACGTCAAGCTCACCTACCGGAGGGCGGAAGATGCACTGGTCGCAGTTGCTCAACTCCACTCGGGTCAGGTTTCGCAGCCTGAGCCTGTAGCTTCCGACAGGTAGAGTCACCGTACCAGTTGGCCATTCTGTCCCCACGCCGAACATCGTTCTGACTGGAGGGTTGGGGACCGTCGTCGGAGTTGGCCTCGGTGTCGGCGTGGGCGTGGGCGTGACAGGTATCTCCATCTTCGTCCCAAGCTCTAGGTCCGGCAGTATCTCTGCGATGGCCTTCCCGCTTACCGCGAACCCAACTCCCTCCACTGACGACCTCTCCGCTCGTCACGTCGTCTATGCCGGAGAAGGTGTTGAGCAGGGTGGTCTTGCCGGAACCGGAGGGTCCCATCACCGCCACCATCTGCCCTCTGCCTATCGAGAGGTCTATCCCCTGCAGAGCGTGCACCTGTATCTCGCCCGCCCGGTACGTCTTCACCACGCCCCGCGCCTCTATGATGTTCGTCACTCGGTTCCTCTTGTACCACTCTGCACAGATACCATCGCCTCCCCCGGCAGGCGCCGTCAACCACGCGTGGGCGTTCCCATCCATGGTTCGACAGGCTCACTATGAGCGGGGAAGGCAGCATGACGGACAGGTCGGCTTGACCTGCCTGCGCTGAGGGGGGTAGGTTGCCTCGTCAGCACTCCCCACGAAAGAGGCAGGATGGCTTCATCCGGCTCCGCGCAGAGCCTCCAGGCCCCCAGAAACGATCTGAAGTACCTGCTGCTCACACTTCATCTACCCGCGACGGCGATGGGCCTGGGCCTGGGCCTCACCGTGCCCGTCATCCCGGAGCTGGCCCAGCGGATGGGCCCTAACGCAGAAACCGCCCCGTTGATCTTCGCCGCCTCACTTGCAGGAACGTTCGTCTCAGCGCTGCCCGTAGGCATACTCATCGACAAACTCGGACGGCGGCGCGTGCTGCTCGCGGGGCTCATCATCACGGCAGTCGCTTCGCTGCTCACCTCCAAGGTTGCCCAGGACGGAGCATCGGGTTCGTTGATGGAACTGGCGGTCTACCGCTTCATCCTGGGCTGGGGTATCCAGATGTGGACGATGAGCCGCATCACCGTCATAGCGGACACGGGCGCGGTGAACCAGCGCGGCAAACAGGTAACGCAGATGTTCGGGATGCATCAGATAGGCGTTTACTTCGGCCCCATCATCGGCGGGCTCGCCGCGGTGTCGCTGGGCCTCTGGGCGCCGTTCGTCGTGCATGCGGCCGTGGTCATGGCCGCGCTCATCCCCAGCCTCTACCTGCTTCGGGAGACCGCGCCGTCCGCCCCTCCAGGACAGGAGGCGGGTCCAGCTATCCGCCGAGACGGCGCATGGCGTGCGATGCTCGCAGCGCCGGTCTCCACCGTCCTCCTGGTGGCGTTCCTCATGAGCGCTGCACACAGCGGCGTCACAGCCGGAGGAGTACTGTCCATCTATAGTGACTCTGCCTACGGGATGCGGGTGGACGGACTCGTCCGGTACGGAGTAGTGGGCATGGCCGGCATTGCCATAGTATTTGCTGCCGGATTCGTGATGGACCGGTTCGGGCGAAAATACACCATCGTTCCCGGACTGATCCTCTATTCTGGATCTTCCATGGCGCTCCTTGCGGCTGTGACGCTCCTGGAAGTCTCGTATGCGTGGTTCGTTGCGGTCTCCGTCCTGTTGCTCATGTCGACGTATGTCACCTCCGGAAGCACGATGACGCTCGGCGCGGATGTTGCGCCCGAAGCGGCTCGCGGGAGGTTCTTCGGGCTATTGAACACCGTCGTCCAAGTGGGACCGGTGATGACCGGCATTCTCACGGTAGTCCTGTTCGGCCTGGAGGCCCGCTTTGCGGCGTTACTCTCCTTGACGGGGTTGACCGCGTTCGCAGGCGCGCTCGTCGTGATCTTCCTGGTGCCGGAAACGCTGCGGCGGGAGCAACCGGCCCCAGCCGCAGAGTCAACCACGACCTGAGGAGGAGAGCGCCATGGAGTACCTGGACGACAACAACCGGCTGGTGACAGCGCCGGAGCCGCGCTGGATAGCGAGCCTCAAGCGCCTGCGGGTGTTCTCCGGCGGTGCCCCGATCGTGGACTCCACGCGCGCGAACCTGTTCCGGGGCGGAGGGCCGCCGGTGTACTACTTCCCGAAGGACGACGTGCAGCAGGGCGCGCTCACGGCCACGGGACGCACCGAGACGAACGCTCGCGGGACGATGTCGCTGTACGACGTTCGGGTGGGGGAGCGCTCCGCGGAGGGCGCGGCGTGGGAGTACACCGAGACCGCGGCCGACGTGCCGTTCCTCGCGGGGATGCTGTCGTTCCGGTGGAACGCGATGGACACCTGGTACGAGGAGGAAGAAGAGGTCTTCGTCCATGCCAAGGACCCGTTCAAGCGCATCGAGGCCTTCAGGTCGGCGCGTCACGTCGAGGTCCTCGCCGGAGGCGAGAAGGTCGGTTGGCGATGCTTGAACGGGATTGTAGGTTCTGCAGGTTTGCGGTTCACGGTGTCAGGTTGCGACATCGGCCCCTTTCGCAGAGAGGCGCCGTCGTGTTCACATCTCTTCCATCACACAAGTTGCCTGGATGGAAGGCGCGACGAGACGATCTTCGCGACCCAGGCGGAGGAGGTTCCCCATGGCTGTCGAGAAACATGCAGTGATCTTCGAGAACTGGAGCCCGCCGTCATGGCCGGAGGACTTCGGGGAGCGGGTCGGACGGCTGTTGCAGATGGGTGACCTCTCGCGACAGGACCTCGCCGAGGCCGTCGGCGTGACGGAGCGCACAGTGCAGAAGTGGCTCAGTGGAGGAAAGCCCACCGGGTCCAGATTCTGGGGCATCGTCATGCTGGCCTGCACCGTGCCCGGCGGGATCGACCTGATTATGAACGGCGAGGCAGGTTCGAACACCGAAACCGGAGACCAGGAGTGAGCGGCCGGAGCGTGTCCAGGGACCGGCGCTAACCCTCTCCCCGTGCGCCTGCGTCCTGGTCCCGCGTCCCGTGAAGCAGGATGTGCAGCAGCCCCATTTCGTCCGCCGTTTCGAACAGGGAGAACAGGTGACCCGGGTCGGGACGCACGCCCCGACGCCAGCGACGCAGCATCCGGTTGTTCACCCGCAGGCGGCGCGCCAGACCTCGAGATGTGAATCCCGCAGCCCTCATGAATCGCTCCAACCGCTCGGGGAAGTCCTCAGGGAACTGGGACGGCTCCACGCGGTACACCCACTGCTGACGGCGGCTCACGCCACTTCTCCGTGTGCCTCTCCAGCCGAGCCATGTCGCCGGATCACGAGCAGGTCGTCCAGGCCGAGGAGTATGCCCAGGCCTCCGGGCACCCGAGTGGCGAAATCCACGATAGCGAGCATCGCTCCGCCGTTGGGCCAGCCGCCGTTCCGCCACTGCTGGAGCTGCCTCGGGTCCACGCCGATGCAGCACGCCATGCCCTCCCAGGTGAGGCCGGTGATCTCCTTGAGCGCGGTAAGCCGGTCGGGGAAATCGTCCGGCAGCAGGGCGACGCCCGGGGTGAACAGTCCCTGTGCGGTCTGCAGCCCGCTAGGCATCGCCGTTCACCACATAGAAGAGGTCGTCGAACTCCTGGCAGTCGAGGGTCTCCATGAGTTTCCTGCGCATGGAGGGCGAGGGGCACCGCTGTCCGTTGACCAGCCTTGAGAGGTGGCCGGTGGAGATGCCGAGCATGCGGGCGAGCTCGTTCTGGGAGATGTTGAGCCGGTCGAGCCGGTCCCACAGCGCCTCCTGCTTGAGGAGCACTCTCCTGGCGCGCCTACCGGGCATGCTCGTCTTCCTCCACGATGCGGGGCCCTTCACTGGAAGCCGTGACGGGTCCGACCTCGCTGTCGGCGAGGTGGGCTGCGCAGGCCGAGGGGTCGAGGCCCCTTTCGCGCGCGAGGGATGCGAGGTGACGGCGTGCGATCATGCGGGCGAGCAGCCGCAGGCCGCGCTGCCGCAGCTCCTCCTGCTCCTTCGTGAGTCCTTTGACTCTTCGCACGTTGCTCGTCTTCATGGGAGTCCCGGTGACAGGCGCCGGTATCGCGGTGGTGCGTCCGTGTTCTAGGATGCATCACGGGAGCCGGCTGTGAGTGTTGCAGTAGTCTAGCGATAGTGCATACCTATAGACAAGGCACATGTGTCGGTAACAGGGGGAATCCTTGACAAGTGTTGCCTCTAATACGACAATCATTGCCCATAGATTGACCAAGCGCCGAGTGGGTGCATAAGTGCAACATAATACGTTGCATAGGGAGACCGACGTGGACGAGCAGAACGACTGGGGAGACGAGCAGATCGGGCAGACGCTGAAGCGGCTGCGGGGCGATACGAGCATCCGCGCCGTGCAGCGCCTCACCGGCGTCTCCAACGCGTATCTCTCCCAGATCGAGAAGGGGACGCGCCATCCGGGTCCGAGGCTCCTGCGCCGGTTGGCGTCCCTCTACGGCGTCAGCGTGCACGACCTGCTGCGCAAGGCGGGCTACTTGGAGCGCGAGGGCGAGGAGCCGGGGGCGGACGAGGAGACGGAGGTGGAGCGCGCCTACCAGTACGTGCTCTCGGACCCGGTCTTCCGGGTGGGCACGAGGCCGCGCGGCCCGCTGTCGACGGAGTCGAAGCGCTTCATCGTCGAGCTGTACGAGCGCTACAGCGGGAAGCGGCTGCTGCAATGAGCGGGCCGCTCACGCTCGACGGCTTCTGCCACCGGCTCGCTGCAGACCGGCTGCGGTACCGCAAGCTCCACCCTGCGGCCCTGGCGGGGGAGTTCGTGGACTACTTCGACGTTCCGCCGTTCCCCCGCATGAAGGAGATCACGACGCTGCTGAACCGGGCTGAGATCGGGAAAGTTGTCCTCTCGCCGGAGACCGGCGGTCTCCGGGGCTACCACTGGGGAACCAGGGACGGCGGCTACCTGATCCACGTCGATGCATCCGAAGGCAGGGTGGGACAGGAGCACACGGCGCTGCACGAGGCCTACGAGGTCGTCCGCGAGCGGCTGCACGACCTGCATCCCCGCATCGGGCTTCCAACGGGGACGTCCCTGTGCCGGCAGGCCGACCGGTTCGCCGCCGCCACGCTGATGCAGCCGCACTGGTTCGCCATCTTCGCCGAGGCGTCGGGGCTCGACGTGGTCGCCCTGCAGGCGAGCTACGGACGCTCGTACGCCTCGCTGACGATCCGGCTCGCGGAGGTGATGCGCCATCAGCCGCTGCTGGCCGTCCTCTATGAGCGCGGGCCGCAGGACGAGCCGCCCCTGGGGATGGATGGGCAGGTTCCGGATGGTCTCCGCGCCACGGTGGTGACGAGGACGCCCGGGTTCCGGCTACGGACGCAGCGGCGACCACTGTCGGTGCTGCGCAGTCTGCTGCCGCGGCGTGGAGAGCCTCCTACGCTTGGATCGGTGGCGGAGCGGGTGGCGCTCACCGGCACACCCGCCGCGGTCGAACGGGTGAGCGGCTACGACCTGTGGCGGGCCGACGACCTGGCCGTGCTGGCTCGCCCGGTCATCTGGGGCGGGGAGGTGGCCAAGGTGTCCGTGATCGCGGTGCCGTACCGGGACCGCTCCGTCCTGTTGCCGCAGTTCGCCAACGCCGCGTTCGAGCGTATCTCCCACGCCCACCAGGTGCTGTAGGCACGGGGAATGAGTCGGAAGTCTACGCTTGGGCATCGAGGTGCCCAAGCCTTCGCGAGGAGCAGTAGGGCTGAGTTGCAGCGCCCCCAACGGCCGACTCGGGACTTACATACCCAACTTTCCCACTTGTCCCCTCGCGCGGTGTCTCCATGGCTTGCGGGACGGAGTCCAAGCGAACTCGGCGCTCACCGGCTGACCCGCCGTGCTCGACCGGGTGCCAGCCCTCTCCGCGTGCTGGAGGGGATGCCCTAGAGGGCCCAGCACCATCACTCAGAACCGGCAATCGGCCATCATCTATTCGATACCAGCAAGCTCGCTCAGTGGCCTACTTCTACGTTAGTCCTATTCCCCTTAGCATTCACCAGCCGACAGGTTTGGTAATGACCCCAACCTCATCCCTCAGCGTGTCGGGCAGCAGACTCCGCCGCAGGTGGCTCTTCCAGAGTCGCTTGACGTAGGTCGCAGCGCCTGCCAGTTGCTTGGGGCTGGGGTTTCTGGAGTCGGGGTTGATAAGCGTGACTCGAAGGCCCAAGTCGTCTCGCACATACCGCATTGCCCCGGCGAAGTCGGCATCGTTGGACACCACAACCGCCTGCTCGTACTCCCCATTGAACCCGTCCACCAGTAGACGAGTGGCTAGGTTCACATCAGACCCCTTCTCTTCGGAGTCTCTGATCAGGACGTGGGACGGCAGCCCCGTCACCGGCTCCGCCAGGGGACGGCGTTTGACGCCGGACCGGAAGACTCCGTAGTAAACGTCGAGGCTCGGTAGTGTTGCCAAAGCTCTCAGATATATGAGCTGACGCTGGGCTTGTCCAGGGTTGCCAGGGCGCACGTCGAGGCGGGCTGTGAAGTAGCAGACCTTGTTGATCGAGTCCTGGGTAAAGAGGGCCTCGGCCAGCTGACGCAGATCCAGCCACCGAAAGGGCGTGTCCTTCAGGGCGCGGTAGTAGAGATTGAAGCCGTCTATGTAGACGTTGGTGATCAAATCGCCGCCCCCTTACAAAGACAGAGACCGCCCAGAAGGACGGTCTCGACCCTACCGTCGAATCGATAGGGGTAGTCTATGCAGAATAGCAGGCCGGTTGGCCACTGTCAAAGCAAGGGGGTAGTGTTACAGTTTGGTTGCGATTCTCGGCGGGGTTGCTCAGGGCTGCTACCTAGCGCATCAGAGCAACCACCTCGTTGAGCAGGCGGTTCAGGTCAGCCCCATGGAGCACGACCTCCATGCGCTCTGTAACCACATAGGCATTGCCGAAGGGGAGAATCCGCAATGTGCGCGAACTGCCTGACCGTTTGGCCGCTATAGTGCCGTCCGACTGGATCATGAACCTAACTTCGGGTTGTGTGCTCATTCGCTGAACCTTTCTCCCACCCCTTACCGGGTGCGCCATGCCTCTAGCGTTAGGCTAGCCATCGCGGCCCCGCCTTGCATGAGTAGATAGAAACCGATGACCAGTGTTAGGGTGTCAGACGACATGCTCACTCCTTCCTTAGGGGGTGTGTTACCCGAATGCCCCGGTTGCAGCCGGGGCATTCATTGTCGTCGCGGGGGTGCGCTGCGGTCAAGCGGGCTACAGGCGGAGGAGCCGGAGCAACTCCCCCATCGTGTAGCGGCGGGTAGCGAGGCCAGCAGCGCGGGCCGGGGATGTACCTCGTAGGCTCTGGTGGGGCCTGACCCAGTTGTAGTACGCGAACCAGAACGCGAGGGCCTGTAAGTGCTTGGCCCACTTCTTGGAATGCCCGCTTGCCCTCCGCGTGTACCGGCGCAACTGCGTCTGCATCGTGAGGTTGTGCCGACACTTAAGGGGAAGATAGAAACAGCCCCGCCGACCTTCTCCTTTTTGCAACAGGAGGCCGGCGGGGCGTGAAAGGAGGGCAGTGATGCCCTACGCCCCTATGCTACTACTACTCGGAGCCTAGCAGGACCCCTGCCGGGCAAATGGGAACTTACCGGTCTTCTTATACACCTTGTTGCAATCAATGCAATACGTCTGGTAGCCGTCGGGCTGTTTCCGATTGCGGTGGAATTCAGTAAGCGGCTTGTACTCCTCACAGCACTTGCAGTACTTCCCAGTTGCCCGCATCGCCGACATTCGCCCTTGGTGGGCGTGTCATGTCAGACGTCGCTATTGCACCCTCGTAGGTCGAGTCGTGCTTACTGCTCGCTATTGCGCACCTTTTCTGGCTCCTACTTTGCGAGTGACACTTGGACGTTGACGTTGGCGGCTGGGATGCGCCACAGTGAGTATGCGGCGGACAGGCCGCAGCACAACCGATAAGACTAACGACGAGGGATACGACCATGAACGACACGAACACCTACACACCCGCAGCAGTCTACGCTCGGGTCTCCAGCGACAGGCAGGACGTCGACCTCTCGGTGGCGGCGCAACTCCGCGCCCTGCGGGAATACGCTGAGCGCAACGGCTTCGTCATCGTCCGCGAGTACGTCGACGAGGCTGAGAGCGGACGCGTGGCCAACCGTCCGCAGTTCCGGGAGATGATCGAGGCGGGCAGCAGTGCCCAGGCACCGTTCAACGTGATTCTCGTCTGGAAGTTCAGCAGGTTCACGCGCAAACGGGAGCACGCGGTCGCCTTCAAGTCGATGCTGCGCAGGAAGGGCATCCGCGTCGTCTCCATCACCGAACACGCGGACGATACCCCGACCGGCAGGCTGATGGAGGCCATGATCGAGTCCGTGGACGAGTTCTACAGCGAGAACCTCGCGCAGGAGGTCGTCCGGGGCATGCGGGAGGCAGCGTCTAGGGGCTACTTCCTTGCATGTCGTGCGCCCTTTGGCTACAGGCGGGTGAAGGTCAGCGACGGGGTGAAGGAGCGCCCCACGCTGGAGGTCGACCCGTCCGCCGCCCCCATCGTGCGGGAGATATTCGAGAGTTCGCTGCGGGGCAACGGCTTGAAGGAGATCTGCCGGGAACTGAACGACAAGGGCATCAGCAACCGGGGGAAGCGGTGGTACAGGAACGGACTGCACCACCTGCTGACGAACGAGGCGTATACAGGGACGGCGACATGGGGTGTGAAGAGCAAGGACGAGAAGGCCGGAGAGCCGGTTCGTGTGGAGAACGCATGGCCCGCGCTGGTATCGCGTGAGATGTTCACGGCAGTGCAGGAGGGCCTGCGCGCGCGTGCGCCGAAGATGCAGCGTCCCGCGCGAGTGGGGAGCCAGTACCTGCTGAGCGGTCTGCTGCGCTGCGGCGTGTGCGGGAAGCCGTATACGGGGCAGGGAGCGAAGGGCGGAAGGTTCGCGTACTACATCTGCGGAACGCTCCTGCGTGACGGATCGGGGAGTTGCTCAGCGCGGTACCTGAACGCGTCGAGGATGGAGGAGCTCATCGTCGCACGCATCAGGGAGCGGATACTGACGGAGGAGGCGATCATCGAGCTGGTGAGCATGGTCGCGGAGGAGGTCGACGCGGTTGCGGGCGAGGCGAACGGTCGGCTGCAGGCGATCAACGCGGAGCTTGGGGACGTTGAGATGCGGTTGGAGAACCTCTACCAGGCGCTGGAGACGAAGCAGTTGCCGATGGATGTGCTGTCGCCTCGGATACTGGCGCTGAAGGGACGCCAGGACCAGCTGACTGCTGCGCGCGAGGAGGCCGAGGGTCAGCTGGAGCAGCGCCGGATGGACCTGCCGACGAGCGAGGAGATCAGGGGATACGTGGCGGACTTCCGGGAGTTCCTGCAGGAGGGGACGTTCCCTGAGCGGAAGGCGTTGCTGCGGAACTTCGTGGAGGGCATCGAGATTATGGGCGAGGAGGCGACGCTGACGTACACCATCCCCATGCCGCAGGACGGGGTAATCCGGGAGTCGGCGTCGGTTCTCGATTTCGTCCAGAGTGGCCCACCACTGCGCCACCCGAACACCCCCGGTTAGAATGTGCGGCCAGAGGAGCTCGTCATGCCCATCTGCCGCGGAACCTTCGAGGTCAACATGGAACCGGAGCCTCCGTTCCTGGAGCAGGACGGGGTTACGCTGAACCGCAACTTCGTCCGCAAGGAGTTCTCCGGCGACATGGCCGGCACGTCGGAGGCGCAGATGCTCGCAGCCTTCACCGGCACGCCCGGTTCGGCGGGGTACGTGGCCATCGAGCACTTCACAGGTTCGGTGGACGGGAAATCCGGCTCGTTCGTGCTTCAGCACAGCGGGGTGATGGACAAGGGCGACGCGCAGCTTACGGTCACCATCGTGCCCGACTCGGGCACCGGAGAGCTGGCCGGGATCTCGGGGACGATGGAGCTCGACCACGACGAGGGTCAGCACTCGTACGTTCTGGACTACGAGCAGGCGTAAGCCGACGGAGCGGTACGGCGATGGCCAGGGCAACAGGCCGGTCAACGGCATCCCGGAAGATCGACGATAAGATCGCGGAGCTCGGCGACTGGCGGGGCGAGCGGCTGAGCGAGGTGCGCAGGCTCGTCCTCGAAGCCGACCCCGAGGCGGTCGAGGAGTGGAAATGGCAGAACTCCGCCGTGTGGTCGCACGACGGGGTGGTAGCCGCTGCGAAGGCGACCAGGGACAAGGTGCGGGTCACGTTCGCGCAGGGGGCCAGGCTCCCCGATCCCGGGAATCTGTTCAACGCGAACCTGGACGGGGACACGATGCGGACGATAGCCATCCTCGAGAGCGACGAGATCGACGGGGCCGCGCTGCAGGCGCTGGTCCGCGAGGCGGTGGCGTTCAACGGCAGGCAGGACGGCACGGCGCCGGTGCTCCTCTCCGGCGGCAACCCGCAGATACCGAAGGGCGACGGCGACGCCCCGGTGCAGGCCTACATCGCGGCGATGCCGGGCTGGAAGAGCGACGTCGGACGCCGCCTCGACGCGCTCATCGAGCAGAACGTCCCCGGCGTGCGCAAAGCGGTGCGGTGGAACTCGCCCTTATACGGCGTCGAGGGCATGGGCTTCTTCCTGAACCTTCACGTCTTCACCCGCCACGTGCGCGTGACCTTCTTCCAAGGCGTATCGCTGGAGCCCGCGCCACCCGGCAAGATGAAGGACCCGGACTCGCGCCATATCGACGTCCACGAGGGCAAACTCGACGAGGCGCAGATGGCGGCGTGGGTGCGGCAGGCGGCGGCCATTCCCGGCTGGGACCTGAACTGACATCACTGACGCGGAGGCAGGTATGAGCACGCAACATTCACCCATCGGTTTCCTCGAAGCCATCTGCTATGACGTTGCGGACATCGACCGCGCGGCGGCGTTCTGGTCCGGGCTGCTGGGCTGCACGTTCGGTACGTCCACGCAGACCGGGTTCCGGCGGGCGCAGCTTCCCAGCGGCCTCTACTTCCTGCTGCAGCAGAGCGACGAGCCGAAGACGGGCAAGAACCGCGCCCACGTCGATTTCGAGACGGACGAGATGGACGCCGCGGTGGCGCTCGTCGTGGAGCTCGGCGGCAAGGCGCTGCATCCGGTCGACAACGGGCTCGCGGGTTTCTGGGTGTGCGCAGACCCGGACGGGAACGAGTTCTGCATCGGTCCGCCGGAGTCGCGTCCGCCGCGCGTGCTATAATTCTAAGCGCTTGTCAAGGTTCCAAACTTCAACTGAGGGCGCAATCCATGGAAAGAGTCGAATACCAACCTCTCCTTATACAGGATATCCTCAATTATCACCGTTCCGAGGAACTCAATCTGGCACCTTGGTACCAGCGGCGGTCAATATGGACCACCCCCCAGAAAGCCTACCTCATCAACACCTTGCACGAACAAAAGCCTGTTCCTGCGATATACATTAGATATTCGTTGGATTTGGAAGCAGCGAAAACCATACGAGAAGTCGTAGATGGTCAACAAAGAACCCGTGCAATCATAGACTATTGCGATAACGTCTTCCCTGCCAGACTACCTTTCATGGAAGCAAAAAAGACATTCTCAGAGTTGAATCGCGAGCAGCGTACTACATTCTTGCTGACTGCGATTCCAGTAGGATACTTGCTGGGCGCTACAGACGAAGATGTCATCGATATATTCGGCCGAATCAACTCTGTCAGCAAGACACTGAATAGTCAAGAAAGGAGAAACGCAGCTTATAGTGGGGAGTTTAAGCAATTCTGTCTCAGTCAGGCCTCCTCTCGTATAAGCCTATGGCGACACTACCAACTATTCTCCGCTACAGAAATTGCAAGAATGGGTGAAGTACAGTTCATCTCAGATGTTATTTTGAATATGCTACGGGGACTATCCGATTTCAGCCAGCCATCCCTCGATCGGCTTTATAAGGAATACGAGGATGATTTTCCCAACCACGCTAGCATTATCCGTCGACTTGACCGAGTTTTTGATTTCATTGTGCAGTTGGACGTATCTGCCATCAGGGACACGATTTTTGCACGTCAACCGATTTTCTTCTCTTTACTCTTGGTGTTGGACTCTTTGAAGGGGCTACCGAAACGGAAAATTGAAAACTTACTGCACGAGATGGATCATCGATTCTACGAACACCAGACTCCTGCCGACGTAGATTTCGCAGCTGCTTCCATGGCAACAACACAACGGATCAGACAGAGAACCATTCGCGATAAATATATTCGAGGTTTCTTGGCATAATGCCAACCCCGAGTCTGAGAATTATTGTCAACCAGACTCAATACAGTGTTGATCGACTAGTTGGGTATAGAACTACACCTAGTGGGATGGACGGTCGCTCTCAACATTTAATCTCAGAACTAATCTTGCTTCGCCTACTAGCGATATTGGAGGTCGCAATAGATGAATTGGCGTGCCGGCTTGTAGCCGGAGCGACATATACGAATGGTACACAATCTGGTGTGTCTGTTCCTGCCAAAAGCATAGCTGCGGCCAAACATGTGATTTCTTCATCGAAAAGGAACAAGAAGAAGAGTTTCCTGAATTGGACTAAGGCATCTGAGATAGAGGCAAACCTCTGCCATGTCTTTACACGTACTGAACCCATTATCAACTACGCATATGCTCACGCCAACATTCTTGATGAAATGAAGAATACCAGGAATTATGTCGCTCACAATAACCCAAGAACAAGGAGGGCATTCCAAGCCATAATGCGTGCCACGTACAGTGGTAATGCTTCATTGTCAGTGGGGGCATTCTTGACATCTACTAAAAGACACCAAACTGCCAAGATCGATGAGTATCTTACTGCAGCAAGGGTGATAGTTGGAGACCTGTCGAAAGGATGAATTGGGAGGGTTGCTATTGTTATCCCCTAGCTGCCTGCCTGTCGTGCAAGGAAAGAGGGCATGAGGTCCATGGCGCGTTCGGACTCGGGGCCGGGTTCGCTGCGCGCCTCCGAAGATTCCAGCCTTCACAAGCATGACGGGGCCAGATGCCGTCTTCCTCCGGACGCACGGACTCTGTGCTTCGTGCTACTCTTTCGCACGGCCTAACTCGTGAGGTGAAAATCGGGCATGCGTTTCAACAGGTGGATGGCACTCTGCGGGTTGTTGGTGGCCCTCTTCCTGCTGCCAGGCTGCACCACGGAAGCGGCCCCGGAGAGCACTCCTACTCCTGTCACTGAGGCCACGGCTACTCCTCAATCGGAGGTCGGCGAAGTCCCCGGGGCGACACCGACCGCTCCATCCGAAGCGGAGACGGAGCCCGAGGGTCCGTCCGGAGAAGAGACAGAGCATGTCTACCGGATCGGCATCGCGGCGGACCTGACCACCACCAATCACTGGGCATACCTGGGGCCGGACGGGACCGTATGGAACGGCTACGTGCTCGCCGAAAGCAAGCCGTCGCTCTATGGGTACTCGGCGCAGAGGAACGACTGGATCCCATCGCTAGCAGTCGACTTCCCCACTCCGCTCAAAGAAGAGGTGGTGGACGGGGAGACACTCTGGACCACCGAGGTGGAGCTGATAGAAGGCGTGAAGTGGAGCGACGGCAACGACGTTACCGCCGAGGACTTCGCGTTCACGGCCAGCACAGCCGCGGAGATGGAGCTCACCGGCAACTGGCCCTCGATAGTCGACCCGGATTACTTCGACTACGCCGAGACCGACGGCCCATACCACCTGAAGATCTTCTTCAAGCAGAAGCCGGGCCTGGCGCGATGGCAGTTCGGGCTGGCGTTCATGCCCATCTTCTCCAAGTCCTACTGGGAGCCGGTGGTGACCGAGGCCCGGCAGGCCGGTGACATCATCGAGCAGCAGAAGGTGCTGTTCTCCCACGTCCCCGAGGGTGAACCCAGCGCGGGAGGCTTCATCTTCGGCCAATGGGAGCGGGGCGCCTTCGCAGAGAAGGACCGGAACCCGGACTACTCATTCAGCGGATCGGAGGTCGCGCTGTACGCCAACGGCGCGTACTCGACCTCCACCCTCGGGCTCAACGAGTTCACTGCCTACGGTGAACCCAGCGGCGAAGCGGTACTGGAGTACGTGGAAGGCCCGTTCGCGGCAAGCACCATCTACTCCATCTACGGCAGCCAGGACGCCGCCGTTCTGGCCCTCAAGAAGGGCGACATCGACTTTATGCTGAACCCGGTGGGGCTGTCCAAGGGGTTGCAGGAACAACTGGCGGGCGAGGGCGGCCTTACCACCATCGAGAATGCATCCGACGGGGTCCGCTACCTGGGGTTCAACTTCCGCAGAGCGCCCCTGGATAACAGGGCGTTCCGGCAGGCGGTGGCAACTCTGATAGACAAGGAGTTCCTGGTGGACACCGTGCTGCAGGGTGTAGCCATCCCCATCTACACGATGGTGCCGGAGGGCAACGGGGCCTGGTACAACAGCGACGTGCCGCTCATCGGGAAGGGGATGACCCGCCAGGAGCGCGTCGGCAGGGCAGTCGAGCTACTCAAGGAAGCGGGATTCACCTGGGAGACGGAGCCCCGCGTCAGCGAGGACGGCAATTTCATCGAGCAACCGGGCGAGGGGCTGACGATGCCCAACGGCGAGCCGGTACCGGCGATGGGACTATTCGCCCCCAGTGCGGGATACGACCCGCTGCGCTCCACCTTCGCCATCTGGATCGAGCGGTGGTTGAACGAGGTGGGGATCCCCCTGCGGGCCAACCTCACCGGGTTCAACGTCATCGTCGAGAAGGTGTTCGACCAGCAGGACTTCGACATGTGGATCCTCGGCTGGGGCCTCACCCCCTTCCCTGACTACCTCGAGTCGTTCTTCCACAGCCGCCATTCGGCACTGGAAGGGTACAACGCCGGCGGGTACAACAACCCGGACTTCGACCGCCTGGCCGACGGGTTGCTCTCAGAGACCGATCTGGAGGCAGCACGTCAGCAGGTCTTCGAGATGCAGGCATTCCTCGCGGAAGACCTGCCCTACGTTGTGCTGTTCGACACTCCCATCGTGGAGACCTACCGGAGTGAGCGGATCGAGTATCCCTACACCGACACCTGGGGCGGACTCCAGAGCGTTGCAGGGATGCCGAGCCTGGTGGACTTCAGGTAGCCTTCCCGGCAGCCCGGAGTCTCCTGCATGGGCAGCGCTGACGCAGGCGGGGGATCAGACACGCTGAGCATCGTGTTGGGAAATAAGAACTGATGGCAGGCTATCTGGTCAGGCGAGCCGGTCAGATGGTGCTGACGCTGTTCCTCATCATCACGCTCACCTTCTTCCTCGTGGAGGCGCAGCCGGGAGATTACGCTTCCTTCTACGTGCTCAACCCCGACCTGCCCCCCGAAGTAAAGGACCAGATCAGGGCCGCGTTCGGGCTGGACAGACCGGTGTGGCAGCAGTACCTGATCCATCTCAAGAACACCGTCACCGGGAATCTCGGCGTTTCCTTCGGGAACTACCCACGGCCCGTCATCGACGTGCTCGCGGAGCGGGTGCCCCGGACACTGGTGCTGTTCCTGACGGCTACCGCTGTGTCCTTCTACATCGGGTTCTTCCTCGGCAAGGCCATCGCCTGGCGCCGTGGCGGACTGTTCGAGTACGCCACCACCATCTCGGGGGCGGTACTGTTCACCGCCTTCACGCCGGCCTTTGCCCTGATGATGATCTGGGTGTTCGCCTTCAAGCTGGGCTGGTTTCCGGTGGGCAAGTTCCTGGACCCCCTGGTATGGCGGGGGGCCGACGTCAGCGCCAACTACGTGTTCGGCAACATGCTTCTCAGCGCGGGGGCCTTCATCGTCTTCGCGCTGCTGGTCATGCTGCTCCTCAAGAGGTTCGGGCGAGCAGTGCCGTCAGTGGTGGCCCTTCCGATAGTCCTCGGCGGCGCGGCGGTCATCGTGGCAGCGTGGGCCATCTCAGGCATCGGCGGGTTGGCGCTGGACATCGTGAAGCACATGGTCCTGCCTGTGGCTACTCTCACGCTCATATCCTTCGCCGGGACCATGCTGCTGACCCGCAACAGCATGCTGGAGACCATCCGCGAGGACTACGTGATGGCCGCGCGGGCCAAGGGGCTGCCGGACAAGCAGGTGCGTGACCGTCACGCCGCCCGGAACGCGATGCTGCCGGTGGTGACCAGCCTCGTCTACAGCCTGATATTCGCGATCGACGGGAGCGTGATCATCGAGAGCGTCTTCTCCTGGCCGGGCACCGGCCTGACCCTCCTCCAGGCGGTGCGAAGCGAAGACCTGCCGTTGGTGATGGGAGCCATCCTCTTCATAGGTGTGCTCTCGCTCCTGGCGCACGTCGTAGTCGATGTCCTGTATGTCTACCTCGACCCCAGGATCCGGTACCAATGACTACCCCGGAACCGTTTGGCCCCACACCTGAGATCGCGGTCGACGCAGGCAGCAGGAGGCTGCGTTTCGTATTGGCGCGACTGCGACTGGTGTGGCGGTCGTTCAGAAGCGGCGGGGGCACATTCCTGGAAAGCCAGATGGGCAGGTTGTCCCTGTTCATCATCATCGTCTACGCCCTGATGGCGGTCGCTCATCCGATACTGATGGCGTCTGTCTGGGACCCTGCCACCTACGACCCCGTGACCGGATACTCCTTCGACCAGGTGGAGCAGCCAGCCCCGCCGAGCTGGAAGCATCCCCTAGGGACCGATCCGTTGGGCCGGGACGTGCTCAGCCAACTGCTGTACAGCACCCGCTCCGAGTTCGTGCTGGGGATAACCGCCGCACTGGTGACTGTTACCATCGCAACCTTTGTGGGAGCGGTCGCCGCCTATTACGGCAGAGTGGTGGACGCCTTCTTCATGCGGCTGGCCGACCTGATGATCGCCCTGCCGGCCATATCGTTGCTGATCGTCCTGAGCGCCCTCTTCCCTCTGAACCTGTTCTACCTGGCGCTGATAATCGGCGTGCTGAGCGGGTTCGGAGGGACGGCCATCATCCTGAAATCCCAGGCGCTGAGCATCAAGGTGAAGCCCTTCATCGAAGCGGCGCGCGTGGCCGGCGGGGGCCATTTCCACATCATCTTCGTCCACATCATCCCCCACCTGTTGCCCCTGGCCCTGCTCTACATGATGTTCACGGTCACCAGCGCCATCTTTGCCGAGGCCGTGCTGTCGTTCCTCGGCCTCCTGGACCTGAGGATGAGCTGGGGAATCATGATCCACACGGCCAACACCGGCGGCTACCTGCTGGGCGGCACCAGGTACTGGTGGCTGATAGTCCCCGCCGGGGCTTCCATCACGCTCCTCTGCAGCGCCTTCTACCTGGCGGGGCGAGCCCTGGACGAGGTGGTGAACCCCCGGCTGAGGCAACGCAATGACTGACCGGCGCGACCCATTGCTGAAGGTGGAGGGCCTGAGCCTGAGCTATCAGACCAGGCAGGGCGAGCTGCAGGCCATCCGGGACGTCAGCTTCGAGTTGGCCCGGGGCTCCGCACTGGGGCTGGTGGGTGAGTCCGGTTGCGGAAAGACTTCCGTCGCCAACTGCCTGATGCGCCTGCTGCCCGATAGCGCCCGATTGTCGGCTGGGCGGGTGCTGCTGGACGGGCAGGACATCCTGCTCCTGACCGAAGAGGAGATGCGGCTCCTGCGGTGGCGGCGCATCTCCATGGTCTTCCAAGCAGCAATGAACGTCCTGGACCCGGTGTACCGGGTGGGCCAGCAGATCGTCGAGGCCATCGAGACCCACGGCGTGGAATCCACCGAGCCCGCAGCCAGGGAGCGTGTGGCGCGCCTGTTCCGGTTGGTGGGGCTGGACCCCAAGTTGACGGAGCATTACCCCCATGAGTTCAGCGGCGGCATGCGCCAACGCGCGGTCATCGCCATGGCCCTGTCGTGCGATCCCGACCTGATGATCGCCGACGAGCCGACCACTGCCTTGGACGTGATAGTGCAGGACCGGATACTCCGGGAGCTGAAGGACATCCAGCAGCAGCTCGCCATGAGCCTCATTTACATCAGCCATGACATAGCGGTGGTAGCGGAGGTGACGGACGTGGTGGGAGTGATGTACGCCGGGCGGCTGGTGGAGATGGGAGACACCGCCGACGTGTTCCGGGCCCCGGCTCATCCCTACACCGCGGCGCTGATGTCCTCATTCCCCAGCATCAGCGGGGAGAGGCGTCCGTTGATCAGCCTTCCCGGCGAACCGCCGAACCTCTCTGACCCGCCCCAGGGCTGTCCGTTCCATCCGCGCTGCGCTTACGCCACGGACGTGTGCCGGGTCGAGTACCCGCCCGAGGTCAGAGCCGGCAGCCACCGGGCCGCCTGCTGGCATCCGCTGGACGCAACGCTGGTGCCGCAGGGCTGACGGATGGAAAGCGCGAGCAACATTCCAGAGACCCCGAACGCCCCGGCCACCGGCACGGACGCTTCGGACGACGGCCCTCTGCTGGCCGTTCACGGCCTGACCAAGCTGTTCCCGGTTGGGGGGAGTCCCTTCCGCAAGCCTTCGAGCTTCATCCATGCGGTTGACGACGTGAGTTTCCAGCTGGGACACGGAGAGAGCCTCGGGCTGGTGGGAGAGTCGGGCTGTGGCAAGACCACGGTAGGCAAGCTGCTGGTCAAGCTGCTGGAGCCCACCGACGGCAAGATACTCTTCCGATTTGCCGGTGACCCGGTCGACACCGAGACCGGGGCTCCCTGGGACCCCGCCGCCATGAGGGGACGGCAGTTGCGCTCCTTCCGCAGGCGTGTGCAGATGATCTTCCAGGACCCCTATGAGTCCATGAACCCCCGGCGGACCATCTACGACATCATCTCCGAGCCGCTATCGGTGCAGGGCATGGGCGACGTTCAGTACCGGGTCGACCGCGTGCTGGAGATACTGACGCTCGTGGGCCTCACACCGGCGGGAGCGTTCCTGTTCCGCCACCCCCACGAGCTTTCCGGCGGGCAGCGCCAGCGAGTAGCCATCGCCCGCGCGTTGGTGATCCGCCCGTCCTTCGTGGTGGCCGACGAGCCGACCTCCATGCTCGACGTTTCCAGCAGAACGGGAGTGATGTCCCTGATGCAGGACCTGGCCTCTGAGCTGGGAGTGGCCTACCTGTACGTTACGCACGACCTGGCGGTGGCGCGCTATATGTGCCATCGCATCGCCGTGATGTACCTGGGGAAAGTGGTGGAACTGGCTGAGACGGAGGAGTTACTCCGCAATCCGCTGCATCCGTATACGAAGGCGTTGTTGTCTGCGGTGCCCCTGCCCGATCCGGGAAGCCGCCGCGAGCCGCCGGACATACGCGGCGACCTCGCTACGCCGATAGACCCGCCTACCCGCTGCCGGTTCTACGAGAGGTGCCCCGCAGCAACCGCGCACTGCCTGAACCATCCGCATCCCCTCCTCGAGGAGAAGAGCCCGGGACACCTGGTGGCCTGCTACGAGGTGTGAGCCGTCGCGTCTATTCCGATGCAGCGCCGACGTGGCGCGCGAGGAACGAGCGCATGAGGTCGATGGCGCGGTCGGACTCGGGGCCGGGTTCGCGCGCGAACCCGTGCGGCATGCCGGGGAACGCTTCGTACTCGGCGTGCCCGCCCGCCCGGCTCCAGGACTCAGCGAAGCGCTGGGGGATCTCGTGCGGGATGTTGCCATCGGCTGTCCCCTGCACGACGAGCAGCGGCGGCAGGGCGACGTCCTCACCGCGGTCGAGTATCTCCTGCGGGTTGGCCTCGTGGACGGCGTCCCACGGCCGGAAGTAGTTCTCGGTGGAGCGCACGAGCCGTTCGACCGGCGCTCCTTTCGCCCATTCGTAGCGCGCGAGCGGGTCCACGATCGTCCAGAGCGCGATGAGGAAGCCGAGGCTTGCGTCGTCGCCGATGCCGTCGGCAGCAATGGCGGAGTAGCGCGGGTCGCGGGGGCGCATCGCGGTGAGGAGGATGGTGTGTCCGCCGCTCGAATCACCCGCGCCGCCGACGCAGGCGGGGTCGCCGTTGAAGTCGCTCGCGTGGGCCTTCAGCCAGCGCACGGCGAAGTTGGTCTGAGCGACCTGCACCGGGTACGGGTGCGCGGGGGCGAGGCCGAAGTCGTGCGCCGCAACGACCATGCCGCACTCGGCGAGTTGCGTGTCGATAGGGGAGGCACCCAGACGGTCGCCGGTGTTCCACGCGCCGCCGTGCGCCCGGAGGAGCACGGGGAACGGTCCATCGCCCACGGGGCGGTAGACGGTCATCAGCAGCGATTCGCCGTCGACGCGCAGGTATTCGACGTCCTGCGAGACGACATCGTAGCGGGCGGCTGGGTCGTACCGGGTCATGGGGGGAGGATACATGAGGAAGGGGGCGCGCTAAAGCGCGTCGCAGGGCACCCACAAGGGATGCCCCTACACCGGGCAGCCCCACACCCCGGCCCTCCGCGAGCGGCTCGCTGCGCCACTCTCTGGATTCCCGTTTTCACGGGAATGACGAGGGGGGCGGGAATGACGAGGGGCGGGGCGGGAATTGTAGATGTCAGCTAATTCGCTGACAGATTCTGCATGGTTTCGAGGGGTGTCTTGCCACCCAAGCCTTGGTGGGGCCGCTCCGTGTTGTAGTAGAGGAGGTACTGGACGAGCTCGTCCTTCAACTCC
>MPMJ01000100.1 GCA_002238425.1 SAR202 cluster bacterium bin16 | reverse complement strand
TTATCCGTTCAGCATCGTAACGCGCGCGTTGCCCAGGGTCGCTCAGGACCCGGTATGCCTCGTTGATTTCCCTGAACCGCTCCGTCGCGTCAGCCGCCTTGTTCCGGTCTGGGTGAAGTTCCATCGCCTTCTTACGGTAGGCGCTCAGAATATCCTCAGGAGTCGCCGCGGCGTGTATCCCCAGCAGTTCGTAATAGTCGGTCTCCGCGGGGCGGTCATTGGCAAGCCCTCCTTGTTGTCCAGGCTTCAAGGTGACTAGCGGTGCTGGGCAGATTCTACGCATTCGGGGTGCAAGCAATACTCAGGTTCTCTCCCCGTCCTCGCTAGCGTGCAGGCAATGGCATCCTCCAGCGAACCGAACCCACATGCACCGCCGAGCCAGTCCTCAGGTAGCCTGATCCTTCCGTCCTCGTCTCGCCTGAAGACACGGCGGTGGCAGCGGTCGGACCATCACCTCACTGTGTGGTCGGGCGTAGGCCCAATTCCTGTCGGTGGAACGAAAGGTTCCAGTTGCTGCGTCCCGGGAACATAGAGCGGGTGCTTCGGACTGCAGTCCGCGTTCAGGCCGAGGCAGTACAGGGGCATGTCATCCAGCACCCTGAGGGCACGTGCAGCCATGCCGCGGGGCGCGTCGGTACCCCAACAGGCCACCACAAGGGCGGACGCATCGGCGGCCTCGCGGATGTAGCGGTCGTTCGTGGCCCAATCCTCGGCCGAGAGAACCGCGCTCTGCAGGGCCGACGGCCAGGGCGAGCGGAACGGGTTGACGTTGGTGACAATGAGCCTGTGATACTCCCAGCGCTGCGCGAAGTCCACGCAGCGACGGATGGTCGGGTCGTCGTCCACGTCGTCGGCGGTGGAAGGGTTGCACATGATGAAGTTCACGGTCTCGTGCTCACCTTCACCCTTGCCCCATTGGCGTACGAGTGCGTACCGGAGCTTGCCGTCGGGCGAGAAGACGGCGGGTTGATCGAACGGGCCGTTGTTTGAGGCGCGAGTTGTACGCATTGCGTTGATTCCTCCCCTTTGCCGCCTACAGGCAGCCTGCTCTGTGGGTTTCCTCGGTGTAGCCCTGCGCCACAGCCCCGTTCTGGCCCGTGGCGATGAAGGTCACAGCGTACCGGGCGCTAGACCTACCCGTTCCCCTGATGGTGTGGGTGGAGGCGTCGAAGATAATCGAACTGACGTGGTCGGCCAGCGGCTCCCCCGATCTGTCGTGTATCGGGTTGCAGGTCAAGGTCCAGGTGCCGCCCAGTCTAAGTCCTTGAGCGCCCGCAGGGCGTCCGCACGGGAATCGTAGAGCTGCATGATCTTGTCGAACCCACTGATGGCGAACATCTCGCGGAGCGGCTTGGAGAGCGAGCAGCCCACCAGCCTGGCGTTCTGCTTCTGGAGCAACTTGCCCACCACCA
Organism: SAR202 cluster bacterium bin16; assembly: GCA_002238425.1. GTDB lineage: Bacteria > Chloroflexota > Dehalococcoidia > Lucifugimonadales > Australimonadaceae > Bin16. The sequence continues at coordinate 13 of MPMJ01000100.1, read as the reverse complement.
GGAAGACCAGAAG
>MPMJ01000099.1 GCA_002238425.1 SAR202 cluster bacterium bin16 | reverse complement strand
GGAGCAGATCAACTTCACTGACGCGGAGTCGAAGATCATGCCGGCCCCTGGCGGGAAGACGTTCGTGCAGGCCTACAACTGTCAGGCGGTGGTGGACAGCGCGCACCAGGTGATCGTGGCGGCGCGAGCGACCAACCAGTCCACGGACGTGCACCAGGCAGCGGCGATGATTCGAGAGGCGATCGGGAACGTGGGAGCGGTTCCTCGGGAGATGTCTGCGGATGCCGGGTATTACTCGGCGCCGGCGGTCCAGGAGGTGGAGCGGCTGGGAGTGGAGGCATTCATCGCCCCGGACCGGACCCGTCACGGGACGAAGGTGCCCCCGGCGCCGCGAGGTCGGATACCGGCGGGCCTGTCGCCGCGTGATCGGATGAGGCGGAAGTTACGGACGAAGCGGGGGCGGGGGCGTTACGCGCTGCGGATGCAGACGGCGGAGCCCGCGTTCGGTCAGATCAAGGAGGGGCAGGAGTTCCGGGAGATGTCGATGCGTGGCTTGGAGAAGGCAGATGGTGAGTGGCTGCTGGTGTGCACCGCCCACAACCTGCTCAAGCTCTATCGGCACGGGGACAAGACAGTCCGGCGCGGGCCTCGGGGTGTGCATGAGCCGCTCAGTCACCTGCGGAAGCCCCGTTTCCGGGCCATCTATCCGCGCCCGGAGGGCAGGCCGTGTGGGCGCACTCTCCAACCTGTTGAGAGCGGCTGGGCTCACCGCTGCATGCGCCTATCGAGCAAAAGCCCCTTCCGCATTACGCGGACAGACTCCTAGGTGCCGTGGAGGGTGAGACAACGCAGGCGATCCGGCGCAGACTGAACGCGGCGGCTGCGGCACTGGGGAAGAACCTTGAGTTCCGTCGCACGGCGGATGCCGTCTACTTCTGGTCGTCGGAGGGTCGGCGTCGCGGCAGGCCGCGCAAGAACCCGGTCGGGTAGCCTGCCTAGGGTATACGGGTCATCCTAGGAGTCTGTCCGAGAAACAGGTCCGTGGGAGGGGAGGGAGGGCTATGATGGGGCGAACTCTGGAGGGGTGAGTGCGTGATGAATAAGACGTTCCGACCCTACGAACCTGACCAGCCGCTGCTGATGCCAGCATCGATCCAGGACTGGCTCCCCGAGGACCACTTGGCGTACTTCATCTCCGATGTCGTCGACCGCTTGAACCTGTCGGAGCTCATTGAGCGCTATGAGCGTGAGCCTCGTGGGGGACCTCCCTACCATCCGGTGATGATGGTGAAGGTGCTGCTCTACGGCTACTGCTGCGGAGTGACGTCGTCCCGGAAGCTGGAGAACCGGCTGCTGGAGGACGTGGCGTTCCGAGCGCTTGCGGCACACAACACGCCTGACCATCGGACGATAGCGGACTTTCGCAAGAACCATCTTGACGTGCTGTCGGGTCTGTTCACGCAGGCGCTGGCGCTGTGTGCGGCGGCGGGTCTGGTGAAGCTGGG
>MPMJ01000039.1 GCA_002238425.1 SAR202 cluster bacterium bin16 | reverse complement strand
AGCCGCCCATGCCGACGAGGAGGAGGTCAGTCATGGGTCAGGGGCTCCGACGGTGGTTCCCGCCTTCGCGGGAATGACGGGGGAGAGGCGGGGAAGACGGGGGGGGGGGATGGGGGGGGGGGGGGGGGGGGGGGGGGGGAGTGGCGGGGGTGGTTCGACAAGCTCACCATGAGCGGGATTTCCAGACTCACCATGAGCGGGGCGTCTCCTGAGGGATTTCTCGGCTCCGCTCGAATGACAAGGTGTGCGGTCACACGAGGCGCGCGGGGTACCCTCACCCTAGCCCTCTCCCCTTGTAGGGAGAGGGGAACAGGCGGCAATCCGAGAGATTTCTCGGCTGCGCTGCACTCCGCTCGAAATGACAAGTTACTCACGGGTGGGGCTTCCGGAAGGTGAGGGGATCGTGGTGTTCGCTGCCGTAGAAGCGGAGCCAGAAGTCGCTCTTGCCGGGGAAGTCCATGTAGAGGCCGAGGTGGGCGCCGCCGAGGACGTGGAGGTGGCCGTGGGGCTGGGACTGCATCGCGTCGGCGCCGAAGTTGGAGACGATGCGGAAGCCGCCGGGGGCGTCGGTCCCTCCGAGTTCGACGGCGAGCCGGGCGGCGCGGGGGAAGAGGGGCGACTGCCAGAAATCCTGCTGGCTCATGTGGGCGACCGGCGCGACGAGGTACATGAGCGGCGCCCAGTCCAGCGCGTTGTCGAAGGCGACGAGTTCGTCGTCCTGGTAGCGGATGCGGCGCGGGAGCACGCCGGAGGCGATGCCGCAGAACGCGCACTCACCCGAGCCACCCGCGGGGGCGCTATGAGACATCGCGGCGGGGCTCCTGCCGGGCGCGCCCGGTCTGGCGGTAGTCCGGCGCGGTGATGGGGATCTCCGTAACCATCCGGGCGTCGTTGAGGCGCGAGGCGACAGGGTCGGCGGGGCCGGACGGGAGGGTGCGCATGGTGATGACGGTTGGGAGGCGGGCGTTATGCCGGTGGACGATGATCTGGTAGAGCTTCTCATCCGCCCAGGACGTGGAGCTCTCGGAGCCCAGGTCGTCCATGATGAGCAGCGGGGCCTGCTTGATGCGGTCGAAGAGTTCGTCGTAGGTGACGCGGCTGTCCGGGCTGAAGGTGTAGCGGAGGTGGTCCAGCAGGTCGGGCACGAAGGCGAAGAAGACGTCGCCGCCCTGTGCGAGTTGCCGGTTGGCGACGGCAACGGCGAGGTGGGTCTTGCCGCAGCCGGGGCCACCCACGAGGACAAGCCAGCCGTCCGGCTCGCCGGCGAAGGCCCGCGAGGCGAAGAGGGCGGCAGCGAGCGTCTCCCTGTCCTCTCTCGTGCGGGCCCGGCCCTGGGGTTCGAAGGAGTCGAAGGTCATGCCGCTGAGCATGGCATGTGGGATGCCGCCGAGGCTCATGGTCCTCGCGCCCGTAGCGCCGCCCATGTCTATGACGAGCGCGTTGCGCGGGTCGGTGAGCTTGCTCTGGAGGCGTCCGTCCAGCCGCTCGAGGGGGATGGCAGAGGTGAGGATGGTGGGAAGACCGTTGAGGTAGCGGTGGTTGACGACCTGGAAGAGTTTCTCCTCCGCCCACGGGGTGCCGTTGTGCGCGCCGATGTCGTCCAGGACGAGCACGGAGACGTTCTTGACCTGATCGAACACCTCGTCGTGGGAGAGTTCCGCGTCGTCTGCGTAGCCGCCCCGGAGCTGGTCGAGGAGGTCCGGGACGAAGGTGAAGAGGACAGGGTGTCCCTGCGCCATCAGGCGATTGGCGGCAGCGGCGCCGAGGCAGGTCTTGCCGGTACCGTGGCCGCCCGTGAGGAGCAACGAGCCGTCCGGGGCCTCGGCGAAGGAGCGCGCGGCGCGCAGGGCGGCGTCGTAGCGGGCGTTGGCTTCGGGGCCGACGCCGGGGCCGGTGGGGGCCAGCGTCTCGAAGGTGACGTTGTGGAGCACGCCGAGGTTGCTGTAGCGCTGCAGGCGTGCAAGACGGTCCGTTTCGCTGCGCTGGATCTGGCAGAGGCACGGGAAGGCGCGCCCGAAGTCCGGATGTCCGACAGGCAGGTCACGGCGCACCCAGCCCTGACCTCCACAGGTCGGGCAGACGTCAACATCAGCGGACTCGGCGTCGAGCTGCTGCACCCACTCAGGAACGGCGGCGACGTTCGAGAAGTTCCGCTGCTGTAAGCGCCTCAGTATGTCTCCCAGGCTTTCCACTCGATCTCGTTCCTCTGCCTTCGCGTTTCCAGCGTTCCAGTATGGCTTCGATGTAGCGCCAACTGCGGACGTTGCCCGCAGCGGCCTCGCGTATGGCCGCTTCCACCCAGCCGGCGGGGTACTCCTCCTCGGCTGCGCGCAGTTCGTCGGCGACCAACGGCGTCAGCATACCAATGTTCTCTTCGTACAACTGAAAGATGTTGGGGCGTTCGGACGGACGTCCGACCGCCGTCGGTGACGGGTCAGGAGCGAACCGTTCGGCGGCGCGTTCGTTCTGGGGCGTGCGGAGCAGGAGCCAGCCGCCCGCCTCGATGAGGGTGCCGCGTTCGACCGCGAGCGCGATGCCACGCTCGATCTCGCCCTCGGAGCCGAGGGCCTGCAGCAGGACGCCGTCCGTCCGCAGGGCGGAGGCCGAAACGCGTTTGGGCGCGCCGCTCTGCTGGGCCTCGTGCCAGAGGAAGCGCAGCGTGCACTTCAGCTCGGCGCAGTCGGCGATGTCGGCCAGGAGGGACGACAGCAGGGGCGCGGGCACGGGCAGGCGCTTCACCGCAGGGCCGAAGCCGGGAAACGTCGACGCGGTCATAGGGTCGCCGGTTCGGTCGCCAGGTTCAGGAAGCGCGAATACTTGCCGTCGAAGAAGAGGTGGATGGAGCGCGTGGGGCCGTGGCGGTTCTTGGCGATGACCAGTTGCGCGAGATTCTCCGGGTACGGGTCAGTCGGGTGGCGCTGCTCCCACTGCTCCGGAGTCATGTACCTGTCGTCACGGTGGATGAAGGCGACGACGTCGGCGTCCTGCTCGATGCTGCCGGACTCGCGGAGGTCGGAGAGCTGGGGATGGTGGTCGGGGCGCTGCTCGATGGCGCGGGAGAGCTGGGAGATGGCGATGACGGGCACGTTGAGGTCGCGAGCGATGGCCTTCAGCTGGCGGGTGATGTCGCTCAACTCCTGCACACGGTTCTCGCCGCGGTTCTCGCGTCCGGATATGAGCTGGAGGTAGTCGACGATGACGAGGTCGATGCTCCTGCCGGTGTGCAGCCGACGGAGCTTGGAGCGCATCTCCAGGACGGTCTGCGCGGGCGAGTCGTCCATGTAGATGGCGAGGTCAGACAGCGCGCCGATGCCGGTAACCACGCGGGTCTGAGCGGTGTCGCCGAGGAGGCCGATGCGCAGGAGGTGGCTATCGACCTCGGCCTCGGCGGAGAGGAGGCGCAGCGCGAGCTGCTCGCGGCTCATCTCCAGGCTGACGACGGCGGCGACAGCGCCCTGCCCCGCGGCGTTGCGGGCGATGTTCATGGCGAGGGTCGATTTCCCGAGCGCGGGACGGGCCGCGAGGATGAAGAGGTCGCCGCGCTGCAGGCGTCCGAGGGCATTGTCGAGGTCGATGAAGCCGGTGGGGATGGGGGCGACGCCGTGATCGAGCGGCGCGGTATCGGACGCTTCCTCCAGGTACTGGTCCAGCACCTCGCGGATCGTTACGAAGTCGCGCGTGACGTGGGTATTGCGGACGCGGAAGAGGATGTCCTCCGCACGTTCGAGGGCCTGTTCCGTGTCGGGGGAGTCCTCGTAGCCGATGGTGGCGATGTCGCCCGCGGCCTGTATGAGCCTGCGCATGGTGGCAGTGCGGTTGACGATGCGGGCGAAGTGCTCCGCGTGGACGGACGTGGGGACGGCTGCGATGACGTGGCTGAGGTAGCCGGGGCCGCCGACCTCCTCCAGGCGCTCCCTGAGCGAAAGCTCACGGGCGACGCTGATCTGGTCTAGGGGTTCGCCGCGCTGGTAGAGGGAGAGGCAGGCCTGGTAGCACCACCGGTTACGCTCGCGGTAGAAGTCGTCGGCCGCGACGAGCGGCGCGATGCGGTTGATCACCTCCCCGTCTATGAGGAGGGAGCCAATGACCGCTTCTTCCGCTTCCGCGTCATGTGGTGGAAGCTTCTCCGCATACATCCTGCCTCGTTCCTACGGCTCCTCTTCTTCTCCGGTTATGCCGTCCCCGGGCTCATCTTCGTCTTCGTCGTAGTCGTCGTCGGGGGACTGGTCATCTTCTTCGTCGTCGTAGGCAACACTCTCATCGGACTCGGGCGCGTCGTCCTCGGAGTCGGCGGCAACAGCCTGGGCAGTCTCGTAGCCTTCGGGGACGACAGAAACCGTTATCTCCGCGGTCACTTCGCGGTAGAGGCGTATGCCGACGGGGTAGTCGCCGGGTTCGTGGATGGCAGCGCCGAGGAGCACCTGCCGGTGGTCTATGGCGCGGCCGGTGGCAGCGGTGAGCTTTTCGGCGATGTGGCGTCCGGTGACGGAGCCGAAGAGGCGTCCGTTCGGGCCGACGCGCACTTCGACAGGCACTTCCATGCCCTGGATCATCCCGGCGACCTCTCCCCACTCCTCGGAGTACTGGAGGCGCTTCTGCCGGGCTGCGGCCTCGATGGAGCGGATGCGCTGCAACTGGCCGGGTGTCGCCGGGGCTGCGAGGCCTCGGGGCAGCAGGTAGTTGCGGGCGAACCCGTTCTTCACGTCCTTGACCTCGCCTGCATCAGCAGCGCCGGCCACGTCTTCAAGAAAGATGACTTTCATCTCGCAAATCCCTCGCACTGTGGGGTATGAGTCCACGCCTCGCGCGCCGTTTGCGCGTTCGCGCGGCAATAACGATACGGCCAGTAGGCTGGCCGTACGCTACATCATACCACCGGACAGGCTCCTCCTCCGCGCGACTATCGCGCAAGGGCCTCGTGTCACTATCAGCGCCGCCCAGATTGTGGCACAACAGCCCGAACAGCCCCACGCAGCAGAGTTCATCGAATTCCGTTGAGCCGTACGGTTGCGCTTTCCAAGAGGCCAGTGCTAGGCGCTCAGCGCGCGCTCCAGGCCGCCGAGGAAGGCGTCGGCGAGATCTGCGAGCGGTTCGTCGAGGATGCCGGGGATGGTGAACCGCGCTCCGCCGGTAACGCCCAGCCTGGCGCAGGGGACGCCTGCTTCCTGAGCGGCGGCCTCCACGCGGGAGGCGTCAGACCCGGCGCAGCTGACGACGGCGCGCGAGGGCGTTTCGCCGAAGAGGGCGGCGTCCCATCGGCCTTCGGGCAAGTTGCCCGCACCGGTGAAGCCGACGTCGCCGAGGATGGCGCTTTCGGCAAGGGCGACGGCGAGTCCGCCGTCCGAGCAGTCGTGGGCAGAGGAGAGCAGACGCTCGCGTGCGAGGTCGACGAGGAGGCGCTGCAGGCGGGCCTCGGCGTCGAGGTCGATGGCCGGTTTGCCCGCGACGGTGTCGTGCTCGATGGCGAGGTACTCGCTGCCAGCGAGAGCGCCGTTGTCCGCGGGCGACGCGCCGAGCAGGAGGACGGCATCGCCCTCTCGGACGAACGCCGCGCCGAGCGCGTCGCGGGCGTCGTCGAGCAGGCCGACGGCCCCGACGACGGGTGTGGGGTAGACGGCCTCGCCCTGGGTCTCGTTGTAGAGCGAGACGTTGCCGCTCACGACGGGGACGCCGAGCGCGCGGCAGGCGTCGGCCATGCCTCGGACGCACTCCTCCAACTGGTAGTAGACCTCCGGCTTCTGCGGGTTGCCGAAGTTGAGGCAGTCGGTGACGGCCAGCGGCGTCGCGCCGGATGCGGCGACGTTGCGGCAGGCCTCGGCGACGGCCATCGCTCCGCCGATGTAGGGGTCGAGCCAGGCGAGGCGTCCGTTGCCGTCGACGGCCAGGGCGAGCGCCTTGGGGAGTTCGCGGAGGCGTAGCACGGCGGCGTCGCCCGCGCCGGGCTTGACCATCGTGCGGGTCTGCACCTCGTGGTCGTAGCGGCGGTAGACGGCGCGCTTGCTCGCGACGTTGGGGGATGCAAGGAGCGAGCGCAGGATGCGTCCCGCCTGCTCGGGGCCGGGAGGCGGGGGCATCGCAGCGGCGTGCAGGGCGTCCAGGTATGCGGGGCGCGTTCCGCCGGGGCGGTACTGGGGCGCCTCGACGAGGGTCGCGATGTTGACCTCGGCGGCGAGCTCAGGGCCGTCGTAGACGCGGGCCACGCCGTCGCCGGTGACGGCGCCGATGGCGGTGAGCGGCACGTCCCAGCGGTCGAAGATGCGCCGGACGCCGTCCTCGTTCTCCGGTTTGACGATGAGGAGCATCCGCTCCTGGGACTCGGAGAGCATGATCTCGTAGGGCGTCATGCCGTCCTCACGGCGGGGGACGCGGGCTACGTCTATCTCGACGCCGGTGCCGCCCCTCGCGGCGCACTCCATGACGGAGCTGGTGAGTCCCGCGGCGCCGAGGTCCTGCATGCCGTCGAGCAGCCCGCTCGCGGCGGCTTCGAGACAGGCCTCGATGAGCACCTTCTCCAGGAACGGGTCGCCGACCTGGACGGTGGGGCGCATCTCGCGCTCCTCCTCGAACGTTCGGGAGGCGAGGCCGGACGCGCCGTGGATGCCGTCCCTACCGGTGGCAGAGCCCGCGAGCAGGAATAGCGAGCCGGGGTTCGCGGCGGCGGCACGCATGAGCCCTCCATGCGGCAGCAGGCCGACGCACATCGCGTTCACGAGAGGATTGCCGCTGTAGGTGGGGGCGAACATCGTCTCGCCGCCCACGTCCGGAACGCCGATGCAGTTGCCGTAGCCGGAGATGCCGGCGACGACGCCCTGGAAGAGGTAGCGGTTGCGCGCGCTGTCCAGCGGACCGAAGCGGAGCGAGTTCAGGAGCGCGATAGGACGCGCGCCCATCGCGAGGATGTCGCGGACGATGCCGCCGACGCCGGTCGCGGCGCCCTGGTAGGGCTCGACGGCGGAGGGGTGGTTGTGCGACTCGATCTTGAAGACGACGGCGAGCCCACCGCCGATATCGACGACGCCCGCGTTCTCTTCGCCCGCCTGGACGCGCACAGCCTCGCCGGTGGTGGGGAAGCCTCGGAGGAGCGGCTTCGAGTGCTTGTAGCCGCAGTGCTCACTCCAGAGCGCGCCGAACAGTCCCAGCTCGACGCCGTTGGGTTCGCGCTCGATCATGCTGACGATGAGGTCGTACTCCTCACGGGTGAGGGCGATCTCGTCGAGTGTTTCCTGCGAGACGGGCATCAGTTAGCGACTCCTATGAGACCTACTCCGGCGACCACAAGCGCTGCGCCGAACACGACGCGTGGCGTCAGGCGCTCGTAGCCGCGCAATACGATGAGCACGAACAGGTACGAGGCGAGGGGCACTGCCCCGACGATGGGGGCGGCGACGCTGTAGTCCAGGCGATCCAGCGACGTGTAGAAGCTGCCTGTCGCCAGCGCAAACAGGACGCCGGCGGCCAGCATCCATCCCCACCCTGACCGAACAGGGGCACGGTCCGACCGCAGAGCGCGCAGCCTGATGGCAAGTGTAAACGTGAGACCGAACAGCGCCTCGTAGAACGCAACAACCACGGGCGAGTATCCGCCGTCCACGAGGTGGTTCGCCAGCAGGCCACCCGTGACGAACGAGAGCATTGCGAGCACAGCGAACACGAGGCCGATCGTGATGCGGCGGGTGTCCGCGCTCGCGGCCATGGCGCTCATCGCAGCACCCGCTTGCGGTCCGTGAGGATGACGGCGACTCCGACCACAACCGCGAAGGCCCCGATCAGCGTATAGAGATTCGGGCGCTCCCCCGCGAAAACAACAGCAAGGGCGATGGCGAATAGCGGGCCCGCTCCCAGGATGGGCGCGGCGAGGGTGACGCCTGCACGTTTCAAGCCATGGAAGTAGAAGAGGTTGCCCGTCACCCAGATCAGCGCTCCCATCACCGCCACGATGCCCACGAATGCCAACTCGATGCCGCCGAACGCCGCAAACCCTTCAGTCGAGACGATCACAACACCCAGCACAGCCGCCACCATCCCCACCACGACGACGACCACGAGCTCGGCGGGCACGTCGAACATCGCCCGGCGCACGAGCACGTCGCCCGCACCCCAGGCGAACGTGGCCACGATGGCGAGCAGGATACCGAGACCCATCTATGCGCTTACGCTCCGGGTGCGCTCGTGGAGCGCTTCGTCGATCGACCGCAGGATGCGCAGGCCGTCCGTGCCGCCCAGCGCCTCTTCCACGACCCGCTCCGGGTGCGGCATGAGGCCCAGCACGTTTCCCGCCTCGTTTGTGACGGCCGCGACGGTGTCGAGCGCGCCGTTGGGGTTGGCGGCGGGGGGGGCGGGTGTGTGCCCCAGCGTGTTTCCCGCCTGGTTGGTGACGCCCGGGATGTTGTCGAGCGAGCCGTTGGGGTTGGCGTCGGGGGTCACGGCGCCTGTCTCGTCGCAGTAGCGGAAGGCGATCTGGCCGTTCGCCTCCATGCAGGCGAGGGTATCGGCGTCAGCGTAGTAGTTGCCGTCGCCGTGGGAGACGGGGATGGCGAGGACGTCGCCCTCCCGCATGAGGGACGTGAACGGGGCGGCAACGCGCTCCACGAGCAGGTGCTGCGGCTGGCAGCGGAACTCCAGGCTGGCGTTGCGCATGAGTGCGCCGGGGAGCAGGCCGGACTCGCAGAGCACCTGAAAGCCGTTGCAGCTGCCGATAACGGGGCCGCCCGCAGCGGCAAAGTCGGTGAGGGCGCGCATCACGGGAGAGAAGCGGGCAATGGCGCCGGGGCGGAGGTAGTCGCCGTAGGAGAAGCCGCCAGGGACGACGAGGCAGTCGAAGCGGGAGACGTCCGTTTCCTTGTGGAAGACGTACTCGGCCTGCGCGCCGAGGACGCCCTCGATGGCGTCGCGCCAGTCGGTATCTGACCAAGTGCCGGGGAAGACGATGACGCCGTAGGAAGCGGTCATCACGCCCCCTGCCCGAGCAATTCGCCAACGATGCGGTTGACGGCGTTGCCGTCGGCACGGCCCTTGAGCTGGGGCATAAGCTTGCCCATCACCTTGCCCCTGTCGCCGGGGCCGGACGCGCCCACCTCACCCACGACCTGTTCGGCGAGGGTGCGAATCTCGTTTTCGCTCATCTGCTCCGGTAGATAGCGAGAGACGACGGCCAGTTCGGCCTCTTCCTGAGACGCGAGGTCTTCGCGTCCGTGCTGACGGTAGGCTGCGATGCTGTCGCGGTGCTGCTTCGCCATGCGCGCGAGCACGTCCAGCGCGCCCTCGTCATCGAGTTCGCGCCCCTTTTCGATCTCGGCGTTCTTGACCGCCGCGCGGATCAGGCGTATCGCGCCCCTGGTAACCTCGTCCTGCGCCTTCATGGCGGTCTTCAGGTCTTCGACGAGTTGCTCCGTGATGGACATACACCCTCACCCTAACCCTCTCCCTGAGGGAGAGGGGACAGTTTGAAGTTGACGATGGACGCTCGCCATCTTGATGGCGGCCTCGACCGCGTCGAAGCCGCGGTTGCCCTGCGCGCCGCCGGAGCGGGCAAGGGCCTGGTCGGTGTTGTTGGTCGTCAGGACGCCGAAGGCGACGGGCACGCCGGTCTCGCGAGCAACCTGTGCGATGCCTCGCGCGGCCTCGGCGGCGACGAAGTCGAAGTGCGCGGTCTCGCCGCGTATGACGCAGCCTAGGGCAACGAGAGCGTCCCACGCGCCGCTGCGCGCCATGCGCTCCGCGGCCTGGGGAAGCTCGAACGAGCCGGGAACGTGGACGATGGCGAGCGCGTCTTCCTTGACGCCGTGTCGGGCGGCGGCCTCTCGCGCGCCGCGCAGGAGGCGGGAGGTCAGCGCCTCGTTGAACTGCGCAACGATGATGCCAAGCCGCAGTCCTTGCGCATCGAGACTTCCGCTGATCTCCAGGGCCATGCAGGTATTCTAGCCTGCCGCGCGCCAGTCGTGGGGGGTTGGTTCAGTCCGGCAACTCGGCGTTGTGCGGGTCGAGAATATGGCCGAGGAGTTCCTTCTTGGTGCGGAGGTAGAACTCGTTCTCCTCGTTGGCGGGGACGACGATGGGCACGCGCTCCTTGATGGAGAGGCCGTAGCTCTCCAAGCCGACAACCTTCTTGGGGTTGTTGGTCATGAGGTGCATGTTGCGGACGCCAAGGTCCACGAGGATCTGCGCGCCGACGCCGTAGTGGCGGAGGTCCGGCGGGAAGCCGAGTTGGCGGTTCGCCTCGACGGTGTCGGCCCCGTTGTCCTGGAGGGCGTAGGCCTTGATCTTGTTGTGTAGTCCGATGCCGCGCCCTTCCTGCCGCATGTAGAGGAAGACGCCACGGCCGACTTCGGCGATGGCCTTTATCGCTATCTCGCGCTGCACGCCGCAGTCGCACCGCAGGCTGCCGAATACGTCGCCGGTGAGGCATTCGCTGTGCACTCGCACGAGGACGGGTTCCTTGGTGCGGACGTTGCCGAACACGAGCGCGACGTGTTCGGCAGAGTCGACGGAGGAGCGGTAGGCGAAGGCCCTAGCCGTACCGTACTGGGTCGGAAGCCTGGCCTCGGCAACGCGCTCGACGAGGCGCTCGTGTTCGAGGCGGTAGGCGATGATGTCGGCAATGGTGACGATGTCGATGTCGAGTTCGCGGGAGACTTCCTCAAGCTGCGGCATGCGGGCCATCGTGCCGTCGGCGTTCATGATCTCGCAGACGACCGCACCCGGCGGCAGGCCGGCCATGCGGGCGAGGTCGACGCTGGCCTCGGTCTGCCCTGCCCTGACGAGGACGCCGCCGGATTGAGCGCGGAGGGGGAAGATGTGGCCGGGGCGGGGGGGGGCGGGGGAAGGTGGGGCGGGGGGGGGCGAGGGCGGCCGGCTTCGTGCCAGGTTCGATGAGCGCCTTCACGGTGGCCGCACGGTCGTGCACGGAGATGCCGGTGCCGCCGTTGTCTATGTCCACGGAGACGGTGAAGGCGGTGGTGTGCTTGGAGGTGTTGTTCGAGACCATCATGTCGAGGTCGAGTTCGCGGAGACGTTCCCCGGTCATCGGGGCGCAGATGAGTCCGCGTCCGTGGGTCGCCATGAGGTTGATAGCCTCGGGCGTGACCCATGTGGCAGCGATAGCGAAGTCCCCTTCGTTCTCCCGGTCCTCGTCGTCCACGATGATGACGAGTTTGCCGGTGCGGAAGTCCTCTATCGCCTGTTCGACACTGATGACCGGCATGCAATCATCTCCCGCCGAGCGCCTGCGAGGCCGTGAGGCGCTCTACATACTTCGCGAGGATATCAACCTCAATGTTAACGCGGTCGCCGGGTTTTCTCACCCTCAACACGGTGTGCTGCATCGTATACGGTATCACGGCGACGGAGAAGCCGGTCCCTTCCTGAGAGGCCACGGTGAGGCTGATGCCGTCCAGGGCGATGAAGCCCTTCTCGACGACGTAGCGCGCCAGGTCAGGCGCGAGGTCGACGCGCAGCTCGCGCGCTTCCGGGGTGCCGCCGAACGAGACGACCTCTCCCGTGCCGTCCACGTGGCCTTGCACGACGTGACCGCCCATCCGCGACGAGGGGGTGAGGGCGAGCTCCAGGTTCACGATGCCACCGGGCGCGAGGTCGCCGAGGTTGGTGCGCGAGAGCGTCTCTTCCACGACGTCGACGGCGAACGCGGTATCCGTGCGCTCGGTGACGGTGAGGCAGACGCCGTTGACGGCGATGGAGTCGCTGACGGCGAGCGCGTCCATGACCGTGCCTCCGGCGACGCGCAGCCGGTTCGGCGTGGCCTCGACGACCTCTCCGACCTCTTCGACGATGCCCGTGAACATCCCTCTATCTTCACTCCCTACATGCGTAACCCGTCCACCCCACCGAGGCCCTCACCCTAACCCTCTCCCTCAGGAGAGGGGATCAGGCCCGTACGGGGTAACCGACGACCATCATATCGCCGTCCAGCTCGGTGTACGTTACATCGCGGAGGCGCAGTGCGTCCGCCATGCGATCGGCTCCCGCGCCACCGATAGGGCCGGGCACGCCGTCGCCGCCGATGACGACGGGGGCGACGAAGGCGACGACCTTGTCCACGAGGCCGCTATCGAACAGCGCGCCGTGGAGTGCGGCGCCGCCTTCCACGAGGAGCGACATGACGTCCCGCGCGCCGAGTTCGGTGAGCAGTTGGGGCAGTTGGACGCGGCCATCCGCACCGGAAGCAACTATGGCCTCAGCATTCAGCGCCTCGACTGTTCGCGCCGCCTCCGGCGATGCCACCGCAACAAGCGTCGTGCCTTCCGCAGCGAGCATGGCGGCGCTCGCGGGGAGGCGTCCTGCGCTGTCCACGACGACGCGGAGCGGCTGGCCGCGGGCGGGCAGCGGAGCGTCGCGCACGGTGAGGAGGGGGTCGTCAGCGAGCGCGGTGCCGATGCCGACCATGACGGCGTCGGCCTCGGCGCGCAGTCGGTGCGCCTCACGCCGCGAGGTCTCGTTCGATATCCAGCGGGAGTCGCCGGAGCGGGCAGCAATCCTGCCGTCCAGGCTCATGGCGAACTTGGCGACGACGAACGGCAGCCCTGTAATGACGTGCTTCGCGAAGGCCTCCACGAGCTGCTGCGCCTCCGATGGGCCGTCGTCGACGGTGACCGGGATGCCTGCCTCACGCAGGCGCTCGGCGCCCCGGCCAGCGGTGTGCGGAGCGGGGTCCATCACGGCGATGCGCACCGAGGCGACGCCCGCGTCGATGAGGGTGTCGGCGCAGGGGGGTGTTCTGCCGTGGTGCGCGCAGGGTTCGAGCGTGACGTAGAGGTCAGCGCCGCGAGCGGCGTCGCCGGCCATGCGAAGCGCCTCGGCCTCGGCGTGGGGGCCGCCGGGTGGCTGGGTGCGTCCCTCGCCAACGACGCGTCCGTCGCGCACAAGCACGGCGCCGACGGGCGGGTTTGGGCTGGTGCTCCCAACCGCCTCACGGGCGAGTTCGATAGCCCGCTGCATGTGGTCCGCGGTGGTCACCGCGCGTCATCCTCCGAGGCTGCCGTGCGTTCGGGCCTCAAGAGTAAGTATAGCGGTGCGTGTCAGGGAGCCGGCGGGCTACGCTTGTCGGACACGCTCACTCCACTCCCTGGTAGACACACTTATGCAGCCCGGTCCCAAAGGCCACGCCCCCGTCCCCGGTTCACCCTCACCCCCGCATCAAGTGCGGGGCAGGCTCTAACCCTCTCCCCTCGAGAGACCCTTGCGCAACTGCCTTCAGCGCACGCGCTTCAGCGCACGCGGTTATTCCCACCCACCCGCCCGTACGCTTGTGGGGGGCACCCCCCACAAGCGGGCTTAGCCCGTGGCAGAGGGGATTCCCCCTCTGCACTCCCGTCATCCGGCAGCCTGTGCCGTGGTTCGACAAGCTCCCCACGCGATACCGATTTCATAAACCGACGCCCCAGCGCAACCTCAGCCACGTCCGCTCCCCCTATCGGACTGTCCTCCGGTGTCGGGACCGCGTAATGGATCGTGGCACGCCCCGGACGCACCACGATCTCCTTCACGAACGTCCGCAGGAACGCCTTCGTCTCAGCCAGCCCGCTCTCCAGCAGCCACTCCCCCATCTCGCGCGCATACGCCGCCACCACCTCGGCGTCCTGCACACCCGCCAGCCGCGCATCCAACTCCACCCGAGCCTCATCAGCAGCGCGCTCCAGCCGCTCCTGGTTCTCTTGGTGGTGACGGATGCGCGGAAGGATGTCCTCCACCGTCATATCCGTCTTCTCCACCAGCTGCCACAGGCGGTCCATCCGCTGGCGGACTTCCCGCAGTTCCAGCTCCGCGGCCTCCAGCCGCTCACGCTCCCCCGCGATCACACTGTCCATCTCCTCGTTCACCATCCGCACGAGGTCGCGCATGTTGCTCTCGGTCAGGATGTGCTCGCGTATCTGCTCGATGATCAGGCGCTCGAACCGCTTCGCCCGCAGCCGCGGCGTCGTGCACGTCCCCTTCCCCCGGTTCAGCAGCGAGTGGCACACGTAGTAGGTGTACCTGCCACCATGCGCCTCGGACGCGGAGAGCGCCCTCCCGCACGCCTCGCACTTCAGCAAACCGCTCAGCAGGTACGGACTGGCGATGCGTCTCGGGTGTACGCTCTTGGGTGCGCGGGAGGCCAGCATCCGCGCGACCCGCTTGAACTCCTGCTGGCTGACGATGGCCGGGAAGGCGTTCTCCACGCGCACCGGGGGCACGTTGTCCTTCGCCCTCGTGCCCCACACCAGCGTGCCCGTGTACACCTCGTTGGAGAGCATCCGGTAGATGGTGGCCTTCAGCCACTTCGCACAGAATGGGCTCGGCACGCCGTCGGCGTTGAGCGCCTTGGCGATGTCCAGCGTCGTGGAGCCGTGCAGCGCCATGTCGAACATCCGGCGCACCACCGCATCGGCGGGCGGGGCCCGTTACAGCTTGGGCAGCTTCTTCACCCCGTCCCGTACCTGGACCCTCTTTTAGCCCGAGGGGCGGCGGGCGGGTCCAGTTCCAGCTTGGGCCCTTTCTTCACGCCGTCCTGTACGTGGACCTTCTTGTAGCCGTAGGGGGCGAGGGTGGGCATCCAGAACCCGCGTGACGCGGACTCCCGCATCCCGCGCAAGACCTCCTGTGCGAGATTCTCGCTGTAGAACTCGTCCACGCTCTCGATGATGGCCTCCATGAGCTTGCCGGTAGGGGTGTCATCGGCGTGCTCGGTGATGGAGACGACGCGGATGCCCTTCTTGCGGAGCATGGACTTGAAGGCCACCGCGTGCTCGCGCTTGCGCGTGAAGCGGGAGAACTTCCAGACGAGGATGACCTCGAAGGGTGAACTGGGCCGGCTGCCCTCGTCGATCATGCGCCGGAACTGTGGCCGGTCCGCGACGCGTCCGCTCTCGGCCTCGTCGACATACTGGCGGACGATGACGAAGCCGTTGCGCTCAGCGTAGTCGCGGAGTGCGCGAAGCTGGGCTGCGACGGAGAGGTCGACGTCTTGGCGGTCGCTAGAGACGCGCGCGTAGACGGCTGCGGTGATGGGGGTCTGTCGGTCTGTCATCGGAGGGACTCCTTCCGTGTCTGGCTGGCCGCGCCAGCGCTAATGGAATGATAGTCTGTTCTCTCCTAAGCGCGAGTCAAGGAGCCGGTGTCAGATATGCCCAATTCGGACCGCTGCATATGTCTCCGAAACGCTCCTGACAGAACGGGCGCGCTACGAGTCACAGTAGATCTACCACACACTAGGAGTCTTACGTGACGCTTGGCAAGAGCAAGCGCATGTGGATAAACGCTGCTCATCATGAGCACCCTACCCTCGGTAGGCCTACCTCCTCCACTAGCGATCGTGTGCTTCTACTTTCCATCTCAAGGCATTGACGAACGTCCCATGCCACTTACCGAGTTCTTCCACGTGCTCAATGAGGCTCCCTACGGTGCATATGCCATGGACATGCAACGCACAGTCCTGTTCTGGAACCAGAGCGTGGAGCAGATTGCGGGATACAAGGCAAGCCAGGTAGTGGGACACCAGTGCTACGAGGTGCTGTACGGACTTCCCGAACAGCCGTCAGTGCCGAACTGCACAGATGGGTGCTTCACATTGAGCTTGACAGAGGCCAACGAATCGCGCCGGTGGCTCACGTCCGAATGGTCGGCGCATCGGGCAGGCGGAAGCGGGTTGCAGTAATGGCGTGCTGGTACCGCCGCCCCCGAACCGCCCGTGCTCGTACATCTGTTTCATGAGCGCGCCACTGAGCTGGGGATGTGGAAGAGAAGCAGAGCCACTCGAGGCGAAAAAGGGACTGGTCTCGCGCGCGGACTTGCAGCCCGACAGGAGTAATAACGGGGCCCATCCGCTGACGCCTCGCGAATGGGAGGTGGTGGAATTGCTGGCTGGCGGATATGACACTAGGGCCATCGCCGAGCGTCTGCACCTGAGCATCCACACCGTGCGAAACTACGTGCGGAATGCCCGGGAGAAGCTTCACGCACCATCAAGGCTCGCCTTGGTGCTTGCGGCGCAGCGTCTCTGCCTACTACAACCTTCAGCAATAGCATGAACCCCTGTCGGCCTCGTAGCGGGCTCGACCGGCTGAACATGAGCCAGAGCAAGTACCAGCATCCCCTCTGCTCTATCCCTGCATCGAAGATGCAATGGTCTGCGGTCTCTGCCCAGCCACTCAGCGGTCTAGGTTGTGCCGTTGCGTCTATTCTAGGATTAGCTCGGTCCTCGGTCCTTGCTCGAACAACCGGTTGGCTGCTAGGTTGGCCACTTGGGCCTGCGCAATGTAGCGACCTGCCAACACTAGCTCACCTTCGAAGTGCGCCTGATCCCACGTTATCGTATAGGAAGCCCTCTCCCCAGGATCTAGAATGCGATGCCCGTCGCCATGACGCAGGACGGCCACGTCTCTATGCTCTCTTATGCTGGAGATCGTTACCCTAGGCGGGACGTAGTTGAGAGGTATCGGCCAATCGCTAACGTTGGTTACCGTGAAAGTCAGTTTGACCAGTTCATGTTCAGCATATGCTGATTTGTCAGGCTTCAGTTCCCATACGTATGGATACTGATAATCCTCAGGCCCTGGGGCACCCTTGAGTTTGGGAAGGCGCGTGGCGGCTACTATGGAGTGTGGGGAGGTAGAGGGGGCTCCCTCCATGAGTTCCTCAAAGGAACGCAAGCCGTGAGTGGTGAAGGCTCCCCCAAGGTGTTCCGCGTTTGGGCCGCAGATGACTAGGTCGGGAGCACCGTCTTTTCTACCCCACCAGAGCACGATATATCGTGCTTTGCCTAGCAATCCTCCACCGGTTCTGCGTAATTCTTGCGGCGCGGCGAAGAGCAACTCCAACATCGTAGTTTGCTTGTTCGGGAGCACATATCGCGGGTGCCGTCCTAGGTTTTCGAGCTCTACAGGTTCCCCCAATCTGTCGAGAACCTCTTGCACTGGTCCGGCCAACAGCGCTCTTGTCTCTGGCCCATCCACCGGCTGACCTCGATCCTGTCCATGATAGACGACCCCAGCGGGCACGATACTGGGAGGCGGAGAACTCCTCTCCAGCAGGTGTAACGCCGCCCCTAGGAGCACGACTGGGAGATCAGTGCCACCCATCTGCCCCCAGACAGCCTGTTGGCCGTACCATGTCCGTGCGTGGCCGGCAAGGCCGATTGGTGTGCCATCGGCGACCACTACAGTGCCTCGTTGGGTTGGGGGGAAGTAACCTGCGGGCAGCGCAAAGACTAGGTCTGGTGCGTTGAGACTGGGACTAGCGAGAGCTTCCTCTACGATGAGTTCATCGCTGTTCCAATCACGGCTGAGAAGCAGTACCGGTTCGCCCGGTGCGACCGCCGCATCTAGCCCAGCAACCGCAGGCTGCGCCTCAAAGCTGACGGAGAGCAACGCCGCGCCAGTACGAGGGTCGATGCGCTCAATGGTAGCATTGGAGTCGCTCCCGTCGGCGAGCCTGACAGAAAGCGCAGCAATCTCCTCCGTGAGGTCAAGTACAGTGAGCATCGTGCCGTCGGCGACGACGAGACCCTGTTGGTTCCTTAGTCGGCCATTGGCCAGTTCGACCCTCACACCTACCACGGCGTCTTGCCATGCCTCAATGGATGTTGGCAGTGCCGGTGGTGGGAGAGTGGGATAAGCCATCACATCCGCAGATGGCATCTCTGGATCACGGGCGGTCGGAGCGGCGTCCAGTGCCGGGGCGGATGTCGGTGTCGCAAAGTCGAGCGCGGGCGTAGTCTGTGGTGCACCAAAACTGCAGGCTTCGACAAAGGCAGTAGGTGGCGGTGACATCGTTGGCATAGCAGGAGTACAGCTTACCAGTGCTAGGGCTCCCAATCCCACGACGAGGAATGTCGGCGATGGCCAGCAGCCGGAGCCTCTACTGGACATGCCCACCCTGCCTCTCGGTCGGTCCGTGGGCAGAGCCTGCGCCGCCAGCAGCGAAGTTAGCGGCATCATCCGCTAGCGCGGACGGTAGGCACGCACAAGCCAGCCGAGGATGTGCGGCCAGTACAGTCGCAGTTCCTCCTATTCCTTGGTCAGTCCACGTTTCCTCTTGGCCATGTAGCTGGTCTCTTGGAGTTCGGGGATGCGGCTCAGGCCGGGAGTGCGCGGGCGTTGGCAAAACGGGGCAGGCACGACACTTGCACGCGCCACAGAACGCGTTGTGAACTGCGATGTGGCACCGCCGCATGTGACTCACTCTTGCACCTCCCTACCCCGTGACCCTGCCGACGAACAAGTTTGCCTGTTGGTAATCGACACCAATCATCGTACAACATCCATCATACTCAACTGACCTTGCGATGGACAGCTCTTGAAGCTAGGCGTAGTCGTGGACGACCAATCGCAGGCCACTCCAGGTAATCATCGGCGGATATATACAGAATAGACACAATCGAGTCTACCCTGTGCGTACTGAATGATGTATTACTGCTTCGCTAGCCTTGGAATAGAGTCCAGTCGACCACAGGTCGCGCACTCAATTTGCACCAAAGGCAAGGATGTTTAGGAATGCGCGTACGACTGCTAGTTCTTCTGATGGGGTTAGTGGCCGCTGGTTTGTACTTGGGCATGGGATTGGGGACCAGTGCACCCACTGGACCAACCCCTGATCCCAACTACGATGATCGATGGGTAGCGAGTTTCCCTGAGAGCCTCGGTGGATTCACCGTAACTCACATCAATACACCGAAAGATCGAGCTTGCATGTCTGCTCCGGTCGTCCACATGGAGGCATCCCATTCATCGTTGCAAGAGTTCTTCAGCGCACCTCCTGATTTGGTCTCTATCAAATCTGAACTTCAGGCGGTTTCTGGAATCCCCGCTAACGTGAGGCTTAGCTTCTCCCCTAGTTCCCTTGACGGCAATACTGCCTCCAGCAAGAATGCCGATTGGAATGGTAAGAGATTGGAGCGGGGATGCCTCGAGCCATGGACCGACAGGCAAGTTGATGACACAGGCCTGCCTCGTGGGTTTGCCGTATTTCAAAACACGGATGCTGGCAACCACACCAACGACAATGGTCAAAATGTCAACATCAGGACTCCATCGTCGATTGGTACAAATCAGAATAATTGGAGCGCTGCCATCAACAATGTTATGACAAATACCAATTACTTCCTGCAGAGCGGGATGCACTTGGAGAGTGGGCAAGAGATCATCGGCTGGTCAATCGAAGGAGGCGAACCTGACGAATTTCAGAGCGTTCCTTACCGTTCGAATACATGGTATCAATTCCCAATCAGTCGCGCGGCAAACGGCGGATGGTTTACATGCGCCGGCAACAACGGCAATCTCACCGACGAATACGAATGCATATTCCACTCAGGCGCAACAGGCACGAACTTGCAAGAGCATCCCAGCACAGGTGTTTGGTTCGAGAACGCAAACACCAATGCAACGTGGCACAACGGATTCCCCTCCACGATCTCTACAAAGAAAGCAAGAATATATCTTGATGGGACGGGACAAGGTTGGAGTACAGAAGACCGCGTCTCTGCTCATAACTGTGGAGGAAACTCATACCCAGTGTCAGGAGCAATGAGTTCCACACTAAAGAATCTCGGAACTGCTAACTGGAAATTGAACGGAGTGCCTCTAAACTGCCCTTAATTTCTAGCACGCACTTCGTATAATGCAAGGGTGTACCAAGCATGCCGAAGGAACAATGGTGAGGTATCGTGTGTCAATGATGTCGTTGTCCAGCGACTCTGTCAGGGTAGACGGTCCAGCGAAAATGTCAGTCTGGCCGGCTGGCGGCCAGTTCAGGTTGTCGGCTGGCCTGTCGTCTGACGGGGCGGTTGGTGGGCTGGGTCAGAGCTCGTGCATACTTGCGCACCGTGTTACGCGAGATTCCCAGTTGGCGTGCGGTCTCGCGCAGGGAGAAGCCTTGGCCCTTGGCCTGCTGCACCGCCTTCCAGAGAGCGAGTTGTCTCGGCGTGAGTCTGCGGCGGTCTTGGGGTTTGGGTTCCCCATCGTCGTTGAGCGGGTCTTCGACGGCGCGATCGAGGTGCAGGCTGGCTAGTCGCTCTAGTTGGCGTTGGCTGAGGCGATGGTTGCCCAGGCGCTTCACGATGCGGGCCATCTCGGGAGTCGGGGCCAAGGCTCCGCTGATGGCTCGTAGCACGCCGGGCCGCAGTGGCGCGTGTCTGTGAGGAATGATGTCGCCCTCGTAACGCACCTGGAGGCGTCCGTCGACGTGCTCGAGCACCTCCACCTGCACACCGGCGTAGCTGAGGCGCTCGATGCCGGGCAGCAGTTGGAGCGTGTGCCACTGGTGCTTGACCGTGTTGTCCCGATCCACCCTTCGAGGATGCTTGAAGCAGAGGACCTCGTTCAGAGGCCGGTGCTCGTTCCACGCGCGGTAGGCTGGTTTCGCCAGTTCGGCCGGAACCGCGAACTGGGCGTTGTAGCGCGGCATGAACTCCTGCAGGATGGCATTGGCGTCGTCGATGCTCTCCGCACCAGCCAGGCGCAGTTCGGTAACCAGCCGGTCCTGGAAGGTCCCCGCCATCCGCTCCACCCGGCCCTTTGCCTGCGGCGAGCGGGCGAATATCTGCCGGATGCCCAGTTCCACCATGGCTCTGCTGAAGTGGGTGGCCTTCACCGGCGGCTGGATGTGTCGAGGCCTTCCGGAGAACCTGAACGTGCCGTGGCGGTCGCAGCAGAGCGCTAGGGGGACGCCCCAGCGCTCGATGAGGCCCCGGATCAGGATGAAGTAGCCCCGGGTGTCCTCTTCGGGACGAAACACGGCGTTCACCACGATGCCGGTGGCGTCGTCCACCGCCAAGAGCAGCACGAACCGCGGCCCTCGCTCCTCCAGCCACGGATGACGGCTGCCGTCGATCTGCACCAGCATGCCTGCCTGGGGCATCCGCTGGCGGTGCACCGTCTGACGGCTGAGGTCGATGCCCTCCCGGTCCCGCAGCAGCTCCGAGAGGTGCGTGTGATTGGCGCCGGCGTATTCAGTGTTGGCCAGCATGACCACGGCGTCGGCCTCGGTGCCTGAGATGGCGTTGTGGGGCTTGCGGCTGCGGTTCCCATGGGCGAGTGCGGCGGCGCCCTCCCTGCGATAGGCCGCCAGGATTCGTCAGGCGTGGCGGCGCGGCAGGCCGCGCAAGAACCCCGTCGAGTAGGGGCTGCACGTCCGCCAGCTACCAGAGGAAGTACGCTCTCCAACACGAGCGCCAATAGACGCAAACGGGTCTATTCAGACCTAATCTAATGGGTGAAGCTTGGCAAGCCATCATGCTAGCCTCTCCTCAAGCCTTCCATCGCCACCAACTGCTAAGGCGTGCTTGACACCATCCCAAGCCAGTCAAGGATTCCAGTGCCGTTCGCCGACCTCCTCGACTCCCTCAGTAGGGTCCCCTACGGCGCATATGCCATGGACATGGACCGCAGAATCCTGTTCTGGAATCGGAGTGCTGAGCGGATCACAGGACTCAAGCCTACCCAGGTGATTGGACGCCAATGCTACGAGGCCTTGTTCGGGATTCCCGAACAGCCCGCAGCCCCGAACTGTACGGGCGGCTGCTTCACGCTGACTCTGGCTGAAGCGGAACGGATCGCTCCTGCAGCCCACGTCCGGATGCGCTGTGCATCAGGCAAGCGGATCAGGGTGGCAGTCATGACACTGCTTATCCCGGAAACTGCCACGGACCCATCCGTGCTCCTGCATCTGTTTCACGAGGACGACAGGCTACTGGGTGCTTGGAGAGAGCGCAGCGCCGTTCGAGGAAGGAGGAAGCTGAGCCGGCGAGCGAACTCGCAGACGAAAGAGGGTAGCCGCAAGACCGATCCTCTGACGCCTCGCGAATGGGAGATAGTGAGACTACTGGCCGAGGGGCGCAGCACTGCGGAGATTGCCGAGCGTCTGCATCTGAGTACTCACACCGTGAAAAACTACGTGCGAAACGCGCGGGAGAAGCTTCACGTACCGACGAGGCTCGCCCTGGTGCTTGCAGCACAGCGCCTCGGCCTGTCGTGAACCGCTGGGCACCCTCACCTCGCCGTCAAGTTGTCAAGATCATTAGGCCACCCTGGACACCAAGTCGAAGAGCATGGCGGCACTTCATAACGAGGAACGACGATGGCTTACAGAGAAGTGTCCAGAGTGGACATGGCGGAAGTCATCCGGCGCTGGCAGAGGGAACAGCTAACGGCAGATAGCCTCAAGGACGTACTATCCCATGAGACAAAGTTCGCAAGTATCTGGACGTCGGCTATGGAGGTAGCTTGCTCCATCGCTGCACATCGTTGCGGTCCCGCACGGTCCGGCCTTCCGCATGTGCGGCGGCCAAGCATGCACCACGCGGTCCTAGGCCACCGTTGGCTTCGTCCGCCCGACAGAGGAGGTTGCTGCGGAAGTTGCAGCCACTGTCGGCGACGAGACGTAGATGGCGACGCCGTGATTAGCGAAGTGGGCGAGCGTCCGTTCCAAGAAGCAGCTGTGGTGGCTGCGCGCTCGTCGGACCACGCCTCTAGCGCAGCGTAGCGCGAGTGGTCGTCGTCCGCAACGCGGAGAGCACCGCAGACTAAGCGAAGCTGCTGGTCAGCAAGGCTGCCAGGGCTAGGGCTCCCATGGTTACTCTTCAGCGCCATCAGCGTGGATGGAGCGATACCGGCGAATCACTGTGGATTACATGTGGGTTGCTCATGGAAAGGCGATGTATGGATTAGACACAGAAGTGTCTACTCCGTGCATCCTTGAACACCATAGCCTCTGATTCGCTACCCATACGAAGGTACAGACAGAGCCATTAACGCTCAGGAGTGAGAGAAGCATGCACCAACAGATGTCCCCACGAGCAACCCTTCGAAGGGTCGGCTGGATCACCACAGCGTCAGCCATTTTGCTTGGCGCTGCCGGATTCCTGATAGCCTTCTGGATCGGATGGACCCTCACATCTAGCTCGAGTATTGCAGGTGCTCACAGTGGGCAGTTGATCAACGCGCGAGTAGCACAGGAAGTCGATAACCACGGGGTATCGGCAAGGATCCCGAGCGCAGACCCCGATGTGACTTGGGCATTGGGTGATTTTTCCTACATGCGGGTTATCGCACAACAATCAACCCCACATCGCTTTGGAGAGATTGGGTGGTACCGAGGCAGCTATTTGACTAGGAACGCTGTCAAGGTCGTCGCGGTAGCAAAGGGCTCCAATGGCAGCAGTACGAGATGGGTGGGTCCTACAATATCTACGTCTTCCACTTATACCTACAAAGTGGTGAATGATGAACTATGCAACGGAGGTGCGACAACCTTAGACAATGCATGGGATTTCTGCTACGGAACCACAAAACTAGTAACTCATGACATCGGTATAGAAACCGCTCCACGGTTTATATCCGGTGGTGAAGTCGGCACTGTCTCGCCAAGAAGTCCTCATGGCATTGAAATGGGGCCCTCTAGTATAACCAATAACAAATACAAGACAACCTCGGGAAATTGGCTGTCAACGACTTCAGTCATCTGCGCGGACGCTGACCCAGAGACTCCATCAAATGGGGTCTGCGAGAGTTGGACAGATGACGACTACCAAGTCACGGGAGTAAACCCTCCCGACAGCACTTGGCGCGTAGAAGGACCGTAATATCAGGATACGTGATTACGGGCGGCCGATAACACCGAACAAACTAGGAGGGCAAGAGGAAGATGCGAATACGCTTGTTGATTCTCACAGTGGGACTCGTTGCGGCTGGCTTGTACTTGGGGATGGCTTGGGGAGGAGGATCGAGTTCAAGCGCAGTTGACCTTCAGGACCTGCCCACAGGAGCCTTGGGGCGTGATGAAGCGATCCAAGCGGCTAGGATGGTTGCCACTGTTGAAAAGTTCGACATCGAGAATACATCTGCCAATGAGCAAACGTTGGCGGAATACGCGACTGACAGAGAAACGTCGCTTGGGAGCGCGATGGTACCAGGACGGGATGTCTGGGTCATAACTTTCACCGGTGCAGGGGTCAATAAATGGGGCTCAGTTGATAGTAATCACTCTGTATTTGACGTCGTGTTTGACAAGAACACGGGGGACGTTGTTGCTGTCACCTATAGAGACTAGGCCCAAGACAGAGAGGAGTCCGGTAGGTACTGGTGTTATGGCAGGTTTTCTTTGGCGGCATCGAACGGGTGCTTTAGTTGCAGCCATAACGCTCGTGGCTGACCAAGCAGCCAAAATATGGATCATGCGAACGTTCGTTGTCGGCGAGTCGTGGCCCGAAGTAGGCCTGTTCCAGCTCACCCACGTTGTAAATACAGGAAGTGCGTTTGGTTTCTTCGGAGGCCACAATCTGGCCCTCGTCGTTGCTTCTGCCGTAGGTCTCAGTGCTCTGTTCGCGCTCTACTGGCCTCATCAGAAGAAACCTGGTGTACGTGCGCAACTCAGCTTTGGTTTAATGTTCGCAGGTGCTATTGGCAACCTCTTGGATCGTGTTTTCGTTGGCCATGTGACTGACTTCATAGACGTCATACCGTGGTTCATCTTTAATTTGGCAGACGTGTCCATAGTGACGGGAGTCGTCATCTTCGCTTGCGTTGTTCCAACTGCTGGTCGCCGTGATTCTCGCTTATCTCGCGCACACTGTTAGCGAGAGTGCGATACAAACATAGCTGTGTTCCACGCTACAGGCGAGAGGAAGCGGTAGGTGGTATGCTGAACGCCTCGCGTCGACGACGAAGCGAAGGGAGCCATTATGTATCTGCGACGCATGAGCGCGGGGTTCGTCTTGGGGATGACTCCCGGAATGGTCGGCTTCATTGTTGCAGTAGTCTTCTGGGCCTCTGGGACAGGTCATCTGACGGTTCTAGTAGTTGTCGTAATGCCCCTTGTCTTTGCCGCCATCGGGGGCGTCCTTGGAGTCTTGGTGAACGCGCTGTTCGTGTACATCCGTTCACGAACACGACAACCAATCACCAGCAGCAGGCGTTCCGCGTCGGCAGCAGGACTTGCGGCGGGCCTCGTCCTCGGGGTCAACGGGTTGATATTCACGATACTCTTCTGGGGCCCGGGTTGCTGGATGACGGAACCGGGCTCACTCCTCCGGCTTGACTGCCAAGGCCTCATGAACCTCTACTTCCTCGTGTTTGCCTCCGTCGCGGTGATCGGAGGACTTGCAGGGTTCGTGGTCGGCGGAGTCCTAGGCTTCGTACGGAGCCGTCGTGGTGCAGAGAGAGACTGAAGTCATCAAGAGAGCAAGCACTCGCATGCGGTTTCACACAGGGACAACAAGAGCCTTGATTCTGGGGAGCATTCTCCTGTTCTCCAAGCATGCAATGGAACCGACGGGTCTGAACTGTTGACTACGCCCCATTTCCCCCAGCAGGATGAGAGAGATTACGTGATGGAAGCCCTGTTCGAGGGCGAACTGGTGCTGGAGGGCGGCTGTCTTCGTGTCAAGAGCGAGTACGGCGAAGACCACTTGCTCATCTGGCCGCCTGGGGTTCGGCTGACAGTCGACGGTCGAGATGTCGTAATCAGCAACGGGTCAGGAGTGTCATTGGCTGTCGGAGAAGAGATCAGAGTCGGCGGCGGCGAGGCATCACTAGCCCACGCCCAGACCTTTGTGACGGAACCTCTTCCGAGTGATTGCCCTGGTCCGTACTGGGTTGTCGGAGAAATACCGGCATCAGGAAGCGTCGCACGCTAGTCGCCTCCGTTCGACAGTAGCTATACAGACCCGGTGCCGGAGGCGTTGTCCGTCGGCGTGACCCCTTATGGACAATCCACTGCCCGGATTGCAGTAAGCGCCGATGTTCCTTCCTCTACGCGCTCCCCGTCGTGCCGGAGCGTGTACTGAGTAAGGCGTGAGAGGAGGGGGTTCGCCAACACGGCTTCGACGACTGTGAGCCCGTCGCGCAGCCCTTCCTGCTCCGCATGCAGGTCGCGCCGTTCATACCGCACCGCGGGCAGGCCGTCCAGTTCCGTCTCTCCCTGGTAGAAGGGAGCGTTGACGACACCTTCAGGGAAGGGTGACGAGACGGGCCCTTCCGCGTAGACGCCAAGCCCGGCGACGTATGCG
Source organism: SAR202 cluster bacterium bin16 (assembly GCA_002238425.1). Classification (GTDB taxonomy): domain Bacteria; phylum Chloroflexota; class Dehalococcoidia; order Lucifugimonadales; family Australimonadaceae; genus Bin16. The sequence goes on along the minus strand of MPMJ01000039.1, from coordinate 4,350 downwards.
AAGTAGTCAAGTGTCCCCAGGGCGACCTCCCCCTCTATACGCTCCGTCCTCATCTTCATCTCCCCCCCCATCAAACCTTTCGAGTGACAGCTCCAACGCGCACCCGGATTCGACCTGCGCCCGAAGCTCGTTCCGCACGGCTTCGGTCTTCGCCGCGATGCCGCGCGTCACCTCGTCGGCTTCGCCTCCGCCGTCGTCCGGCGCACACATCCCGGCCTTGAACCCGCTCACATACCATTGACGTTCCAGGTGCGTCGAGCCGTCGGGAAGCACGAGGTACTGGTCCTCGCCCCGGATGAACGGGTTGGTCGTGGCGAAGTATCGGACGAGCAGCGTCTCGGCGTGGCTGCCGTCCGGTCCGGGCCGCTCCGTGCGGAACTCATAGCGGAAAGCGGGTTGACCGAGAAAGTGCGCCTCTCCCACGTAGGCGGCGCCGCGCAGCATCCCGGCCACCTGGTCCACTCCTAGGTACGCTTCGATGTCGAAATCGTTGCTGAAACTCCCGCCCAACGGGCTGCGTCCGATGGCGGTCCTTGTCGAGCTCGCCACCACCTCGGTTCGGCCATCCGGGGTGCCCTCGATGATGAGCGTCCTGACGCCTCCGGACGGCTCGCCCCTGACCTCGCCGGACGGGAGCGTGCGGAAGACGCTGTACCTGCCCTCCGTGTGTATGAGAGAGCAGCCGCCTTCTACAGAGGCGATGATCCCGTTGCGGACCTCCTCAGCGGTTCGCAGCAGCGAGGCCGCTTCGGAGGCCAAGGGCGCGGTGGTCGGGGTGGGCGTGGCCGTGGCCGTTACAGGCAGCGTGGGGATTGCAGTCGGCGTAGCAGTGGGCGAAGCAGGCGTTGGAGTGGAGGTGGGGGACAGCGTTGGCGTGGACGACGAGCAGGCTGTCATTGCCGCCATCAGCACCGCAATGAGAGCGAGGCGGCCAGCATCGATAGCGCCATGTACTCAGTATACCCACATGGCGGCGAGGCGGGGCGCTTGGATGTCGCGGTCTGTCCTGCGGCACCTGAGCGGATGATGAGCGCTGCCGAATTCGGTGGCCTCAGAGAACGGTACGTCACTTATGCCCACTGAGTGACTGGTGTGTCTCCTCCCGGCGTCTTTGCGTGAGCAGGAAGTGGAAGGGTAGATTGTTGGGTATGCACTTTCGGCTCACGTCTGCACTACTCCTCCCGCTGTTGCTCGTTGTCGTGGCTGCTTGCGGCGCATCCGCTCCTGTGGCAACGCCTACCCCAACGCTTGCTCCGACTCCGACGCCTGCCCCTGCGCTGACAGCGACACCTACGCTGACGCCAACGCCGAGTCCAACCGTGGGGCCGTCTCAGGACGGGCAGACTGCTACGCTTCTACAGCACGCGGAGCGGGTGAGGGTCAAGATGATCGAGGCTACCCAGGAGGGCTGCGCCTTCCTGTACGAGGAAGGGGAGTACCGCAGCAACGGGTCCGGCGCAGTCGGGAGGAACGCCGGTGGAGACGCGCCGTACGGCAGAGTCGCCCGCACGACAGTTAGGTTCGGCCCCGGTGGGCAGTTCAGAGGAGAGAGCCAGTCCGTGACCGGTCTGCAAAGCACGCTGAGCAGTGGCGGAGGCGTCGACGCGGAATTCCCCGTCTGGATCGATGGGCAGATCATGAGCCTGGCGGAGATGCTGGCCAGGGGTAGGTACGTGGGCGAATCGTCGTTTATCGGGCAGCCGAGCCTGCGCTACGAGACACGTGTGGAAGGCGGCGCCTCATCGTCAGGCGCGGCGGAATCCCTGTTCGTCTTTGACTACGTTGTCGATAACCCCTTCATCCGCAGCGAGCATCAGTACGCCGTCTTCTCCGATGGCAGCGTGCAACTCGAACGGCAGTGGGCAACGAGCGCGTTCGGAGTCGTTGGTTGCAGCTCGGAACACGAAACCGCTCGTTCTGTCGGCGACGCCGTGGCAGTCGAGATCGAGCGAAACGCACTAGATGTGCGTGATGCCCTCCTGGAGAACATCGAGGCCGGATGCGCTCTCACGTTCACTATGGAGTACAACTCCGCCCCGCGTACGGACCGGGCGGAAGGCGACGACGCTCGCGACCTCCTCGCATGGTTCGTAGCGATCGCAGGGATAGCGACCCCTGAGAACGAGAACGGCGATGACAGTGCAATGGAGGTGCCAGGCGGCGAGTATTCGTACGCAGGGGAGGCAGAGTATTCGTACGCAGGGGAGGCAGAGCTACACGGCCGCGCGGGCGTACGTTTCGAGCACACGGAAGTGCGAGCCAGTGAGTCCGGACTCACGAACTACCGGAACGTATTGGAGTTCGTGCGGGAAAACCCGCTCCTCTCCCGCGCAACCGTCTATGGCGCGCTTCTTCCAGATGGAGCTCCCGTCATGGTCCACCGACAAGCCGTGTCGAGTCTCGCAGCCGATTGTGGGTCATGAGGTTGGTGCGGTGGTTGGCAACATCCCTTCCCGGAGGACTGTCAGGCGTCGCCGAGGAGCCCTGCACAGGTCGCCATGTACTCGGTGGTGAGCACCCTGGCCACGACGCTGGACGAGTTCTCGACCGCTGCGCGCGTGACCCTTACCGGGTCGACGATGCCGCCCTCGATCATCGGGCCCCAGACGCCGGCGTCGGCGTCGAAGCCCCAGTCGTCCTGGGAGACCTTGGCCTCAGCGATGATGACATCGCCGGAGTGGCCGGAGTTGGATGCGATGGTGCGGATGGGCTCCTCCAACGCACGGCGGACGATGTTTGCGCCGGTGAGTTCGTCGCCGTCGAGCGAGAACTCGGCGATGGCCTCGGAGGCGCGGACGAGGACGGTTCCGCCGCCGGGGACGATGCCCTCCTCAACCGCCGCACGGGTGGCGGAGAGGGCGTCTTCGACGCGTGCCTTCTTCTCCTTCAGCTCGACCTCGGTGGCCGCGCCGACCTTGATGATGGCGACGCCGCAGGACAACTTGGCGAGCCGCTCCTGGAGCTTCTCGCGGTCGAAGTCGCTGGTGGTATGGTTGCCGGTAAGTGGGCGGCCCCAAACGTACCCATCCGCAACGGAGGTGACACCTATGCCCGAGTTCAGCACGCTCCCGATCGGCGAGGCCCGCGCGAGGAGCGCGACCGGCAAGCGCGCAGCGTTGCTGCAGGAATACGTCGGCTACATCGAGCGCATCGCGCCTGGCGAGGCGGGGAAGCTCGAGGCTGGAGAGGGTGAGACGACTCAGGCGATCCGGCGTAGGCTGAACACAGCTGCGGAGGCGCTGGGCAAGAACCTGGAGTTCCGCCGCACTGCTGACACGGTCTACTTCTGGTCGTCGGAGGGTCGGCGGCGCGGCAGACCGCGCAAGAACCCGGCATAGCACTGAGAAAGAACATGGAGAGCAACCGCGGGTTCCGCCTTGGCGCGCTTACTTGGACATCGCTGCTCGGTGTCCTAATGGGCTGGCTGACCATCGCGTTCGACGTCCGCGATGGGTACGGCGTGGCTGGAATCCTCGTGGGGGGCCTCGGCGTTATCGGAACGGTGACAGCCGGAATCCGGTTTCTGGCTCCCCATATAGGAAGGGCAGGCAGGGCGATGAAGCAACTTGTCTGTCTCCGCGCAAGGGTGGACGCAGGGGTGTACATCTGTGCGGCAATCGTCCTGTTCATCGTATGGTGGGGGATACTCTTCACCCTAGTAGCACCCACCGAACATTGGCCGTGGATATTGTCGGAGATATTTGCCGCTACGCGACTCGCAATCATGTTGGGCGCGATGTATCTAGGATTGGCTCTGCACTTTGCGCGGCTGCGGGATGCCGGTTACCGATGGTGGGCGTTCTGGGTTTGGCCGTGCGCCTGGTTCCTGCCGTCGAGAGAGTAAGAAAATGAGCACACCAAACCTACATCGCAGGACTGTTCACGACGAGCACGTAGACCAGGCCGCGCAGTTCGAAGCCGGCGAAGGGACAGTGGGCCCCGCAACACGGGAGCCTCCAACCCGGGGATTAGGCCCGGACGCCATGTCCTGCGTGGCAGGAGGGCGGGCTCCCTTCTACGCCAGCAACCGCCACACCACGAGCAGGCTGACGACCAGCAGGACGGCCAGCACGGCGACGGCACGTGCAAGCCTGCCGACCCATCGACTCGTCCGCTCGTGCTCCGCACATTCCGCCAGGTGCAACTCCTCCAACCTCTCGTACACGGCCTCCCAGCCGGCCGCGTCCCTCTTCGCCTCGTCCCGCTCGCGCTCCAGCTCGGATGCGATGCGCTCCCACCTCCGCACCGCCTCCTCCAGCTCGTCCGTCCTGGCCCTGGCGCGGAGCAGCAACTCCTCGTCGCTCAGGTACTCCGGCCCCGCAACCCGCACGTACACCCGCCGCCCCTCCC
>MPMJ01000038.1 GCA_002238425.1 SAR202 cluster bacterium bin16 | reverse complement strand
CGCCCTATCGGGACCAAAGGGGGTGTTTGACCCGTCATCTACGACCTGATACAAGTCCCCATCAGTCGTGCCCGGGGTGGCCTAATGACTGTGGCGACGACTGGCCTAATGACCCTGGCGAATGACAAAACGTAACCGTTCTGACTGAAATTGGCCCTCGTCCATGTTGACGAACAGGTCCAATTGGTCCCTGTTCATCTCCCAATGCCCGACTCTCTCCTCGTTCCATAGACCGGGAAGCCCAGCCCACGTCAGAGATTCTGGAGTGTCTTCCGGGGCAACTCTCCAGACACGATGGACGTGGTACGCGGGAACCTGGATTATCCGTACACCTGAACGGGGGCGGCGTTCTCTCGCTGGAACAATCATGAAGGGGCGAGAAGTACTTAGGGTGGTCCCGTCCCCTAAGCTTAAGTCCACGGTAACCGTGCCTTCGGTTCCTGGCAGGGCTCCGGAGCCTGCATGTATCTCGGCACTAGCCATACCGTCCCTAGGTCCGCGAATCGCCACGTAAACACCGGAGGTGTGGCAGACAGCTTGGATTGAGGCGGGGTTAACCGGGCGATCCAGGATGTCGTTTCGCGCATCCGTATGAATCTCAGCGCTTGCCTTCCTCCCTACCTCTACAGATAAGGGTGTGCTTCTAGCAAAATCAAACCGCGTAGGAGGCTCAGTCCCAATGTACGGAGGTGGCGGGGGCACGATTCGCAGCTCCCTCGAGTCCGTCAGGAAGGTTGCAGGCTCAACCTCAAGTGTTGCAACGATGCGAGCGCGACGTCCGGACGGTACAGTGCTTGGTATGTGAACATGCACCGCGATGCGACCATTGCGCATGCCAGCAACCGCGAAGGAAGCTACCTCGTCCCCATCACAAGCTAGATTGATGCGTCCCCTCCTCTGCCGCCGGCTCAGGAGGTCATCCGGCCCGTCAGTCAGCAAGTCAACCGTGGTCGTCTGGCCGGTGTGCATCTCAAACCGCCTTGGGTCAGCAAACCGGAATACTTGGGGAGGATCGTGGGGCTCGCGCTCGTGCCGTCCGGTCCTGCTCGCGCCTCCTTCATCCAATCCACGCTGTCCCCCGGTGCGCTGTTCTGTACGGTGCACGGAGATCAGCCGGTCTAGCATTCGCTGCACTCGTCTCGTGCTCTCATCGGTGATTCGCTGTTGGCGGCGGCGGATGATCTCTTCCATTTTCTGTTCCAACCAAGGGTCGGAAAGTGCTTGCCTAACCGCTCGGATGAGAAGGTCCTCACGTTGGTCCCCGACCGTGGCACCAGACCGTGTCGCGGGAAAAATCTCCTTCTTTAGTCGCCTGCTGAGCCCATCGCAGTCGACATGGATGAGGAGATAGTCCGCGAGTGCGCCCAACCGCTGCTCCCTCACGATACGTTTCTCTTGAGCATGATGTCGCTGGCCGTTCAATGTGAAAACGATGGTCTTGGGGGAGTTGCTGTAGTCCAAGTAGGAATCGAGCTTGACTCCACGTTCGTCGTCCGGATCATCTGACGAATCCCCACCTGGTCCAAATACCCAATATCGAATCCTAACGCGGCCCTCTTCACCCCATTGCGCCAAGTCCACCTCATAGTTCTGAGCTTCTGGTCGGCGAGCGGGGTCAACCTGATCCAAACGGTTTCGAGCTCCATAGACATTACGGTTGAAGGCGGGAGAATACCTGTGGTCCTCGATACGGTACGGAAGAACAGGATCGAAGAGAAGGTTGTCGAAGTAGCGATACCCTACCAAGCTCCAGCGGGCGCTGAGCTTGCCGAGGTCGTATGCAATATGGACGATGCGGGTACCCGAGTTGAAGGGTATGCCTAGCGACTCTAGCCGACTCGGGAGGAGGGCTGGAATCTGATCCTCCTCCGTTACCAGGTACTCGTAGCGAAACACTTTGAGGGAGTCATCGTCATACTTCCGAACCACCGTCCAGCCGACCAAGTCCGTCTTGCCATCGAGGCAGTCGCTATGCCTGCGGGAGATGACTACCGAATAAGGGCAGTATGCGAAGGTAGAGGAACCACCCTGCCCGAATGCTCCCATCAAGTAGGGCTTGCGGATCTTGTTGGAACCGCCGAGGCTAAGCAGCGTGTCTGGGAAATCCTCTGGGTGCTGGCCAATACCCTCATCTTCAAGGATAACGGAAGACTGTCCGCGTGCCGTGGAGCCTACGGCTCTGATGACAGTCTTCGGCCCCATGTCCTGAATGAAACGAACAGCCTGCGGAGATTCACGCGATAGGCGTCCCGCGTTCAAGCCCCAGAGGTGTGCCACTGCTGCCCTCGGTGACTCCAAGGCAGCAGGGCGATTCGCCAGCTCGTACCGGAGCTCGATATGCGCATCCATCCCGTTTGTTACGCGCTCCACCAGCGCCTGTCCAGCCTCGACGGCAAGATTGACACTACCCGCGTTGTTGTCCCGGCCACCCAGAGGAACCCACCTCCAGCCGCTTCCTGACATGGCCCCAATGTCCGTGAGAAACGACTCCATCCCCTCTCTGGTGGCAATCGAGAACAAACGCTGCACTTGGCGGTCTGACAGATTAGACATGTCTCATCACCTCAAAAGCTGAACCCCTTCTTCTTATCCACAGAACTGAACGACTGCTTGGCCGCCCGAAGCTCCCGATCAATCTCCCTGAACATCCTGCGCACGTCATCGTCGGTGTACTCGTATGTCCGCCGGTTGGAGCACTGACTCAGTAGTCTGACGGCCTCCAGGACATTGTTGACCCTCCGCTCAGCCACTCGACGGAATCTTTCGGCCTTCTGGCCGCCTGCATTGGTTGCTTCGTTCATCAGTGCACCTCCCTCTGTAGCACTTCATTTGTAGTTTAGTTGACTATATTCTGTCAATATATCAGATTTCTTGTCAATCATTCGCTGCATCAATTGCCGTTGGGGTACACATGTACCCTTCCATTTACCATTCTTTCGTGGCCCTCTCATAGCCGCATACGCTGAAGCGCGTCCCCCCCTTTTGTGACACCCGCCCCTTTCGCCCTCGCCCCACGTCCGCGTACGCTGGGTGGCGTCGGCGGCCTGCCCTGGCACAGGGGCGGCTGCAGGAGTGGAATGGCGCAAAATGTCTCACTTTGTCTCACTTTTTGCGGCAGAACCTGCGCGGGTCACGCCTGCGCGGCGAGCCCACAGAGGAGGTGCGAGGAGGACAACGGTGGCCATGGGCCACTCGCATAAGGCGCTACGCAGGCTGGATGCCGACCCCTAACTGACGATGCGGCGCTTGCGGTTGTTGAGGTAGTCGACCAGCACGTACTGCCCCAGCTTGCCGGGTGAGGTGTAGAGCGCGCGGCCGTTGTTGATGCGCGTGACCCGGTCGATGAAGTCCAGCAGGTAGTAGCTCGTCTCCAGCATGAACGTGTTGATGGTGATGCCCTCGGCGGTGCACCGGCGCACCTCGCGCAGCGTCTCGTGGATGGTGCGGTACGTCGGCGGGTAGTTGAAGTAGGAGCGCGTCCCCTCCAAGTGCGCCGTGGGCTCGCCGTCCGTGATCATCAGGATCTGCCGGGAGCAGTTCTTGTAGGGGGCGAGCAGCTTCCGCGACATGGCGAAGGCGTGCTGCATGTTCGTGCCGGAGACCCACATGTTCCACGTCAGCGTCGGGAGGTCGTCCGTCTTGATGGGCACGGCGTAGTCGGAGAAGCCCACCATCCAGAAGCGGTCGCGAGGGAACTTCCCCCGGATGAGCGCCTCCAGCGCGAGCGCGACACGCTTGGCCGCGCCCCACGAGCCGAACATGCCCATCGATTTGCTCTGGTCGATGAGCAGCACCGTGGCGGCCTGCACCATGTGCTCGGTGCGCTTCACCTCGAAGTCCTGGATGCCCACCTTCACCGGCGTGCCGACGCCCTGCCGCTCGATGGCGTTCATGACGGTGCGGTGCAGGTGTATCTCGAACGGGTCGCCGAACTCGTACGGCTTCGTCTCGTCCGTGTGCTCGCCGCCGGAGCCCCGTACCGCCAGCTCGTGGTCGCCGGCCCGGCCCTTGCGGAGCTCGCCGAAGAGGTCGCGCAGCACCTTCTGGCCTATCTTCCGCACGGCTGCGGGCGTCAGCTCCAGGCGGTCGCCGTCGCGCCGCAGGTAGCCCGCCTCCTCCAGCCGCTTCGCTATCTCGGCGAGCCGGTCGAGGTCCTGCCGCGCCTCCTCCCCGAGCAGCGCTTCGAGCATCTCGGCGTCGAGCTCGTCGAGGTCGCCCCGGCGCATCGCCTGCCTGATCTGCGCCTCGAGGTCGTCCATCGACTGCAGCTCGCCCATGACGTTCATCGCCTCTTCGAGCGTCATGCTCTCCTCGCCCTGGAAGAGGCGCTGCTCGGCGAACTCGTTGAACGGCAGCATCTGGCCGAGGTTCGCCGCGAGTTCGGCCAGCTCGTCGGCGGTCTCGGGGTCCATGGCGGCGTTCATCGCCTCGAACAGCTCGCGCCGCTGCTCCGGCGACATGCTGTCGAGGAGCGACTGCATCTGCCCCATCTGGCGGGCGAGCATCTCCATGAGCTCGTCGAAGCTGCGCGGCGGGTCGTCGCCGAACATGGCGCCCCACTTGTCCATGAACCCCTCGAAGTCCGGCTCCAGCCCGTCGAGCTTGTCCCGGATCATCTGGTTGAGGTCGCGCAGCATCTCGCGCATCAGCGCCATCTGCTCCGGGTCCATGTTCTCTATCTGCTCCCGCATCTCCGAGGCGACGGAGCCGAGCATCTCCTTGCGCAACTCGTCCATCAGCTCCTGGAACTTCCGCTGCGCCTCCGGGTCGATGAAGTCGAACTCCTGCAGTTCCCGCAGGGCCCCCGCTGTGCTCTCGGGAAGCTGGTCGAGCCGCTCGCGGTTGCGGTCGGCCCGCTGCTTAAAGAGGTCCCGCAGCTTCTGGGCCTGCTCCGCCTCCTCCCCGCCCATGTTCGCGAGGTTGTCCTCGATCTCGCTGAGCCGCCGCTCCATACCGGAGCGCTCCGTCTGCAGCACGTCGTCGAGCCGCTCCTTGAGGTCGCGCATCACGGAGTCGGGGTCGTACCGGTCGAGCGTCTGCCCGCGCCGCGAGCGCAGGCGTTCGAGGAGGTCGTTGAGTCCGGGCAGGCGGGTGTCGTCGCCATCGGCGCCTCGGCGGACGAGGTCGCGGAGCGCCCGGCGGATATCGCCGTGGTCGATGACGTCCTCTGCCAGCGCATCGAGGAGCGCATCGGCGTCGGCTTCGAACGGCTCCTGCGAACCGTCCCATTGCGAGTACCGGTAGAGCCTTGCCACCGCGGGATTGTATACCTCCCGTACAGCCTTCACCCCGCCGCGCTTCACCGCGCCCTCTCCCACCCCGCGGGAGAGGGGAGGAACCCTACCCGCCGCCCGGCGGGAACGGGTCGTCCTCGCTCGCCCGCGCCTGCGACTCCACGATAGAGATGCCCCGGCTCGTCTTGCCGTCCCAGAGGCTCTTCACGTACGTGAGCACCGCGACGATGTCGTCGTGGCTGAACCGCTCCCCGAAGCCCGGCATGGCGCTCTTGAAACTGCCGAAGCGCGGGTCTTCGAACTCCTCCCCGCCATTGCTAACGATGCGGTACAGCAGACCATCGCCATGGTGCCACGTGTGCCCATCGCCATTCAGCGGCGGCGGAGGCAGCGTCCCGTCATCCTTCGTCACGTGCCAGTTCGCCGCGCCCTCGCCCCCCACCCCATGACAAGTAGCGCAGTTCGCCGCAAACAGCTCCTCCCCCCTCGCCACAACCGCAGGGTCGTAGGGGGACGACGACGTGCAGGCGGTCAGCAGGACGACTGCGAGCAGCAGCGAAGCGAGCACGGCGGGACGACCGACAGCCACTTGAACCAACGCCTTCCTCGCCCCTACACCCGCGAGACCATGTACTCTTGGCCGCCCTCCTCGATGGCGAGGGCCTTCGGGAGCACGATGTCCAGTGAGCGGACGCGGAACGCTCCGCCGTTGCGGGCCTCCGGCGGCTCCTGGCCCTCCATGAGTTGCCGCACCGAGCGCATCAGCCGACGCCGCATCTGGATGATGGCGGCGTCGCTGCTCACCAGGTGCTCGCGCGTGCGGTCGGACACCGGCCCGCCGTGCTGCACCTCCGTCACCGCGAAGTCCTGCGCCGGTATCGACTTGATGCCCGTGAACGAGTAGTGCCGCTGCGTCGCGCGGTCGAGCAGGTAGTCGTTGTACTTGTTCTCCTTCGTGCGGAAGGTGCCGGGGATCATCTCCGGGAAGAGGACGCCCTTGTCGCGGTAGATGGAGAGCTCCTCCGGCGTCAGCGGACGCTCGGCGTGCCACCGCACGCGGAACGCGACGGCGTGCTCGTCGTCCACCGGCACCTTCACCTGGCAGAGGACGGGGTCGCCGGGGCGGGCGGCGATCATGGTGTAGAAGGGGAGCATCCACTGGTTCACGCGCCAGTAGTAGTTCTCGCCCGCATCGCGTCGCGCGGTCAGCATCACCCCGTACTCGGTGTCGGTCACCGTCCACACGGGCGCCTTGTCGGCGGCGGTCAGGTCCTCGATGCCGTTCGCGCGGCCGTCTATCACCGTGCCGCTCTTCACGTAGCTGTGCAGGAAGCCGAGGTGACTGGAGTCGATGTCCGCCTCCATCGACTGCAGGTAGTTGCAGTCCAGGAACATCTTGGAGATGTAGCGCTGATCGTTCGGGACGCGCGTCCACTCCATCTCCGGGAACTCCGGCACGCCGTTCTCCCGCGGACCGAGGTACGCCCATATCACGCCACCGCGCTCGACCGCCGGGTACGCGCGAGCGCGTATCTTCTCTTTGAACGTCGCCCCTTCTGGAGCGTTCGGCATATCGACGCACGTTCCCTCGACGTCGTACTTCCAGCCGTGGTAGACGCAGCGTAGGCCCTCCTCCTCGTTGCGTCCGTAGAAGAGGTCTGCCCCTCGGTGCGCGCACCAAGGCTCCAGCACGCCTATGCGGTTCCTGCTGTCCTTGAACGCGACGAGATCCTCGCCGAGTATCCGCACGCGGACGGGATCGCAGTCGGGAGCGGGCAGCTCCTCCGCGAGCAGGATGGGCGTCCAGAGGCGTCGAGCGAGTTCGCCCATCGGCGTGCCCCGTCCGACCTTCGTGATGAGTTCGTTCTCTTCTGCAGTGAGCATCGCTGCCCTCCCGGCGCTCTCGTGTGACGCTGGCCGCATTCTACCGCGAGGCGCAAGCCCGGCGTAGGGCAGAAGGGGTTGTCATTTCGAGCGGAGCCGAGAAATCTCTCAGGAGACGTCCAGCCGTGCACCGACGTTCCCCGAGAGATGTTTCGACTCCGCCTTCGGCTCCGCTCAACATGACAATACCGCAGAGGGACAGGGGCTGCTGCGCGGGTATGACGGGAGTGCGCGACATCGTGATACGCTCACCCAAACCCCCAACGACAAGGAGGCGCGCCATGGGAGGACTGGACCTGATGCGCGTGGACCACATCGGCAGTTTCCGCAGGCCGCAGCCGTTGCTCGACATGCGCGCACGCTTCGAGGACGGCGACGCCACGCCCGAAGAGCTGGCGGCGCTGGAGGACGAGCTGATACGCGAGGTCATCGCGGAACAGGAGCGCACCGGCTTCCCCATCGTGACCGACGGCGAGTTCCGGCGCAGCAACTTCCAGGACAGCTTCGGCGCCTCCGTCTCCGGCTACGACACGCCGGAGAGCCGCGAGGAGTTCAGGCGCTGGCAGCAGGGCAACCGCTCCGACCAGCAGCAACGCGTCGAGTCCGGCCCGCAGGTCGCGGGGCCGCCTGTCTCGACCCGCGGCCCGGCGGTAGAGCGGGGCCCCACCTCCCCCGGCGCGGCCCCGCCCCGCGGGTCGGGGGCCCCCCTGTCTCGACCCGCGGCCCGGCGGTAGAGCGGCTCGCGCTCTCACGGAACCTCCCGCTGGAGGAGTACCTGTTCGCCGCGAGCGCCGCGCACGCCTCCGCCAAGGTGACGCTCATCGGCCCCGACCGCGTCGCCCAACGCTTCGACTGGCAGGCGTCGTTGGACGTCTACGCAGACCTGGACGACTTCCGGAAGCACGTCGCCGAGATACAGCGCGAGATGGTGCGCCAGCTCGTCGAGGCGGGTTGTCCCTACGTCCACATCGACGCGCCCGGCTACACGGCCTACGTCGACGAGCCGTCGCTCGCAACCATGCGCTCGCGCGGCGAGGATCCAGCGGAGAACCTGACGCTCTCCATCGCCGCCGACAACCGCGTCATCGAGGGCGTCGAGGCCACGTGCGGCATCCACCTCTGCCGCGGCAACTCACGGGCCATCGACCCCGCCACCGGCAGGATGCTGCCGCAGTGGCACCGCGAAGGCCACTACGACGACATCGCGGAGCAGCTTTTCACCCAGCTCAACCACAAGCGCCTGATGCTCGAGTACGACAGCGAGCGCGCAGGCAGCTTCGAGCCGCTGCGCTTCGTGCCGAAGGACAAGATCGTCGTGCTCGGCCTCGTCACCACGAAGAGCACCGACGTCGAGACGATGGACGATCTGAAGCGCCGCATCGACGAGGCGTCGCGCTACATTGACGGCGACCAGCTCGCCCTCAGCCCGCAGTGCGGTTTCGCGAGCGGCGGAGGCGGCGAGACGGTGCCCGAGGACGTGCAGTGGCGCAAGCTGGACGTGATCCTGGAGACCGCCTCTCGCGTCTGGGGCTAGGCCCCGAACACCTCGGCCTCTTCCTGGTGCGGCGCGTCCATCGCCTCCTCGCGGTAGAGGTTGAGCGCCTGCAGGACGGGGCTGTCGTTGTAGGAGAAGAGGACGGCCTCCTCTTCCGCCATGTGCTCGTGGAAGTACCACGACGGCACGACGAAGGTGTCTTTCGGTCCCCAGTCGAACCGCGTCCCGGCGATGATGCTGCTCCCGCTGCCCTGGATGACGTGGTAGATCGTCCCGCCGACGTGCCTGTGCGCTTGCGTGTGCTGACCAGCGCGCAACAGCGTTGCGAAGCACGCGATGGTCGGCATCGCGGGTCCGCCATTCAGCGGGTTCGTGTACTCGACGGTCACTCCGTCGTACGGGCTGCCGTCCGTGTCCTCGGCCAGCGCCTTGAGCGCCGCGTACGTGCTCTGGAACTTGTAATTGAGGATGGGCGAGTTCGGCGAGTCCTGTTGCTCCCACGTCGGCTTGAGGCTCCCCGCCCCGAACAGACGCAGCGAGAGGTCGTCCGGCTTCGTGAGGGGGTGCGTGCTGTCCGGGTATTGCTCGTAGAAGTTGGCGTCGAGCGACTGCACGAACGGCACGTCGAGGCCGTCCAGCCACACCATCGGCGCATCGCCCTCGTTGCCGTGGTCGTGCCACGTCCAGCTCGGCGTCGTCACGAAGTCGCCGGGATCCATGTAGCTCTTCTCGCCGTTGACGGCGGTGTAGGCCCCCTGCCCTTCGATGACGAGCCGCAGCGCCGACGGCGAGTGCCGGTGCGACGGCGCGATCTCGCCCGGCTTGATGATCTGCAGGTTCGCGTACAGCGACGACGTGGCCGAGTGCTTGTCGATGCCGGGGTTGCTGAACACGAAGACGCGCCGCTCCGCGAGCTCCATCGGCACGAGGTCGGCTGCGCGGTACAGCAGGTCGCGGTAGTCCAGGTAGCGCCAGAGGAACGGTTGCACGGTCGGTCTGCCGCGCTGGGCGTTCACCTCCCACAGCGGCATCGCATTGCGGCTGCGGACCTCCTCCAGCAGCAGGTCCATCTCCTCGATACGGCTCTCGCTTGCGCTGTTCGTCATGGCACACCTCCGGCGATGGCCGCAACGGTACGACGCACGAGGGACGGGGTCAAACGGCCGACAGCCCCTCCGGCGTGTCACCGCGCGACAGCAGATAGACGTTGATCGCAACCGCGCACACCACCGTGATCAGCGCGACGCCCGCCATCATCACGAACACCCACCCGACGCCCGGCCCTTCCGCCAGGAACCCGCCGCCGAGGCCGGCGAACGCCCCGACGCCGAACCCGGTGAGCGAGGTGAGGCCGTAGACGCGTCCCTGAAGCCGTTCCGCAGCGTAGTCCGAGATCATGGCGACCGCCGTCGGCTGTGCCAGGAAATTGAAGAACACGAAGGCCGACGCCCCGATGAGCAGCAGCCAGCCGTCCCAAAGCCCCATCACGATGAGTGGGGGGATCGTCAGCGCCGCCGCGGGAACGAGCAGCCGCTCGCGCCGGAAGCGTTCGCCTATCTCGCCGCCCGCGTACTGCCCCGCCACCCCGAACAGCAGCGCGATGGTGGCTGCCGCGCCGCCGATCACCACCGGCTCGAACCCGAACACGTCGAAACCAAGGCTCTCGCCCAGGTGCAACGGCAGGAACAGGGTTAGTCCGCGGAAGACGAACCCGAAGCACGCGTTGATGACGAACATGAGCGCGAGCGGCACCAGCAGGCTCTGCGCGCGCAGCCGCGGGCGGGCGCGGGCGCTGCTCGTTACCTCACCGTCCGGCGGCGAGCGGAACGCCGCGATAGAGACAGCGAGCGACAGTACCGCGAACACGACGAACGCTCCCCGCCAACTCCATGCCCCGGCGACGGCAGCAGTGAGCGCCGGAGCCAGCGCCGTCCCCAGGTTGCCTCCCGCGCCGTGGATGCCCAGCGCCCGTGCGCGGCTTCGCACACCCCGGGTGATGAGCGACAAGCCCGCCGGGTGATACAACCCGCCCAGTATCCCTATAAGCACAAGCGCAGCGCCGAGCACCCACACGTTGGGCGCCGCAGCCGCCAGCAGCGCTGCTACTCCTGCCCCGCCCATTGAGAGCGCCACGGTGCGCTGCGAGCCGAGCCGGTCGGCCATCTCTCCTGCGGGCACAGCAGCGAACGCGTAGGCCAGCCAGGACGCCGTCGCCAGCGCCCCAAGCACGACCTCGGTAGTGCCGAATTCGATGAGGATGACGGCGAGCACCGTGCCATAGACCAGGTCTACGGCGTGGTTGAGGCCGTGCGCGACGCCGGTCGACGCCACGATGCGGCGCTCCTCCGGCGTCATGCGGCCTGCGGTGTCGGTAACGGTCGCCATCGCGCCCAGTATGCCACGAGCCGCCCGCTCCGTGCTGAACTGCCCTTCCCTCGCTGTTTGCGGCGCACGAGTCCGCACACGTTGACTTGCATTGCAACGAGTGTTAGCGTGCGCGCCGCTTATACGCTGCCGATAGTACGGCAGCTTTTCCGTAAATTTGCGGAATCCGAAGTGGGAGGGAAACCATGCGCAAACTGCATTGGGGAAGCAAACGACTCTGGCCGGTTCTGGCCGCTCTGGGGCTGATGGCTGGGCTCGCGGCGTGTGGGACGGAAGATCCCACGGCGACGCCCGTGCCTCCCACGCCAACGCCTACGGCTACGCCTGTGCCGGCGCCCGGTACGACGGCTGTGCCGGTGCCTGACCCCACGGCCACGCCAACCCCGGACGCGTCGTTCGAGGCGCAGTGGGACCAGTTGGTCGCCGACGCTCAGGCCGAGGGAGAGCTCGTGATCAGCCTGGGCGGAACCGACTCCCGGCACATCCGGGACACGCTGGCCCAGTTCTCGAAGAAGTTCGACATCCGGGTCGTCGCCAGCACGGGCAGCGGTAACGCGAACACCACCCGAATCCTGGCCGAGCGCTCCCGGGGTCGCTACACCGTCGACTACAGCGTCGCGGGCACCTCGTCGACGCAGCGGCTGATCGATGGTGAGGCCCTGGTTCCCGTCGAGCCGCTCATCATCGACCCCACGATCCTGAACCGCACCCCGGAGACGTGGCACCTCTCGCCGAAGGTCTGGTGGTCCGACGTTTCCGCCACGTACTCGATGTCCGACCAGCTCTCCATCCAGAACTTCGAGGATGTCTGGTACAACACCGACCGGCTGAGCCCGGAGGAAGCGGCGGAGATCACGTCGTGGTGGGACCTCGCCGACCCGAAATGGGCGGGCGAGATTGCCATGACGGGATTTGCGACGCAAGGCACCGGCGCCACCGCGCGAGTGCGCCTGCACCGCGGCGTGGGACAGGAGTTCTTTGAGGCCGTCACGAGGAACGCCGCCGAGGGTAACCACGTTCTGGACTTCTCGAACGCCGACGGCTGCGCAGACCTGGTCGCTCGCGGCGTGGTCTCCATCGCAGTGAGCTGTGACGTAGCGGTGCGTCCGCTGGCTGCGGCCGGGCTGCCTCTCGCCTCCATCACGGACAACATCATCATGGAGGAAGGCCTGTCGGCAGAGGTCGGCGGCACCGGCACCGTGCTCGCCAACGCGCCTCACCCGCGGGCTGCCCAGCTCTTCCTGAACTGGTGGTACAGCCAGGACGGCATGGAGACGGACATCAACTTCACGCGCAACCTCTCGCCCTCGCCGAAACTGCGTTCGGACGTTTCGCAGGGCAAGGTCGAGGACCTGCTGTGGAATCGCGTGGGGCAACTGCAGAGCCTGCTGGACGATGACAAGGTGTTCATCGTCGACCAGGGCGTCCCTGAGTACGACGATGACCGGACGTTGACGCTCAACTACCTGCGGGTGCTCTACGACGAGCTCGGCATCATCTACACACCGTAGAGGACGACGATGCGTTGCGGCGGCCGGGGAGAGATGCCCCCGGCCGTCGTGACGCGGCTACGCTCAAGGCAGCGGCGGGCGCGAGGCGAGGAACACCGGTTACCGGGAATCAGAAGAAGTGATGACATCGCTTACGACGAATAGACGCACATCTACCATCAGAACTCTGTTCAGGGCAGAGATGGGCACGTTCATCATGGCGCTGGTCATCATCTCCCTTAGCGTCTACCTGATCCTACCCATGCTGATCCTCTTCTGGTTCAGCTTCGACATCTCCAAGGACGTGTTCGTCCCGCCTCGCGAATTCGGCTTCAGCAACTGGACGAGCGCCTTCGCTGACCCGCGAGTACCGCAAGCGCTGCTCAACTCCTTCCTCGTCTGGTTCCTCGTGATGATCATCGCGTTCCCCATCTCCGTGGCGATCTCGATGATCCTCGCGCGGACTAAGATTCCCTTCTCCCAGGGGTTGGAGTTCTTCTTCTGGATCGCCTACATGTTCCCCGCCCTTGCAAGCACCCTGGGCTGGATGATGATGCTCGCGCCCACCAGCGGCTTCGTGAATGTGGCGCTGGCCAGCCTTCCGTTCATAGACGAGGGGCCCTTCAACATCTTCAGTCTGGAGGGCATCATCTTCGCGAGGATCATGGCGGACGGCATCGCCTACAAGGTGATCCTGTTCACGCCGGCATTCCGCAACATGGACCAGGCGTTGGAGGAGGCCGGGCGCGTCTCAGGCGCATCCAAGCTCGGCACCATCTTGAAGGTGACGCTGCCGGTGATGGCCTCGCCGCTCATCCTCGTGTTCTCCCTGCACCTCATCCGCGTTTTCCAGGGGTTCGAGACGGAGTGGTTGCTTGGGGCGCGGTGGGGGTTCTACGTCTACTCCACCCTCATCTACCTGCAGGCGCAGAGTTTCGATTACAGCCAGGCCGTCGTCACCGCGAGCCTTACGTTGCTGGTTATCGGCCTCATCTTCCCGTTACAGCGCTGGGTAACCCGCCGCCGCCACTACACCACCATAACCGGCAAGTTCCACCCGGGTCTTATCGAGCTGGGCGGATTGAAGTGGGTCTTCTTCGCAGCGATCCTCGGACTGCTCCTGCTGCTGACGGCGCTGCCCATCCTCGTGCTGATCGTCGGCAGCTTCATGAGCCACGTGGGCTACTTCAACGCGATACCCACCTGGACGTTAGACCACTGGCACAGGGTTTTCTCCGATGAACTCTTCTTCACCGGGCTGCGGACCACCATCACGCTTGCCATCGTGGCCGGCATCGGGAGCCCGCTGCTCTTCTCGATCGTCGCCTACCTCATCGTGCGCAGTAAGTGGCGATTGAGAACGTCGCTGGACTCCATCATCTGGGTCTCGGCGGCCTTCCCCGGAATACTGTCCTCACTGGGCCTCTTGATGCTCTTCCTGAGCGTACCGGGGCTGACGTGGCTGTACGGCTCCATATGGGCGTTGGTCCTGGTAGTGATTATCTCGGGCAACACCACAGGAACGAATATATTCAAGGGCGTGCTGGTGCAACTGGGGGCCGACCTGGAAGAGGCCGGCCGCGTTTCGGGCGCCGGATGGTGGCGCACCTACTTCCGAATCGTATTGCCGGTGCTCATGCCGACGATGGTGCTGATCGGGATGCTGAACTTCATCTCGGCTGCGAACACGACTTCCAACATCATCCTGCTCGCCTCCCGGGATACGGTCACCCTGTCGCTCCTTGCGCTGGAGTGGGGCTCCGCCGACCTCGGCCAGGTAGAGGCGGCAGGCATCGTGACGCTGGTGATTATGACGATGACGATAGGCGTGGCACTGGTGATGAGGGCGTTCGCGACGCGTGTCGGGCTTCGCCAGGACATGCGCGCACGCGACGTCCAGGGCGCGCCCGTAGCGGCGCCGGGGCGGGCACAATGAATGGACAGCTATGGACGGACGGTTGGACCGGTGGGCGCACGATGCGCTTCCACGGTGCGCTGCGCCGTCCCCCAGTAACGCATGGAAACCAGGAGGTGCTCTGATGAGCAAGGTATTGACTATCACGGGACTGCGTTCGAGGAGACTGCTGGTGAGCGCTCTTGCGCTGCTGGGGCTTGTCGCATTGATACTGGCGCTGCAGCCTGCGTTCACGGCGAGCGGATCGCCCGACGCAGCGTCGAGGGCCCAGATGATGGAGGAAGGATCGAAGGCCAGCGTCGTCTTCCAGGTCCACCCCACCTTCATCAAGTACCCCGAGAACCGCATCCGCGACCACGGAGTCTGGTTCGTCGGCGCAGGGCTCGCGGCCGAACAGGAAGTCGAGATCCGCATGGTCTGGGGCGCCGAAGGACTTGAGAACGACATCACCTCCGTCCTGGACGTAGGCTATGACGAGGACCTCGGCGGCCTCTTCGCCAATGTGCACGGCGCGTTCGCCGTAGCGTTCGAGCGCGGGTTCCGGGGCACCGGCTCCGACTTCGTCTTCTACGGCGAGTGGGAGGCCGTTTCGTTCCGGCTCCTCGACGCCGTCACCGGAGACATCCTCGCGGTCGCTCCCGCGGTCCTCTGCGGTCCTGCACTGGAGGAACCGTGGTGCAACGTCTCGTCTGAACTCGTTCCTATCGAGTAAGGAAGTGAGATACGTCTCCCCGCGGGGTGGCGCTCGCCGGCCCGCGGCATGGCGGGGGGCGACGGGGGGGGGTATTGGCCCCGCGGCATGGCGTGCGCGAAGGAGGGTTGTCATGGCAACGGCGCCTGCTGAGAGGAAGTCCACCAACAGCTGGTGGCAGTCTCCCTACGACCGCTGGCTGGTCACGCAGGACGTGCCGGTCTTCACCGGCTACTACGTCGAGGACCTGCGCACCATCGAGCTCGGCTGGTGGGAACTGCGCGGATGTCCCGGCGCCGTGCTCAACCTCGTCGGCCACCAGGGTGTCACCGAGGCGCACATCCTCCAGGTCCCTCCCGGCGAGACGATCCCTCCCTTCCGCATGGCCACCGAGGAGATCATCTACGTGGTCGAGGGACAGGGCATCGCCACCGTCTGGGCGGAGGGCCACCCGCAGATCAACTTCGAGTGGCAGAAGCACAGCCTCTTCCGCATCCCCTCCAACTACTACTACCAACTGAGCAACGCGCGAGGCGACCAGCCCGCGCTCACACTCCACGTCAGCTACCTGCCGCTGGCCATGGGCATCCAGCCGCGCGAGGAATTCTTCTTCAACAACTCGTTCGTCGACCCCACCGAACTGTACGGCAGCGAAGGCAACCCGTTCTCCTCCGAGGCCTACGCCGTGCGAGAGACGGTGGACCGCGGCGGCGAGAAGCACGAGACCCACCAGTGGCACGCCAACTTCTTCCCTGACCTCAACGTCTGGGACAAGCTCACCGCGTACGGGAGCAAGAACCGCCGCGCATTCGGCGCCGGCATCACCTTCCCCAACTCCGCCATCCGCACCGGCATGATGGTGCTGCCGCCCCAACGCTACCGCGCCGCGCACCGCCACGGCCCCGGCGTCACCATCGTCGGCGTCGCGCCCGGCGACGGCTTCGCTGTCATGTACCCGGAGGGCGGCGAGAAGATCGTCTGCCCGTGGACGGAGGCGAGCGTCTTCGTTCCGCCCAACAACTGGTTCCACCAGCACCTCAACCCCGGCGGGACGCAGAATCGCCAGTTGCGCGTCTTCCCGCCCAAGGCGCTCATGGGCTACGACGGCGGCCTGAACAAGGAAGTCCCGTTCCACGAGGAAGACCCCTGGGTGCGCGAGCAGTTCGAGACCGCCCTTGCCACGCAGGGCCTCCCCTCGCTCATGCCGCCCCAGATATACGAAGACCCGGACTACGTCTGGGACGACCCGGAGATGCGGGACAAGGACTAGCCCCTACCCTGCCGCCGCCCCCAACTCCTCCCCTGACACCGGCACCCCGTCGCGGTAGAGCACGCTGTTGCCCACCACCGACGGCACCCGCTGGCCCGGCGTGAGCACGCCCACGAGGTTCAGCGGGTCCGACCCCGACACGCGCACGACCTCGCCCGACGGCGCGCGGCGGTGCACCGCACGCAGCGCGTCGACCGCCTCCGGTAGAGCGAACTGCTCCCCCACCGGCCCCGCAACGAACCGCCCGCCGCGCACCTCGCCCCGCGCCTCAGCACGCCGGTACGTCCGCACGAGCGCGCCCCACGGCGGGGCCCTCGGCTCCCGCCCCCCCCCCGACCGACCCACCGCCCCCCCCCCCGCCCCCGCACCGACCCGCCCGCCGCGCCCCTCGCCCCGCGCCTCAGCACGCCGGTACGTCCGCACGAGCGCGCCCCACGGCGGGGCCATCGGCTCGCGCGCCAGTAGCTCGCGCAGCATCACGCCGTAGCGGCGCAGCAGTTGCGCCGCGCGCGCCTCGACTACGTCCTCCTCGGGCTCGTTCACAGCTGACTGCAACAGCGACCACCGGCTCCCCGCACGCCCGAGCGCCGCCTGCGCACGAACCCGTGACGAGCTCGACCAGCGCGACCTCCGCTGCACGCGCTTCGCGACGCCGGACACGAGCCCTCGCAGCGCGCCGAACCCGTCCGCCGTCACCCGTCCCGCCGCGACCAGCAGCCACAGCGCCTCCTCCACCTCCGACGGCAACCGGCGCGTCCCACGCACGATGTCCGGCATGAACGACGCGCCGCTCGACTCCAAGTACGCCAGAACGTCCGCCGACGCGCCGGTAAACGTGGTGTCCGGATCCGGTGGGTCGAGCAGCGACGGCACGTCCTCGCGCACCGCAAGCGTTACCGGCCCGTTCCGCGACAGCGCAGCCGACGGCGGAGGCCCGGTGCGCCGCGCGAACCGACCCCACGCCAGTTCGCCACCAAGCGTCAGGGCGTCGAGTGTCGAGGCGTGGAAGTCGGTCAGCCGGTTCATCAGCAGTCCGCTCTCCCATGCCGCCGCTGCCGCCTCGAACCCCTGCAACTGCTCAACGACCTCTATCAGCCCCGCGTCGCCCGCGAGACGCGTCCCCGGCGTGGCGTGCTGCCACTCGAGCAGGAAGCGGATGAAGCTCGCGACGGGCACCGGCTCGATCTCCCCCCCCCCCCCCCCCCCCGCGCCCCCGGCGCGCCCCCCCCCGGGCGGGGCGTCCTGCCACGCGAGCAGGAAGCGGATGAAGCTCGCGACGGGCCCCGGCTCGATCTCCCGCCGCAGCCGCCCGATGGTGCTCCGGTGGATGCGCGCGAGTATCCGGCGGTCGCAGAACTCCTCCTCCGTCGCGCCCGGACGGAACCGCCCACGCAGCAGCACCCCCTCCGACTCCAGCCGGATGGCCGACTCCGCCACCGCGCCCCCCGCCAGCGGCCCGACTGCGCCCCCGCGCTCTCGCTCAGCCCCAGCCGGTGCGCCAGCCCGCCTACCGTGAACGGCCCCGACGACTCCGCCCGCCCGCGCACGACCTCGGCCACCGCCTCGACATCTCCGTCCTCGTACGCCGCGCTCACAACCCCAGCGCGCTCAGTCGCGTACCAGAGGGAACGAACGGGACCGCCGTCATTCCCGCGAAGGCGGGAATCTCGCCCCTCTGTCCGGTCCTCTCCCCCCTCGAGGGAGAGGTATTGAGTCCCCTCTCCCTCCGGGAGAGGGCTAGGGTGAGGGTTGCCCGCCTCCAACGTCCGCACCCGCCCCGCCTCGGCCAGCGACGCATACCACCCACGCCACGCTTCCGCGTCGTCCGGGTGCTCCGCGAGGTCGTCCTCCGTCAGCACCACGAGCGACAGCAGCGCATCGTGCAACTCGTCTGCGTCGCGTATCGCGGGCCAGGCGTACGCCTCCTCCTCAGCGATGGCGTCGGGGCTGAGCGCGCCGAGGTCCCGCGAGTCCTCCGGCAGCGCGCGGCGGAGCGTCACAGCGCGGGCGCGGCGCTCCTCCAATGGTGCGTCGTCCAGGAATGCGTACGGCATCGCGTTCAGCAGTTGGTGCGAGAAGGCCGACGGCTGGAGTGTGTCCTTCCCGAACACCTCTATCTCGCCGCTCTCGATGGCCTCCAGCACGCCGATCATCCCCTCCGTGTCGAGCGCCTCCGTGAGGCAGTCGCGCAGCGTCTCGAACACGAGCGGATGGTCTGGCGGTTCGACCCTGCCGCCCACCGGCATGTTGTCCTGGCACGCTGCCGCCGCCGGGAATACCGCCGCGAGCAGATCGTCGGAGCGCATCCGCTGGATGGGTGTCGGGACCCGTTTGCCCGCCACCTGCCGCACGAGCGCTAGCGACCGCGACGCCGTCCACCGCCACCGCAGCGGGAAGATGGGCGACTGCAGCACCGCCTGGGTCAGCACGTCCTCTGCCGTCGCCGGTTTCAGGTAGCTGAACACCTCCTCGACCGGGAATGAGTGCTGCGGCCCGAGCGAGATGTTGATGCCCTCGTCCGTCGCCGCCGCCTGCAACTCGAAGTTGAACCCGGCGCAGAACCGCTTGCGGAGCGCGAGCCCCCACGCACGGTTGATGCGGCTCCCCAGCGGCGAGTGCACCACGAGTTGCATCCCGCCCGCCTCGTCGAAGAAGCGCTCCGCCACGATCTTCTCCGCCGTCGGCACGATGCCGAGCACGCGCTTCCCCTCCTCCACGTACGCCACCACCTGCTCCGCCACGTCGCGCGACGCCCCGCTCTCCATCACGAGCGCCAACGCCGTATCCCGCGCATGCAGCCGCTCGTCGACGTCGCGCCGAAGCGCCGACACCTCGTGCGAGAGTTCGACCGTGCGACCGGGCGCCTCGCCCAGCCAGAACGGGATCGTCGGCGGCTGACCCTGCGCCTCCTCCACCCGGACCGTCCCCTGCTCGATGCGGCGTATCTTCCACGGCGTGTTGCCCAGCAGGAAGATGTCGCCGGCCATGCTCTCAATGGCGAAGTCCTCGTTGACCGTCCCGACCATCGTGCCTTCCGGCTCCGCGATGACACGGTAGTCCGCCGTATCCGGTATCGCGCCGCCGTTGGTCACCGCCGTGATGCGTGCGCCCCGCCGCGCCTTCACCTTCCGGTTCACGCCGTCGCGGTGCAGGTACGCCGTCGTGCGCCCCCACCGCCCGGGTGCGGGTCCCCCGCCGGCCCCCCCCCCCCCCCTGCCACACCCTCCGAGAGCATCCGCACCACTTCGTCGAAGTGCTCGCGGGAGAGTTCGCGATACGGGTACGCCTGCGTCAGCAGGTCGTACAGCGCGTCCTCATCCCACTCCTCCATCACGCACGACGCCACCACCTGCTGCGCGAGCACGTCCAGCGGCCACGGTGGGATGTGTAGCGCGTCCAGCGCGCCGTCCTTGATGCACCGCAGCAGCGCGACCGTCTCCACGAGCTCGTCGCGTGTCAGCGGAAAGAAGCGTCCCTTCGGCGTGCCGCCGAGGAAGTGCCCCGACCGCCCGACGCGCTGCAGCGCGACGCCGATGTTGCGCGGCGACCCGATCTGGCAGACGAGGTCGATGTCGCCGATGTCTATCCCCAGTTCCAGCGACGCGCTCGCGACACACACCCGCACGCGCCCTTCCTTCAGCCGCTGCTCAGTGTCGTACCGCGTCTCCCGCGACAGGCTCCCGTGATGCGCCGCCACGTTCTCATCGCCGAGCCGGTCCGACAGCAGGTGCGCGACCCGCTCCACGAGACGGCGCGTGTTCACGAACACGAGCGTCGTCCGGTGCTGCTCCGCAAGCTCCACCACCTGGTCGAGCGTCTGCGCCCACTGCTCGTGCGTCGCGATGGGCCCCAGCTCGAAGTTGCGCGGCAGCTCGATGGCGACGTCCATCGCGCGCCGGTGCCCGGTGTCCACGATCTCGCACTCCGCCGACCCACCTCTCCCTAGAGGGGAGAGGTCGCCGCGCAGCGGCGGGGGGGGGGGCCCCGTCGTTCCCGCGCCCCTCTCCGTCACTCCTGGACCCTTCCCCGTCGTTCCTGCGGAGGCAGGAACCTCGCGGCCACGACGGGATGGGGTGTGGCTTGTCATGTTGAGCGCAGCCGAAACATCTCTCGGGGAGAGCGTCCGTGAGTACGGGGTGTTGCCTGATAGATCCCTCGACTCCGCTCGGAATGACAAAGAAGCGCCCCCCTGCCCACCCGTCAGCAGACGAGCCATCTCCTCGATCGGCTTCTGCGTCGCCGACAGCCCGATGCGCGTGACCGGCCCCTCCGCCAGGTGGCACAAACGCTCCACCGACAGCGCAAGGTGCGACCCCCGTTTGCTCGGCGCAACCGCGTGCAATTCGTCGAGGATGAGAGTGCGCGTCGTCCTGAGCGCGTGCCGTCCCCGCTCCGACGTAAGCAGGATGTACAGCGACTCCGGCGTCGTGATGAACACGTGCGGCGGCCTGCGCGCGTGAAGCGTCCGCTCCTTCTGCGGCGTGTCCCCCGTCCGCACCGCGACCCGTATCTCCGGCAGCGGCTGCCCCATCTCCTCGGCGATCGCGCGTATCTCCTCCAACGGCGCGAGCAGGTTCCGCTGGATGTCATTCGCCAGCGCCTTCAACGGCGACACGTACACCACCTGCGTCTCGTCAGCCAACCCCGCCGCCTGTTCCCCTCTCCCTACAAGAGGAGAGGGCGAGGGTGAGGCTACTCCGGGCGGGGCGAGGGGCGGGGCCTCCCTCAGTGCCTGCTTCACCAGCATGTCGAGGCTCGTCAGGAATGCCGCGAGCGTCTTGCCGGAGCCCGTCGGCGCAGCGATGAGCGTATGCCGCCCGGACGCTATCGCAGGCCAGCCGAGCGCCTGCGCGTCCGTCGGCCCGCCGAATCGCCGCTCGAACCACGTCCGCACGATGGGATGGAATGCATCGAGACTCATGCCCCGCATGCTACCAGCCCTGCCACCCCCGTCTACGGGCAGATGTCGCAGCGATGCGAAAGTTGACCACTCTCCCATCACCTTCATAGAATCCGCAGCACCTCAACTTGAAATCGGAAGAACGCACCCTTTGGTAAAGGCGACCTGGCAATTCGAAAAGGATCATCCGCGGGGAGGAGCAGCCTCTGGTGCTTGGAGCAACCAGCTAACAGGCGCTGAACTTTCGGCGGAGACCATCCTTGCAAGAGAGGCCATCCAGAACAGTACAGACGCGGAACTCCCTGGAGGGAAAGTCAGGGTTGACTTCACGCGGTACCGGCTGAGCCCTGCCGAACGCGACAGACTTGCCGAGGTTCTCGGGCTTGAGGCTGGCCCGCTCGCTCGGCTTGATCATCTGGGCTTACCCACCGATAACTTTTATGACCTCGTTCAGCAAGGTAGCAATCAACCCGCTGGTGCGCTGCTCATTCAGGATTTCAATGGGAATTATATACGTGTGCACACCGGCGGGGGGCCTCATGTGCACTCCTTGGCGAATCGGACATCGCAGTGCCCTTTAGCACACGCCCATGCTGCGGCTTTATCTCGCGTACGGAACCCACACCGCCACACGCTGCGGTCACACGTGCGGTTCTGGGCATGGTGGCACGTCGACCGATGCACGACTGCTTTTGTGGGCGGGTAGGGGCTGAGACGAACGCAGAACATTACCTGCCGTCCGGCGGGGCGTCTTCCATGTACCGCCACTTGGCCTTTGGCTTGGCGCGTAGCACTATCTCGGCAACGCGCTCCGGTGACTGACTAGGCGGCTCCGGCCAGTTGAGTTTCGACGGCCGCCCGCGTCCAGGACGTACCGTCTTCCTGTTCGGCTGTGACCTTATCTCCACGTGCTTCACTGTCCCCTTCCTTGGCCTTGTGCCTCGCTTCCTCATCCGGCATTCCTCCCCATTATCGCCTGCGCCCTCGCCGGGCACCGCTCGCTCGCCGCGTCCATATCTTCGACTTGTCCTTCATGTAGCCCATCTTCTGGTTATGGTCCTGCAATCCGATAAGCGTGTAGCGGTCTCGCTTCTCCTTGTTGCAAGGCGGGCATAGCAGCGTGAGGTTCTCGTAGGCATCCGTGCCGTCCTGTGAACGGGGGTTGATATGGTCGACTTCGAGCACCCGCGAGTCGAAGGTGTAGTCGGCACCGCATCCCTGACAGAACGCACCAATATCGGCAAGCAACTTGCTGTGCTGGGTGCGCGGCGAGGGATACCGCTGCACCCGCCCTGTAGGAGTGCGAAGCACGAGCGTAGCAGGCTCCCCGCCGTCCGTGCGCTTTGGCGGCGTCGTGGAATAGGTGATATCGCCGAACGTGAGTAACGCAGCGGGGGGGGGGGGGTACCCTTCTCACGCGCGCGCGAGGGACGGCCTTTGACGGCCAGTTTCTCCTTCTCCAGCCGGTCGAGCACTTGCTGGTGCGCACCATCCCAGATGTCCATGCCTACCCACTGCCGCCCCAGCCGCTCAGCCGCTACAGGCGTCGTGGCGCAGCCGCAAAACGGGTCAAGCACGAGATCACCACGGTCGCTGCTCGCCTTGATGATGCGCTCATACAGTGCCAACGGCTTCTGCGTCGGGTAGCCAGTGCGCTCCGGTGTGTTTGGGCCGAAGGTCATGTGCCACCAGTCCTCAGGAACCTTCCCCTGGTTCTGTCTCTCAACATCGGGACGGCTGAATCCACCAAGCTCATTCCACTTTGACGGGATGCGAATGTCGTCTCGATTGAATGTGGCATTCGGGTATGAATAGAAGAGGATGATGTCGTGCTTACGTGGGTAATGCCGACGTGCTGCCTGCGGCCCTGTGTAGCACCAGACAATCTCATTGCGGAAGTTCTCGCGTCCGAACACCGCGTCCATGAGCGCCTTGACGTAGGCGTGTGCGGTATGGTCGATGTGCAGGTAGATACTGCCGTCGTCGGCTAGGATGCGATGCATCTCCAGTAGCCGCACGCCAAGCCAGCACAGGAACGCTCCCATGTCGTCCCCGTAGACCTTCTTGGCCGTGTCGATGACCGCCCATACCTCCGGCTCATCCCGCATGATGGCCGTCAGCCAGTCATCATGAATGTCGTC
Organism: SAR202 cluster bacterium bin16; assembly: GCA_002238425.1. Taxonomy (GTDB): domain Bacteria; phylum Chloroflexota; class Dehalococcoidia; order Lucifugimonadales; family Australimonadaceae; genus Bin16. The sequence goes on along the minus strand of MPMJ01000038.1, from coordinate 7,103 downwards.
ATGCCAGCTCCAGCGGTCTTGGAAGGATGCGCCCGCTGCAAGGCTGTCCGGTGTAGCGTGGAAGTCCTTGCTCTTGTTGAACGGCGGGTCCGTGGCTATCAGGTCGACCGTCCCGCTGTTCATCCCACGGAGAAAGTTGAGGTTGTCTCCGTGGTAGAGCGTCCGGTTGGCGAAGTTGCGCTCCGCCATCACAGCAACCTCGGCTCGTCAGCGATGAGCGTTGCGTAGGGAAGCCGCCTGCCAACCGAACGGCTGACCGTCGCCCGTATCTGGTCTGCCGTGTCCAGCCTACGGCGGTTGTGCCGCCCCGAGAACTCGTTGACGTAGCGGTCCAGGTGCTTCGCGCTCATCCAGTGGTAGGTGCCGATGTATCCACGCTTCAAGAGCGCCCAGAACGACTCCATGCCGTTCGTGTGCGCCTCTTCGCGGATGTACTCGCCCGCGCTGTGCTTGACCGCGCGGTGCGCCCGTGGGAGTCCCGCGTAGGATGGGTGTTCGTCCGTGAACACCTGCGCGGTAGGTTCCGTGTTCGCGGTGACGAACCCTTGCAGCGTCGGCTTGTCCGTGGACGCTACAGCCGTTGCGCGTACCTTGTTCGTTGCGCGGTCTTTGACGCCCGCCACTGGAGCCTTGCCAGCGACGCCGCGCCCGGCGTTCAGCCGCTTGTGCGCGTGCTTGTTCTTCTCGCGCCCGCCGATGTAGGTCTCGTCCGCCTCAACCGGCCCCGCCATCCGCTCCGTCTCGTCGTCCAGCGTCTCACGGATGCGGTGCGCCATGTGCCACGCGCTCTTTTGCGTGATGCCAAGGTCGCGGTGCAACTTCATGCTCGACACGCCCTTGAGGCTCGTGTTGAACAGGTAGAACGCCAGCGCCCACTTGGTCAGCGGCAACTTGGAGTCGTGCATGACTGTAGCGGTCTTGACGGTGAAATCGCGCTTGCAGGGGTTGCAGCGGTAGGTGGGGGTCTTGCGGCCTATCTCGCGCCGCTTGACGTTGTCGCCCTCACAGTACGGGCAACGGATGCCGTCCGGCCAGCGGCGGGCTACGAGCCACGCATTGGCCTTCTCTTCGTCGTTGCCGAACTCCCTCATGGCGTCCATGAGGCTGATACCCTTGCGGAACGATTTCCCTGGTGCTGTCATCGGTGCAATCCCCTCGTGTATTACGTAGGTACTGTACACCAACGGCTACCCGACGTCAACCCTTTTTCACCCCTAAAGTGTGCACACGTATATAATTCCCACTGTTATCTACTATTCCCGATTTGCACCAACAGGGGACACTGAAGGCGCTTCCGCACGGCTCTTTGTCGCTTCCTTCTTCCGTGACCACAAGGTTGGCGACAGCAGCTACACTGGCCGCGCATGGTTCGGCGCGGTAGGCGAAGACGGCGAACCGTGGCCATTCATAGATGAAGACGCCGATGCGATGGCACAGGAGCTGGGCATACCCGTCCGTTCATCAGACACAACAGGGACTTCGGTGCTCATACTGGGCAACAATTATGACCTGAACGACATTAGAGGAGGGATTGAAGACTTTTGGTGGCCCAGGATACTGGAGGAGAATCTCGAAGTGCACCTTATGGACGGTGGCAAAGAGGTGGCGCCACCTAATGTTCGGCAGCGTGCCGACCTCAGACCGTACATCCACGCCTACGAGATGGCAGTGGGACGGGCACAGCCCCGAGGGGACAGAGAGCGTTGCACTGACATGAAAACGCTTCCGTTCCAAGGTAAGGAAGTCAAACTGGGGAAATGGGCTGCAGTCCAAATTGAAGAGGTTCTTGAGCAGTCGCCCGACGAGGAAGACGACGGTGAGGATATTATTGCCAATGCTATCTGTCTTATGCGCAAGCCACGAATGGTTGTTGAGTATATGGCGCCGTCTCACAATACAGTTCCTATCGCCGCTGTTTACGTTGCAGATGAGGCGATTGACAATGCACTCAGGTTCTCAGAGCCACCTCCCCACCACAAGTGGGATTACAAGAGCGACCGCCTGAAGAATATAGCTGATGGTGCCAATCTCGTATATGGTCTCCTGAGACGGTTAAGGTACCAAGTAACCCTTTTCCAGAATACTCTCATTCCTATTCCTCCACGGCCTTCATTAGAACCACTCAACATTCTAGGCCGAATGCTGGCTGATCTACTGGGTGGGACAAAACCAAGTAGACCTGGTCCTATCCCTCGACATCCCGATCCCTTTGAGATCAACGTTGAACAATCGCGGCACATTTCCTCCACTGGTACCCGTATTCATGGCGCATTCAAGCTCGGTCTCAAGCCAGACTACATTGAAGAAACGCTACTTGTAGATGTTGTAATCGCAATAAGTGTATTGGCAGAAGACAACGCTCAACATGACCAACAGGTCAATCTCGAATCCTTGAGGTTGGAAGGGAAGCTGGTTGAACTAGGCTGTTTGCGAGTGAAACTTCTCAAGGACAGCCCAATCCACATTGAAGCTCAATCTGACCTAATCAACCCCGAATGGCAAGCAGAACTCTCCATTGATGTCACCGCAGCTTCCATACAATCTGCCCAAGTCCCGGAGGCCAATGATGATTGAGATGAATTGGAGGCGGAGGGAGAAGAGGGTCCTCCAGCCGTTTGCCACCAGCGAGCGTGCTTTTGACAATCTGCGGTTTGCACCTACAGCTGACTCACAACTCTCCAATGCTGACAAGTACTATGTAGACCGGTCAGTTTTGGAATCTGGTTTGCAGCCGAAGATAAACTTCAGCTTTGATCCTGCCGTATTGGCTAATGACACTGCACATAGTTTTTCCAGTATAAGGATTGCGGTTTCCGCACGAGACTTAGCTCGACGCGAGTACTCTGTGTTGAAGCAATGGCAAATCGAAGATGTTCCAGCGAATTGGAATTCAGATTCTGCTTTGACGAGCTATGAAGGAATCGACTTCCAAGTCATCGCGTTTCTTGCGCGTTCGTCAACGAAAACCGCAGGTCAAGCTTGGCGTAAGTCGTCTATTCTGGCAAAGAAAACCTTCTCAGTGAAGCCTCGCATACTCAATGCACTTTTCCCTATTGTATCTGCTGATTTCGGGGATGATGAGCGGCTGTATGAAGTGCGGTGGCTAACAGACTCATCGCTTAATGACGACGCAGAACGAGTTCTAGAACTTGAAATAAATCACACTTGCTATCAACATGTTCAAGCTTTGGAATCTTCTAGAGAGGGGCATGCGTTTCTTAGGTTACTCACCGCACAAGTCTTTGAGGAAGTCGCGCAGCGTGTCCTTGAAGAGTACACGCAACTTATAGACCTGGATTCAAACGAAAACGGATTGCTTACTCGAGTGATGAAACTCCTAGAGGAAGCGTCCGGCTATGCACCAGAAGAGATAAAGCGTCGGGCTTCCGAAGAGCCTGGATTCCTGCGTGCTCAGTCTCAGCACGTGGTCAAAATAGTTGACTCTGTCAAGAGCATCCAAGTCAAGGGGTAGCACCAGAATGCCACTCAAGACATTGTCAGCCGGTGACGCACAATACCTCCTCTCCTGTTGGCAAAGCGACCAAGAAGAAGAAGCTGACACATATGGCCGAGAGCTCAGTAGCGTCAATCTCACGGAGAATAAACTGGACCAAGCCGTTTTTGCAATCAATGGGCTGCGTTCAACAGTTTCTCACAAACATCGTAGTGATTTTGCGTCGTTCGATTGTGAAGCTGCTGTCCTTTTTCATCAGAATTTGCAAGAACTCCCACCTGTGATTGAAAGTAATGCGGAGTTTTGGTATTGGGTTGCTATTTTCAAGTTCTTTGAGATCATAGAATGGCGGCACGCGCGAAAGGAAGGAGCACACCCGCATAACTACGGGCTGGGAGCCCGCATGGGGAACTATCCATTACGGTTATGGTTGAGGGCATCTCTTTCATACGATGAGAAGGCCGATGATCCGTACGAGTTGACACGTAAGGGCACTATCGATTTCTGGGAAAGTGGCATCCTCCGTCCACGGTACTCATCCTGCAGAGCTCTCGTAAAGGGTTTCATCCGCTATCAGTATCCCGACGACGCTTCGCGTGGGTATCTCCATCCTACAGATCCTCAGGGTGTCCGTATGCTTTACAAGAGAATCAAGCGTATGCATACTACCCTCGCACTCGAACTGCTAGATGAGGGAGAAGCGTACGAACTCCTCAAGGACCTAGGGTCAGACTTGATGACGGCATGACCATTGGAGTCGCCAAACCAGCTGCCTCTGATGAGGCCACGCGAAGGCGTATGGCTTCCGTCCGCCATGAACGTACTCAGCCCGAACTCGCCGTTGCGTCGGTGCTTGACAGCCTCGGCTTTGCCTACACCTCCAACGATCGGTCGTTGCCTGGCCATCCTGATTTCTACATCGCTGATCCTGGGTTGGCAGTCTTCGTGCATGGTTGTTTCTGGCACAGGCATGCGGGTTGCTCAAAGGCAACAATGCCCAAGTCCAATGTTGAGTACTGGACAGCAAAGTTCCAGGACAACCAGAAGCGAGACAAGCGTCTCGTTAGACAACTAAGGGCATCCAGCATTCCCTCGCTAATTCTTTGGCAGTGCCAAACAGAGCAATCAAGCGTCCTGCGGAAGCGGTTACGTAGAAGATTGGCTGCCATGCATCAGAGGAAACTGGGGTGAGCGGCAGTCATGTTCAGCAGACCTTCCAAATCGGGGAAGGCCAACTTCACCGCCATGTCCGCGCAGGGGTATGGCAAGGTATCTCATCGATTGCTTGGAATGACGTAGTTCATGAATCATGGGATTCTGCTGTGGCAAGCGGGGCACTAGTCAATCAGAATGCATGCGACATACCTCTTCGAATCGTTGACCTTTTTTCGGGTTGCGGGGGGCTGACATCAGGTGTGGTCGATGCGGCAAGGTCAGTTGGGTTAAGTCCGTCGGTTGAAATCGCGTCTGATTTTGATCTGCCTACATCAGAGATACACGCATACAATTTCAAGCCGAAGCATTCGATAGTCACCAATCTCTGGGAGATAGTAGATGTCAACATATCTGGCCATGGTGCGACTGCTTCATTCGCAGGAGAACCACTGATCTATTCGCCAGACATTATGGCACTCCGTGGAAATGTCGACGTGGTTATTGGGGGTCCTCCTTGTCAGGGCCGTTCAACCGCCAATAACCACACCAGATTCGACGACTCGCGGAATGTGCTCTACCTTGTAATGCCCGCAGTGGCAGTGGCCTTGAGGGCGCCAATGCTCATCATTGAAAATGTCATGAATATCTATCGAGACCACAGCCAAGTCGTGCAAACTACCCGCGCGGTGCTAGAGAAGGAGGGCTACGAAGTCGTTGACTCGGTAGTGGATTGCCTGGGGATCGGAGTACCGCAGACCCGTAGACGTCACATACTCGTCGCGGTCAAGAGTCATAAGCCACTGCTGAATGAAGCCCTCAACGCACTCGCCGAAGAGCCACGGAGTGTCGGCTGGGCTATTGAAGACCTGCTCGATGTCGAGGAAGAGACGATCTTTGATAAGCCTGCCCAACTGTCTCCAACGAATCGTGAGCGCATCAGGTACCTCTTTGAGCATGGCGAGTATGAAATGCCGAACCATATTCGCCCAGACAGCCACAAGGATGGCCATACTTACCCGTCTGTCTACGGCCGCCTCCATTGGGATCAGCCGGCAGGCACGATCACGACAGGCTTCCACACTCCAGGGAGAGGGCGCTACATACATCCGCTGGAGCAGCGGACTCTCACACCTCACGAGGCCGCACGCATTCAAGGCTTCCCTGACTCATTTCAGTTCCGTCTGGCGGACGGATCCATGCCTGCACGGCAAGTACTGGCGCAGTGCATAGGAGACGCGGTGCCACCGAAACTCGGTTATGCGGCGGCACTCGCTGCGCTAGCCGCTCTTGACCCATCTCAGTTGAGCAACGCTCCCGCGCCCCAACCCGAGCCCCTGCGGGTCCGACGCCGTCTCCCCCTCCCTGGAAGCCTCAAGGAGTAACCATGCGCTACATGGTCGTCATCGAGAAGAGCCCCAGGAACTACGGCGCATCCTCCCCGGACGTGACCGGCGGCGTCGGCATCGGCAAGACACTCGGTGAGGTGACCCAGTCCGTCCGCGAAGGCATCGGGTACGCCCTCGAAGAATTCGTTGAGCGCGGCGAACCACTCCCCGAGCCGACTTCGTGGGCAATAGACGTGAATGGCTACGCCGTCCCCATCACCAAGACACCTAACGGCTACCGCGCCGAGCCTCCCGACCTGCCGTTCATCGTCGCTGCAGCGGACACGCGCAAGCGGGTCGAATCCCTCGTCCGAGAGACCATCGAGACCTACCTCGCCTGGCACTGCAAGCGCCCTCCCGAACCCACCGCGCAGATCGTCTACCTCGACGTCGAGGCGCCGCAGCCCGTCTCCGCCTGAGCTTCGCTTGGTATCCACCTCACTGTGACACGCGCCCGTTGTGCGCCCGCATGCCTGCTCCCTACGATGCTTGCAGGCAGAGCGTATGATTCATAAGGTAAGAGAAGCGATCAGGCTCGTGGAGAGGGATGGCTGGGTGCATGTCCACACCCGCGGAAGCCATCGCAAGTTCCACCACCCGACCAAGCCGGGAGCGGTAACCATAGCGGGCCACCCGGGCGAAGACGTGAAGCCGGGGATATGGCGTCTGATCCTCAAGCAGGCAGGCCTCAGGGAGTAACCATGCGCTACATGGTCGTCATCGACAAAAGCCCCAGGAACTACTGCGCAGGATCGCCTGATGTGCCCGGTTGTATCGCCACAGGAGCAACGCTGGAGGAGACTGCCACGCTCATGCGTGAGGCGCTTGAGTTCCACTTGGAAGACTGCGATTCCCTCCCGAAACCAACCTCGTGGGCAATAGACGTGAATGGCTACGCCGTCCCCATCACCAAGACACCTAACGGCTACCGCGCCGAGCCTCCCGACCTGCCGTTCATCGTCGCCGCAGCGGACACGCGCAAGCGGGTCGAATCCCTCGTCCGAGAGACCATCGAGACCTACCTCGCCTGGCACTGCAAGCGCCCTCCCGAACCCACCGCGCAGATCGTCTACCTCGACGTCGAGGCGCCGCAGCCCGTCTCCGCCTGA
>MPMJ01000037.1 GCA_002238425.1 SAR202 cluster bacterium bin16 | reverse complement strand
TCGGAGAGGGAGTTCACGGCGCTGTTGAGGGTGTATAACAATACGCCGCGCAAGTGCCTCGGCTACCTGACCCCGGCCGAAGTGCTACGAGAACAGGTGTTGCACTTCGAATGTGAATTCACCTTCCCGCTTTCGCGGGAATGACGGAGAAGGCGGGAATGACGGGCCTTCAGGCGAGTTGTTCAGAGCATTCCTGGAGGAAGGCGTTCGTGGAAGTCTCCCGCGGCAACTGTTCAGGGTTGATGGGGCGAATGCCCTGCGCGAGACGCCCCCCTCTCCCTTCCCCGCCCCGTGTGCGCTGCCCGCGCACTCTGGATTCCCGCCGGTGCGGGAATGACGGGGCTTTCGGAGACACCGAGCCCCCCCCCCCCCCCTCCCCCGCCCCGTGGCCGCTGCCCGCGCTCTCTGGTTTCCCGCCGGTGCGGGAATGACGGGGCTTGCGAAGCACCTGGACCCACCGACCCTGAACAGTTGCCTCCCGCGTTGCCATCTTGAGACTGCTAGAATACGCGGGAGTAATTCATGTCTGAACGCATCCTTATAGGGGTCGCCTGGCCCTACGCCAACGGCCCGCTGCATCTCGGTCACATCGCTGGAGCGTATCTCCCCGCGGATGTCTTCGCCCGCTACCACCGTATGCGCGGCAACGAGGTGCTCATGGTGTCCGGCAGCGACTCCCACGGCGCGCCGATAACGATGCGCGCCGATGCGGAGGGAGTCCCCCCGAGGGAAGTGGTCGAGCGATTTCACGCCTCGTTCCTCGAATCGTGGGAGCGGCTCGGCATCTCCTTCGACCTCTTCACGACGACAATGACCGATAACCACCGGGAAGTGACGCACGACCTGTGGCGCGCGTTGCAGGCGCAGGATTACATCTACGAGTCGAGCATGAAGGTGGCGTACTCGCCGGACTTCGACCGCTTCCTGCCTGACCGCTATGTGCGAGGCGTCTGTCCGAACTGCCAGTTCGAGGACGCCCGGGGCGATCAGTGCGATAACTGCGGCTCCATCCTCGATCCTGTGGACCTTGGCAACCCGGCGTACAACGTCGATGGTGAGCGTCACCCGGTTGAGATCCGCGATACGGAGCACCAGTTCCTGCGACTGAGCGCCTTCCGAGACCAGCTGGCTGCGTGGGTAGAGGAGCAACGGCACTGGCGTCCCAACGTGCGGAACTTCACGCTCGGGTTCCTGCGTGAGGGACTGAAGGACCGTGCCATCACACGCAACCTGGACTGGGGGCTGCCAGTACCGGCAGAGGGCTACGAGGACCGTCGCATCTACGTCTGGTTCGAGGCGGTCATCGGCTACCTCTCCGCGAGCGTGGAGTGGGCGGCACGCAAGGGAGAGCCGGACGCGTGGCGTCCCTTCTGGGAGGATTCGTCCACGCGCTCCTACTATTTCGTCGGCAAGGACAACATCCCATTCCACACCATCATCTGGCCCGCGATGTTGATGGGGCAGGAGGCCTACATCCTGCCGTACGACGTGCCGGCCAACGAGTTCCTGAACCTGGAGGGGCGACAGCTCTCCACGAGCCGCAACTGGGCCGTGTGGGTGCCGGACTACCTCGACCGTTTCCCTCCCGATCCCCTGCGCTACCACATCGCGGCCAACCTGCCGGAGACGAGCGACGCCGACTTCACGTGGAGCGAGTACGTGCGCCGCAACAACGACGAGCTCGTCGCGACGTTCGGGAACCTCGTGCACAGGGTTCTTACGCAGGTCTACCGTAACTTCGACAAGTGCGTGCCCGACCCCGGCGACCTCGGCGAAGCTGACCGAGAACTCATCGGAAAAGCGGAAGCAGCCATGGACGCGGCTGCTGAGTCGCTCGAAGCGGTGCGTCTCCGGGAAGCGCTGAACGTCTCGATGGGGCTGGCGCGGAATGCGAACCGTTACCTGGATGCGCAGGCCCCGTGGCAACAGGTGAAGACGGACAAGGCCGCGGCCGGACGCACGCTCTACACGGCGATGCAGGTGTTGATGGCGCTGCGGGTCACGATGTACCCGTTCCTGCCGTTCAGCGCCCAGCGTCTCCACGAACTATTGGGGCGGGATGGCAAGATAGAGGACCTGGGTTGGCGGATGGAGAGCAGCGAACCGGGCGCCCCGTTGCCGGAACCCAAGCCCCTCTTTGCGAAGTTGGACGATTCCGTGGCCGACGAGATGCTGGCCAAACTCGGGTAGCGGACGGAGTACATGACGGAAACGACCACGGTACGCGACCGGCTGGACGGCTCGGCGCGGTTCATCTACGAACCGGTGCTCGACGGTCTCGACCGAGTGATCGGGAACCTGGGCGATCTGGCCGAGAACTCCGGCGTGCCGCGCGACATGGTCTCCCACGTGGTCGAGGGCGGCGGGAAGCTGGTGCGACCTACGATAACGCTCCTGGCCGGAGCGTTGCGTCAGGGTGAGGAAGAACGCATCGTGAAGATGGCCACCGCCGTCGAGTTGCTGCACATCGCCTCGCTCATCCACGACGACACGGTCGACCACTCCGAGAAGCGGCGGGGACGCGCCACGGTGAGCAGGCTCTGGGGCGACGATATGGCCGTGCTCCTAGGCGACTACGTTTTCGCGGCATCGGCGACGTTCGTCTGCGATACGGGCAACATCCGTGTGGTGCGCCGTTTCGCCGAGACGATCATGGAACTCGCGCGCGGCGAGCTCACGGAGCGCGTCAGCAAGCACGACTGGTCCCAGACGTCTGCGGACTACGAGCGCCGCATCTACGACAAAACGGCGTCGCTCATCTGCACGGCAGCGGAGTCCGGCGGTGTGCTGAGCGGTGCACCGGAGGAGGAGACACAGGCGCTGCGCTCGTTCGGGTACAACGTCGGCATGGCGTTCCAGATAGTGGACGACGTGCTGGACTTCACCAGCAGCGAAGAGGAGCTGGGCAAGCCGGTGGGGAACGACCTGCTGCAGGGGACGCTCACGCTGCCTGCGTTGCTGTTCGCCGGGAGCCATCCCGACGAGGCGGTCGTGCGCCGACTGCGGGACGGGAGCCGCGAAGAGAGCGACCTCACGACGATGGTGGAGTTCATCCGCAACTCGTCTGCGATCGACGAGACGATGGCGCAACTGGAGGGGTACCGGAACGCAGCGCGTGCAGCGGTCGCTACGCTGCCCGACGCACGCGCCCGGCAGTCACTCGATGCCCTGGTCGATTACCTCGCACAGCGCCGCAACTAGCGCCCCCGTTAGCGACGAGGCTCCCTGAGGGAGTCGGCGTTCAGTACGTTCATGGGCTCACCCGCTGCCCACGCCTTGATGTTGTCCACGGAGTTCCGGTAGAAAGCCGCGAGGCTGTCCAGCGTCGCGTAACCAAGGTGCGGCGTCATCAGCACGGTGTCGAGCGCGAGTAACGGGTGATCCGCAGGCAGCGGCTCGACGTCGTACACGTCCAACGCAGCGCCCGCGATGCGGCGCTCGCAGAGCGCCCGTATCAGCGCTTCCTCTCTCACGATGGGGCCGCGTGACGTGTTGATGAGGAAGGCGGAGGGCTGCATCAGGCCGAACTCGCGCTCCGTGACCCATCCCCGGCTGAGGTCGGTCAGCGGAACGTGGATGGTGAGGATGTCAGCCTGCGAGAAGAGTTCGTCCCAGGAGACGTAGGTTGCGCCGCTCGCGGCGGCGCGCTCGGCAGTGAGCGTCGGGCCCCAGGCGATGACGTTCATGCCGAAGGTCTGCTGCGCGCTGACCGCGATCTTCGTGCCGATGCGCCCCATCCCCAGCACGCCGAGCGTCCTGCCTGCCAGACCCACCCCCAGCCGCGTCTGCCACTTCCCTTCGCGCATGCGCTGGTTCTCCCATCCTATGTGCCGCGTGACGCCGATGATGAGTCCCCAGACGAGCTCGGGCGTGGAGTCACCCGCGCCGTCCGTTCCGGTGACCGGGATGCCGAGTCTGCCCGCCTCTTCCCCATCCACGTGGGGCTGGCGGCGACCCGTGCCGGAGAGCAGCTTGAGGCTCGGCAACTGACGCAGTACAGACGCGGGAATGGGTGTGCGCTCCCGCATCATCTGGATGACGTCGAACGAGGCAAGCCGTTCCGGCATTTCCTCGGGGGCGATGGCCTCGTGGAAGAAGGTTACTTCCGCGCCTGTGATGGAGTTCCAGTCAGCGAGTCCCTGGGCTATGCCTTGGTAGTCGTCCAGCACAGCGATACGCATGGCGTTCTCCTACTCCACGAGTCCTCTCAGTAGCGCGTAGAGGTCCGATTTCAGTTCGTAACCGATGCCGGGGACGGCCGGCAGCCGTACCCGGCCTCCCTCCGGCTGCACGCCGTCAGGGAATCCGCCGAACGGCTGGAAGACGCCGGGGTACGACTCGTTGCCACCGAGCCCGAGCCCGGCTGCGATGTGCAGCGCGAAGAGGTGGCCGCCATGCGGCACGCACCGGCTGCGCGACCAACCGGAGGACTCCAGCATATCGATGGTGCGCAGGTACTCCACGAGGCCGTAGCTGAGCGCGGGGTCGAACTGGAGCACGTCGCGGTCGGGGCGCATCCCGCCGTAGCGGATGAGGTTGCGCGCATCGTGCACCGAGAAGAGGTTCTCGCCCGTCGCGAGCGGCGGTGCGTAGTGCCCGGCCAGCTCGGCCTGCAAGGCGTAGTCGAGCGGGTCGCCCGCCTCCTCGTACCAGCAGAGGCCGTAGGGGGACATCGCTTCGCCGTACGCTATCGCCTCGTCGAGGTCAAAGCGTCCGTTGGCGTCTACGGCGAGTCTCTCGCCGCTGCCGGTGACCGCGACCACGGCCTCGATGCGGCGCAGGTCCTCGTCGAGCGGCGCGCCGCCTATCTTCATCTTCACGGTGTCGTAGCCCATGTCGAGGTAGGAGCGCATCTCGTCCTGCAAGGCCTCGACGCCCTTGCCGGGCTGGTAGTAGCCACCCGCTGCGTAGACCCACGCGTCGTCCGGCGGAGCACCGTCGCCGTAGCGCTGTGCGAGAAGGCGGTAGAGGGGCTGCTCCTCTGCTTTCGCTACCGCGTCCCAGAGCGCCATGTCAATCACGCCTGCGGCGACCGAGCGCTCGCCGTGACCGCCGGGTTTCTCGCCCGTCATCATCACGTCCCAGATGCGGTGCGGGTCGAGCAGGTCGCGCTCATCAAGGAGTGAGGCGGGGTCGGCGTCGAGGACGCGGGGGATGAACCGGTCACGGAGGATGCCGCTGGCGGCGTAGCGTCCATTGGAGCTGAAGCCGTAGCCGACGACCGGCGTCCCGTAGCGCACTACGTCCGTGACGACGGCCACGACAGACGCGGTCATCTGCGAGAAGTCGATGACCGCGTTCCGTATATCGGAGCGCATGCTGGCGGTCGTCTCGCGGATGCTGACGATGCGCACGGATTACCGGGCGGCGGCGAGTTGCTCGCCTGCGTGGTAGGAGGAGCGGACGAGCGGGCCTGCGGCGACGTGAGCGAAGCCCATCTCATAGCCCGCGCGCTCGAGTTCGGCAAACTCGCGTGGGTGGTAGAAGCGGTCCATCGGTATGTGTCCGAGGGACGGCCGCAGGTACTGGCCGATGGTGAGCAGTTGCACGCCTGCTTCCCGGAGGTCGCGCATCGTCGCGAGTATCTCGTCGGTGGTCTCGCCGAGCCCAACCATCATGCCGCTCTTGGTGGGTATCTCGGGCGCATACTCGCGTGAGTTCGCGAGGAACGCGAGCGAGAGGTCGTAGTCGCCCTTGGCGCGGACGCTCTTGAAGACGCGGCGCACGGTCTCGATGTTGTGGTTGAGCACGGCGGGGCCTGCGTCGAGGACGCAATGCAAGGCGTCGAGATTGCCGCCGAAGTCGGGCGTCAGGACCTCCACTTCGCAGCCAGGGACGCGCCGGGTGATGAGCCGGATACTCTCCGCGAACGTCCACGCTCCGCCGTCCGGGAGATCGTCGCGGTCAACGGAGGTGAGCACGCAGTACTGCAGACAGAGGCGCTCGACCGTGCGGGCGAGCCGCGCGGGCTCCGCAGGATCGGGGGGTGCGGGCTTGCCGCTGGTCACGGCGCAGTAGCGGCATGCCCGGGTGCAGACGTCGCCGAGGAGCATGAACGTCGCAGACTTGCGCTCCCAGCAATCGCCGATGTTGGGGCAGTGGGCCTCCTCGCAGACGGTGTGGAGTTCAGCGTCGCGGAGCATCCGGCGGACGTGGAGGTAGTTCTCGCCGCCGGGCCAGGGAACCTTCAACCACTCCGGAAGGCGCTTCGAGGGTGTGGCAGTGCTCATATACCTATGCTAGCAGAGCGGAATGCGGAGGAACGGGCGGAACTCAACGCGCAGGGATGGCGCTGGCGATGGCTTCGCGGACGCTGGCAACACCCACGACCTCGATGCCGGACGGCGCGGCGAGCGAGCGCAGCGCTGCCTGCGGAACGAGGGCGCGCTCGAACCCGTGACGTGCGGCCTCCTCCAGTCGACGCTCGAGGTGAGCGCTGCTCCGCACTTCGCTGTTCAGTCCTATCTCGCCTACCAGGACCGTGGCCGGGTGTATCGGGGCGTCCAGGAAGCTCGATGCGATGGCGGTGGCGATGGCGAGGTCGAGCGCGGGCTCGGCCACCTGCAACCCGCTGGGGATGTTCACCATCACGTCCTGATTCCCGATGCTGATGCCCGTACGGCGGGAGAGGACGGCGGCGAGCATCGCCATCCGGTTGAAGTCCACGCCCGTTGCGGTGCGCCGGGGAGGGCTGAATACCGATGCGTTGGTGAGCGCCTGCACCTCGCACAGCAAGGGGCGGCTCCCCTGCATCGTGACAGCCACGGCGGAACCGGGTGCGGAGGGGTTGCGTTCACCCACGAGCAGGGCGGATGGGTCGCGTACCTCGATGAGGCCCTCATTCCGCATCTCCAGCAGCGCGATGCCGTTGGCCGCTCCGAAGCGGTTCTTGGAGCAGCGCAGCAGGCGGAGCGAACTGACGGGTTCGCCCTCCATCGCGAGCACGACGTCCACCATGTGCTCCAGCACACGGGGTCCTGCGATGTTGCCGTCCTTCGTGACGTGGCCGGTCATCACCACGGGGATGTTGCTCTGCTTGGCCCAACCGATCAGCAGTTGGGCGCACTCGCGTACCTGGGCGACGCTGCCTGCTGCCGATTGCGCGTCCGGCGAGGTGAGCGTTTGTATGGAGTCAACGACGAGCAGGGCAGGGCGTTCGCTCGTGAGCAGAGAGCCTATGGTGGGAGCGTCGGTCTCGGGGGAGAAGCGTACGTCAGGGCTCCGTACGTTCAGGCGTTCGGCGCGCAGTCGTACCTGGGCACCGGACTCCTCGCCGGAGACGTAAAGGACCGGTCCTGCCGTCTCCGCGATGGAGCCGGCAGCCTGCAGCAGCAGCGTCGACTTGCCGATGCCGGGGTCGCCTGCCAGCAACACGACGGAGCCCGCAACGATGCCGCCACCGAGGAGACGGTCCACCTCGGTAAGGCCGGTCGAGATGCGCTCGCCGTCCGAGCAGGGCTGCTCGATGAGGGGCGTGGGCGCAACGGCAGCGCGGGGCGCGGCGAGGGCCGTGGCGGTTCGCTGTCCTGCGGGACGCTTCGGCTCCGTGAACTCGGTGATGGTGCCCCATGCACCGCAGCCAGGGCAGCGCCCATTCCATTTGGGTGACGAGTGACCGCAATCGCGGCAGAGGAAGGTGGTCCTGGTTCCGGGGTTACGCATCGCGCTGCATCGTCCAACAACCCGCGATAAACGTGCAAGGGGCGGGTGTCACACCCGCCCCTTGTTCTGAGCGTTCTCTGCTACGACGTGCTTACTCGGCTGCAGGAGCCGCTGCCGCCTCAGCGAGTTCAGGCGTCTCCTCGCTGTCCTGAACGTTGATGGTCAGTTTCGGGTTCTCTTCGTCTTCTTGGTCGATGTCGACGAGGACCGTCTGGCCGGGCCTGTAGTCGCCCCGGATCACTCCCTCGGAGAGCGAGTCTTCCAGTTCGCGCTCAATGAGCCTGCGAAGCGGGCGCGCGCCGAACGTCGGGTCGAACCCTTTCTCGCCGAGCCACTCCTTGGCGGCCTGGGTCACGTCCAGGCTCAGGCCCTTCTCCAGCATCGGCTTGCGCACGTCGTTGAGCATCAGGTCGACGATGCTGACGATGTGCTCCTTCGTGAGGGCGTGGAAGACGATCTGGCCGTCGATGCGGTTCAGGAACTCGGGGCGGAAGAAGCGCTTGACCTCGTCCTCCACCTTGGTCTTCATCTTCTCGTACGCGTTCTCTTCCATCCTGGCCTGGTTGACCATTGCAAAACCGAAGGAAGTGTCACGCTTGATGAGGTCCGACCCAATGTTGGACGTCATCACGATGATGGTGTTGCGGAAGTCCACCTTGCGGCCCTTCGCGTCGGTCAGGTGACCGTCGTCGAATATCTGCAGGAGCAGGTTGAACACCTCAGGGTGCGCCTTCTCGATCTCGTCCAGCAGGATGCAGGTGTAGCTGTGGCGGCGCACTGCGTCCGTCAGCTGACCGCCTTCCTCGTAACCGATGTACCCCGGAGGGGCGCCGATGAGCCGCGCCACGGTGTGCCGCTCCATGAACTCCGACATGTCCAAGCGGATCATCTTGTCTTCGGAGCCAAACATGAACTCCGCAAGGGCCTTCACGAGCTCGGTCTTGCCGACACCCGTAGGGCCGAGGAACAGGAAGCTGCCCATGGGGCGCCTGGGGTCCTTGAGGCCTGCCCGAGCACGGCGCACAGCCTTGGCGATGGCGACGATGGCCTCATCCTGACCGATGATGCGGCGGTGGATGTTCTCCTCCATGTGCAGGAGACGTTCGACCTCCTCGACAGCCATGTGCGTTACGGGGATGCCTGTCCACATGCTGACGACTTCCGCGATCTCTTCCTCGGTGACAGCCGCCTTCTCATCGCCGGAAGTCTCGCGCCACTCGCTCTGCAGCTGCTGCAGGCTGTCGGCGAGCTTGACCTCGCGGTCCCGAAGCTCGGCGGCGTACTCATACTGCTGCTGGGAGATGGCCTCGTCCTTGTCGCGGCGCACCGTCTCCAGCATCTTCTGCGATTCCTTGACCCCGAGAGGCATACCGCTCGTGCGGATGCGCACGCGGGAGCCGGCCTCGTCCATCAGGTCGATAGCCTTGTCAGGAAGGTAGCGGTCAGCGATGAAGCGCGAGGCGAGGCTGGCCGCAGCCAGGAGCGCGTCGTCCTCGATCTTCACGTTGTGGAACTCTTCGAACTTGCCGCGGATGCCCTTGAGAATCTCGACGGTCTCCTCGGTGGAGGGTTCGTCGACGTTCACCGGCTGGAAGCGCCGTTCGAGAGCGGGGTCACGCTCGACGTACTTGCGGTAGTCATCGAGCGTCGTTGCGCCGATGCACTGCAACTCCCCACGAGCGAGCGAAGGCTTGAGGATGTTGGCGGCGTCCACAGCCCCTTCCGCCGCGCCTGCGCCAACCATCGTGTGCATCTCGTCTATGAACAGGATGCAGTTGCCGGAGGACTTGATCTCCTCCACGACCTTCTTCAGGCGCTCTTCGAACTCGCCGCGGTACTTAGTCCCCGCAACGAGAGCGCCCATGTCCAGCGTGACCACACGGCGGCTGCTCAGGTTCTCCGGCACGTCGCCGGCGTTCACCTGCTGGGCAAGCGCCTCCACGATGGCGGTCTTGCCGACACCCGGAGGCCCGACGAGCACAGGGTTGTTCTTCGTGCGGCGGCTGAGGATCTGCACGACGCGTGCGATCTCCTTGCTGCGCCCGATGACGGGGTCGAGTTTCCCTTCCTGTGCGTACTTGGTGAGGTCGATGCCGAGCTGGTCCAGCGTAGGCGTGCGGTTGCTGGAGCGGCTGTGCCCCTGGCTCTGGGAGACGCTCTGGTTGAGGATGCGGGTCGTCTCGGCGCGCACCTTGTCCAGCGAGACGCCGAGGCTCTCGAGCACGCCTGCGGCGACGCCCTCGCCCTCACGCATGATGCCGATGAGCAGGTGTTCAGTGCCGATGTAGTGGTGGGTGAGGCGGCGCGCCTCGTCCACTGCCAGTTCGATCACTTTCTTGGCGCGCGGCGTGAGGCCGATGTCGCCGGGGGAGGGGCGCTCGCCCCTGCCGATGATGAATTCGACCGCGGAGCGCACCTTGGAGAGCTCGACGTTCAGGCTGCTGAGAACGCGGGCGGCGACGCCGTCCGTCTCCCGGACGAGGCCAAGCAGGATGTGCTCGGTGCCGATGTAGTTATGGTTGAACCGCTGCGCCTCTTCCTGGGCGAGCGAAAGCACCCTGCGAGCACGTTCCGAGAATTTTTCGAATCTGCTGGCCATGACCGCCTCCGGTTCTATCTAATCACATCGCGGTCTACTGTGCGAGCCCACTATCCCTGCCGAAGTCGAGGAACGAGTGATATTCGACCGGGTCGTGATGTTCAGTAGGCGTCTTCGTCTCCTCTACGCGGCGCAGACTAAGTCCGAGCCGATGACGTTCCGGATCGAGGCTTACTATCTGGAGCGTCATTGTATCACCGATATTAACGACTTCACGCGGATGACGGATGTGTGCTTCGGTCAGTTCTGAGATGTGTATTAAGCCTTCAATACCGTCTTCAACACGTGCGAACGCACCGAAATCGGCGAAATTCGTGATGGTGCCCGTCACCAGTTGCCCCACGTGCATACGGTCCATGGCTGCCTGCCAGGGAGTAGGGGTCAGGCGACGGAGACTGAGAGCGATCCGGCGGTTCTCGCGGTCGATACGCAGCACCTGTACGTCTACGTCCTGCCCTACCTCCAGCACGTCTGCAACGTTGCTCACCGGGGACCACGATATCTCGGAGATGTGAACGAGTCCGTCGGCGCCGCCGATGTCCACGAACGCCCCGAAATTGGAGATTCCGGAGACACGCCCGTGGCGAACGTCGCCTTCCTGCAACGTGCCCAGCAGCTGGTCTTTCAGTCCTTCACGCTGCTCGCGGAGCGCTCCCCGTTCGGTGAGGACCACGCGGTTGCGCTTGCGGTTCACCTCGACGATCTTGAGCGATACTTCTTCTCCCACACGCTCTGCAAGCGCGGCTTCCGGATCGGCGCCTGTCGCGATCGCGACTTGCGAGAGAGGGATGAAGCCCTGCAATCCGTTCAGGTCTACGACCATCCCTCCGCGGTTGTGGCCGGTGACTTTCCCTGTTACGAAGGTGTCGTTACGCTCCGCCTCTTCGAGTGTCAGCCAGGCGCTAAGGGCGCGCACGCGGTCGATGGAGAGTTGCGCCTGCCCCTCGGGGCCGGTGACGTCCATGACGTAGACGTTGATGGTGTCGCCGATGCTGTGGTGGGCGCCCGGGTGCGGCGTCAGCGTCCGCATCTCACGGGCAGGGACCATTCCTTCCGATTTGTAGCCGATGGAGACGAGGATCCCGTCCTGGTCTATCTCCATGATCTGTCCGGGTACGATGTCTCCCCTGCGCAACTCCTGCGGCAGGGTCTCCTCCTGGAGGAGTTCTGCCATGGTCGGTTCGCCGGGGTCACCCGTGCTCATCTGCTCAGACACGGCCACTCCGAATCGGCATTTCGCCAGAGGTGGATTCTACGGCCTGGCGTCCAGGTTGCATACCCTAGTAGGTGGTGCATTAGACGCTCGGCGCATAGAGACTGCCACATGGCACGCAACCGCGTGCCTGTGAGTCGTTGGGAAGGGGGATAAGCAAGCCCGGGCAGGAGCCCGGGCACTCATCTGTCTCATAGCCTGGCGGTGACCTATTTTCCCAGCAAGTTGCCCTGCCAGTATCGTCGGCGCTGGAGCGTTTCACTTCCGTGTTCGGGATGGGTACGGGTGGGTCCGCCCCGCTCAAACCACCAAGCATCTTGAGTATAAGGGCGTCTACGCGCGGCAGTCAAACGGGTTAACGTTCCTGAACCATCGGAGTACCGGGGCGGTGCTACAATCGCTGCGCTATGAAGAAGATCGGCGTGCTGGCAAGCGGCGGGGATGCTCCGGGCATGAACGCGGCGATCCGCGCTGTCACACGCACCGCATTGTTCCGTTCCGCTGAGGTCTGGGGATTCTGGGATGGATTCAACGGACTCCTCGATCACCGGGTAGAAGAGCTCACTACCTGGCACGTCGCCGGGTCCCTTCGACACGGCGGCAGCATCATCGGCGCAGGCCGGTGCGAGCCCTTCCTGGACGCGAACGTGCGCAACAAGGCCGTGGAAGACCTGCGCGCGGAAGGGTTCGAGGGACTGGTTGTCGTCGGAGGCGAGGGTTCGATGCAAGGAGCGTGGGAGCTGCACAAGCTCGGCATGCCCGTGGTCTGCATCCCGGCAACCATCGACAACGACATGCCGGGTACGGAGATCACCATCGGGTGCGACACTGCGATTAACACCGCGATGGAGGCCATCGACCGCATCCAGGACACTGCCGCCGCGCACCGGCGGGCGATGATCGTGGAGGTGATGGGCAGGCACTGCGGCTACATCGCCATCATGGCCGGCCTTGCCACGGGCGCCGAGATGGTTATCACCCCCGAACGCCCGATGGAACTGGAGGAAGTCTTCGAGGAGATGCGTCAAGTCTGGCTGCGGGGGAAGCGCCACTTCATCATCGTCCTGGCGGAAGGAGCGCGCTGGGGAGCGGCGGAGCTAGCCCAACTCATCAATGACTCTGACAAGCCCTACGACGCCCGCTACACCGTGCTTGGCTACATCCAGCGCGGGGGCGTGCCGTCCCGGTTCGACCGCATCCTCGGGACACGCATGGGCGTCAAGGCAGCCGACGCCCTCCTGGACGGCGTTTCCGGAGGTCTCGTCTGCTGGCGGAACAACCGCAGCGAAGTGCTGCCGATAGATGAATTGCCGCCGCGCGGCGATCCGTGGGACGAGATGCTGAGCAGAGTGCACGCTATCTCCGCCACCTGACGCCCGTTGCCCCGCCTCTCCTGTTCTCGTATACTCTAGCGGTTGCCCGTTGCGGACGGGCATTACGCAACTGTAAGAGGTACTCCCATGGAAGCGCGCGACGCAGTGGCACTGACTCCCAACGAGAAGATCGCGGAGTTCCAGCCGGGCGACACCGTGAAGGTGAACGTCTGGATCCGCGAAGGCGAGCGCCGGCGCCAGCAGAGCTTCCAGGGCGTTGTCATCCGGAAGCGCGGCGGCGGCCCGTCCAGCTCCTTCACGGTGCGCCGCGTCGCGTCAGGCGTCGGGGTCGAGCGGTCGTTCTTCTTCCATTCCCCGAATGTGGACAGTGTGGAACTGGTGCGCCGGGGCAAGGTGCGTCGCGCCAAGCTGTATTACCTGAGGGGCCTGTCCGGGAAAGCGGCGCGCATCAAGGAGCGCACTCAGGGCGGCGGCAAGCGCTAGCCCGTTGCGGCCTCGACCGCTCCTTCCCCTTCTTCTTCCGCTCCCTGCTCAACCTCGTAGAGGTCTTCGGACGCGCGCAGGTAGTCCGTGTAAAGGATGCCGTCCAGGTGGTCGCACTCGTGCTCCAGCGCCTGGGCGAGCAGTTCCGTCGCACCCTTGTAGCGTATCGGCTTGCCGTCCAGCCCCACGCCGCGCGCCCATACTTTCTCCGCCCGGAGGATGCGGCCCTGCCAGCCGGGCAGGCTGAGGCAGCCCTCCGTCACCTCGCGTTCGCCCTCCTTGCGCGTGATCTCCAGGTTCAGGAGCACGGTCGGCTCTTCGTCCTCCGGCATCTGGATGATGCAGATGCGCTTGAGGGACCCGATCTGGTTGGCTGCGAGGCCGACGCCGTTGTAGTGGTACATCGACTCGATCATGTCGTCCGCAAGTTTGCGCAGCGTGGGGTCGGCAAGGTCGCGCACCTTTCGGGCGCGTTCGCGGAGGACAGTGTCCGGGATGTAGTGCATCTGCAGGACGGCCATACAACGATTATACGAGCGCCTCACACGATGTTCACAGGGTCGACGTCCACACGCCACGCGGATGGGATGCTGAGCTTGCCCAGCAACAGGCGAGGCTCCGGCGCGCGGATGAGCAACTGCCAGCGCCACGCGTTCCGGATGCGCGGCGGGTAGGTGGGCGCGGGGCCGATAACGTCCACGCTCTGCATGTCCCACTCTCGCACTGTTCGTCGCAGGCGGCCGGCGAGCTGCTGGGCTTCGTTCTGCGCCGTGCGCCTGTCCGAGTGGCCGTCGTACAGCAGCCGAACGAGTCTGCTGAAGGGCGGGTTCCCCTGTGCGCGACGATGCTCCATCTCCGTGGCGTAGAACGCCGCATAGTCCTGCCCGGCAGCGGCCTGGATCGCGTAGTGGTCCGGCAGGTAAGTCTGGACTACCGCGTACCCCGCCTGTGGACCTCTCCCCGCTCGCCCTGTGACCTGAGTGAGCAGTTGGAAGGTGCGCTCCGGCGCTCGGAAGTCCGGCATGTGGATGCCGATGTCCGCCAGCACCACGCCCACGAGGTCGACCGATGGAACGTCCAGCCCCTTCGCGACCATCTGCGTACCGACGAGGACATCCGCTTCTCCCTCGGCAAACGAGCGGAGCAGACGTTCGTGCGCGCCTGTAGCGGATGTGGTGTCGCTGTCCCAGCGCAGCACGCGGGCGTCCCGGGCGATGCGGCTCACCTCGTCGACCACTCGCTGGGTACCCAATCCGAGGTAGCGGATACGGACACTCCTGCACCGGGGGCAGCGCCGCGGTTCCGCTCGTCCCCTGCCGCAGTGGTGGCAGCGCAGCTGCCCCGCGCCTGCGCCATCGAACGGGCGATGGTAGGTGAGCGTCGTCGAGCACCGACGGCAGCGCACGACGAACCCGCAACTGCGGCACGTGACAACGCTCGCTGCCCCGCGTCGGTTCAGAAAGAACACCGCCTGTCGTCCCGCTGCGAGGGTGTCCTGCAACCGCTGTTGCAGCAACCGGCTGAAGATGCTCCGATTTCCCTCCCGCAACTCTGCCCGCATGTCCACCACGTCGACCTCTGCGAGGGACGTGGGCGCGCCCGAGCGTTCGATCCGGGCAGGCATCGAGAGTTTGCCGATGAGGCCTCGGTTCGCCCGCCACGCGGTTACGATGTCCGGCGTCGCGCTGCCGAGCACGACGACCGCGCCCGTGAGCGAAGCGAGTTGCTCGGCGGCGTCGCGGGCGTGGTAGTGAGGCTGGGCGTCGGACTGCTTGTATGTCCACTCGTGCTCCTCGTCGAGCACGATGAGGCCGAGGTCTTCCACGGGCGCGAACAGTGCACTGCGAGGCCCGATGACGACGCTGCGCTCGCCACGGAAGATGCGCCACCATTCGTCCCTCTGCTGCGCCGGTGTGAGCCTGCTGTGCAGTAATCCCACTTCCCCGGGGAACCGCTCTTCGAACCGCTCCATCATCTGCGGCGTCAGTGCGACCTCAGGCACGAGCGCGATAGCCCGCCGGCCCTTCGCCAAGCAGTGGGCGATGGCCTGCAGGTACACCTCCGTCTTGCCACTGCCGGTTGCCCCGTGCAGCAGCCATACTCGCGGTGTTGTTGAGGGGTCGTCCATCGCGCGTGTGAGTGCGACAAGCGCTTGCTGTTGGTCGGGAGTCGGCAGTAGGGGAGTATGGGGAGACGCCGCACCTACTGAAAGCGGCGTCGTACGGAGCGAGGCCAGTCCCATCGCGATGACTTTCGCCACCACTGGGCCGCCGTACCGCTTGCGAGCGTCCGCTGCGGCCAGCCCGGACGGAGAGCTCGCGAGTTCCCGCAACAGTTCGGCACGGCGCGGCGCGTGCTGCTGCTCGGTGGCCGATCCGCGGAGGGCGGAAGGGGAGGCTTCGGGAACGAGCCACGTTTTCTGCTGCACGGCCGAGTTGCTCTTGGGCTCGCTCAGCCTTTCGGTCGCTGCGCCCGCCTCCACCAGCGCGCGGATGGCGTTCCGTACCCACGGTCCGAGGGTCGCCG
Source organism: SAR202 cluster bacterium bin16 (assembly GCA_002238425.1). Taxonomy (GTDB): domain Bacteria; phylum Chloroflexota; class Dehalococcoidia; order Lucifugimonadales; family Australimonadaceae; genus Bin16. The sequence goes on along the minus strand of MPMJ01000037.1, from coordinate 15,212 downwards.
TGAGCGATGCGCTCCGATGCGGGCCAGGGTTCGTGCGGAGATATGCGAGGAGGCGCTGCGCCCCTTTCGGCAACCGCTCGTCGATGCCGGGAAGCGGGTCGGCCACCACCTGCACGTATGTCTGGGCGCTGCCGCGCATGCCCGGCGGTAGCATGGGAGCGAGCGCGTCGAAGGCGGGCGCCCGGTAGTAGTCGGCAAGCCAGCGCCCCAGTTCGATGCGCTCCGGTGTCAGGAGCGGCTGCTCCTCCACCAAGGAGGCGATGGGGCGGGTGTAGTCCACGTTTGGCTTCTCGCGTAGGCCAGTGACGACACCATTAAGCGTGCGAGGGCCGAATGGCACGCGGACGAGATGCCCGGGCTTTACGTGCACGCGCGGGGGAATGGAATAGGTGAACGTGTCGCCGGGTTTGCCGGTGCGCGCGTCCACCACCACTTCCGCGTAGAGGGGCTCGTTGGGCCCCTCATGCGGAGGAGTATCCGGCGCGGCGTCCGCCGTTGTGGTCACGTTCGGTACCTCAGCGCGAGTGTAGCAATCGCACTTGCAGCGTAACCCTCAACGAGTGCACCGCGTAAGCGCCGGATGTCGCGCTACCTGCGCCGTCGTCGCGGGGTAGGGCGTCCGCCGCGCCGAGTCTGTGGGTCAGGCGATGTGTCGTCCTCGCCGGACTGCGGCTCTTCCGCAGTGGTGGGAGGCTGTGCGTTCTCCTGCTGTAACGCCTGCTCGCGGAACTGCGCCCTCCGCAAACGGATGAGCACAGCTGCCATGCCCAACTGGATGGTTGCGAACATGAGCCACGAAAGGATCCCATTTCCATAAACAACGATGCTGAACGAGCCTTCTTGAATCGGGTACTGCCAACTGGCGAGCAGGCCGTGCGCGAGCGTCAGCCCCACGATCCAGAGTGCCGTCCCCATCGCCGATTCGTCCGCTGCCTCCACCAGCCTGCGTGCGAGCCAGACCATCAGCACCAGTTCGGCGATGGCGAGCAGGGCAGCAGCCAATGTGAACAGGCTGGCGCTCGTAGTGACTGCGTCCTCGACCTCAAAGATGGGGAAGCGTGCCGCTCTTGTGAAGATGAAGAACGAGATGAACGCGATGGCGATGGCGCCGCCGTGGGCCGCTATCGCCGTCGTGATGCCGAGCACGATGAGGAAGATGAGGCCGTAGGCGATGATGAGCGCGAGCTGGGTGAGCTGTTCCGCTGCTCCGCCTGCCATCAGTCCCGTGGCCAACAGGACGATGGCGCCCTGTCCGGCAGGCAGCCACGTGATCATGGAGAGCGGCAGCTTCTTCCGGAGGGCGTAGGAGGATGCGCCAACCGTCAGCACCAGCAGGACGAAACTCAGCGGCGTGAGCGTGCCGAGCACGCCGGGCAGGTCGAGCGCCCGCCAGGGCCACGCCACCAGGGACGACAGGAGCAGCAGCGCGTACGGAAAGCCGAGCGTGAATAGCAGTTTGCGCCTGTCCGCCAGGCGCATCTCCGGCGTGGGCTGAGCGGCCATGGCGCGCTAGGAGCGCGAACGGCGGCGCCCGTCTCCGCGTCCTCCGCGGGACGGCCGTGGCGCCTCGCCGGTGGTGATGATAACGACGCGGCGGTCTGCGCCCTCGCCCTCGCTCTGGGTCTCGACGCCCTGGAAGTCCGCGAGCGTGAAGTGGATGACCCTGCGGTCTGCAGGCGACATCGGGTCGAGTTCGACCGACCTGCCGCTGGAGATGGCCCGCTGAGCCATGCGCCGCGCCAGGGCAGCCAGTTGCCGCGAACGCCGCTCGCGGTACTGCTCGACGTCGAGCACGATGCCCATGGAGCGCCCTTCGGCTCTGCCGAGCGAGAGGTTGACGAGGAACTGGAACGCGCGCAGGGTCTCGCCGCGGTGGCCGATGAGCAGACCTGCGTCGCTGCCCTGGATGTCGATGACGGGCATCTCTTCGCCGTTGCCGGAGCTGCGTATGGTGGCTACGGCGTCGACGTCCATCCAGTCGAGGAAGCGCTCCACGATGCCGAGCGCGGCAGCGGCGGAGCCGTCTCCCCCCGGGGTGGCCCGGGCGCCGCCGCCCACCAGGCGGAGAAGCCCCCCCACGGGCCCGGGCGCGCCAGCGGCGGAGCCGTCTCCGCCGGTGATGCGCCGGACGCGGACCCTGGCATCTTCCGAGCCGATGCCGAGGATGCCGCTGCGCCCCTGGCTAATGACGTCGATTTCGATTTCGTCGCGACCGACGCCGAGCTCCAGAGTTGCGAGCTCGATTGCCTCCTCTACTGTCTTCGCTGACCGGACGAGGCTCTGGTCCTCCATCGCCTTCCTCCTTGTCCGGTATGGCGGCGCTCAGCGTGGGGCCGAGTTTCGGCGTCCCACCCCCGGCCTTCTCAGCCTGCGGGAAGAGGCCACCCCAACCGGTAACGAAATACTGCATCACGATGCCGATGAGCGTTGAGGCTACCCAGTAGATGACGAGTCCGATGGGGAAGAAGAGGCTGAACATCCCGAACATCACCGGGAACATGAACAGCATCATCCGCTGGGTGCTCTGCTGGGCCGGGTCTGCCGAAGCGACCTGGCTCATCTTCTGTTGAACGAACATGCTGAGGCCGGAGAGCGCCACGAGCGTGTAGCCGAGGATGCTGCCGACGCGCATCGGCTCCAAGGCGAGATCCATCCCCAGGAAGTTGCGGTCCACCGGCACTGCGGTGTCCAGGAACGGCAGCCAGCTGTAGAGCTTGCCGGAGAGCCCGGCCAGGTTCTCCGGGGTGAACGGCAGCACGCCGTTGATGGCCCAGAAGAGGCCGATGAAGATGGGCATCTGTATCACCAGCGGGCCGAGGCAGCCCACCGGGTTGACCCCCATCTCCTTGTAGAGCTTCATCACTTCCTGACCGCGTAGCTGGGGGTTGTTCTTGTACTTCTCGTTGATCTCCTTGACGCGCGGCTGCAGCCCCTGGAGCTTCCGCGTCTGCCGCAGTTGGCGCACCACCAGCGGGTACGTCAGCGCCCGCACGATGATGGTGAACGCGATGATGGAGAGGCCAAGGTTGGAGCCCAGCCAGACGTAGAGCACGAGCAGGCTGTTGGTCATCGGCTTGGTGATGACCTCGTTCCAGAGCAGTGACAGCAGTTCCATGTGCTCAGCCGCCTATTTCACGTCGCCCAGGTTGCGTTCCCATGCCAGTTGCTTCGTATCCAGGTCTACCGCCGTGACTGTCTCGTCCAGCGAGTGCAGGAATACGATCCGCCCGTTGGCGGTGAGCGGCGCGCGTACGTCGTTCCCCACCCGGCGGTCCCATCTGCGGCTCCCACTCTGCGCGTCCAGCACTACCATAATGCCGGAGTCCGACGCGTAGACCAGTTCATCGCCGGACAGCACCGGGGACGCCAGCACCGGCTCGCCTTCGTCGTTGCCGGGGTACGTCCAGATGACGCGCCCGGATGTGCTGTCGTAGGCGTAGATATTGCCGTCCATGTTGGGGATGTACAGCACCCTGCCGTCTGTCACCGCGGCGCCCCAGAACCAGCCAAGCGCCTCATCGAACAGTTTCTCCGATGCGCCAGAAGCGAGGCTTACGCGGTAGAACGCCCGGTCGAACGCCCCCAGGTAGAGATACCCACCGATCAGGACAGGCGGCGCTACCACTGCTCCGTCCAACTGCGCTGGCTGGTCCCACACAGGACGGCAGTCTGCTACGGAGACGGCGTGCACCTGCTTGCTGAGGTCACCGAAGTAGGCGATGCCGTTCTCGATGACCGGCGTCGTCCACAGCTGACCGACGGGTTCCTCATTCCGAGCGGGGTACCGGCACTTCTCGGTGAGGGTGGAGGCCTCCAGAACGTAGAGCCTCCCCGCTCCCGCGTCCTCCGCCGCTGCCACCACCAGCGAACCATTATGCGGGACGACCGACCCGGCGATGCCCTTCGCGAGGTCATTGCCGTCGATCTCGAACTTGAGCTCGCCGCCGAAACTGTCCGCGTCGATCGAGAGCACGATGCCGTTGTACGTTCCCGCGTAGACCCGTCCGTTGTCGACCATCGGTGTGCCGTACAGGGCGGGGAAGCCTTGCTCGCGGTCCGGTTGTGGGACCTGATGGGGTGCGATCCGAGCGAGGCCGGCGTCCAGCGAGAGCTTGATGAGGCGTCCTTCGCGCGTGCCTACATACGTCGAGTCTCCCTCGATGGCCACGCCAGACCAGCTCTGTGTAGCCGCGTTCCTGCTCTGTGTGCAGCCGGCCAGCACGACGGCCAGAACGATGGCCATGAGCAGTACTAGCGCGGGAGAGAGCCCCGTGCGTCCGGGGTAGGCGCCGGTCTGGTTCAACCTATGCATCCTTCTGGGAGCATCCGCCGGTAGCGGAAGCCCCGGTGTAACCGGAGACGGCCTACGCGAGGCCGGTTCCGGCGTTCTCGTTCACCGTGGTGTGCCTCAGGGGCACAGGATCGTAGCCGCTGCCGCCCCACGGGGCACAGCGGGCGAGCCGCCTGAGCGACAGCCATGAGCCCTTCAGCGTACCGTGTACGGTTATCGCTTCCTGCGCATAGTGGGAGCAGGTGGGCTCGTACCGGCACGAAGACGGCCAGTAGGGCGACAGCACGCGCTGGTAGGCGGTTATCAGTCCTATCGCCATCCTACGCATCAGAACCCGCTTCCGTGCCCAGCGCGGCATCCCCCGGTGCGAGCAGGCGCAGCCTGCGCGCGAGCGACGCCGTCGCCCCCTGCAACGCATCGAACGATGCTTCCGCCGTGCTCTGCCGTGCGATGAGCAGGACGTCCCAGCCATCCTGGAAGGGCAGTGCTCGAACGGCTTCCCGCATCCTCCGGCGCACCCGGTTGCGGGTAACGGACAGCGGTGCGGAGCGCTTGCTGACGACGAAGCCGAATCGGGCGCGCGGGAGAGAGTTGGGCATCGCCCGCATGACCAGTAGTGGATGCGCCCGCGATGCGCCATGCTCGCGCAACGCCTGAAAATCGCGCTGGCGGCGAAGCCGTTGCTCGCGGCTGATACCCTGCCCCGTCATGGGGAGACGAATCTCGCAAGGTGGTCCTTAGACTGCGAGACGGTGGCGACCCTTCAGGCGTCGTGCGCTCAGCACCCTGCGGCCACCCGGCGTGTGCATGCGCGCCATGAACCCGTGGCGCCGCTGGCGGCGTCGCTTCTTCGGTTGCCATGTACGCTTGGGCACGTCTCTGCGCTCTCTGAGGTTTGGGCGTAACGCCCGAAGAGAGAGTATAGCCTCGCGCCCTCCGAGTGTCAAAGATGGCGGACGCCGTCGCCTTTACTTATCATGCCCGCACGGCGGGGAATCGAAAGCGGCGCGACATGCCTCTCCGCCGGGCGCAGGGATACCCGCGCCTATTCCTACGAGGAGGGATCGCCATGACGACGGTTGACCCTGACGCCGATATCCTGCGAGCAGTTGAACCGGACCCCGATACGCTCGAACAGATGGAGCTCGAAGACCCGTACCGCGCCTGGCTTGCGCGGGAGGGGGTGAAGGTCATCGACGAGTATGCGTTCGAGGACCTTGCGAAAGTGGAACTCGGGCCGTGGGAGCGAAAGGGCGGCATGGGCGCCGCGCTCAACATCCCGTACCCGGTACTCATCAACGACGCTCAACTCGTCGAGATCAGGCCGGGCGGCTCGTCGGAACCGGAGCACCACCTCTACGAGGAGATCGTCTACATCGTCAGCGGACGCGGCGCGACGAGCGTGTGGGTCGGCGACGGCCCGAAGCGGACGTTCGAGTGGAAGCAGGGCAGCCTGTTCGCGATACCGCTCAACGCCTGGTACCAGCTTTTCAACGGCAGCGGCACGGAGCCGGCGCGCTACCTCTCCGTCACCACCGCCCCGCCGACGATGCGGCTGTTCAAGGACGACGACTTCATCTTCAACAACGACTTCGTCTTCTCGAAGCGGTTCAAGGGCGAGGACGACTTCTTCAGCGGCAACGGGACGCTGTACAAGGGGCGCGTCTGGGACGCCAGCTTCATCCCGAACGTGCCGGACATGCCGCTCTACTCGTGGGTGGAGCGCGGCGCGGGCGGCATCAACGCGCTGTTCGAGATGGCCGGCAACGCCATGAAGGGCCACGTCTCCGAGTTCCCGGTCGGCACATACAAGAAGGGGCACCGGCACGGGCCGGGTGCGCACCTGCTCATCCTCAGCGGCGACGCGGGCTACTCGCTCCTGTGGCACGAGGAGGACATGTCCGACATGGTGAAGGCGGACTGGCAGTACGGCTCGATGGTCGTGGTGCCGAGCGACGCCTGTTACCACCAGCACTTCAACACCGGCACGCGGCGGGCGCGCTACATGGCGCTCGGTTACGGCTCCGGCGGCACCGCGGCGGGGCTGCACACGCCGTTCGCGGGCTCCGGCCTGGGCGACGTGAGCCAGAAGCAGGGCGGCATGCAGGTGGAGTACGAGGACGAGAACCCGCTGGTGCTCGACCTGTTCGAGGAGGAGTGCCTGAAGCGCGGCGCGAGGCCGGACATGCGCCGCTACTTCCCCGGCAGGACCGAGTTCAAGGTTAAGCTGCCCGACTAGCGGCAGACTTACGGGGAGCGGACGCAAGACAGGCGGGTGAAAGCCCGCCTGTCTTCTTGTCTGCTACCGGGAGAGCTCATCCAGCGGGGGCTCCGGCATGCCCTTGCTCCAGGTGGGGTCGCGGAGTTCGAGCCGGTTGCCCGTGGGGTCGAAGAAGTAGAGCTCGCGCCCGGTGAAGTGGCCCTGCGCCCGGTAGACGAGGCTGTCCACATTCACACCCTTCTCGCGGAAGAGCTTGCACGCCTGCTCCAGCACCTCCGGCGTGACAGTGAAGGAGTGGTGCACGCCCGGCGGCGAGCCGTTGACCGGGGTCTTCTGCGCACAGAGCAGGATGTTGGTGTCGCCGGTGCTGAAGCACGACATCGTATTGTTGCCGAGCCGCCCCTTCGACTCGAGGCCAAGGAGGCCGCCGTAGAACTCCTCCGCCTCGTCCAGGTTGTTCACGGGGATCGACCAGTGGGTCATACCTTGCACGCCCAGTCCTGCCATGACTCTCCTCCTCTCGTTGTCTGCTGCACGGTCAAACGGGACGGAATCACTCCCATCCTATCCTTCCCCCATCAAGGGGGGAGGGATCAGGCGTGGTAGTCGCCGTGGGTGCCGCCGGTCTTCTCGACGAGCCGCACGCCCTCGATGGTCATGCCGCGGTCGACGGCCTTGCACATGTCGTAGATCGTGAGCGCGGCGACGGAGACGGCGGTGAGGGCTTCCATCTCGACGCCCGTCTTGGCCGTCGTGCGCGCCTGCGCCGAGATGCGGACGCGGGCGACGTCCGCGCCCGGCTCCGTTTCGAAGTCGACCGATACGTGGCTGAGCGGGACCTGGTGGGCGAGGGGGATGAGCTCCCACGTGTGCTTCGCTGCGTTGATGCCAGCGATGCGTGCCACGGTGAAGACGTCGCCCTTCTCCGCACGGCCCTCGACGATGAGAGACAGTGTCTCGGGAAGCATCGCGACCGCTCCTGCTGCTATCGCGGTGCGCGTCGAGTCCGGCTTGGCGCCGACGTCCACCATGCGGGCGCTGCCCTCTGCGTCTATGTGCGTGAGTTCAGCCATGCCTACACCATCTGCACGCGGCCGTATGCGCTCGAGGACTCGTAGATGGAGTCGGTCTCGAGGTCATCGCCGTTCGCGGCCTCGACGGCCAACCGGTCGCACCGCTCATTCTCGACGTTTCCGGCATGTCCTCGCACCCACCTGAACGTGACGTCATGCCGCTCGGTCTGCTGCAGCAGACGTTCCCAGAGGTCAGGGTTGATCGCGGCTTCCTTCTTGTTACGCATCCAATCGTTTGCCTGCCAGCGCCTGGCCCAGCCCTGTTCGATAGCATCGACTACGTACTTGGAATCGCTGTGGAGGGTCACCTTGCAGGGTTCCTTCAGCGTCTCCAGGGCCAGGATCGCGGCCAGCAGCTCCATCCGGTTGTTCGTGGTGAGCCGGAAGCCTCCCGACAGCTCCTTGCGGGTCCCCTCGAATTCGAGCACGGCGCCGTAGCCTCCCGGGCCGGGGTTGCCGAGGCAGGCGCCGTCGGTATGGACGGTTATCGACTTGCGGGGGCTGCCGGCGCTGGAAGACATCCTAGCCGCCTATCTGGAACATCTCGATCTTGCGCGTCTCGCTGGCCTGCAGGGAGGCGCGGAGCTCGGAGTAGCGGTCGGTGCGGGCGCGCCAGATGTTGGCGATGCGCTCGCGGAGCTCGTCGTCGGACTCGCCGGAGCGGAGGGGCGATTTCAGGTCGGTGCCGCCGGTGGCGAAGAGGCACGTCACGACATCGCCCTGCGGCGTGATGCGGACGCGGTTGCAGTCGCCACAGAACGGCTGCGTGACCGACGAGATGAAGCCGACCTCGCCGTCGCCGTCGAGGAAGCGCCAGCGTTCGGCGACCTCGCCGCGGTAGTTCGGGGCGAGCGGCTCGATGGGGAAGACGGCGTTCACCTGCTCGACGAGTTCAGCCGACGGCACGACCTTGTCGCGCTGCCAGGCGTTGAGCGTGCCGACGTCCATGAACTCGATGAAGCGCACGATGTGGCCGGTGCCCTTGAAGTGGCGCACCATGTCCAGCACGGTGTGGTCGTTCACGCCGCGCTCGACGACGGCGTTGATCTTGATGGGGTCGAAGCCGGCGCGCTCGGCGGCGACGATGCCGTCCAGCACCGCGTCGGGGTTGTAGCCCTTGCCGTTCATCACGCCGAATATCGCTGGGTCGAGCGTGTCGAGGCTCACGGTGACGCGGCGCAGACCCGCGTTCCTCAGGGCGTCGGCCTGCTCGGCGAGCAGGTAGCCGTTCGTCGTGAGCGTAAGGTCGTCGATGCCGTCGATGCCGTCGAGCATCGATACGAGCTGGTCGAGTCCCTGCCGCACGAGCGGCTCGCCGCCGGTGATGCGGACCTTGCTGACGCCGAGGTCGACGAAGAGGCGGGTGAGGCGGGCGGTTTCCTCGTAGGAGAGGATGGCCTCGCGGGGGAGGAAGTGGTAGCGCTCGCCGTAGACCTCGGCAGGCATGCAGTAGGTGCAGCGGAAGTTGCAGCGGTCGGTGACGGAGATGCGGAGGTCGCGGACCGGCCTGCCGAGCATGTCGGTGATCTGGGCGGTCACGATGCGGCCCCTTCCAGCGCGCGTTCGCGGAGGAGGTCGGCCATGCGGCGGGCGGCCTGCCCCCGGTGGCTGATGGCGTCCTTCTCGGCGGGGTCCAACTGGGCCATCGTCCTGCCGAAGCGCGGGACGAAGAAGATGGGGTCGTAGCCGAAGCCGTTGCTTCCGACGGGCGCGAAGGCCACGCGGCCCTCGCACGCGCCGTCGACGACCTCTTCGGAGCCGTCCGGCCTCGCGAGCACGAGGACGACGCGGTAGCGGCAGGTGCGCTGCTCCTCCGGCACGTCCGCCAGTTCGTCGAGCAGCAGTTGCGTGCGGTCCGCGTCGTCCAGACCGTCGCCGCCGTAGCGTGCTGAGCGCACGCCGGGGCGTCCGCCGAGCGCGTCGACCTCGATGCCGGAGTCGTCCGCGAGCGACGGCAGACCGCTGGCGGCGCAGAACGCCCACGCCTTGAGCCGTGCGTTCTCCTCGAACGTCTCGCCGGTCTCCTCCACCTCGATCTCGATGCCGGCGTCGGCGGGCGTAAGCAGCGTCACATTCGCTTCGCCGAGGATCCGGCGGAGCTCGGTCACCTTATGGGCGTTGTTCGTGCCGATGAGCAGGGTCTCTCGCGCCATGTCCGGATTCTACACCTCAGGGCTCACAGGGATGGACAGGATGCACGGGATGGGGCGGGCAGTCGTCACTCCGACGGAGGCTGGGGCGCCGCAGCCCTGCGGGTCCGACGTCCCGGCGATCAGCCGGGCGCTTCTTCTGGGCGCAATTACGAGTGAGCACTGGGGGTTTTCGCCGAATTGAACAGTTTATCGACAAGGCCGTGGCCTGCTTCCCGCGTTCTTCTGGTCAATGAGCGCATGAGAAAGGGGTGTGCACACCGCAGCCCATTGAACGCATCTGTGGCTGGGCCGTGAGCCATAGCGGGGTCTATGGGTGCTGCCGGCATGACGGTCATGCGACCAGCGTACGCGGGCAGGGGGCGACGGCGGAAGGGGCGGGTGTCACAGGGGGCTATCGGCTACGGCGAGAAGGGAGTGCTTCCGCAGGCGAAGACCTCGCAGCCTAGTTATTCTCAGTGGCGTGTCCTCTTGACGAAGGACACATATTTGTTTACTGTCTAGTCATGTTGGTAGATGTTGGTAGATGTTGGTAGATGTTGAGTAGATGGTAGATACAGGAGGAGGCGACCCGATGGACAAGGGCATACGACGGTGTACTCATACGGAGGTTTGCATAGATGCAAGTGATACTCTCCTCAGACCATCGCGGGCGCTCCCGCGTAGAGGACTACATCCGGGAGCTACATCGATCTGGTGACCGCTCCGCCGTAGCGACCCTGCAACGCTACATCGAACTGCTGGAAGAGGACGGCCCCGATCTTGGGATGCCCCAGGATCGGATACTCGACCCCAAGATTGGCCTCTACGAACTGCGAGCGGGTAATCACCGTATCGCATACGGAGTAGCGAACGGAACGATATACCTGCTCGAAGCATGGAGGAAGCAAGGGCGCCGAGCCCCGGTTCAGAGTGTCGACCGAGCAAGGAGGACCCTACTCCAACTGAGGGAGTAGCATCATGCGTACCGCAAAAGAACTGTTCCAGGAACTTCAGAGTCAGGACCCCGAACTTCAGAGAGAGTACGAACGGCTGGCGCCCCGGTTCGCACTGATAGATGCACTGGTGAAAGCCAGGAAACAGCACCGACTCACCCAACGCGAGCTTGCCGAGCGTATCGGCGTAACCAAGACCGTCATAAGCCGCGTGGAGTCAGGCAAACACAGCCCCCGATTGGAGATGGCGTACGACATCGCCAGGGCGATCGGCCTGCGTCTCGACATCAAACTGGTCGACGAGCAGGCATCTCAGGGCACAGGAGCCCGTTAGCCCTGCTGCCCCCTACACCTCACTTCACCCTATACCGCCGCACCTGTTGCTTCCAGTCCTTCGCACCGGATCGCTGACACGCGCCCATTGCCCGGTCGCGGCCACGCTCCCTACGCTGCCTCAGCCCCATGAGGAGTGTTTTGCTCCGGGAGAACGTGATGGCTGCACAGCCGGACAGTCGAGGACAGCGTGCGAGGCAGGGTGTTGGCGGTGGCAGGAGTCGGCGCGGTAGCAGGGATGGTGCTGTGGGGCGTCGTGGGCGTGCGCTCGCTGGCGGGGCCGACGGCGGTGTTCACGTTCGTGTTCCTGGTCCTTCTCGTACTGTCGGCTGTTTGTGAGGGGCTCCGGCGCTGCCGGCGTCTCTACCCCTGCTCATCACGCTGGCCGATGCGGCGTTCGGTGCCGCGCAGCAGGCGGACGATGTTGTCGCGGTGCATGCCGATGATGAGGGGGCCGATGATGAGGGCGAAGACGAAGTGCGGAGTCGGGAGGTCGTACGCCGCCATCGCCAGGACGAAGCCCGCGAACACCGTCGCGACACCGACGACGGAGCCGAGCGAGACGTAGCGCGAGAGGAGCACCACGGGGACGAACACGACGATGCCCGCGATACTCGCCCACCACAGCAGCGCGGACGCCGCGCCGACGCCGGTCGCGACGCCCCGTCCGCCCCGGAAACCGGCGAACACAGGGAAGACGTGGCCCACCACCACTACTGTCGCGGTGGCCGCTTCCAGCCATGTGTCGCCGGAGATGCTCGCGGCGACGAGCACAGGCAGCACGCCCTTCGCCATGTCCAGCACGAACACGAGCGCCGCCGCTTTCTTCCCGGCGGCGCGCATCACGTTCGTCATGCCCGTCTTGCCGCTGCCGACCTCCCGGATGTCGCGGCGCATCAACAGCCGCACGATCAGGAGCCCCGGCTGCACGCTGCCGAGGAGGTAGGCGGCGGGGACGAGGAGCCACTCCATGGCTACTTCCGTTCCCGCTTTCGCGGGAATGACGAAGAGGGCGGGGATGACGGAGAGGGTGGGGATGACGGACCCGCGGTGGGACGTTTGCCCCTGTTGCCTGCGCGCCGGGCGCGCGCGACGGCCTTGGACCGGTTGTCGCCGATGACGTGCACGCCGCCCTTGCCCCGGAACTCGATCTTGAGCGGCACGCCGTCGAAGTCGAACTGCTCGCGGATCGTGTTGGCGAGGTAGCGCTCGTAGGAGAAGTGGATGCGCGCGGTGTTGTTCACGAAGAAGATGAACGTGGGCGGACGGACGGACTCCTGCTTGACGCGGTAGAGCTTCAGCGAGCCCTTCGCCGCGCTCGTGGGCGGGAGGTGGCGGGAGACGGCGTCCATGACGGCGCGGTTCAGCAGCGGGCCGTCGACCCACTCCGTCCGCTTCCGGTGGAGGTCGAACGCCATACGCAGCACCCGAGGCACACCGACGCCATCGACGGCGGACGTGAAGACGACCGGCACGTTGGGCAGGAAGCGCATCCGCGAGTGGACGAGGCGTGTGAAGCGCCGCTCCTCGCGCCGGGGGTCGTCGTGCTCGACGAGGTCCCACTTGTTGACGACGACGAGCAGGGACTTGAACGCTTCCGCAGCCTGTCCGGCGATGTGGAGGTCCTGGTCGGTCGTGGGATTGGTGGCGTCGAGCACGAGCAGGGCGACGTCGCAGCGGTGGATGGCGGCTGCGGCGCGCAGGACGCTGAACTTCTCGATGCCGGGCTGTACGGCGCCGCGCCGCCGGATGCCGGCAGTGTCGATGAGGACGGCGGGCGCGCCCTCGAACTCGAACGGCGAATCGAGCGCGTCGCGCGTCGTGCCGGGCACCGGGCTGACGATGGAGCGCTCCTCCTGCAGGATGGCGTTCGTGAGCGCGGACTTGCCGACGTTCGGCCTGCCGATGATGGCGATGCGGGGCGTCTCCGCGTCAGGGGCGTCCGGAGCGTCGTCCATCGGAACCTGCGCCATGAGGGCGTCCATGAGGTCGCCGAGGCCGCGCCGGTGCAGCGCGCTCACGGGGACCGGTTCGCCGAGGCTGAGGGCGTATGCGTCGTTCGCCAGGGACTCCTGGTTGGGGTTGTCGGCCTTGTTCACGGCGACGACCGTCGGCTTGTGGGCCTGGCGCAGCCGCTGCGCGACGTACTCGTCGGCGTAGGCGGGGCCGGTGCGGGCGTCGGTGACGAAGATGACGGCGTCCGCGCCCGCGATGGCGGCGTCTACCTGCGCGGCGATGTGCGCTTCGATCTCGGTCTCGGGCTCCGGCAGCAGGCCGCCGGTGTCGGCGAGGAGGAAGTGGCGACCCTCGAACTCGGCGGGCGCGATCATGCGGTCCCGCGTCGTGCCGGACTCCTCGGCGACGATGGCGGAGCGTCTGCCGAGCAGCGCGTTGAACAGGCTGGACTTGCCGACGTTGGGGCGACCAACGATGGCAACGAGGGTCGTGGCGGGCGGGGCGCCCGCCGTTTGTGTGGCGTTGGTCATGGTGTTACTCGCCGGAGACGAGCAGGCGCAGGACTGCCTTCTGCGCGTGCAGGCGGTTCTCGGCCTGGGTGTAGGCGACGGACTGCGGGTGCTCCAGCATCCCCTGCTCCATCTCTTCTCCGTAGTGGACGGGCATCGGGTGCATCACGAGCGCGCCCGGGTTGGCGCGGCTTAGCAGGCGCTCGTTCACCTGGAAGCCCTGGAACGCGGCCCGTCGCTGCGCGGTCTCGGCCTCCTGTCCCATGCTCGTCCAGACGTCGGTGTAGAGCACGTCCGCGCCGTCGGTGGCCTCATCGGGGTCGGCGGTGAGCATGAGCGCGCCGCCGTTGGAGCGCGCCCGCAGGCGTGCGGCGTCCGCATCGGGGAAGGCGTAGCCGTCCGGGGAGGCGACGGCGAAGTCCGCGCCGAGCGCGAGCGCGCCGAGTCCGAGGCTGAGCGCGCAGTTGTTGGCGTCGCCGATGTAGGTGACCTTCAGCCCTTCGACGCGACCCTTGTGCTGGCGGATGGTGAGCAGGTCGGCTGCCGCCTGGCAGGGATGCTCGACGTCCGAGAGCGCGTTGACGACGGGCACGGACGCGTTCGCGGCGAAGCGTCCCAGCGTGCTGTGCGCCATGACGCGCGCCACGATGACGGACGCCCAGCGCTCCAGCACGCGGGCCACGTCCTCGACGGGCTCCCGCTTGTCGAGCCCGACCTCGTCCGCGCCGAGGTAGACGGCGTGGCCGCCGAGCTCGTAGGCGGCGATGTCGAACGAGACCTTGGTGCGGAGCGACGGCTTCTCGAAGAGCATCGCGACCGTCCGCCCCTGCAGCGGCTGCGGGCCGCCCTCACGCTGCGATGCGTAGGCGTTGCCGGTGTCGAGCAGCCAGGCGAGTTCGTCGTCCGTGACGTCGTCGATGGAGAGGAAGTCGGTGGCCACAGCGTTACTCCTGCCTCGGCCCGTTCAAGTCGGATATCGTGTCGACGTAGGCGTCCCACGCCTCGTCTGCGAGCGACTTGGTTGCCTGCACCTCGGCGGAGGCCACGCCTCTGCGGACCGCCTCGTAGTAGAGGAGGCTGAGGTCGTACCAGCGGAAGTAGCGCCGCTCGCGTTCGGTGTCGGGAACTATCGCAGCCATGGCCTTAAGCATACGCCCTGTGCCAAGCGATGGGGCGTGGTTAGCGTCGCACGCTCACCATGAGCGGGCGCCGCGGTTTTCCGTTTTCTGTTGCAAAGTGTTGCTTCACTCGTAGATGGCCTCGCTTCGCGCAACGAGCGGGCTGCTGCCTGCAACGGCACGGGAGACAGAATACGACGGCTATGCAACGAGAATGCAACAATCTGCAACAGGGGGTATCTGAGGGTCGGGGGGCTGCGGATCCCGGCTGGTCGCTGTGCGCAGGGGACAGGGTACGCGGGGCAGACTCAGCCGCGAAAGAGGCGCGTGTCACAGCTCGGTGGGGACGGACACGGTGAGGGAGGGGAGTGGCGGGTGAGGAGCGGGAACGGCGGAGGGGCGTGGGGGGCGGTTCGCGAGAACCGCCCCTACAGCAGGGGGGATTCCTAAGTTCACAAACGAAGTGCAACACCAGATTAAGGTGTTGCCATGGGGAAACGCTATACGCAGCTCGGGATTGAGGAACGCTGTGCGATTGCCCGCCTACGTACCGAGGGGCGCTCGATCCGGCAAATCGCAGCAACTCTGGATCGCCCGCCACCGACGATTGCTCGGGAGTTGAAGCG
>MPMJ01000098.1 GCA_002238425.1 SAR202 cluster bacterium bin16 | reverse complement strand
GCGGTGCGTCATCCGCTCCGGACTCCGTTCCCCGCGCTCCGCACCCGTCTTGGCTGCAACTTCCGCCTCCATCACCGCTTGCACCAACACCGACAGCCCCTCTCGCAGAAAGTCAATGTCTGCCTCCTCTGCCTCCTTGCGCAACAGCTCCAACACATCCATCCTGTTCTTGGCCATCGAGGTCGCCTCCTTCATCGTCGTTGTTGATGAGGATGACCCGATGGCCACTTTCTTGCATAGCCCTCGTCTGCTCTTACACCACTTCCAGGGACACTACTGCACCGAGAAGGCAGGCCCCCCTTAGGGGCGGGTTCACAAACCCGCCCTGCCCCCATCCTCCCCGTCGCCGCTGACATCCCTGTGACACCAGCCCCTTGCGCCGCACACCACCCCTGCCGCACCATGAATAGAGCGCAACCGGTAACGCGCACATAGACCCTGTCGGACGAGCCGCAGGAAGAACGCTGCCCCCTCAGCGAAGAGCGAGGGGGCTTTCTGTGTTAACCACCCCTCCCCCGTCATTCCCGCCTTCTCCCGTCATTCCCGTGAAAACGGGAACCCAGAGTGCCGTACAGGCACACGGGGAGGAGGGGGTAGGGGCGGTTCGCGGACCGCCCTTTATCCGGGTGAGAGAGGTGAACCTCGTGGCAGAAGACTTCACGCGATACGCGAACGACCCCGTCGGGTTCGTCACGGACGTGCTCGGCGACGCCGGAACGCCGTACTCGAAGCAGGCGGAGATGCTGGATGCGCTGGTGCATCACCGGCGCGTCAGCGTCGTGGGGGCGAACGGCTCCGGCAAGGACTGGGTCGCCGCGCGCGCCATGCTCTGGTGGCTGGAGACGCGCCCGGAGGCCAAGGCGCTCACCGTGGGCCCGACGCAGCGCCAGGTCGATGAGATCGTCTGGCAGGAGATGCGCGAGGCGTACGCGGCTGCAGCCGACGTCCTCAGCGGCAGGATGTTCAGGTCCGCGTACCGCATCGACGAGCAGCGGTTCGCGCTCGGCTTCTCCACCGACAACCCTCTCAACATCCAGGGCTTCCACTCGGACCAGCTGCTCGTCGTCGTCACGGAGGCGCACGCCATGCCGCAGTTGCACATGGACGCCATCAAGCGGCTGCAGCCGGACCGCCTGCTGCTCGTCGGCAACGCCCTCTCCCGCGACGGCGAGTTCTACGCCTCCCACCACACGAAGCGCAACCTCTACCACCGCATCGCCATCTCCGCGTTCGACACGCCCAACTTCACCGGCGAGGACGGCGGCAAGCGCGGCATGATCACCCCGGAGTACGTCGAGGAATACGCCCTCGACTACGGCCTCGACCACCCCCTCTACGCCGCCTCCGTCCTCGCCCAGTTCCCCGACTCCCTGGAGGACTCCCTCATCGGCCGCGAGGCTGTGGAATCGGCGATGGCTCGCGGGGAAGGGGAGGAACCCTCACCCCCAACCCCTCTCCCAGAGGGCGAGGGGTGCCAAACCTCCGTCGTTCCTGCGGAGGCAGGAAGGTGAATTCACATTCGAAGTGCAACACCTGTTCTCGTAGCACTTCGGCCGGGGTCAGGTAGCCGAGGCACTTGCGCGGCGTATTGTTATACACCCTCAACAGCGC
>MPMJ01000036.1 GCA_002238425.1 SAR202 cluster bacterium bin16 | reverse complement strand
ATGCCATAATCTTGATTGTCCTCCGCACTTGTCATGCGGGCCCGAAGCCCTCGTATCTGTTCGGAGCGACAAAGGTGGGGCGCAGGGGGTGTCTTACTCCCGCGCGGTGCAGCTTCCGGGACCATCCAGCGCTCACCCAATGACGGTCGACGCGCCCCCCACGCTGCCGCTCAGATGGGCCCATCTGAGCGGCAGCTACAACATACAAATGACGGGGATTCCTCGCGTATACTCCGGCGCACCCGGTCTGAAGGAGAGGCGCCTTGCCGCTCGACCCTGAAGCGAAGGCCTCGTTGGAGAAGCAGGCGGCCATGGGGCTGCCCGCCCAGCACGAGGTGAGCCCGGAAGAGGCGCGCGCGATGTCGGAGTCGTCGCCGCGCATCCCGGGGCCGGAGGTGGCGTCGGTGAGCGATCTGGCGGTTCCGGGGCCGCACGGCGACGTGCCGGTGCGGGTGTATGTGCCGGTGACTGACGATGAAGGGCCCCTGCCCGTGTGCGTGTGGTTCCATGGGGGTGGCTGGGTGGTCGGCAGCATCGCGACGAACGACCCGACGTGCCGGGCGCTGGCGAATGCGGCGGGGGCCATCGTGGTGTCGGTGGACTACCGGCTCGCGCCGGAGCACAAGTTTCCCATCCCGTTCGACGACTGCTACGCAGCGATGGAGTGGGCGGCAGCGAACGCTGCGTCGTTCGGCGGCGATGCGTCCCGGCTGGCGGTCGCGGGGTCGAGCGCGGGCGGGAACCTCGCGGCGGCGGTGGCACTGCGGGCGCGGGACGAGGGCGGGCCGAGGCTCGCGCACCAGTCGCTCATCTGCCCGGTCGTCGACACCGACCTCGAGCGTCCGTCGTACGTGGAGAACGGCGATGGCTACGGGCTCAACTACGACACGATGGTCTACTTCCTGCAGTGCTACGTGTCCAGCGAGGCGGACGCGTCCAACCCGTACGTGGCGCCGATGGCGGCGGACGACCTGTCCGGCCTGCCGTCCGCGTTCGTGCTGACGTGCGAGTTCGACCCGCTGCGCGACGAAGGCGAGGCGTACGCGGAGCGGCTGCGCGAGGCAGGCGTGCCGGTGAAACTGAGCCGCTACGACGGGCAGATCCACGCGCTCTTCAACGCGGGGGTCCCGTTCACGCGGACGTGGGACGCGATCGACGAGGCGGCAGGCGAGCTGCGGAAAGCGTTCGGCGCTGCGTAATCCTCCCGGCACCAGCTCCCCTCCCCCGGGGATACCGCGCTTCTGGCCGTACAACCGCGTCTTCTACGGATGGGCCATCGTGGGGGCGGCGTTCATCGCGACGTTCGCGGAGGTGCCGGGCTTCGGGCCGGTGCTGACGGTCTTCGTCAAGCCGATACAGGACGAGTTGGGCTGGTCGTACACGACGATCGCGACGGGGTTCCTCATCGGGAGCGCGTCGGGGGCGGTCGCGTCGAGCCTCACTGGGTGGCTGGTCGACAAGTACGGGCCGCGCGTCGTGGTGGCGCTGGGAGGCGTCGGGCTCGCGGGAGCGCTCATAGGGCTGTCGACGATACAGGAGCCGTGGCACTTCTGGACGTTCTTCGGGCTGGCGCGGGGGTCGGTAATCGCGGGGGTGGAGATCGGGTCGTCGGTGGCGATCGCGAAGTGGTTCGTGCGGCAGCGGGGGCGGACCCTGGCGGTGAAGTCGATGGGCCAGCGCTCGGGGCAGGTCGTGCTCCCCATCGTGAGCTTCTTCATCATGGACCTGTCCGACTGGCGGACGGCGTACGTGGCGCTGTCGGGGTTCGCGTGCCTGGCCATCATCGGGCCAGCGCTCGTGCTGATGCGCAGCCAGCCGGAGGACCACGGGCTGTTGCCGGACGGAGCGACCGACCTGCGCAATGCAGCCGGAGCGCGCGGAGCGGGCGCGCGCGTCATCGAGGAGGTCTCGTGGACGCTGCGGGAGGCGCGAAGTACGCGGGCGTTCTGGCTCATCACGGTGTTCCTGATATGCACACCCTTCGTGCAGGGGGCGACGAACCTGCACATGGCGCCCATCTTCCACGACCGCGGGCTGAGCGACGGGCAGGCAGTGGCGATCGTGTCCATCTTCGGGATGTCGTCGGTGTCGTCGATCATGCCGATGGGGTTCATCCTGGAGCGCGTGCACGTCCGGCTGGCGGCGATGGTGCAGGCTGTGCTGGTGCTCACGACGATGCTGCTGCTGTTGTTGCTCCCGGAGGGCGGGTTCCCGGTCGCGGTGCTCTGGGCAATCATCTTCGGCGTGGCGGCAGGGATGCGGAACGTCATCGAGGTGCTGCTGCTCGCAAACTACTTCGGGCGAGCATCGCTGGGGGCGATCAAGGGGTTCACGGCCCCGTTCCGCATGATCAGTCCGCTCGGGCCGGTGCTTGCGGCGTTCATCCGCGACGAGACGGGCAGCTATACGGGCGCGTTCATCCTTTTCGCGGGCGTTGCGGTGATGATGCTGGTGTTGATGGTGTTCGCGACCCAGCCGAGGAAGACCGTGACGGAACCTGAGCCCGCCGGAGCGTAGTATATTTACCGGCGAGAGGCCGGACGGCCCGCTCGGACAGAGGCCGGCGAACGGCGGATTTTGCGTAAAGGAAGGTCAGAGCCATGGCGACGTTTGGTGTGATTGACGCTGATACGCACGTGGACGAGAACGAGGCCACGTGGCAGATGCTCGAGGAGAAGGGCTCCAAGTACGTGCCGGTATCCATATCGCCGGACGCGCGCGTGGCGTCCGCTGTCGCGGACCGTCCGGAGGCGCCGGGCGTGCGCATCGCGGGGGCGCTCGGCAACCGCTGGTGGCTGGTCGAGAACCGCCTGCAGCCGCGCATCATCCGTGACGAAGAACACCATCCGCTGCGCGAGCACCGGGAACTGGACGACGCGGCAGGCGTCGCGGGGCGTCTGAAGGACATGG
Organism: SAR202 cluster bacterium bin16; assembly: GCA_002238425.1. Lineage (GTDB taxonomy): Bacteria > Chloroflexota > Dehalococcoidia > Lucifugimonadales > Australimonadaceae > Bin16. Next base: position 29,037 of record MPMJ01000036.1, on the reverse strand, counting down.
ACAAGATGGGCGTGGACGCCCAGGTCATCTTTCCGACGTTCTTCATCCGCTACGGCGCGCAGGACGCGGAGGCGGAGGCGGAGCTCACGGGCTCGTACAACCGCTGGCTCGCCGACCGCTGCGCGATGAGCAACGGACGCCTGCGCTGGGCGGCGGTGCTGCCCTTCCTCGACCCCGACAAGGCGGTCGCGGAGTTGCGCTGGGCGAAGGAGAACGGCGCGTGCGCGATATTCAAGCGCGGGTTCGACCTCGACAAGCCGGTGAACGACAAGCACTTCTTCCCCGTGTACGAGGAGGCGGACTCGCTGAACATGCCGCTCTGCATCCACACCGGCCATCCCCTGCCCGGCCGCGAGTGGGACCGGGGCTTTCCGGTGATGGCGGCGTTCCTCGCGGTCGTCTCCAGCAGGCTTCCGAGCAAGTTCCCGAACCTCAAGTTCGGGTTCATCGAGGCGGGAGGTGCCTGGATCTCCTATGCGCTCTCCAACCTCGGGATGGTGCAGCGGTCGCTGGCGCTGCACGACCGCTCGGCGACGTTCGACCTGCAGCGCGACCTCTTCAAGGAGGACCGGCTGTACGTGACGATAGACCCGATGGACCACATCGAGCACCTGCTGGACTTCGGCACCGAGGACAACCTCATCATCGGCACCGACTACTGCCACTCCGACCCATCCGCGAACCTCGCCGCTCTCGACGAGGTCAAGAAGTGGGCGAGCGAGGGCCGCATCAGCGATGCGGTCGCGCGGAAGGTCCTGGAGACGAACGCCAAGGAGTTCTACAACTTGTAGGGGCGGCGTCAGATAAGGAGCACACGCTCGTATATCTGCCGCTTGCCCTCCAGCCAGTCAGCCATCCGATCCCAGTTAGACCGGTCGCGTGTATCGAATGACTGTGCCGAGACGCACCACTCGTGGAGGGGGTCACTCTTCTTGCTGGGAACCGGGCCAAGTGCGGCTTGGAGAGCGGCTTCGTGAGGGTCCAGCTTGCGCCGGGCGGCGGCGACCCATTCACCTTCGGCCCCTACTACATACACGCGGACTTCATCCTGTCTCATGGCCAGACCCAATCTAACCCTGCCTGTCCTGGTTGCAAGCGGGAGCAGTAAATGAGCACGTGCATAGTCAGCCGGTATAGGGGCTGCCGGGTGTCGCAGGCTGTAGTGCTCCCAGAAGTCATGCCGAAACTGTCCGGTTGGGGTCAGGTGTCTTGCCATTTATTCTCCTCCTGGCCTCAGTTAACGGAACGAGGCGAGCGGCTCGCTGCGCCGCTCTCTGGATTCCCGTTTTCACGGGAATGACGGGACTTGCCACGCTGCTCCGTCACGGCTTTCGCTGGAATGACGTACAGGAAGGGCGCCCATGAGGGCGCCCCTTCTCGTACGTCTCGCTGGTTGCGCTGGCTACTTGTTGAGGGTGGCCTGCGCCTCTGCCCAGGGGGTCTCGCCTGCCCAGGTGCTGAGCACCTGCTCAATGGTCGAGACGAGCTCGGGGGGCTCGCCCTGCTGGAGCGGCATGTAGCGCGTCATCCAGGTCACGTCGGAGAGGGCCTGCCAGCGTTCGAGCGGCAGGTCTATGCACTTGTTGACCTCGGGGTCGCGCACGACGCCCATCGGCTCGCCGCCGTCCTGGACGATGCCCGCCTGCTCCTTGAGCACCTTGCGGTAGAGGATGATGCCGCGGTCGGACTCGCCGAGGTGCTCACGGTGGCGCTCCGCGTTCGCGCCCTGCGTGATCCATGCCACGAAGTCCTGGTGGTTCACGAGGTCAGGGATGAGCGTGCCGTCGGGCTCGTAGAGGTTGACGTACCAGTACGGCACCTTCTCCTGCTTCGGGGGCTCTGCGCCCTCGGCGGCGCGGTAGAAGAACCACGTTATGTGCATCGTGTGGGTGTCGTCGACCGGCACGCGGTACTGGAGCGTGCAGTTGACGATGCTGCCGACGAAGAGCACGTTCGGGAAGAGCACGGGATGGCCAATGGCCCAGTCGTGGTCCTGCTCGGTTGTGCCCTCGACGACGCGGCGCTTGATGAGGCCGTAGTCGAAGAGGTCGAATCCGATCTTCTGGTGCCTACGCGGCACGGTGGGGAACGAGTCGGCCTCGGCGAGGCCGAGCTTGACCGCCTTGTCCTGCTGCTGCCGGACGCCCCAGTAGCCGTGCAACCATTCCAAGTGCACCGGGTCCATGGAGTTCTCCATGCACTGCATCCAGTTGCACGGCAACTCGACCATGCCGATGTCGCTCCAGCCGCCCTCCCACTCGAACGTCTCCCAGTGCGGGAGCAGCGGCGCGGGCTGCGGGCCCATGTAGGCGAACACGAGGCCGCCGTAGGACTCGACCGGGTACCCAGCGACCTTCACCTTCTCCTTGAAGCGCCCGTCCGGGTGCACCGTCTCCTCGAAGGGTTGCTCGATGCACTGGCCGGTCTCGTCCATCATCCAGCCGTGGTACATGCAGCGCAGGCCGTGCTCCTCGGGGATGCCGTAGGAGAGGTCGACCCTGCGGTGGGGGCAGAAGCGTTCGATGAGGCCGAGCGTGCCGGACTTGTCCTTGTAGAGGACGAGGTCCTCGCCGAGGACGCGCACCGCCTTCGTGGGGCGGTCGTCCAGTTCCGCGGCGGCGGCGATGGGGTGCCAGTACCGGCGGAACAGCTCGCCCATCGGCGTGCCGGGCATGACGCTCGTCAGGTCTTTGTTCTCCTGTGCAGTAAGCATTCGGCGGAACCTCCTTCGGCCCTACGGCTTTGGATCACTCTGCGGCGATTGTAGCGCACGTATGCTTACTTTTGCTCGCGGTTCGAGCGCACGCGTCAGCGCGTCCCGCCTCATCCGCAGTAACCGGCGGATGCAGGCCGCAGGTTGCAGGCCGCGCACTTGACGAAGCAGGGGCACCCTGATCCTCCGGCTTCTCCCAGCGAGAGGAGGAACCGGGGTTGCGCGGGAACGACGTGGGTGGCTCAGGCGAGCAGGCTGAGCAGCTGCGCCGGGGTCCCGGCTGTAAAGTCAGGAGAGGCGCGGGAGATCTGCTCGGTGGGGTCGTTCAGGCCCCACGTTGCGAGGCAACTCCAGCAGCCGCCCTTCTTCGCGACCTCGACGTCCGACCAGCTGTCGCCTACGACGAGGGTCCGGGTCGGGGTTACGGCCATGCGGGCCATCAGGCGTTCCAGCCCCTCGGGGTGGGGTTTGTGGTGGGTGACGTCCTCGAAGCCGACGATATACGTGATGTGGCCGTCGATGCCGAGTTGCTCCGCCTCAACCACCGTGCCGGCGCGCCGACCCTCGACGAGGATGTCGTGCGATTTCGAGGTGAGTATGCCCATGGTCATGCCACGCTGTTGCAGGGTATCGAGCATCTCACGCACACCGTCGAAGAGGTAGACGAAGCCGGGTCCCTTGCTCCAGTAGTGACGGAGGTAGACGGCCATGAGGTCCAGATCCCAACCCAGGGCGCTGGTCATCTCATCGAAGACTGGCCGGTACGGGGAGCCGCGCATCGTCTCGACGAACTCCCCCGGGTCGTCAAGCAACCCTACCTCTGCGAACGTCAAGCGCATCGCTTCGACGCGGGCGGGGAGCGTGTCTGCGAGGGTATCGTCGTAGTCGAAGACGACGGCGTCGATGGATCCTTCGAGGGTGGAGGAAGCGGAATCTCCCATGGGGCTCGTCTGGTTCTCCAGGGGCGTGGTTCGGGTAAGCAGGCTATGGAGGGCGCTGCCGCTGCGTCAATGGGGCGGGAGTGGGGGGGCGCCCCCCACTCCTCCTCCGCTTGCTCTATAATCCGTCGGCCATGCACTGGTCCGACGTTGTCATCGAGAGCCTGCGCGAGCACGAGGTCTGGCATGCTACGTACGTGCCGGACGCCATCAACTGGCAGGTGCTCGCGAAGCTGGAAGCCGACCCCGCCTTCACCGTCGTCCCCGCTGCGCGGGAGGAGGAGGCGATCGGCATCGCCGCGGGCGTCTACGCCGGAGGCGGACGCGCCGCGATGTTCATGCAGAGCAGCGGCTTCGGCAACACGATCAACGGCCTCGCGCAGCTGCTCACCGCGTACCGCATCCCCGTTCCCCTCTTCATCGGCATGCGCGGGGGACTGGGAGAGTTCAACGAGGTGCAGGTGCCGTCCGCGCGCCCGATCCCCGCGATCCTGGACGAGCTGCACATCCAGCACTACGCGCCGGAACGCGAGGACGAAGTGCAGAAGTACGTGGACGGCGCGATAGAGCTGGCATACGCGAGCCGCATGCCTGTGGCCGTGCTCTGGTACGCGCAACTGGTGGGAGCGAAACGTGCTACGTCGTGAGGGCATCGCCGCGCTGGTGCGCAGGCTCGACAACGAACCCGTCATCGCCAACCTCGGCCCGGCGACGTTCGACCTGTACGCATCGGGCGACCGCGACGCTAACCTCTATACCTGGGGCGCGATGGGGCTGGTGTCGTCCATCGCGCTTGGCGTGGCGATCGCCGCGCCGGACCGCAAGGTGTTCGTCACCGACGGCGACGGCTCGTTGCTGATGAACCTCGGCTCGCTCGCGACGATAGCGCGGCAGGCCCCGCCGAACCTCGTCCACATCGTGTGGGACAACCAGATGTGGTTCGAGACGGGCGGCCAGCCGACGCATACGTCGACGGGCACCGACCTCGGGGGCATCGCGCGAGCCGCAGGCATACCGAACGTTGCGCGAGCGGCGACGGTCGAGGCGTTCGAGGAAGCGCTCGACCAGGCGATACGCGAGCCCGGTCCGTGGTTCATCCACGTCGATATCGAGGAGACGGGCGAGCCCCGTCAGCGTCCGAAGGTCGTCGTGGAAGAGAACCTCGTGAAGTTCCGCCGCACCTTCACGGGATAGGCTGCCCGCCCTCCACACTGACCCTCGACCGGTGCTCCAGGACACCCGCCACGCCCGGGCGGAACGCGAAGAGCGCCCCGCCTTCCGGCCCGATCTCCTCGTCCGGCACGGACTGCCTGCTCGACGAGGTGACGTAGGCGGTGGAGAGATCGTTGTCCCCGAAGCCGATGCTGGTCATCTTGCGCGCCGGAAACTCCACCCGCGACAGATCCGCGCCTGAGGGGTCGTACCGCACGACGGACCAGCCACCCGACAGCGCGACCCATAGGCAACCGTCCGCGTCGACCGTGATGCCGTCGGGCGTGCCTTCCTGGCCAGAGAGGTCGATGAAAACGCGCCGGTTGGAGACCGTCCCTGAGTCGAGGTCGTAGTCGAACAGAGCAACGCGCCTGCCCCGGGTCTCGGCGACGTAGAGGAGCCGGTCGTCGGACGAGAACGCCATGCCGTTCGGCATCTCCAGCCCGCCCGCAAGCAGGGTGGCCGACCCGTCCAACCCGACCGAGTAGAGCGAGCCAGTCCCGCCTTCAAGAGGAATGACGCCCGCAACCACACGCCCGAGCCGGTCGGCGACGACGTCGTTGAAGCGGGCCTCACGCTCCCCCGGCAGACCGTCGATGACAGGCTGGACGGGTCCGCCGGCCTGCGCCGCCCCTACCCGCGTGCGGTCCATGAACAGCAGCAGCGAACCGTCAGCCTGGAGCGTGAACGCGTAGAACGACTGGCCCTCGACCACTGTCTCGACCGCGCCCGTCGCAGGGTCCAGCCGGTGTACGCGCTGCGACCGGTTGTCAGTCCAGTAGAGGCGTTGGTCGTCGGGGTCCCACAGCGGGTTCTCGCCGACGATGTCCGGGTTCCTGGCAACGATCTGTACTTCCTGGGTCGCCATTGCTCTACTCCGGGAGGAGGCAGAATGAGAAGGAGCCGCCCCGTGGGGCGGCTCCTATCGTACCGGATTGCAACGAGTGGTTACGCAGTGGCCGCGCTGCCAACCGTCTCCATGATGAGGCGGGTGACGGTGTACGGGTCCATGTTGGCGTTCGGGCGGCGGTCTTCGATGTAGCCCTTGCCCTCGACCTCGACCTGCCAGGGGATGCGGACGGAAGCGCCGCGGTCGGAGACGCCGTACTTGAACTCCTTGTAGGAGGCCGTCTCGTGGAGACCGGTCAGGCGCTCCTCGATGCGGTAGCCGTAGTTAGCGATATGGAGGTCGTGGCGCGTCGCGAGCGCCTCGGCAGCGTCGATGTTGGGCTGGTAGCTGGAGCGCATGGCGTTGGTGGAGAAATTGGTGTGCGCCCCTGCCCCGTTCCAGTCGCCGCGCGCGGGCTTGGGGTCGAGCGTCGCGTTGATGCCGAAGTCCTCGCCGGTGCGGTAGAGCAGCCAGCGGGCGACCCAGAGCTGGTCTGAGACGCCGAGCGCGCCGAGCGGGCCGACCTGGAACTCCCACTGGCCGGGCATGACCTCTCCGTTGATGCCGGAGATGCCGAGCCCTGCCTGCAGGCAGTTCTCCAGGTGCGCCTCGACGACGGGGCGTCCGAAGACCTCGTCGGCGCCGACTCCGCAGTAGTAGCCGCCCTGCGGCGGAGGGTAGCCGCCCTCCGGGAAGCCGAGCGGGCGGGTGCCCTTGAAGAACGTGTACTCCTGCTCGATGCCGAACCAGAAGTCGAGGCTCGCGTACTGCTCGGCGGCAACGGCGCAGGCCGCGCGCGTGTTCGTGGGGTGGGCAGACATGTCCGGCAGCAGGACTTCGGCCAGGACGAGGATGTTGTCGCCGCCGCGTATGGGGTCGGGGCAGCAGAAGACAGGCCGCAGCACACAGTCGGACGCGTCGCCGGGGGCCTGGTTCGTGGACGAGCCGTCGAACCCCCAGATGGGAAGGTCCGCAAGCTTGTCCGTCTTCTCGATGACCTTCGCCTTGGAACGGAGCTTCGCCGTGGGCTGAGTACCGTCTACCCAGATATATTCCGCACGTATCATTGCAGTGATCCCTCCTTCTTTTTTCTGTCTCTTCAGATACCTCCGCCGGCCTGCTGTCGCTGCCCGGCGGCGTTCTCTACTCTTCGGTGATCTCGATGGTGTGGATGGCGTCGCCGGGCGTTCGAGCCGACTGGGGGTCGCGGACGCTGATGGACATCAGCACGTCCATGCCACCCGTTACCTGCCCGAACACGGCGTGGCGGTTGTCCAGGTGCGGCGTCGGGCCGTGGGTGATGAAGAACTGGCTGCCGTTGGTGTTGGGCCCGGCGTTGGCCATGGAGAGGATGCCGGGCTTGTCGTGCCGCAGGCTGGCGTGGAACTCGTCGGCGAAGCGGTAGCCCGGCCCGCCTGTGCCCGTGCCGGTGGGGTCGCCGCCCTGCGCCATGAAGCCGTCGATCACGCGATGGAACGTCGTGTCGTCGTAGAAGCCGTCACGGGCGAGGAAGACGAAGTTGTTGACGGTGTTGGGGACCTTGTCGGCGAAGAGCTCGATGACGATGTCACCCTTCTCGGTCTTGAACGTTGCGGTGTAGCTCTTCTCGGGGTCTATCGTCAGGGCTGGCGGGGCATCGTACTGTTGCGGCATCTGTGCTCCGTTTCTCGTATCGCGCATGTCCGGGGTCGGGGTGGGAGGTGTGGCTTCCGCACTGCATCCGAGCAGAAGGCCGGTAAGCACAGCCAGCGCAAGAAGTATCGTTTGGAGGTTTCTTCTCATCGTCCGGCGGCAGCGTCCCCGAGGGATCCGAACATGCTGCATTGACGCAGAGGATATGCGCTGTCCGGTAGCGGGGCAAGGGAGAAACGGGGATGCGGCGCAAGGCGTAACGAAATCGTAACGAATAGGCCCGTGCTACCTCGCACTGTCCCTTCTTCCGGGGGAAGAGCGAGGCACGGCGTGTTACCGGGGTATGGACTGTTCCTGGAAGGGGTTGATTACCCGTAGGCCGCCGTAGTCCTGCCCTGCACTGAGGTCTTCGGAGTAGACGGCATCGCAACCCAGCGAACGTGCAGCCGCGAGGATTGCTCCATCCCAGTAGGCCAGTCCGTAGCTGCGACTGATCGCCACAGCTTCCTGAAACACGCCCAGTGTGATTTCCTGAACCGGGAACCTGAGGGAGAGTTCCCAGGAAGGCAATTGCGTCCCCTTGGCTCAATCGCTCCGAGCGGGTGACGCGAGTCGCCTGGTAGTAGAACTCCTGGAATACCTGCACCGACAATGCCAGTTCAGGCTCCCGCAGCAGCTGACGGGCCCGGCTGCGCTTGTCCGCATCGTCAGGAGACGTGCTGACCGCATACAGCAACACGTTGGTGTCAATGAACCGCACTGGGGCCGCTCGTGGCTTCGTCGTACAATTCGTTGCGCGTCAGATTGCCGGACGAGCGCAGACCCACTCCCCGAGCGTCGAAGTCTGCCAGCACATCGTCCAGGTCGCGGGGTGAGAGTCTCAGGGTCTCCGTGTCCTGGGAGACGGACGCAGCACTTCCCGCCGTGAGGTTGCGCAGGTACGTTCGCACAAGCCCTGACACCGATGTCTCCAGCTCCGCCGCTCGGGCACGGGCAAGCCGGTGGGTCTCCTCGTCAACCGATACTGTGATGTGCTTCATCGCCTGAATCCTCGCGGGTTCGCCCCACAAGTATACCTCTCCGAGAGCGGCCGGAGGCGCGTCAATCGAGGCGGTAGAACCGGGCGGCTGTGCCGCCGAGCACGTCGGCGAGTTGCGCATCCGTCATGGGTCCCGCCGCGTCTACCGTCGCCTGCACCACCTGCTCGTACGAGGCCACGGAGAGGTGGTTGGGCCAGTCGCTGCCGAACATCATGCGGCGGTAGCCGAAGAGGCGCACCATCGGCTCCACGAACAGTTTGAGGTGGGCCGTGCTCCACGGCTCCGTGTCCAGCGTCACGAGCCCGCTCAGTTTGACCGAGACGGTCGTGCAGGGAGCGAGGTTGAGCATGTGGACGCCCCACGGCTCCCGCTCGCTCCGCGCGATGAACGGCGAGCCGATATGTGCGAGAGCGATGCGCAGGTCGGGGATGGCCTCGGCCAGGTCACGCACGGAGGGGACTTGGCGCGGCTCCACGATGACGTCCAAGCTCAGGCCGCGCTTCGCCACCTCGCGAAGACCCGCCAGCACGGCGGGCTGCGTCAGCCAGTGGTTGTCTTCCTGGCGATGCGCCGGAAGACAGAGCCCGCGCACCTTCTTGTTGCGTTCCAGCTGTTTGAGCGTCTTGCCGAGGTCGCGCGATGTGACGTCCGCCCAGACGGCGGCAGCGGCCACGAGCTCGTCCTTCGCTGCGATCGAAAGCGCGGCGTTGGTGGCCTCGTCCGAAGGCTCGGGCTGCACGAGCACGGTGCGCTGCACGCCGTTGGAGGCCAACAGCGCGGCGAACGCCTCAGCGTTATCCGGCGCTGCGGGCTGGCGGTGGGCGTCTACGATGGGCGGGAGGTTCATGGTTCCGTTGTGGGCGGGTCCGCCGCGGCGGGCGGGCTTGCCCTATCCTAGCATGGACGAGCTACAGGCGGAGCCTGCCGTGGCCTCTACGCCCTCCCCGATCGCGAGTTGCCCTTTCCACGCGCTTATGCACTCAACTTACGAGGCATAAGCCCTGACAACATCCGTCGTTCCGGAATCGTGAATACCCTGCTGCGCGGTACGAATGCCTATGGAACGCCCTCCAATACACCTCTCTCAACACACCCTATGGCAAGATTCTAAAGCACTCAGACCTTGCTATCGGAATCTGCACTGGACTTGTCGGAATCACCCCGTTATGCTGTGCACCCAAGGGCAGCTAACCCAGTCCGGCTGCCGCATACAGGAGGTAAGTGGGATGCCCACTTTCGACATCGTTTCGATAGGTGAAGCCCGCGCAAACAGCGCAACGGGCAAGCGGGCTGCACTGCTGCAGGAATACATCGGCTACATCCAGCGCGTAGCCCCCGGAGAGGCGGGCAAGCTGGAGGCCGGAGAAGGCGAAACGACGCAGGCCATCCGGCGCAGGCTCAACGCCGCAGCGCAAGCGCTGGGCAAGAACCTGGACGTTCGCCGGTCCGCCACCACCGTCTACTTCTGGACCTCGGACGGACGACGCCGCGGCAGGCCCCGCAAGAACCCCGTCGCTTAGTCACCCTCCCCTCATTCTTCCCACCGTAGCGCCTCATCTGCTTCGCGCGAAGCAGGTTATGGCGCTATGGGCTTTTCAGCGCCCGCTCCCGGTGTCCCGGAGGGCGCGGAAAAGGCCGGACGGGGGCATCCTTAAGCGTCATGCAAACGACGCTCCTCAAGAATCGAGCGCGTTCATCCGAACGGAATGTTAACCCCCGCGAGCCGCACTGCTGCTACGATATGGGTACACGCAGCGACGCTGCGTGCGCAGAGTACGAACACTGGGAGCCGCAGTGCGCATAGCCATAGCAGCCGACCACGCAGGGTTCACGTTGAAGACCGACGTTGCCGCGATGCTCGGCGCATGGGGCCACGACGTGCTCGACCTCGGTGCGCACGAGTTCGACCCGGACGACGACTACCCCGACTTCGCCGCGCTGGCCGCGCGGGCTGTCGCCGGCGGCGCAGTTGAGCGCGGCGTCATCGTCTGCGGCAGCGGGGTCGGCGCGAGCGTCGCCGCGAACAAGGTTACGGGCGTCCGCGCAGCGATGTGCCACGACACGTACTCGGCACACCAGGGAGTGGAGCACGACGACATGAACGTGCTCTGCATCGGCGGGCGCGTCATCGGACCGGAGACGGCCCGGGAGGTCATCGCAGCCTTCCTCGGAGCGTCGTTCACCGGCGAGGAGCGCCACGTCCGCAGGCTGGAGAAAGTGAAAGCGCTCGAACGCAGGGCTGCAGCGGGCGCGTGAATCCACGAGTGACATCAGGAGGCAGCATCATGGAGAACACCATCCGCCGGAACCTTGCGCTCGGACAGTCCACCTGGGTGGACTACATCAGCCGCAACATGCTGGTGAACGGCGAACTGGAGCGGCTCGTGGAGGACGGCGTCACCGGCCTCACGTCCAACCCGACCATCTTCGAGAAGGCGATCTCCGGCAGCCCGGACTACGACGAATCTCTCGCCGCGCTGTCGCACGAAGGGAATTCCCCCACGCAGATATTCGAGGCACTCGCGGTCGAGGACATCCGCGCCGCCGCGCAGGCGCTCCGCCCCGTCTACGACGCGGCTGACGGGCGCGACGGCTTCGTCTCGCTCGAGGTCGCCCCTACCCTCGCCTACGACACGGAAGGCACCGTACGAGACGCGCGACGCCTCTGGGCGGCGGTCGATGAACCGAACGTGATGATCAAGGTTCCCGGAACCCCCGAGGGTCTGCCCGCCTTCACACAGCTCATCGGCGAAGGGATCAACGTAAACGTCACGCTGATATTCGCCTTGGACGCCTACCAGCATGTGATGGACGCCTACATCGCCGGCCTGCAGGCGCTCGCGCAGCGTGGCGGCGAACTTGGACGCGTCGCGTCGGTGGCGTCGTTCTTCGTGAGCCGCGTGGACACGGCGGTCGACGGCGCACTCGAGAAGGGCGGCGCCGACGCGTCGCTGCAAGGCAAGGCGGCGGTGGCGAACGCCCGCGCCGCGTACGCTCTGTTCAAGGAGCGGTTCGCGCGGGACGACTTCGCCGCGCTGCGGGCGCAGGGCGCGCAGGTGCAGCGTCCGCTCTGGGCGAGCACGAGCACCAAGAACCCCGCCTACCCCGACACGCTCTACATCGACAACCTGATCGGGCCGGACTCTGTGAACACCATGCCGCCCGACACGCTGCAGGCCACGCTGGACCACGGCGTCTCTGCGCTGACACTGGAAGGCACCGGACAGGAGGCCAACGCCACCCTCTCCGCTCTGGCGGAAGCAGGCATGGACATGGACGCCGTCACGGACAAGCTGCTCAGCGACGGCGTGGACGCGTTCGCCGGTTCGTATCGGCAACTGCTCGAGAGCATCGAAGTGAAGTGCGGCCTGCTGGCCCAGGCGCGCAGCTGAATCCCGCGCAACCCGCGCACAATCCGCTCCGTCGTTCCCGCGAAAGCGGGAATCCGGCGTGGGCGGAAACGACAGTTCCGTAGAGGAGGAAGGCAATGGACATCGGTATGGTGGGGCTGGGGCGGGTGGGGGGGCACATGTCCGAACGCCTGCGGTGGGGCGGGGGGGGATGGGGGGCAACATGTCCGAACGCTTGCGCCGGGGCGGGCACCGCGTCGTCTCCTACGACCGTGACCCCGACACGCGGCAGGCAGCAGCAGCGTCCGGCTGCGAGGTCGTGGACTCGCTGGAGGGGTTCGTCGAGGCGCTGTCGGCACCCCGCGTCGTCTGGGTGATGGTACCGTCCGGCAACCCGACCGAGGCGACCGTCGCCGCGCTCGGCGATGTGCTGGAGTCCGGCGACCTCGTGGTGGACGGCGGCAACTCGAACTACAACGACTCGATGCGGCGCGGCGAGTCCCTCCGGCGCAAGGGCATCGAGATGGTGGACGCCGGCGTCAGCGGCGGCATATGGGGGCTGGCTGAGGGTTACTGCCTCATGGTCGGCGGCAGCGAGGAGGCCGTCGCACTGGTGGAACCCGTGTTCCGCACGCTCGCGCCGACGCCGGAGAAGGGTTACGCCCACGTCGGGCCGCTCGGCGCGGGGCACTTCGTGAAGATGGTGCACAACGGCATCGAGTACGGGCTCATGCAGGCGTACGCCGAGGGCTTCGAACTGATGCGCGCCAAGCAGAGCCTCGACCTCGACGTCGCGCAGATAGCCGAGATATGGCGGCACGGGAGCGTCGTACGCTCGTGGCTGCTTGACCTCACTGCCGCGGCGCTGGAAGAGGACAACTCCCTCTCGGGCATCGTACCGTGGGTGGACGACTCCGGGGAAGGACGCTGGACGGTGGAAGAATCCATCGAACTTGCGGTCCCACTGCCGGTGATCTCGATGGCACTCCAGGCGCGCTTCCGCTCCCGCGACGAGACCCAGTTCGGCTTCAGGCTGCTCGCGGCGATGCGCAACCAGTTCGGCGGGCATGCCGTGAGGCGTCAGTCCTAGCGCACCATGCCGGACGTGCGCGTCTTCCCCACTCCCACCGCCCTCACGCAGGCTGCGGCGAACCTCGTGCTGGCGTCGGCTGAGGAAGCCGTCCGCGAGCGCGGGCGTTTCGTGTGGGGCCTGTCCGGTGGCGGCACGCCGGAAGCGCTCTACCGCAAGCTCACAGAGCCGCCCTACTCGACCGCGATGCCGTGGCGCGCCACGTTCGTGTTCTGGGGCGACGAGCGGTGGGTGCCGCACGACCACCCGGACAGCAACCAGCGGATGGCAACCGAGGCGCTGCTCTCCCACGGCCCCGCCGCCAGGGCGAATGTCATCCCCGTGCCTACGGAGAACGTCTCTCCGGACGAGTCGGCAGCCGCCGTCGAGGGCGCGCTGCACGAGGTGTTCGGAGACGCGCCGGTACGCCCGGACCTGCTGCTGCTCGGCATCGGCGGTGACGGGCACACGGCGTCGCTCTTCCCCGGAACGAGCGCTCTCGACGAACGCGAGCTGCTCTTCGCCGCCAACTGGGTCCCCCAGATGGACTCCTGGCGCATCACGGCCACGCTGTCGCTCATCAACGCTTCGCGGCACGTCGTCTTCCTCGCACGGGGAAGCGACAAGACCGACGCGGTCCGGCTCGCGCTGCATCCAGCGGAAGGCGAGACGCCCCTGCCCTCTGCGCTCGTCGCTCCGGACGAAGGCGAACTGACGTGGATGCTCGACCGGCAGGCTGCGTCCGCGCTTACCGGGGGGCTCTGCATGACCTGTCCCTCGTAGAGGGAAGGCTCAGGCGTCAGTCAGACGATTCCGTCTCGGTGCTCGCGTCCGCATCCGTCTGGATGCGACGCCGCGCCCGGCGCTCCGCCGCACGCGACCGCGCAGCCGGTTGCTCCACCGGCCTGCTGTCGGCTCGACGAGCGTCTTCCCTGCCCGAGGCGAGGAACGGCGGCCTCCGCCAGAGGAAGAGCGCGAGGAGCGCAATGATGATCATCACGGCGGACACGAGGTGCGCGACCGGCACCTCGCCGACCTTCCAGTTGTCGATGCGCAGGAACTCCAACGCGGAGCGCTCCAGCGCGTACCAGATGAAGTACAGGAAGAGCAGGTCTCCCTGACGGAGGCTGCTTGCGAACCGCCGCCCCGCCCACAGCAACATGATGACCCCGAGGAAGCTGAGCAGCGACTCATAGAGGAACAGCGGGTGGAAATACGCCGCCGCGCCGGAGTCCCACGGGAAGTGGTGCTCCGGTCCCACGGGGATACCCCAGGGGAGGCTCGTCTCCGGCCCGTACAACTCCTTGTTGAAGAAGTTGCCCCACCTTCCGACGGCCTGCCCTAACAGAAAAGCAGGGGCCCCGATGTCGAACCAGCGGAGCGTGCGGATGCGCTGCCCTCGCCCTGCGCCCGCCCTGCGGTTCACCCACCAGACGTAGAGCGCGAGCGCCGCGCCCGCTATCGCGCCGAAAATGCCGATGCCCCCAGCGCGGAGCACGAATATCTGTGCGGGGTCCTGGGAGTAGAAGCTCCACAGGTCTATGACGTGGTAGAGCCGCGCGCCGATGAGGCCGAACACGACGCCGAGCACCGCGATGTTCAGGACGTGATCAGGGTTCTCACCGAGGCGCTTCGCCTCCCGCTGCGCCAGCACGATGCCCGCGAGCAGCCCCGCGAGGATCATCAGGGAGTAGAAGCGTATCTCCAGACCGAACAGGATGAGGCCGCGAAACGTGATGTCGAAATCCACACTGGCTCCTGGGGTTCCGGCTCATAGTGCGAAACAGGGCCGGACGCTGAGTCGCGTCATTATAGTCTGCCTCGTGGTACGCTAGTTGCGTAACCGATGCTCCCCTATTGTTCGAGAGGATGGCGATGACAAGCGTTGCCGAGATACAGCAGGCAATCATGAGTCTCACTAAGTCGGACTACGCCCAGCTGAGGCGCTGGCTCAATGAATACGACTGGGCTGAGTGGGACCGGCAGATCGACGCCGATTCAGCGGAAGGCAAGCTGGACTTTCTGGTGTCTCAGGCAGTGGGAGCCAAGCGGCAAGGTACGCTGGAAGACTTGTAGTGCACCGCACGACCCCTGACTTCTGGCGGCTATTCGAACAGTTGCCCGGAGCAGCCCAGCGAACCGCGAGGCGCAATTTCGAGCGCCTCAAGGAGAGCCCGCGACACCCCTCGCTCCGATTCAAGAAGGTGGGCAAGTTCTGGTCCGCAAGGGTTGGCCGCTCGTATCGGGCACTCGCCGTGGAGGACGAGGCCGATTTCATCTGGGTGTGGATAGGCACCCACGCCGACTACGACAGGATGATTGGGACATAGTCCTGTTTTGACACCCCTGCCCTGCGCTCCTATAGTCTGCGCACACCCCGCCGAGGTCGAAACAGCCCCATGGGCGTCCTCTCATCGCAACAGATCCGCGCCATGCTCGCTGACTCCCCGCCGCTCATAACCGGGTTCCTGGACGTCGATGAGCAGCTGCAGGCCAACGGCTTCGACATGACGCTGGAGTCCATCGCCTCGTTCACGAGCGGAGGCCGTATCGGCGTCAGCAACAGCGACCGCATCCTCGCTGAGACGCATGAGCTGGCATTCGACGCGGACGGCTGGTTGCACCTGGAGCCGGGAGTGTACGCCGTGCGGCTCAACGAGACCGTTGCCCTGCCCCGCCACGTCATGGCGCTCGCGAAGCCGCGCTCCACGCTGCTGCGGAACGGCGCTGCGGCGCACAACGCCGTCTGGGACGCGGGCTACACCGGCAGGTCGCAGATACAGCTGGCCGTCTACAACCCGCACGGGATCACGCTCGCCCGCAACGCCCGCATCGTGCAGATGGTCTTCTTCACGCTCGACGACGCTACCGAGACCCCCTACGCCGGCATCTACCAGGGCGAGGCGGTGGCCTCCCCATGACCACGAACGGGACCGCCGACGTCGTCGTCGTGGGCGGTGGAGTCATGGGCTGCTCCACCGCGTACTTCCTCGCTGCGGAGCACGGCATACGCTCCGTCATCGTGGAGCGCGACGCGATCGCGAGCGGCGCGTCCGGCGGCGCGGCGGGCGAGCTGGGAGCGGTCGGCAGACACCGCTACTCCATCGAGTACACGCGCTTCCTGTTGGAAGGCATACGCATGCACACGGAGATCGCCGAGACGCTCGTCGCCGAGTCGGGCGTCGACTACCTCTTCTCCGACATCCCCATCCTGCGCCCGGCACTGGACGATGAGGAAGCCCACGACCTGCAAGCGCAGATGGGCTGGCAGCGCGACATCGGCATCGACGTCGAGTGGCTCGACGAGACGCAGGTGCGCTCGCTCGGGACTTGGCTCACGCCTGACGCGGTGGGCACGGCGTACACCATCGAGAAGCAACTCGAGGCGTACCCGTTCGCGATAGCGCTCGCACAGGCATGTGAGAAGCGCGGCGTGGACATTCGCACCGCCGAGGTGAACGGCGTGCTGCGCGACGGCGACCGTGCATGCGGCGTGACGCTCGCGTCGGGCGAGCGCATCGAGGCAGGCGCGGTGCTCGTGGCGAACGGCCCGTGGTCGCAGCACACGGCGTCCTGGCTGGGCATGGAGGTTCCCGTCGTCCCGCTGCGCGGCCAGATCGTGCACCTCTCACCGCCCGACGGCGTTCCGATGCCGACGCACTCCATCTTCCACGAGACCGGCTACGTGCTGCCGAAGGCGGGCGGCGACCTGCTCGTGGGCACGACCGAGGAGCACGCGGGCTTCGACCCCTACCCGACGATGGAGGCGCAGAACAGCATCCTCGAAGCGGTGATACGCATCGCGCCGAACGTGCTCGACGCGCCGATACGCGACCTCACGGCATGCCTGCGTCCCTACTCGCTGGACGAGATGCCCATCCTCGGGCAGGTCCCGGGGGCCGAGTCGCTCTACCTGTCGACCGGCCACGGCTACAAGGGCATCACGCTCGCTATCATCTCTGGCAAGGCGATGGCGCAACTGATCGCGACCGGCGCAAGCGACATAGACATCTCGCCGTTCTCCCCCGCCCGTTTCGCGGAGGCGTCGTAGCCCGCATGGCGCGCACTGATCTCACCGAGTTCACCGCTTCCGAACTGGCCGCGCTCATCCGCGAGCGGCAGGTCTCGCCCGTCGAAGTGACGTCCCACTTCCTGGAGCGCATCGCGAAGTACGACGGCGAGATCCGTGCGTTCATCACCACCGTGCCCGAGCAGGCGATGGCTGAGGCGCACCGAGCGGAGGCGGCGGTCATCGCGGGCGAAGAGCTCGGGCCGCTGCACGGCGTCCCGTTCGGCATCAAGGACCTCAACGCCACGAAGGGCATCCGCACCACCTTCGGCTCGCTGCTCTTCGGCGACAACGTCCCGAAGAACGACGACATCGTCTCAGAGCGCATACGCGCCAGCGGCGCCATCATCGTCGGCAAGACAAACACGCCCGATTTCGGCTGGAAGGGCACGACCGAGAGCACGATCGCGGGGCCGTGCTACAACCCGTGGGACACGACGCGCACGGCCGGCGGGGGCAGGGGCGGGGAGCGCGGCGGCGCCGCGCGGGCGGGGCGCGCGGCGGGTCGGGCGCGGCGCTCGCGGCGCGGCTCGTGCCGCTCTGCAACGGCGGCGACGCGGGAGGCTCCATCCGCATCCCCGCGAGCTTCTGCGGGGTCTACGGCATCAAGCCCGGCGCAGGCCGGGTGCCCAGCGACTACACCTCGAACACTACGTGGGGAGGCCTCTCGCAGAACGGCCCGATGTCCACGAACGTACGCGACTCCGCCCTGCTCCTCGACATCCTCGCCGGGCCGGACCCCCGCGACCCGCGTTCGCTGGGACAGGCGAAGGACGACTACCTCGCGGCGGTCGAAGCGCCGTCCGTGAACGGCCTGCGCATCGCGTGGGGCGGCACGATGGACGGCCAGCCCACCGACCCGCAGGTGCTGGCGCTCGCACAGGCGGGCGCGCAGGCGTTCGCCGAGCTGGGTGCGAGCGTCGACGAAGACATGCCCGCCGTCGCGACGGACGATGCCATCTGGGCATTCGTCACGTTCATGCTGACGGACCTGATGATCGCGCTCGGCCCGGCCATCGAGGGCGGCCAGGGCGACTTCCTGCCGTCGATGCTCCTGAAGTGGCTGACCGACGCGAAGGCGTGGCCCGCGTCGCGCTACGCCGAGGCGCTGCACATGCGCGAGTGGCACCGCCACTGGTTCGACGAACTGTTCGAGCGGTACGACGTCCTCGCGCTCCCGACCATGGCCGTCCCCGCGTTCCCCGTCGAGCGCAACCCGAAATCTATCGGAGGTCGGGACGTGCATCCGTCATGGGGCTTCACGCCGTTCTGCCTGCACGCCAACCTTACTGGAAGACCCGCCGCCAGCATCCCCTGCGGCTTCACCGCCGAGGGCCTGCCCGTGGGGCTGATGCTCGTAGGACGCTTGGGCGAGGAATCGGCGCTGCTGCGCGCGTCCGCCGCGTTCGAGGCTGCGCATCCATGGGCGGAGCACCGCCCGCCGGAGTTCATGTAGCCCACTGACCCTGAGGTTCTGCTTCCTCCCGTCATTCCCGCGAAGGCGGGAATCCAGAGGCCCGCCAGGGCACACCGGGGCGGGGAACAGGAGGCCGCGCGCCGTGTCATGCTGAGCAGAGCGCAGCCCGCGCTTTAGCGCGCGGCATCCTCTCAGAGAACGTAGGCCCGCAAGCCGCAGCGCGTAGCCCACGCGCCTACTGCGCAGAGTCCTCGCCCTTTGGGTCCACCACGTGGACGTGGCCGTGCAGCACGATCTCCGGGCCGGGTTCGACGGCGCCCATCTCCGACTCGACGCTCACGCCGAGCCTGCTCATGCCGCCCGGGTGTCCAAGCAGTTTCACCCACGCGTAGCCGTCCTCCCCCACCGTGAACACGGCCGCGCTCCTGGTCTGGTGCTCCGCGTCCCACCACCACGCGCGGTAGATGAAGCCGGGTTCCAGAGTGCTGAGGCCTCGCACCACCAGCATGCTCTGGCCGTCCGGACGGGTGATGAGTATCCCGCGGGCCTTCCCTGCCTGATAGCGGAAGCCCTGCTCCTCCGACAACTGCTCGCCCTCGGATGAGTCGTCCGGCTGCTTGTCCGCCGCATCGGACTGTGCGATGGGTTGCGCGGGCGTCAGCTCCGTCATGGCCACGCTGTCGGCAACGTGGTCCGTGAGCCCGACGAGGTCGCTGCGGACTCCCTCCGCCTCTGCCGTCACCACCTCCACCTCGTCCTGCAGCTGCACTACGCGCTGCTGCTGCACGGTCGAGAACGCGCCCAGCCCCATGACCGCCACGGCGAGCGCAGCAGCGCGAACGGCACGCGCGGCGCGGGTCGCACGACCGGCGCCGTCTCGAAGGCGCGTACGCGGCCCATTATGCGCTCGCGCACCTCTGCGCTCGGAACGGCGAACGTGTGCGAGCCTGCGAGCGCGCCAACGCTCTCCAGGTGCTGCTCCAGCATCTCCTGGTAGCGCGGCTCGCGCTCGATGGCGCGTTCGACGACCAGCGCGTCCGCTGCGTCCAGCGCCCCAAGGGCATAGGCCGGCAGCAGATCGGCTACGTCGTCGCCAGGCGGGCCCACTGGCTCATCCGCCATCACGCCCCCTCCGTTGCGGGTGCATTCATCGTTTGCCTCAACTTGCTCAGTCCCAATCGCAGGCGGGTCTTCACCGTTCCGAGGGGTGTCCCCGTGCGCTGCGCTATCTCCTGTTGTGTCGCGCCCTCCAGGTACGCCATCACGATGACGACACGCTGCTCCTCCGGCAGTGCCCGCAGTGCCTCGCGCGCTTCGCCGACCAGCACCGCAGTGATCGCCTCGTCGGCGGTGTCGCCGTTGGACACAAGTCCGAGCGTCGCATCCTCGGGCGCCTTGTCGGCGTCCATCAGCGCGACGCGGCGCCTGCGGCGCACCTCGTCTATCACGCGGTTGTGCGCCAGGTGCAGGAACCAGTGCCGGAACACGCCCTTCGCAGCGTCGAACCGCCCTGCCCGCGTCCAGAGGGCCATGAAGACCTCCTGTGCCAGGTCCTCGGCGAGTGCGTAGTCCCTGAGTATCCCGTACGCCATGCTGAACACCTGCACACCGTAGCGGTTGTAGAGCTCCTCGAGAGAGCCCGCGTCTCCGGCCGCAACACGAGAAGCCAGAACGGAGTCCGATTCGATAGCCAGCGACAGGGACACGTTCTCACCGCTCGCCATAGCGCGGCACACTTTCCCTACGATGTTTACTACGATGCACGGGAGGTTTCGGATTCATGGAGTTTCCGCCAACTCACCCAATTGTAGCGTGGACGGCGGGAGCGTGGGAGAATCCCCACCACCCCAAACACGGACGGAGGAAGGCGCGCGCATGGGCAAGCACGAGATAGCGGTTATCCGCGGAGACGGCATCGGGCCGGAGGTCATCGAGGAAGGCATCAAGGTGCTGAACGCGGCGCAACGAAGGTTCGGCGTCGAGTGCACGTACACCGAGTTCCCGTGGGGCTCCGACTACTACTTCGAGCACGGCAGGATGATGGACACGAACGGGCTGGACACGCTCCGTGGGTTCGACGCCATCTTCTTCGGCGCGGTCGGCCACCCGGACATCCAGGACCACGTCACGCTGAACGGGCTGCTGCTCCCGATGCGGCGCGGCTTCGACCAGTACGTCTGCCAGCGTCCCAGCATCCTGCTGCCGGGCGTCACGTCGCCCCTGCGGGGGATGGAGAGCGGTGACATCGACATGATCGTCATCCGCGAGAACACGGAGGGCGAGTATGCCAACGTCGGCGGCTTCCAGTACAAGGGCTTCCCGGAGGAAGTCGCAGTGCAGACCTCCGTGTTCACCCGGCGCGGCATCGAGCGCGTCGTGCGTTACTCCTTCGAACTGGCGCGCTCGCGCAACAAGAAGCGCCGCCTCGCCTCCATCACGAAGTCGAACGCCCAGGGCTACGGCATGGTGCTGTGGGACGAGGTGTTCGACCAAGTGGCCGCCGAGTACCCGGACATCGAGACCGAATCGCTGCTCGTCGACGCGGCGTGCATGAACTTCATCCGACGCCCGCAGTCGTTCGACGTCGTCGTTGCCAGCAACCTCTTCGGCGACGTGCTGACCGACATCGGCGCGATCATCACGGGCAGCATGGGCCTCGCCCCCAGCGGCAACATCAACCCGGAACGCGCCTTCCCGTCCGTGTTCGAGCCGGTGCACGGCAGTGCGCCCGACATCGCCGGCAAGGGCATCGCGAACCCGATGGCCACCGTCTTCTCCAGCGCCATGATGCTCCGCCACCTCGGCGAAACAGAAGCCGCCGACGCCGTCGACGCCGCCGTAGAGAGCGTCCTCCGCGACGGCGAACCGATGCCCGTAGACCTCGGCGGCTCAGCCTCCACCCAAGCCATCGGCGACGCCATCGTCAACGCCCTGGAACGCGCCTGATCCCTCTTGCATTACACCAGCGCGTTGGGCTCTCCTATCCAACGCACGTTGCCGATGCTTGGGCTTGCGGCTCGGTAGAACCGCTGGTCGGCGGTCCACAACTCGCAATCGAGGCTCTCCGCGAGCGCGAGGTAGTGTGCGTCGTAGGCCGCCCCTTGGCGGAGCTGGCTGGCGAGCTCCAACGCCCGGCGGTGGAGGTCGGGTGTCTCGGTCAACGCGACTCCCACCGCCATCAGGTCTTGCATCAGGCCTGCGGCAGCCTCCACCTCCATCTCCCCGCGCACCACTCGCCGATGAAGAGCGTTGGCCACCTCGAAGGGCAGAAGGAACGGGGCGATCGGTTGGATGCCTTGCTCATCCCACAGCAGGGTCAAGGCGGTCGCCCTATCGGAATACTCTTCCTCTAGCAGCCACTTGACCGCCAGACTGGCATCCACCACGACGAACTCGCTCATGCCCAGTGCTCGGTCTCAGCGTCCCTGATCTCACGGGCCTCACGGATCAAGTCGGCAGAATTCCCGGGCAGACGCCTCCCGCCGAAGAGTTGCCTTCGCTTTGCGACGACGCGCTCGAATGCCTGGCGGTCAAAGCCTCCTCCGGACACGCCGCTTTCCTCGTCCTTCATCAACTCCCGGCCGATAGCGACTTCACAGTACTGGCGCATGCTGACGCCCTTGAGCGCAGCGACCGCCTTCAGCCGGCGCTGGAAAGGAGGGTCCAGGTCCAGGGTGAGCCTCTTCTTCTTCGCAGCTTCCATCCCGCAAGCCTCCCGAAGTCACTTCTCTGATCCAAGGATATGACAAATACAGAAATACGCAAATGCACTTGCCATGCCTGAGCCGCCCTCAGCCCACCTTTGCAAGTCACTGGTTGATGGTTGGGGAATCAAGGATGGCTGTAGCGGCCACCTGCCCCCCTACTCCCGGTACGACGTGTCCTTCCGGTCGAGCACGCGCAGCAGCCAGTCCCACTCCATCGAGCCGTGCGTCTGCTCCAGTTGCGACGCGGCCTTCTCGATCGCCGGCAGCGGCGCCTGGTGCAGCGCCTGTCCCGTGGACTGCGCGAGCACCTGCACCTGGCAGGCGCGCTCGAGTTGCCACATGAGCGTCCACGCCTCCGCGACGGTGCGGCCCGCCGTGAGCAGTCCGTGGTTCCGCATGATCATCGCGTTCTTGTCGCCGAGGTCGGTAACGAGCCGCTCGCACTCGTCCGTGTCGACCGCGACCCCCTCGAACTCGTGGTACGCGACGCGCTCGTGGAAGCGGTACGTGTCCTGCTGCAGCGGGAGCAGCCCTTCCTCCAGCGCGGAGACGGCCATGCCATAGGGCGTGTGCGTGTGCATCACGCAGTTCACGTCGTGCCGCGCGCCATGGACCGCAGAGTGGATTATGTAGCCGGCGAAATTGATGCGGTGGTCGCCCTCCGTCAGGATGTTGCCGTCCAGGTCTATCGTGACGAGATTGGAGGCCTTCACCTCGTCGTACCCGAGTCCGTACTCGTTGATGAAGAACTGGTCGTCCGTGCCGGGCACCCGCGACGTGATGTGGTTGAAGATCAGCGTCGTCATCCCGAAGTGATCGGTGAGGCGGTACGCCGCAGCCAGGTCCACCCGTGCCTGCCACTCCGCCTCTGAGTAACCGTTCCTGGTTCCGGCCATGTCAGTTCCTCCTTCGTTGCCGTCGTTCCTGACCCGTAGGGGCGGTTCGCGAACCGCCCTGCCCCCGGACCCCTACCGCCGCCAGTTGGTGACCGGCTTCTCCAACTCCTCGCCGTCGACGTGGATGGCGTCCACGCGCTCGTTGAAGAAGCAGACCAGCCCCGCCACACCGGCTACTTCCGTCGTCGGATACTTGTAGCACCACGCGGCGTCTTCCAGCAAGCCGCTCTCCGTCTCCACATTGTAGTAGCCAGCCTTCCCCTTGTACGGACAGCGGCTCACCGTCTCGCTGGAACGCAGCAGCTCCATCCGAACGTCCATCTTGGGCAGGTAGAAGCGCAGCGGGTGCCCCGGCTCCAGCAGCACCATCGGCGAGGTGCTGTCGGCGACCTTCTCGCCTTCGGCGAAGACCTCGACGTGACGCGCCGACCTGAAGGCCTCGATGCGCTTGAACGGGTCCTTCGCGTGGACGAACACCTCCTCCTCTTCCTCGTACCAGGCGTCCATCTCGTTCCAGCGGAACGACAACATCCCCGCGAGGAACGGCATGTCGTCCGCCGTCTCGGTGTACTCCCACGCGGCGCCCTCCGCGGAGCGCTCCCCCACCCGAACGTCGTACAGCGACATCGTCCCGCGAGCGTTCGTCTCGGTGCGTCCCGTGACCGTGAGCGCGCCCTGCTGCACGTCGTCCTTCGGGAAGTAGTACACCGGCGGACCGCCGCCCCGGAACAGGTTCGCGCGCGTGGAGTCCACGATCGGCGCGCCGCCGAAGAACACCCGCAGACGCTTGGGGCTCGTTATCCAGCGCGGTTCCGGCGCTGTCACGAGCCGGTTGTTGTCGTCCAGGTAGGTCATGACGCCCTCCTCCTCAGGTCTTGGTTGACTCTGCGGCCTGGGCCGGTTGCTCCCGCCGCAGTGTTTCCGGTATCAGGAATATCACGATGAGCGCCCCCACGAACGCCGTTGCGCTCAGGAATCCGAAGCCCACTGTGGCGGTGGACAGCGCCGTCAGCCAGCTCCAACTCGCAGGGCTGAGCGTCGCCCCGGCCTGTGCGACGGTTCGCGACACGCCGAAGAACTTGCCGCGAGCCTCCACGGGCGCGACGTCGGTCCCCAGCGTCTGCATGTTGCCGGAGATGATGTTCACGGACATATGCACGGCGACGAACGCCGCGATGAACCACGCGAGCGAGGACTCGAGGTACGCCGTCACCGCGAGGAACACCATCGAACCGCCGGACAGAATGAGCCCGGGAATGATGGTGTACTTCCGCCCGAACCTGTCCATCACGTACCCGCCCGCGAAGACGATGGGGATGGCGACCGCGGCCATCGAGCCGCGCAGCAGCCCGATCTCGTCCGGTTCCAGGTTGTAGGGGTCGTAGGCCGCATACGTGACGATGACGCCTCCTCCGAAGACGCCGCCGCGAGTGACATTTGCGAGGAACTGCACGATGAACACGGCCGGGATCGGGGCGGCCATCATGTGACGCCACACCCCCGGCGGAGGCGCGCCGGAAGCCGACGCCTGCCGTGGACGCGCGGGCGGCGCGCTCTCCCGCAGCACGTAGAAGCTGGGTATGAGCGCGACGACGACGATGGCCGCGTGCATGACGAACGGCGCCCAAAGCCCCAGCAGCACCGCGGCGAACCCGCCGACGACCGGGCCGGACAGGTTGCCGATCTGCTGTACCCCGAACATCTGCGTGACCTGCTTGCCGCGCTGGCTCGACGCCCCGGTGTCGGCGATGACGGTGATGCGGCTCATCATCCACATCTGCTCGCCCCACCCGGCGATGAAGCGGTAGATCAGCAGTTCGATGAACGAGCCGTCCGCCCCTTCCAGCGCAACCTTTGCGACCAGCAGTGACGCCACCGCCGTGATGATGGGCCCCGCGAGCAGCACGCGCCGCCGTCCGAGCCTGTCGATCAGGAATCCGGTCGGCAGCGGCGCAGCGAGCGTGCCCAGCAGTTGGAACACGAAGACGAGCGCCGCCCCTTCCAGTTCGACGCCCATCTGCTGGGCCAGTTCCGGGATGACAGGAACCGTGAGGCCCAACCCCAGGCCCATGGAGATGGAGGGCAGGTACAGCGTCAGCAGCAGGTACTTCAGGTCGTTTCTCGGGGTCTGCGAAGCCATCCTGCCTCTCGGGGGTGTGCTGACGGCAACCTACCCCCTCAGCGCAGGCAGGTCAAACCGCCTGCCTGTCATGCTGCCCTCCCCCGATCATGGTCTGCCTTCCCCCGGTCATGCTGCCCCCCCGCTCATGGTCTGCCCTCTCCCGCTCATGGTGAGCCTGTCGAACCACCCCCGTCATTTCCGCACCGGCGGGGATCCATGCGACCGGCAGGTCGCACTTGCGCAGCAGCGCACGCGGTGTGGTTCGCGTAGGGGCGGTTCGCGAACGGCCCCCACCGGGCGGCTGCGAACGTCCACCCCGCTCCGCAGCGTTAGCGCAACGTTAACCGAATCCCCGGCTACCGCGTCTATCATCGGCGCATGCCTTACGCACCGACGCTGCGCCGGCTCGCCGCCGAGGCTGTGGGAACGTTCGCCCTCGTCTTCGCCGGGACCGGCGCCATCATCATCGACGACCTCGCGGGCGGCGGCATCGGCACGCTCGGCATCGGCATCGTGTTTGGTCTGACAGTCGCGGCGATGATCTACGCAACAGGCCACATATCCGGCGCGCACATCAACCCCGCGGTTACGTTCGCCTTCGCGCTCGCGCGTCATTTTCCAGTCCGGATGGCCCCGCTCTACTGGGCGGCGCAGTTGACCGGCGCGACCATCGCGAGCCTCACGCTCCTCGCCATGTTCGGCAACGTCGGCTCCATGGGCGCGACGCTTCCCTCCGGCAGTGACCTGCAATCGCTCGCGCTCGAGGCGGTGCTCTCGTTCATCCTCATGTTCGTCATCATGGCCGTTGCGACGGACGTCCGCGCCGTCGGCCAGAGCGCCGCGATCGCCATCGGCGCGACCGTGGGACTGGAAGCCATCTTCGCCGGCCCCATATCCGGCGCGTCCATGAACCCCGCGCGCTCGTTCGCCCCCGCCCTCGTGGCAGGCGAGCTCGGCAGCTTCTGGATATACGTCGTGGGGCCGATAGCAGGCACGTCGCTCGCCGCCCTCTGCTATCGACTGCTGCGTGGTGAGAGCGTTGCTCCCCCTTCCCTTGAGGGGAGCGGGCCAGCGTGAGGGTGAACCGGAGATGAGAGGTGCGGTGCGGCATCGTTTGTTCCCTTCCCCCCTCGATGGGGAAAGGTGAGGACGGGGTGAATACGCGGGAATGAATGTGAAAGTGCTGTTCGTGTGCGTCCACAACTCGGGACGGAGCCAGATGGCGGAGGCGTTCACGCGCGCCCTCTCCGGAGGCGCCGTCAACGCTCGCTCGGCAGGCACCCTGCCCGGCAGCACGCTGAACCCCGTCGTGACGCAGGCGATGGAGGAGCGCAGCATCCCGCTGACGGGGCACTACCCGAAGGTGATCGACCAGCAGATGGTGGATGAGGCGGATTACGCCTACACGATGGGGTGCGCCATAGACGAGGCCTGCCCCGCCGTGTTCGTCCCCAGCGAGGACTGGGGCTTGGACGACCCCGCCGGACAGCCCATCGAAAGGGTGCGCCGCATCCGCGACGAGGTCGAGGTTCGAGTGCGTGCCATGCTCGACAGCATGGGCATCACGCCCACGGACTAACGGCTCCTCGTCATCCCCGCCCTTTCGTCACTCCCGCCCCTGTCGTCATTCCCGCGAAAGCGGGAATCCAGAGTGACCGGCAGGTCACACGTGCGCGAAAGCGCACACGATGAAAGGTAGGGACACCTAAATGCGGTGTGAAGCGTCCGCTAAGGACGCAGCCTGCGATTCCTTACGCTACGACGTTTCGCCTCGGCGTCGATCTGAGCGGCTGCGCGGTCGAGCAGCTCCTCGCGGGAAAGGCTGTCCGCAACGCGCAGCCCTATGCCGCGCGCATCGAAGTCTGCGACCACGTCCCGCAGCAGCCTGTGGCGCCGATCGGCCACTGTTTCCGCCTGCGATTCCTCTTCGTGTCTTACGGAAAGTAATCGCAGGTACTCGCGGACCAGCGCCGACACGGTCGTGTCCAATTCCGCCGCGCGGACACGCGCAGAACGGTAGGTTTCGTCGTCAACAGCCACGGTGATGTTCTTCATCCCCTCAACTCCACAGTAACTGTGACACACAGTCTAACGGTGTGTGCGCACTTGTCAAACATTCGGACAACAGGCTACACGGTCCGTGTCAAGGTGCCAATGGCAGGAGATTCACCTGTCGTAGGGGACGGTTCGCGAAATACCCTTGCGTCCCGCCCCATACGTCATCCCCGCGAAACGGGATTCTCGCAGCCCAAGCGGGTGGGAGGGTGCCTGGTCCCTTCCCCTTTGACATGGAGAGGGCTGGAGCCTGCCCCGCACTTGATACGGGGATGGCGGTGAACGGGGTAGTGGGCGCGGCCGAGAAGTGAGGGCACCCCTACGAAGGCAACTCGCCCCCGTATTCCGCCCACAGCGCGTGGTACTCGCTGCTGACGGCCTCCGGCTGGTCCACGAGGAACGGGAAGCGCGGCGGGTGCTTCGTGGGTGCGAATTGCCCTATCTCCGCTCGAATGCGCGGCAGCGGTACCATCGCGTTGCGGTCTGCGTCGCGCAGGATGCCCTTCGGATCGCCCCCGTCCTCGATGACGGCGAGATCGTCCATGAACTGCTTGCGCAGCATGATGACGCCGCGGTCGCTCTCGCCCAGGTGCTCATTCCACCGGTCGCTGACGCTGCCCTGCCCGACCCATCCGATGAAGTCCTGGTTCATGATGTGGCTGGATATCCAGCGCCCCGTCTCCTTGTCCACGATGGGCGAATGCCAGTACGGGATGTGTTCCTGCTCGAACGGCTGCTCGCCGGGGATGGGATCGATGAACCATCCGACGCTCAGCGTGTTCTCGTCGTCTATCGGCACGCGCCACTCGAAGTGGCCGGTGTAAAGCGCGTTCGGCCACAGGCACACCCGCCCCACCTTCCACAGCTCGTTCTCCTCGTCGGTGTCGGAGCGGATGCGCAGGTACCGGATGCCGAACTCGAACTCCTCGAACCCGATGCGCGTGTGCGTCGGCGAGTATTCGCTGCTCCCATTGCGTCGGAGCGACCAGTTGGAGTGCAGCCACTCGAAGTGCACCGGGTCTATCGAGTTCTCCTGGCACTGCAGCCAGTTGCACGGTATCTCGGAGAAGACCACCTGCTTGTAGCCGCGGTCGTAGAAGCGGTCCCAGTCCCACAGCTCCGGCACGGGCTCTTCGCCGGTGTACGCCCAGAGCAGCCCCGCCTTCGCCTGTACGTGGTGCGCAGGCGCGCGGACCTTCTCCTTGAAGTTCGCCTCCGGGTGCGCGATCTGCTCGAACGGCTGCCCGATGCACCGCCCCTCGGTATCGAACAGCCACCCGTGGTAACTGCACCGCAGCCCGCCGTCCTCCTCCACCCAACCGTACGAGAGGTCGGCCCGGCGGTGCGGGCAGTGGCGCTCCAGCAGCCCGTACTCACCCGTCACGTCCTTGAACAGCACCAAGTCCTCGCCCATCAGGCGTATCGCCTTCACCGGGTTGTCGTCCAGCTCCCCTACTGCAGCGACCGGATGCCAATACCGCCTCATCAGCCGCCCCATCGGCGTCCCCGGCCCCACCCTGGCGAGCAGATCATTCTGTTCAGGCGTCAGCATGGCGGACGGCTCCTCCTGTTCCCCGTCATTCCCGCTTATTCCCCGTCATTCCCGCGAAAGCGGGAATCCAGCAAGCGCTCCGACTTACGCAGCGATGCGCCCCGCAGGTAGGCGTAAAGGTAAGCCGCACCTCGCAGGGTGTCAACGCAGTTCCGTCGTTCCCGCGCTTTAGCGTGCGCAGGCAGGGATCTCGCCTGTTGTAGGGGCAGTTCGCGAACTGCCCCTACGTCCCGCCCCATCCGTCATTCCTGTAGATGTCAGCTAATTCGCTGACAGATTCTGCATGGTTTCGAGGGGTGTCTTGCCACCCAAGCCTTGGTGGGGCCGCTCCGTGTTGTAGTAGAGGAGGTACTGGACGAGCTCGTCCTTCAACTCC
>MPMJ01000003.1 GCA_002238425.1 SAR202 cluster bacterium bin16 | reverse complement strand
TCACCACCGGCCCCTGTCCGAGGATCGAGTCCAGTGTGTGGACGAGCCACTCCAGCAGTTCCGAGTCCGTCGGCTCCGAGTGATGCGCGCGTATGCCCACGCCCTACGCCTCCGCGAGCCGCATGGGCACGTAACGGGCCGAGACCTCGCGCTCACGCACCAGCCAGGCCATTAGCGATGCCCCGCCCAGCATCGCCACGGACACCACCCACACCGGGTCGTAGGAGCCGAAGAGATCGAAGGTGAAACCAGCCGCAAGGACGGCAACCGCCCCGGCGCACATGTGCACCATCGTCAGCATCCCGGTGATGGAGCCCACGTTGCGGACGCCGTACACCTCCGCCGCAAGCGCGCTCGTCTGCGGCACCGTCGCCAGCCACGAACTGCCAGCGATGACCGCGAACACCCACAGCCCCACCGTGCCCGGTATTACCAGCAGCGCCAGGAAGCCCAGCCCGCGCACCGCGTAGATGAAGGTGAGCGCATTCTTCCGCTGGACGCGGTCAGAGATGAAGAATCCCATCACGAGCACGCTCGCCATGTTGGCGAAGCTGAGCAGGCCGAACGCGATGGCGGCGGTCGTCTCGTTGATGCCCTCCGTCTTCGCGAAGGAGACGAAGTGCACGGCGATGACCGCCGTTGTTACGCCGCAGACGACGTAGGTGAGTGTGAGCTGCCACATAGGGGCGGAGCGGTACGCCTGCCGCCAGTGCGATACGGTGAGCGGCCCGTCGATTATCTGCGGCCTCTGGGATCCGTCCGCCATCGTCGCTGTGTCGCCGTCCGGCCTCAACCCCAGCAACGACGGACGGTTGCGGATCACCACCAGCACCAGTGGCAGCACCAGCACCAGCAATATTCCTGCGATGGCTCCGAGCGCGACACGCCAGTTGGCAAGTTCCAGGAGGTAGGCCGCGAACGGGATCAGCAGCATCGCGCCGCCGGAGCCGCCGGCGGTGATGACACTCAGCGCCGCGCCGCGCCTCCGCACGAACCAGCGTGCTATGAGCGGCGTTATCGGCGTGAACATCGCTCCGGCGTTGGAGAACGATGCGAGCGTGGCGTAGAAGAACGCCAGCATCCAGATGTTGAACGAGAACGCCATCGCCACTGTGCTCAAGCCGAGCACCGCGACGCTTACGGCGGCCACCACCCGCGCACCGTACCGGTCGGCCAGCCCGCCAACTACCGGCTGCGCTACGCCGTTCACCATCCACCCGACGAAAGCAACGGTGGACAGGAACGAGACCGACACTTCGTACTCCTCCGTCCACGATGGGAGGAACAGTCCGTAACTCTGCCGGAAGCCGATGGAGACGAACGCCATGAAGAAAACGGCCGCCACGATGTACCAGCCGTAGAAGATGCCGCGCTGTCCCGTCCTACCCTGGGACCCGCCTGTCGAGCCGCCTGATGCCACACCTGCTCCCTTCACCGCACGCGCGCCGATTATACGCGCCGCTCTCCTGCGTCGCTTCTGCTGGCCCGCGCCGCCTACAGTTCCATCCGCCGGTAGCGCGGGAACGCAATGGTTGCGAGGGCGATGATCACCAGCCCTGCGATACCCGCGATCAAGAAGGCGTTGTCCACCCCGTACACCCGGGAGAGCCCCCCGCCCACCAACCCCCAGAACGGCATCATGCCGATCTCCATCTGGTAGACGCCTATCACTCGGCCCCGCAGCCGGTCCGGCGTCAGCGACTGGACGATGGTCATGTTCATCGTCATCACCACCTGCACGAACATCTGCTGCAGCAGGAGCGCAAGCATCGCCATCCAGAGTTCGTCCACCTGCGAGAGGACGACGACGCTGACCGCCGACAGTACGAAAGCCACGGAGGCGATTACCCCCTTCCGCCGCGCCGAGCTGAACACCGCGATCAGCGTCGTTCCCAGGAATCCGCCGATGCCCATCGCCATCAGGACCAGCCCGAGGTACGTTCCATCCGTGTTGAGCAGGATCTCCGCGGTGTAGACCGGCAACTGGTTGAACACCATCGCCAGCATGGTGATCGACATCGCGAAGGTCATCAGGACGGTGATGCGTGTGGATGGGTCGCTGAGGACACGGGCGAATCCTTCCTTGAGGTTCTGCAGCGGCGAGCTCTCCCGGGCGCGGTTCTGGTCCGTGTTGGAGTACGGAGTCCGCATGCGGGTGACGAGCAGCAGCGCCGCCAGGAAGAGGACGCCTTGGATGAGGAAGTTGACACCCGGCCCGAAGAAGGCGATGACCAGCCCGCCGACGGCCGGGCCGACAGCGCGCATGAGGTTGAACGACATGGAGATCATCGCCGTCGCGTTCATCAGCGCCTCGCGAGGCACCGTGTTTGCGATGAGCACGTGACGCACCGGGTTGTTCCCTGCCCACAGCAGCCCG
The DNA here is from genome assembly GCA_002238425.1 of SAR202 cluster bacterium bin16. Lineage (GTDB taxonomy): Bacteria > Chloroflexota > Dehalococcoidia > Lucifugimonadales > Australimonadaceae > Bin16. Next base: position 123,886 of record MPMJ01000003.1, on the reverse strand, counting down.
AACGCCAGCGCGAATACGTACAGGTGCCACAACTGCTGCAGGTCGTACAGCAGCACGAACGCGAAACCGAACACGAGCACAGTGACCAGCGCCTGGTCCACCAGCAGCAGCTTCCGCCGGTCGACGCGGTCAGCGATCACTCCCGTCACCGGTGACAGCAGCAGCGGGAGAGTCCGGACGCCGACGACGCCAGCAGTATGCAGCGCATCGCGGGTGAGGTCGTAAGCGAGCCAGCCGAGCGTAACCTGCTGGAACCAGATGCCCCCTGCCACGAGGGCCGTGGTGAACCAGAGGATGCGGTAGTCCGGGTAGTGCAGCGCCTGCCGGGAAACGGCGCTCTGCGTTGCGGACGCGGCTGGCTGCTCGTTCGGAGTGCGCATGGGGCTGCATCACTATACGCCCCCGTTTCCTCCCACCGTTCTGTTCCCGGTTTGGACATGGACAGGGCGGGGTCTATACTCCGCGCAGCAGAATCCTGGGTGCGAAGGGGGAAGGCCATGAGCGCGAACATCGAGCTGGTCATCGACGCGGACGGGCATGTCCAGGAGGACAACGACGGGATCAGGGAGTTTCTGCCGACCCCCTTCCTCAGGGACAGGATGCGGACCATCTTCCCGCCCTTCGACCACTTCCACCGCTACCACCTGATCCACCCGGACCCCGAACGGGTCAAGCGAGGCGTGGTTGGGCCGGACGAGTGGATGACCTTCCTGGACGACGTCGGCATCGACACCACCGTGCTCTACCCGACGCAGGGACTCGCCTACGGCAAGATCACCGCCATCGACTGGGCGGTCGCCGCGACGCGGGCGTACAACGACTGGCTCCACGCCACCTATTGCGCCCGGGACTCGCGCTTCAAGGGCATGGCCCTCATCCCGATGCAGGACCCGTCGGCAGCGGTTGAGGAACTCCGGCGCGCGGTAACCGAGCTGGGCATGGTCGGCGCGATGCTGCCGTCGCGCGGACTCACGCACCTGGGCTCGAAAACATTCTGGCCCGTGTACGAGGAGGCGGACCGGCTGGGCTGCGCGGTCGCCGTCCACGGAGGCTGCCACGACGGCATGGGATTCGACGACCTCAACCGGTATGCGCCCGTCCACGCGATGGGGCACCCGATGGGCGTCATGATCGGGATGGCCAGCATCGTCTTCAACGGCGTGCTGGACCGATTCCCCAACATGCGGATGAGCTTCCTGGAAGGCGGCATCGGCTGGTTCCTCATGGTGATGGAACGGTTCGACCGTTCGCACGTCACGCACATCGAAGACGACCCGGAGGGCGAGTACGGCCCGCACGGCGACGAGATACCCAGCGAGTACATCCTGCGGCACATCCGCGAGGGGCGGCTGTATGTTGGATGCGAAGGTGAGGAGCCTGCGCTCGGGTTCGCGGCGACGCGGTACAGCCCTGACGCTTTCCTGTACTCCAGCGACTTCCCCCACGAGGTCACGACGGAGATGTGCAAGCGGGAGATACAGGAAGTACGCGAGAGCGAAGAGTTGGCAGACACCGACAAGGAAGCGATTCTGAGCCGGAACGCCTTGCGCTACTACCGCCTGTGAAGTGCAGGCGGGTCGCTGCGACATCATCCTCTTGCCCCGCGCCTCCGGGCGCTCCTACCATGAGGTTGGCGCATATGCGCGTCGGCCGCTCCTTGCGGGGGCTGGAGAAGCAGAAGTAGATGTTGCAGTTTGTTACAGAATGTTGCCGATTGCGCGGGCTCATAGCTTCCGGCAGGAGTGCGGAGGAGGCTGGTACGCCTGTGTACGGGGTAACATCTCGGAACAATCCGTTGGCTAAGGCAGCGTAAAAGGCGTACGCACGTTGAACGTTCTGGTAACAGGCGGGGCGGGCTTCATCGGCTCCCACCTCGTGGACACGCTCATCGCGGACGGACATAGCGTCGCTGCCGTGGACATCCTGGCCACCGGCAAGCGAGAGAACGTCAATCCGCAGGCAACACTCTACGAGATCGACATCCGCAGTCCGGCGCTCGCGGCTGCGTTCGAGGCCGCACGGCCGGAGGTTGTCTTCCATGTCGCCGCCCACGCCAGCGTCAGTGAGTCCGTCCGTGACCCGATGCACGACGCCGAAGTGAATGTGCTGGGCACGCTGAATGTCCTCCAGCAGTGCGCCGCTTATGGGGTGGGGCGCTTCGTGTTCAGTTCGACGGGCGGCGCACTCTATGGCGAACCGGAGCGGCTGCCCGCCGATGAGGAGCATCCCGTCAGTCCGCTCTCGCCCTACGGCGCGTCCAAGGCGGCAGCCGAGGCATACGTGCAGACGCACTGCGCTCTCTCGGGCATCCATTACACCATCCTGCGCTATGGCAACGTCTACGGCCCGCGGCAGGACCCGTTCGGCGAGGCGGGGGTCGTCGCCATCTTCGCCGATGCCATGATGCACGGACGGCCTCCCACGATCTTCGGCGACGGCTCGCATGAACGGGACTACGTGTACGTGGACGACGTGGTGCGCGCGAACGTGCTGGCGCTCGCTCAGGCCGAGGACGGCGTATACAACATCGGAACGGGAGAAGGGACGACGGTTGCGCAGGTGTTCGACGCGCTCGCCGGGGCCACTGACTACAGCGGCAACCCGGAACACGCGGCTGAGCGTCCGGGCGACGTCCATCGCATCTACCTGGACGTCCGCCGTGCGGAGCGAGGGCTCGGGTGGCGCGCGGCTGTGTCGCTTGAAGAGGGCATACGTTGTACCGTCGATGCGATGCGTGAGACTGAGGCAGGCAAAGAGTGACATTCGGCTGTTCGCGCTCGCGTTGACAGCGGTGCAGTCAGCCCGACTATGATGGCGCTAGTTCCACGAGGAGTTGATTCGTGAAAGACCTGATCTGGCCGTTCAGCAACGCTGAAGACATCGGTTACATCCTCTGGCCCGTGGCCGCCGGTGGCGTCATCGCTACCGGCGCCCTGCTCATCATCCTCAGCTTCGTCTGGCCGTAAGCACTCCATGGGCGAGGCGCGGTTCGCCACGGTCAACGGCGTACGCACGGCGTACGAAACTTCCGGGAGCGGATTCCCGCTGCTGCTGCTCCACGGCTTCCCGCGCACGCGCCACACTTGGGAACAGATAACCCCCGCGCTGTCAGAACGGTTCACCGTCGTGGCACCGGACCGTCGAGGCTACGGCGACTCCGAGCGCATCGCTGACCCCTCCGCCTACGGCCTCGCGTCGATGGCGGCCGACGCGATTGCGCTGATGGACCATCTGGGCCATGAGCGATTCATCGTCGTGGGGCACGACAAGGGCGCGCCCACCGCGAGGCGCATCGCCGCCGACCTGCCGGCGCGCGTCGTGGGCATGGTGCAGATCGATTCGGGCCCGCAGGGCGTTGGTTCTGAGCGCCGCGACCCCGGCGGACGGCAGTGGTACTTCGACTTCTTCCGCCAGCGCAACGTGGCTGAACCGATCGTGAACGCGATACCGGAGCTGTTCTTCGGCCTCTTCCTCGATCGCAACCCGCACCTTTCACCGGAGGAGCGCGCCTTCTACGTGGAGATGTTCTCCCGCCCCGGCACGGCGGATGCGGTCATCTGGGATTACCGCCTCGCACTTGAGGAAGACCCGGACTACTGGCGTGCCGAGGTTGCCGCCGGGCGGAAGATCACCGTGCCGGTGCTGTCGATCTGGGGCGGGTCAGGGCCGTCGGCGAACGCGGACGTGCTTGGCGCGTGGCGCGAGGTCGCGGACGACGTTCGCGGTTGGCCGGTAGAGGGCAGCGCGCACTACGTGCAGGAGCAGCAACCGGAGGCGACAGTAGCCGCCATCCTCGGCTTCGCCGACGAGTTAGGCCTGCCGTAGGGCAGAACCCGTGCCTAGCGGGCCGCTGCAGCCTCCTGGACCTGCCGGGCTTCGTCGGCCTTTGCGAAATCTGCCTCGCTGAAGTTATACAGCGTCGCGCCGCCGTAGAGGATGGCCTCCGCCGTCTCCCGCGACACGCCGTTCACCAGATTGTTCGACACGTTCGGGAAGTTGGAGTCGAAGTGCGGGTAATCCGTCGAGATGCACATCCGGTCTGCCCCGATGAGTGAGGCGGTCGCCTCGATCTCAGGCTCGCTCCCTTCGACGGCCGCCCAGCAGTTGCGCCGGAAGTACTCCTTCGGCGTCAGCGAAAGGTAGGGTGCGTGGGTGTCTAGGTACTGCGGGTAGTCCCACTCGATGCGGCTCAGAAGTCCCGGCGCCCATGAGTTCTGCGCCTCCAGGAAGCCGACGCGCAGGTTGGGGTGGAACTCGAAGATGCCACCGATGATCATCGCTACCAGCGCCTGCTGCATCTCTATCCAGTGGCTCGCAACGTGCCGGTAGAAGCGGTTCTCGCCGTACAGCGTGTTCATGTTGGAGTACCACGCCCCGGTGCCCTCGTGGAATCCCCACGTTACGTCGAGCTCCTCGTGCAGGCTGTAGAGCGGCTCCCAGTAGTTGGAGTGCCAGAAGCGCCCATTCACGAGGTTCGGCCGCATGAAGGAGCCGACCGCACCGAGCTCGGTCACGCAACGGCGCAGCTCCTTGCAGGCGAGCGTTACGTCGTGGAATGGCAGCATCGCCGCGAACTTCAGCCGGTCAGGGCTGTACTGACAGAAGTCGTAGATCCAGTTGTTGTATGCCTGGCAGAGCGCATACGAGAGGAGCGGGTCCATGCCGTTCCGCGCGATGAGCCCCAGCCCCATGGTGGGGAAGAGGACGGCGATGTCCACGCCCTCCATCTCCATCCCCATCACCTGGGCGACCGGGTCGTAGTTGCGCTCGATGGCGAAGCCCAGGTACGGGGCGGAGCGTGAACCGGAGAGCGGCTGTCGCTGGTTGGCGGAGACGTTCCTGTTGCGCTTCCGGTACTGCTGCAGGTCGTCGTCACCGGCCCGGGACAGCCCGTCGATCACCACATTGGAGCCACCTGCGCGCCCCGGAGCGCTGATGACGCGGTCCTTGAACTTCGGGTCGAGGTACCGGTCGAAGATGTCAGCCGGTTCCATCACGTGCATGTCGCAATCAACGAACCGCATGCCGTCTTTCATGTTGTCTCCTCCGTACTCCTAACCTGAGATGCCGTTCTCCATCAGCCTGAGCCTGACGGCGCAGAGTATAACGTCTGCTACACGAGCGCGCGGCAGTGGGTTACAGGGTCGCCCCGACCCCCGCGATGAACTTCCGCACGTGCGGAATCATCGTGTCCGCCACTTGGAACGCCTGCGCGTGCGTATGGTCAGGCAGCGAGAGGAACGACGCGTTGGGCGCCAGCGACGCGCACCGCTTGGCCGGTTCGTGGTTGCGTACGTCCTTCGTACCCGCGTAGACGAACGTGGGCAGCGTCATGTTGACGATGTCCTCGTCCGGCGCGCCCCAGTCCAGGTTGGCGAGTTGCTGTGCGGCATAGGCTTCCTTGTCGTTCGCCAGCAGGCGCTCGCGGTCGGCGTCCGGGAGCGGCCCTGCGTCCATCTCCATCGCGGTCACGTATACGTCCATTCCGAGCCGCATGATCTTCGCGCGAGCCTCCCAGCGGGCGCGGTCGAACTCAGGAACGGGCAGAGGGATGACGGGATAGGAGCCGAGTACGAGAGCATGGAAGCGTTGCGGCGCCAGCATGCCGAGCGCCCAGCCGATGCTCGCGCCCATGGAGTAGCCCCAATAGAACGCCTTCTCGATGCCCAGATCGTCCAGCACGGCGGTAACGTCGGAAACCTTCTGGGCGCGTCCGTAGCCTGCGGGGTCGGTGAGCTTGTCGCTCTGGCCGAACCCTCGCGAGTCGATGAGGATCTGCCGGAACTCGCCGGAGAGCGCTGTCGTGTAGCCCGCGTCGTGCCAGTCCTTCGTGCTCATGCCCATGCCGTGCATGAGTACGAGTGGTGGAGCGTCTTCCGGCGCGTCGTCCACCTCGTAGTGGATACGGACGCCGTTGTTGTCGATGAACTGGTCTTCGAACGGCATTGCGCTGCTCCCTCGTATGCAAGTCTCTCTAGCGCGTGTCTTCAACCATGGCGATGAATTCCCTGACGTGGGGAATCATCAGGTCCGCCGCCATGAAGGCAGACATGTGGGTGTGTCCCTCAAGAGGCAGGAACCTGGCGTTGGGCGCGAGTGATGCCGAGCGCTTGGTGAGCGCGTGGTTCCGGGGCATGGGGTAGTCGTCGTCGGTGCCGGAGTAGACGAGGGCGGGCAGCGTCATGTTGACGATGTCCTCGTCGGGCGCGCCCCACTCGAGATTCGCTATCTGTTGGGCGGCGTAGGCGTCCTTGTCGTTTGACAAGAGCCTGGCTTTACTCTCCTCCGGCAGCGGGCCCTGGTCCATCTCCATCGCGGCGACGTAGACGTCCATACCCAGGCGCATGAGCTTGGCTCGGGCCTCCCATCGCACCCGGTCGATCTCAGGCACATCCGGCGAAAGCACGGGATACGCGCCAAGAACCAGGCCGTGGAAGCGTTCAGGCGCGAGCATGCCGACGGCCCAGCCGATGCTGGAGCCCATGGAGAAGCCCCAGTAGTAGGCCTTGTCCACGCCGAGGTCATCCAACACGGCGGTCACGTCGGAAACCTTCTGCGCGCGCCCGTAGACGGCCGGGTCTTTCGGCTTGTCGCTCTGGCCGAACCCGCGCGAGTCGATGAGGACGACCTTGAACTCGTTGCAGAGCTTTTCCGGGTAGCCGGCGTTCCGCCAGTCCTTGGTGCTCATGCCCATGCCGTGCACGAAGACGATGACGGGCGACTCGACCGCCCCTTCCTCCACCTCGTAGTGGATATTGACGCCGTTGTTGTCAACGAAACAATCTTGGTATGGCACGTTGCTTCTCCTTGCTTCCTTGTTGCCTAACGCGAGTCTTCAACCATCGCGATGAATTCCCGCACGTGCGGGATCACAACGTCAGCCGAGGCCATCGCGGATGCGTGGGTGTGTCCCTCCAGCGGAAGGAATTTCGCGTTGGGCGCGAGCGACGCCGAGCGCTTGGTGAGTGCGTGGTTGCGGGGCATCGGGTACTCGTCCTCGGTGCCGGAGTAGACGAGCGCGGGCAGGGTCATGTTGACGATGTCCTCGTCTGGCGCCCCCCAGCTGATGTTCGCTATCTGTTGAGCGGCGTAGGCGTCCTTGTCGTTCGCCAGCAGCCGGGCCTTGTTCTCCTCCGGCAGCGGTCCCTGGTCCATCTCCATCGCAGCGATGTATACGTCCATGCCGAGGCGCATGAGCTTGGCTCGGGCCTCCCACCGCACACGGTCGATTTCCGGTACCTCCGGCGACAGCACGGGGTAGGCCCCGAGGATGAGCCCATGAAAATGGTCTGGCGCGAGCATGCCGACCGCCCAGCCGATGCTGGCGCCCATGGAGTAACCCCAGTAGTAGGCCTTGTCGACGCCTAGATCGTCCAGGACGGCGACCACGTCCGACACCTTCTGCGGGCGTCCGTAGTCCTCGGCGTCTTTCAACTTGTCGCTCTGCCCGAACCCGCGCGAATCCATGAGCACGACCTTGTAGTCGTCGCGCAACTTCTCCGGGTAGCCGTGCATCCGCCAGCCTTTCGTGCTGCCGCCCATGCCGTGCACGAAGATGATGACGGGCGAGTCGGCAGGCCCTTCCTCCACCTCGTAGTGGATGCGAACGCCGTTGTTGTCCACGAACCGGTCTTCGTATGACATGTCGCTACTCCTTGCCCTGCTTCGGGCTTCTGCGCCTCCCTACCGTCGACCGCCGTCCGCCTCTATGGCTGTGCCGGTGATGTAGCCCGCCGCGTCGGAGACGAGCCAGAGGACCGTACCCGCGTGCTCGTCCGGTGTGCCGAGCCTGCCCATCGCGCTGCGGTTGGTCGTGGTGGAGCGGACGCTCTCGTGCCACATCGGACGGTGCGGCGTCTCGATACCGCCGAGCGCGATAGCGTTGACGCGCACCTCGGGCGCCCACTCGTACGCCATGGACTTGGACATGTTGATGACGCCGGCCTTGGCCGCACCGTAGGCGGCTTGGCCCGTGCCGGGATTGACGCCTGCGCCCGAGGCGATGTTGACGATGGCGCCCTTGCCCTGCGCCTTCATGATGGGCTGCACGGCCTTGGAGCACATGAACGCTGTGAGCACGTTCACCCGGTAGCACTCGATGAAATCGTGCGGCTCAAGCTCCATGAGCGGGCCGGAGCGGAACGTCTCGCCCCAGCTGCCGCCGACGACGTTGACGAGCGCGTCGATGCGCCCGAACTCGTCCATAGTCTGTGCGACCATCGCGTCAACCTCGTCCTGGTTGCGCACGTCGGCTGTGATGCCAAGCGTGCGGCTCCCGATGGCGCGTATCTCGTCTACAACGGGGTAAACGGGAGCGTGGGGCCGTTCCCTGCCGACCGTCACCTCTTCCGGCTCGCGCGCCGCCACGACAACGTTCGCGCCCTGGCGTGCCAGCGCAAGCGAGATAGCCTTACCGAAGCCCTGCGAGCCTCCGGTTACGATGGCCACACGGTCTGTCATGTCGAAACTTGGCATAGCATCTCCTTCTCTTAGAGCGAGTGGATGATACATCCGCATCGGCGTGGGACTATCGTGCTAGAGTTTACGCGATGAGCGACGCGGACGAAGCGGCGGTTCTCGCCGCCAACAAGGCGTTTTACGACGCGTTCGGTACACTGGACATCCGTCAGATGGAGGGGGTCTGGTCGCGCGAGGACGTGGTGACGTGCATCCATCCGGGATGGGCTGTGCTCGACGGCTGGGCCGAGGTCATGGAGAGCTGGGAGCGCATATTCGATGGTGCGGCGATGATGACGTTCACCATCACCGGCGCTCAGGCGACTGTCGAGGGCGGGGTTGCATGGGTCACGTGTACCGAGAACCTGACGTCGGTGGCCGGAGGGCGTGTGATGGATGCGCGCATAGAGACGACGAACGTCTTCCGCAGCCGAGGCGGGCGGTGGCTGATGGTGCACCATCACGGCTCTCCCATCCTCGGCGCGTAGGCGTCCGACGCATTTGACGGCGGGGCGCGGATGATGCAATCTTCACGCGTTAGCAGGAATAATTGGTCTGGGCACTAAGGGAGGTGAACGATGCTGACTGTGGAGCAGAACGACCGGTTGACACTGGTGGGCCCTGGCACTCCTATGGGCGAACTGATGCGGCGCTACTGGCAGCCTATCGCCGGGGTTTCCGAATTCAACGAGAACCCCACGAAGGCGATCCGGCTCTTGGGCGAAGACCTCGTGCTGTACAAGGATGAAGGCGGCACGTTCGGTCTCATCGACGCCTCCTGTGCCCATCGCCGGGTCAACATGCTCTGGGGCATCCCGGAACCGAAGGGTCTCCGCTGCTCTTACCACGGTTGGCTGTACGACGAGACTGGCCAGTGCCTGGAGATGCCGGCAGAGCCCGCAGACTCCACCTTCCCAAGCCGCGTGCAGTTGAAAGCGTACCCGGTGGAGACGCTTGGCGGCTTGGTATTCGCATATCTCGGCCCGCAGCCCGCTCCGCTGCTCCCGCACTACTACCCATTCGTGGAGGAGGGGAGAGTCAGGAGCATCGGCTGGACGATCGTTACCTGCAACTGGCTTCAGATCATGGAGAACTCACTGGACCCCATCCATGCCGAGTACCTCCACGGCTACTTCTCCAAGTACGCTCTCCAACGGGTCGGGCTGCTTAAGCACCGTGGCGACATCTACGGGAAGCGCCCGCCGGAAGAGAACGAGGAGTTCGGTCCGTACTGGCGGAAGGCAGGCCGTACGATGCGCCACATCTCCGCGTCGACTAGCAGGTTCGAACACGGCGTCCTGAAGCACCGCTGGTTGGAAGGAGAGGAGAAGGAGGAGTCCATAGGCTGGCGTTACGGCCACCCCATACTCTTCCCGAACCTCGAGTCCGGCACCGGCGGCCACGACTTCCAGATCCGCGTGCCGATGGATGACACGCACACCTACTACGTCTACTACCAATCGCACTGGCCGCGCGAAGGCGAGAACCCGAACCAGCGGGAGGACGAGATCCCCGTCTACCACGTTCCGATCGCGGGAGTGGACGAGTGGGGGCAGCCTATCTGGGAACAACTCGACAACAACAGCGGACAGGACCACTTCGCGTGGACGTCGCAGGGCCCGCGGACGCGCCGCTACCTGGAGAAACTGGGGCAGTCGGACATCGGCATCATCCTCTTCCGGCGCATGCTCCTGGAGCAGATGCAGATCATGGAGGACGGCGGCGAGCCTATGAATGTGTTCCGTGACCCCGCGAAGAACGACATCATCTGGATTCCGTTCGACCGCATGGACGATGAGGTCATCGAAGGGAAGACCGCCACTCCGAAGAACCCGCATCGCAACGTTGAGGGGATGTCGACCGGATCCTCAGGCAAGTTCAACACGTTGAACCTGGAGTACGCCAAGCGAATTGGCGCTACGCTGCCGCCGCCGTTCCCGAAGTCGGCCAAGACGGCGGTTGAGGTCTCTCCCGGATAGCACGAGATTCGGAGTCGAAGCATGAACCTGGAAGGCATCGAAGCAGGCACGCGCCTGGTAACCGTTAGTGGGGACGTTGTTGAACTGTTGAGCGTGAGCGCGGACGGCGCGACCGCGACCGTCCGGTTCGTAGATGTCCTCGGCGGAGCGGACGTCGCCGAGGGCGACGAGGCGTCGCTCCCATCTGAGGACATCGCCACGGTGGACGGCAATCGTTTCGTAGGCCCGGGCCGCACGTCCTCTTACACGGGTGACAGCCGCGCCTAGGCTGTCACCGGCATCGTTCAAGGAGGGTGTTGACCCTGACGCAGCGTCAGGCTTTACGCTGATGCTGTTATGAACACGGGACCACACCCTTACCGGATCGGGGAACTGGCCGCACGGGTCGGAGTGTCCGTCCGGACGCTTCATCATTACGACCGTCTCGGTCTCGTGCAACCTTCTGCGCGTTCGGAGGGGGGCTATCGGCTCTACGGCGAGCATGACTTCCTCCGCCTGCAGCAGGTGCTCACGCTGCGTTGCCTGGGACTCCCGCTCCGACGTATTCGCGACTTGCTCGACAGCGAGGACTTCGATGTTGCGGCATCTCTGCGCGTGCAGCGCATCGCCCTGCGGGAACGCATCGAGGAATTGCAGCGCATCGAGTCGGCAATAGGGAGCGCATTGGACACGCAGGAGCGCAGCGGTGTGTGGGATTGGGACCTGGTACTGACGGCCGCAGCGGCGGCTGGGAACAGCGGAGGCAACATCATGGAGCGCTACTACACCCCGGAGCAGATGGCACAGTTCGCGGAACTGCGCGCCGAGACGCCGCCTGAGGAGATTGAGGCCGTCGAACGCGAGTGGACCGCACTTCTCGCTGAGGTGCGAGCGTCGCCCAGCCTTGACCCTGCCAGCCCTGAGGCGAAGGCGCTTGTGGCGCGGTGGGACGCGCTGCAGGAACGGACCATGGCGCACTTCGCGAGCAAGCCCGGCCTCGTTGAGGCGATAGGTCGCAACTACGAGGCGGGTTCGTTCGAAGGCATGGACCGTGCCCCGCAGGCTGCGGACATCGCGTTCATCCAGCGGGCGCGCGAGGCATAGCTGGCGCTATTCCGCTCCCAGGTAGCGGAGCGCGTTCTTCCAGCCGATGAGTTCGCGCTCCTCCGAACCGAGGCCCAGGGCGTCGAATTCCTCCTCAGGCGACGGCGTCTTCGGCCCCGTGCCCTGCCAGTCCGAGCCGATCATCACCTGGCTCGCTCCCACATGGTCTATCAGGTAGCGCAGCGGGGCCGTGCCGAACGTGATGTCGTCGTAGTAGAGCATGGAGGCGTACTCCATCGGCGCCTTGGGGAGCAGCTTGCGCACAGGCTCGCGCGAGTGCCAGTTCTCATCGCTGCGGGCGAGAAGTTGCATGAGCACACCTCCACCGTGGCTGATGCAGATGCGCAGGTCTGGCAGTTCCTCGAGCAGCCCGCTCCATATGATCGATGCGCCTGCGAGACCTGACTCGATGGGGAACCCGAGCGGTGCGTCAGCCACGATGGGCGGAATGTGTGCCAGCCTGTCCGCGAACGTGGGGCGGTTCGCGTGGGGGAACACGGCCAGACCGAGTGAGGCGGCTTCATTGAAGAAGGGGCGGAACCGCTCCTCGCCGAGGCTGCGTCCCTCGATGTTGGAGCGTATCTCCACGCCGTGCAGGCCGAGTTCCTTGATGACGCCCAGCTCTGCGACAGCGAGTTCGACATCCTGCATCGGAACGGAGCCGAGTCCGTAGAAGCGCTCCGGCTCCGCGGCAACCATACCGGCGATGGTCTCGTTCAGGTGCCGGGCGAGGTCCGCTCCGTCCTTCGGGTCGAGGTGATACATCAGCAGCTCTGGTAGGGGAGACAGCACCTGCTTGTCCGTGCCCTGGCCCGTCATCTCCGCGGCACGCTTCGGGGCGTCCCAGCAGACGTCGCGCACCGTCCGGTACTCCTCACCGCTGATCATGATCGTGGACCGCTCCTCATCCTTGGGGGTCATTGCGGGGAACGCGTCGCCGGACGGACGGTCTGCGAGGAATGGGAAGTCCTTCGGGACGATGTGCGTGTGCATGTCGATGATCATGGGATGTCGCCCTCTGCGGTAGTGTGTGCGGCGCTAGCCTACCATCGCGCGCAGTCCCTTCGCAGAGGCTTGCGGGCGGAGTATGCTTTGGGCAGAACGAGCAACTCACAGGAGGTCAGTCATGGCGCTTCAGTTGGACCACACGATCGTTCCGGCCTACGACAAGGTGAAGTCCGCCGAGTTCATTGCGCGGATGTTCGGGCTTACGTACGACGGCCCCTACGGCCACTTCGCGCCGGTGAAGGTCAACGACAAGCTCACCCTGGACTTCGACGACCTGAAAGAAGGCGAGCAGAAGCCGCGCTCCAACCACTACGCGTTCCTCGCCTCCGACCAGGAATTCGATGAGATCCTGGGGCGGATCAAGGACGACGGCATCGTGTACGGCAGCGGCCCGGGCACACGCACGGACGGCAAGATCAACTACAAGCACCAGGGTCGCGGCTTCTACTTCGAGTGCGAGAACGGCCACGTCTGGGAAGTCATCACCCACACCTACATCGCCAGCTCGCTGACCAACTGATCCCCCCGGCGAAGGAGCGGCACCTTGGACGACGCAGCACGCCAGGCACTGGAAACCGACAGACTGGTCGATATCACGACCACCGGACGCAAGAGCGGGAAGCCGCATCGCAAGGAGGTGCGGCTTCGCCAGCTGGACGGCCAGCCGTACCTCTCCAACAACCCCGGCACGCGGGACTGGGCTGCGAACCTGTTCGCGAACCCGGAGTTCACCTACCACCTGAAGGAGAGCGTGCAGCGCGACCTGCGGGCACGCGCAACGCTGGTGCGTGACGTCGACGAGAAGCGCGCGCTCCTCACGCGCATCCTGGCGAAAGAGGACGCGCTCGACACCGTCGAGGCACGCGTTGCCGGCAGCCACCTCTTCCGGATCGAAGTGCTCGACTAACGAGTAACTCTGCTAGTCAGGCAGGAAGTCGAGGAGGGCGGCGTTCAGTTCCTCCGGCGCTCCGGTGGGGATCCAGTGGTCGCAGTCAAAGACCACCATCTTGGACCCCTGGATGCCTTCGTGCGTCATCTCTCCCATCTCCAGGGCGTTCGTGGAGTCGTTCCTGCCCCAGACCACGAGCGTGGGAACGGGGATGTGCGGGAATCGGCGGACGGTGTTGTAGCGGCGCCGCGTCTCCATGTTGTTCATGTGGTTCAGCACGCGCTGGTAGGCCGCGAGCCGTTCCGGGTCTTGGGTGAGCGCGTAGTGGTAGTCGGCCATCTCCTCCAGGTCCACGTCGGCATTTATCCTGACCTGCAGGCTGGAGAGGATCTGGTCGCGTGACGGGGGCTGGAACTGCACCATACTTGGCAACTGGCGCGGCATCGCCCCGCCGCTGGCAACGAGGACGAGCTTGTTGAGCCGGTGCGGGCTCTCGTAGCCGAAGAGCGATGCGAGCCAACCGCCCATCGAATGGCCCACGAGGTTGGTCTTCTCGAGCCCCAGCACGTCCTGGAACTCGCGGAGGAAGTCCACGAGGTAGGCGAACGAGTACTCCTGGTCCAGCCAGCCCTCGCCCTTGCCCCACGCAAGCGCGTCCACCGCGATGACACGCAGCTTGCTGGAGAGCGGCCCGATGTTCAGCATCCAGTCGTGAGCGCCGCTCGTGAAGCCGACACCGTGGACGAGGATGGTGGGATAGCCCTCGCCCGCCTCGATGTAGCGGGTAGTGCCGTGGCTCATCTCCACGAACTTCTCTTCGGCGTTCTCGATAACCACGCTGCCCAGATTCACGCTCATATCGTCCTCCGTCATGAAAATGCGCCCCTGCCGGGTGCGCCTGCGTATCGTGCGAGTGTGCAGTAGCGGTGTCAAGTGCAAGCGCGGTCGTGTACGCTTTCGGCATGCAGCCCAGAACACCATTCCTTTTTGCCATGCCGCCGCTGTTCGCCTGGATGCTCGCTATCACGACGAGCTTCGCTCTCGTCCTTGCCGTTAATCTGGTCTTTGTCGAGCCTTCGGTGGAGAACGGAAGCAGTGCTGAGGTTCCGGCAGAGGGCGAAACGTCAGCCGAGGCTTCGGAAGAGGCTCCTGCGCCACGGCAGGTACTCAGTTCAACGGGACGGACCGCTCTCATCATTCTGCTGGTCGTATCCGTCGGGTTCATCCCATTCATGGCTCGCCGCAAGCGGAAGAAGACCATTTGGTGGTCAGCGGCAGCTGTGGCCACGGGCTTTCTGTATCTCCTCGCAGGCGGGTTGCCGTTGATCCATCCGCTGATCCTGCTGCTTGCTCTCGTGTTCATCCGTCCCTCGTTGCCTGCCGTGCCCGCTGTGGTGTCGGACCTGCGCTTACCCGGAACCCAGACCGCCGCGCCGATGGACGCGCCATCCGAGCAGGAGGAACCGCCCACGCCACCTACACGCCGCCGTCCTCCGCGCCGCCGCAGGCGTCCCCGGTCCTAGGCTCGTAGGGTACGATGGGTTCCGTGGGGAAGTGGCGGAACGGCAGACGCGCATGATTTAGGATCATGTGCCCTCGGGCGTGGGAGTTCGAGTCTCCCCTTCCCCACCACAGTGCCGATTCCGTTCCCCGGACGGGGCCAGCCCTGCTTCCCCGGTAGTGCTCCTATCCCGCGCGGACACCGCCGTCCACGGTGATGTCTGAGCCGGTGATGAAGTCGGCTTCGTCCGAGAGGAGGAAGGCGACGACGGCGGCAACGTCCTGCGGGGTGCCCTGTCTGCCCACGAGGTTGGTGACCTGCCAGGTCCGCGGCGGAGCGCCCGGCTCGGCCTCGGTGAGTACGCGGTTGGGAGTAACCGTGTTGACCCTGATGCCGTGCGGGGCGAGCTGGATGGCGAGGGAGCGGCTGAGGTTGTAGACGCCGGCCTTCGCGGAGGGGTAGGCGACAGCGCCCGTGCGCCCCGACAGCCCGGAGGTGGAACCGATGTTGATGATGCGTCCGCCGTTGCCCTGATCGGCCATGCGCTGGGCGACGTACCTGGAGACGAGGAATACGCTCTTCAGTGAGATATTGATGACCCGGTCCCATTCGGCCTCGTCGGTCTCGAGGATGTTCTTCCGGTCGACCACGCCGACGTTGTTCACGACGGCATAGATGTCGCTCCAGGCGTCGACGACCGTGGCCACCATCGCCTGAACGTCGGCGCTGTCGGTGACGTCGCAGGCGATGGGGAGCGCCGAGCCAGGGTTCGCGGCGTTGATGGCGTTGGCAACGGCCTCGGCGCGCTCGCGGATGATGTCCACGACAGCGACGCGCGCGCCCTCGTTGGCGAGAGTATGGGCGATGCCTTCGCCGATGTTGCGTCCGGACCCGGTTACGATGATCGTCCTGTTCTGCAGGCGCATGGGTCTCCTCGCTCTGGTGGTCTGCCCGCGCCGGGCGGCGGCAGGTTATCGGGTCGGCTGAGGCGCAGCGGCGAGCGCGCCGTGGAAGAACTGCAGGAGCAGCCGCCAGGCTTCTGCGGCGGGAGCGGGGGTCCAGCGCACGGGGTTGAAGGGGTCGTTGAAGGCGTGGGGAGCTCCCTCGAAGCGATGGAAGGTATGCGGGACCCCCAGCGTGTCGAGTTCCCTGTCCACCTCGTCGACGTCGGCGGGGCTGGGGTTCTGGTCCTCGCTGCCGAAGAAGCCGGCGAGCGGACAGCGGATGTCGAAAGCGAACGAGGCGGGGGGCCGGCGGCTGCCGAAGGCGAGCGAGAGGGGAGCGGGGTCCCCGCCGCGTCCGCGGTTCATGTCGGTGCCGTAGAAGATGGCGGAGGCGGCGAACTCGTCGGAGACCCCGGCCATGTAGAGGGAGACGCGTCCGCCGAGGCAGAACCCCGTGATGCCCACGGGGGAACTCCCGACCTCCGGCATCGCGCGCAGGCAGGCCAGGGCAGCCAGGCAGTCGTCGTGGAGGGTCTCGAGGGTGGTGATACTTCTCCTGACGGCGGCCTCCTCCTGCCGGCGCGGATCGCCGAAGGGGATGGAGCTGAACTCGTGGACGCTCATGTCCGTGTTGCGATGGTAGAGGTAGGGGGCGATGGCGGCGAAGCCTTCGAGCGCCAAGTCGTCGCAGAACTTGCGGACGCCGGCGTCGACGCCGTAGGCGTGCATCGCGACGACAACGCCGGGGAACGGCCCATCGCCATCAGGCAGGGCGAGGTACGACTCCATCGGACTGCCGTCCACGTCTATGGTGGTCCATGTCGTAGCCATGAGCGCTTCTCCTTCCCGGAGACCTTCGAGTAACCCTCTCCTACGCGTTGGGCAGGATGACGGCGACCATGGCCTCCAGCGATTCGTGGACCTCGAAAGCCTCGTTCACCTGCGCGAGAGGGAACTGGTGTGTGACGAGGTCTTCGACCGGCACGTCGATCATCGAGCGCAGGGCCTCCATCGAGCGGACGATGTGGCGCGGCTCCGATGCGACGACCCCGCTGACGCGCAGCGCCTTCTTGGTGATGAGCGTGGGGTTGATGTCCTGCGTGCCGTAGTCGGTCCACGGGCCGACAAGGAGGTGCTTCCCGCCGAAGCGGACCATGCGCAGTCCCTCCTGCGTTGCCCCCCTCGCTCCGGAGCACTCGACCACCACATCGGCGCCTCGCCCGGCGGTCAGGTCCAGCACGGCTTCGACCCGCTCGTCGGCAGTGGTCAACTGGTTGATGCTTATCGTTTCGTCAGCGCCGAGGCGGGTGGCGAGCTCGAGCCGTCCGGTCGGCGCGCCGATGACGATGACGCGCCCTGCGCCCAGTAGCTTCGCCTGCAAGAGGCCACCGATGCCCATCGGCCCAGACCCCTGGATGACAACGGTGTCGCCGAGGTTCAGCCCGCCGATGCGCTCGTAGCCGTTGAGCAGCGTGTGGGTGCCGACGACGCTCAGGAGCGCGCGCTCGTTCGAGAGGTCGTCCGGTATGCGGAGGAGCCATGGGTTCGGCGGGAGGTGCAACTGCTGGCCGAACCCGCCGTAGAGGTAGGGGGGCTCGTTCGACGGCGTGAAGCCGGGCTGGCGGACGTTCATGCAGAACTCGCCGATGGTGCAGTTGAAGCAGTGTCCGCACGGCGAGGCCCGGAAGGTGACACGGTCGCCCTCCTTCAGCGGTTGGCCGAGCGCGTCGGTACTGCGTTCGAGGCGGCTCGCCGCGATGGTGCCGATGTTCTCGTGCCCGAAGATGGTCGGCGTTGGGGTGTACGGGTGGTGGATGGCGTGGGCGTCGGTGCCGCAGATGGCGGCCATCTCCATGTGGACGACCACCGCGCCCTCCTCGGGGTCGGACTGAGGGAACTCCCATATCTCCAGCGGCTTGTCCTGGCCTGTGAAGACTGCGGCCTGGCTGTTGCTCATCGCGTCTCCTCCTCCCGGTGGTGGCGCAAGGATAGCGGAGCGGGGACAGGAGGGCGATTAAGGATGCCAACCTGCCCGGGACCTGGCACTCTGAATGCCAGCTCTACGAATAAACAACCCGACCGATCTGGCACTCTTGGCACTCTTGATGGGAGTGTTCCCAAGGCCGTGGCCTGCTTCCCGCGATTAAGGATGCAAGGATGCCAATGTCTTCAAAAGTTGCGGCGAGACCCATAGACCCCATTGATGGCTGAGGGTCTGAGCTATAGGCGTGGTCTATGGGTGCTGCCGGTACGACGGTCATGCAACCAGCGTATGCGGCTGCCCCGCGAGTGCGAAAGGGGCGCGTGTCAGCAATCCGGGGGAATGAGCGGGGATGGGGACGCGGTTCCTCTGCAGGTTCGACTGGCTCACCATGATCCTTCGACAGGCTCAGGATGAGCGGGGCCGAGGGGTTGCCTTGACACTCTTCATGCCCGCCCATATAAGGTTGCGCGCGTGGCCTGCTGTGAGCACTGCCACGATCTGAGCGAGGCGATGGCCACGAACCCAAAGGTTGCGATTGCGGGAGTCGGCGAGGCGCGCGGCGGACGCGCCACCGGCAAGACGACGGTGCAGTTGTACGCGGAAGCGTTCCTGGACCTGCTCGGCGATTGCCCCATCGACCCCGCCTCGATAGACGGCGTACTCACGTCGAGCCCGGATGCCGAGCCTCACCACATGTTCTCGACGTGGCTTACCGAGTACCTCGGTCTCCGACCCAAGTTCACCTCCGCCGTGCAGATGGGCGGCGCGACGCCTCACTCCAACATGGCGCTCGCCGCCGCGCTGGTCGAATCGGGGCGTTGCGGGGCGGTGATGGTCGCCGACGGCGACAACCGGGCCACCAAGTTCTCGCGCAAGGACAAGATACAGGCGATGAGTTCGCAGGTCGGGCACCTGAGCAGCATCGAGCCGCCGCACGAGTTCGACGGCCCCTACGGCCCGACCGCTCCCGCGCTGTACGGGATGATGGCCACTCGCCACATGTACGAATACGGCTCCACGCCGGAACAGTTCGCGCGCATCGCCGTCGCGTTCAGGGCGCACGGCGCGCCCAACGACGGCGGGTGCGGGGCGCGGGGCGCCAAAAAGGGGCGGGGACACCGCAGAAAGCCGGTGACCGTCGAGGACGTGCTTGCCAGTCCCATGATCGCGTGGCCGTTGCATCGCGACGAATGCGCGCTCATCTCGGACTGGGGCACCGCCATCCTCGTGACGACACCGGAGTACGCGAGCGAGCTTCGACGCGATCCCGTGTACCTGCTCGGCCTCGGCCAGGCGCACCAGGGCTACAACCCGTACCAGGCCCCCTCAATCACATCGTTCCCCATCAGCGAATCCGCGGACGATGCGTTCGCCGCCGCAGGGATAAGCCGCGACGAGGTCGACGTGCTGGAGCTGTACGACTCGTTCACCAGCACGGCGATGGTGACGCTGGAGAACATGGGCTTCTGCGGGGCCGGCGAGGGAGGCGCGTTCGTGGAGGCCGGGTACATCGACCTCGGCGGCAGCCTCCCTACGAATACGCACGGCGGGCTGCTCTCCTACAACGGCGGGCACGGGCACTTCATCGTGGAGGCCACGCGCCAGTTGCGCGGCGAGTGCGGCGAAAGGCAGGTGGCAGGCGCGAAGATCGCGGTGTCGCAGGGAACGGCGGCGCTGGCATCGTCGTCCATCACGCTGGTGCTGGGGACGTAGCGATGGAGGCGCAGACAGGCATGCGGGTGAACACGGTCACGCAGCCGTACTGGGACGGCGTCGAGCAGGGGAAGCTCATGCTGCAGCACTGCTCCGCCTGCGGCGCATACCAGTACTACGCTCGTCCCCTCTGTGCGAAGTGCCACGCCGCCGAACCGGAGTGGCGCGAGGCGTCTGGCAACGGCGTGCTCTACTCGTACAGCGTTGTGAGCAGAGGCCCCAGCCCCGCGTTCCAGGCCATCGTTCCGTACGTGACCGCCATCGTGGAACTGGAGGAGGGGCCGCGCATGTTCACGAACATCGTGGATGCCGATCCCGAGTCGCTGCGCGTGGGCGAACCGGTGAGCGTCGTATTCAGGGAGGGGCCGGAAGGCCTGCGGCTTCCCTACTTCAGACCGGCTGGAGCCTGACGTTGCGCGTACGGATCACCGAATACCTCGATATCGACCTGGAACGCGAACTCTGGTGCTGCAACCGGTGCGGCGGGGACCTGATCTCCGCTCGCGAGCCCTACAAACGGGGCTGTCTCCTCTATGAGCGCAACCCTCGTGAGATTCACCAGCCGATCAGCGACCACCCGGTGTTCAACTACTCCTTCGACCCGGACTGGGTCCGCATCATCGAGTTCTACTGTCCGCACTGCGGGGTGATGATGGAGAACGAATACCTGCCCCCGGGGCATCCGCTGACCAACGACATCCAGCCCGACATCGACGCTCTCAAGCGCAAGCATGCGAACGGAGACGCGTCGTGAGCGCGCGGCTGGGGCTCGACATCGGCGGAACGTTCACCGACGCAGTCGGCGTGCTGAACGGGAACCTCGTCTGGGCGAAGGCGGAAACCACGCACCACGACCTGAAGGACTGCTTCATGGAGGCAGCCGCCCGCGCTGCTGAACGGCTGGGGGCCGACCTTGCAGACATCGCGCAGGACGCCGAGGCACTCATCTACTCGACCACCGTCGGAACGAACACGCTGATCGAGCGCACGGGTCCGAAACTCGGCCTGCTCACGACGATGGGGTTCGAGGACACCCTCAAGGTGGGGCGGTCGCGAAGCTGGGCGGACGGGATGCCGTTGGAAGTGCGGTTCGCCAAGGGCCGCGCGCGGAAACCAGAGCCGCTCATCCCCCGGGACGAGTTCACGGTGAGCCTGCGCGAACGCATAGACAGCCGTGGGCAGGTGCTCATCCCGCTCGACGAGGACGAGGTGCGGGGCCAGGTGCAGCGGCTCGTTGACGTGGGCGTGCGCGGGTTCGTCGTCGTTCTGCTCAACTCGTTCATCAACGCGGAGCACGAGAAGCGCGTCCGCGACCTGATCCACGAGGAGTACCCCGAGGTCTACCTGGGGCGCATGCCCGTCTTTCTCTCCCACGAGGTCTCGCCGCAGATGGGCGAGTACCGCCGCAGCCTGACCACCATCATCGACGCGTACCTGCGCGTGAACACGGAAGAGCACATCCTCGACATCGGGAACGACCTGTTGGACATGGGCTATCGCAGGCCGTTGTTCCTCGCGAAGTGCACCGGCGGCATCTCGTCGGTCTCCCGCACGCGCCCCATCCACCTGCTCGGGAGCGGGCCGGTTGCCGGTGTATTCGGCGCCCGGGCGCTCGCCGAGGTATACGGCCTCAGCAACGTTCTCCTCACCGACATGGGAGGCACGAGTTTCGATGCAGGGCTGGTCGTCGAAGCTAGGGACCGGCTCTACGAATCGGACCCCATCTTCGACCGCTGGCGGGTGCAGGTGCCGGTCATCGCACACTGGTCGATCGGCGCGGGCGGCGGAAGCATCGCCTACATCGAGGACCGGAGGCTGCACGTGGGGCCGCGCAGCGCGCGCTCGCGCCCCGGCCCTGCCTGCTACGGCAGAGGCGGCACGGAACCGACCGTCACTGACGCCGACGTGGTGCTCGGCTACATAGATCCGGACTACTTCCTCGGGGGCCGGATCAAGCTCGACGCCGGACTTGCTGCCGAGGCGGTGCGGACGCGGGTCGCGGAACCGCTTGGCATGACGGTGGACGAAGCCGCGTGGCACATACGCCACCAGATAGACGGCGTGATGGGGCAGGAACTGTACATGCGCACCGCGCTGAACTCAGGCTCGGACCCGAAGGAGTTCACCGCCTTTGCGGTGGGCGGCGCGGGGCCGGTGCACGCGGCGGGCTTCGCCGAGTTTGCCGACGTCCGCAGCATCGCGCTGCCGCCGTTCGCGGGAGCTTTCGGCGCGTTCGGGACGCTCTCCATGGACCTCGTTCAGACCTATGAGAAGGGACGGAAGGTCGTCATCAGGATGCCCGGCAACACCGAGTTCGAACCGGCTGCCGCCGACGTGCTCAACGACGAGATCGAGGAGCTGCTGGTCAGCGCGCGCAGGGACATCGCGGAGGAGGGGCTCGACCCAGAAGCCGTCTCATTCGTCCTCGAGATACAGATGAGCTACGGGATGCAACGCCAGACGCTGGACGTACCGCACTCCGGCCTGCATATCGACGGCGCAGCCGATCTCGCAATGCTCTTCGAACGCTTCGAGACAACCTACGCCGACAGCTTCGGCGAAGGCTCTACCTCGCCGGAGTCCGGTGGGGAGGTGCGGCTTGTGCGGCTCAACGTCATCGGTGCCTCGGAGAAACTCGCACTGCCGTCATTCGACGCAGTTGCGGATGCGCCGAGCCCTAACGGAAAGCGGCGTGTGCTCTGGGAACTGGATCGAGGCTGGGAAGAGACGCCTGTCTATCGACTGGATGCGCTGGGGCCGGGGGCTGCGATGGAAGGCCCCGTGCTGGTAGAGGCGGAAGATTCAGTGGGCGCAGTGCCGCGTGGGTGGAGTTTCAGGCTGGACGAACACCGCATGGGGTGGTTGGAGAAGCAGACGTGACATCCCTCAGAGACCAGATCAAGCTGCACGAAGGACTCGTGTACGACCGTCACGCCTACGGCAAGGGGCCGGGCTGGGACCCGGAGCTCATCGTGGAGAAGGCGGCAAAGCCGAGCCCTATCGAGGCGGCGGGATATGACCTCCTCTCCGACGTCGAACTCGAGATCTTCTACCACAAGATGCTCACCATCGTGGAGGAGGCGCGGGAGGTCTGGCAGAACCTCTCGATCTCCGACATCATCCTTGCGGGCGACATGTCCACTGCCATCTTCACGCCAAGTGGCGACCTGGCCGTCGCGTCTACGGGCATCCACTTCCACGCGCTGCTCAACTACGCCCAGTCCAAGTTCATCCTGAAGTACTACCGGGACGACCCCACCGTCGGGCTGAACGAGGGCGACATCTTCTTCTTCAACAACCCGCTCGCGGGTTCCACGCACGCGCCGGACATGTTCACGGCGATGCCCGTCTTCCACGAGGGCGAACTCGTTGCATGGGCCGAGGTGGGTGGACACCAGGGCGACTGCGGGTCCGTCTCGCCGGGCGGCTTCAATCCTTACGCCACGAGCCGCTTCGAAGAGGGCTTCCACATGGCGGGGGTCAAGATCGGCGAGAAGTTCCGCATCCGCAAGGACATGCTGGACTACCTGTGCGGCTCCGTGCGCAACCCGTTCGTATTTGCCGTGGAGCTGCGCTCGCGCGTTGCCACCTGCCTGCGTATGCGCGATCGCATCCTTCGCGAGGTCGAGCGCAGGGGACCTGCTGCCGTTTCGGGCGGGCTGCGCCGGCTGATCGACCGTTCGAGCGAGCTGGCCTCGGAACGACTGGAACAGATCAACGACGGCATCTACCGCTCCATCCTGTTCAACGACACCATCGGCGCCGAGAAGGGACTCGTGCGGATTCCGGTCACGGTCATCAAAGAGGGCGGCGAGATGACCATCCTGGTGCAGGGCGTCTCGCCGCCGAACGGCAAGGGGCCGGTGCACGCGACGTGGCACCTCGTGCGAGCGTCGCAGGCGGTCTACCTCTTCGCCTATTTCTTCCGAGGGCTGATGCCGAACGTCGGCTTGTTCGAGCCGCTCACCTTCCTCATCGAGGGGCCGTCGGTGGCGAACTCGCCGGAGGACGTCGCCCATACGGAGGGCACCATCATCTCGGCGGCGGTGGTGCAGTGCTTCCACATCATCGGTTCCAAGATGCTATTCGACAGCCCGTTCCGGGAGAACGTTTCGGCGCCCTTCTCGCGGAATATGGTGGCGCTCGTCTTCTACGGCTCCAACCTGTTCGGCTACCGGGCCACAGGCCTCACGTCTACCGGCAACGGGGCGGGACAGGGCGCGCGCTTCGACGGCGACGGCGAGCACTCGACCGGCTTCTACTGGGCGTCGATGACCGACGCAGGCGAGGTGGAGGAGTTCGACGCCCGCTATCCGTTCACCATCATCGCTCGCGGGTTGCTCGGCACGGACTACCATGGCTTCGGCATGTACCGTGGGGGCTCTGCCCTGATCGAGGTCAGCATGGCGTACCCGAACCCGGTCGTGATGACCTCCTGGGGGACCTCGGACGTCATATCGCACAACCCCGGCCTGTTCGGCGGCTACTGGGGCCCGCCGAACCCGCGCCTCACCATCACGAAGAACGATGCGCTGAAGCTGATGGCGGAGGGCACGCTGCCGGAACTCACGCACCATTCGCTGGCTGCCGAGCAGCGGTTGGACGGCGAATACGCATTCGAGTCGTCCAGCGTGAACCCCAAGGAGTTCGAGGTCGGCGACGTGTTCCTCTGCGACACCGGCTCCGGTGGCGGCTACGGCGACGTGCTGGAGCGCGACCCTGAGTCGGTCATGACCGACCTGCGGGAAGGCATGATCTCCGCAGACGTCGTGGGTCGCGTCTACAAGGTCGCCTGGGACGAGGAGACGCTGGCGGTCGACTACGCCGCCACCGAGGCGCTGCGCAGCGAAGAGCGACGGGCGCGCATCGCCCGCGGCAAGCGGTTCGACGACTTCATCGGCGGCTGGCTGGCGCAGAAGCCGAAGGAACACCTCCTCACCTACTACGGCGACTGGCCCGACCCGCGCGTCCCCGGCTACGACAAACCGTTCTGGGGAGAGCACGACTGATGTACACCATCGACCTCGACGTCGGTGGGACATTCACCGACGGCTTCTTCTCGGACGGCCAGACCTATCGCACTGCGAAAGTTCCCACGACTGCGCACGACGTTCCGGCATGCGTGCTGGAGTGCGTCGCGGCGGGAGCGGCGGCGTTCGACACGGACACCGCGGGACTGCTGCGCGAGGCGTCGGTGTTCCGGCTGGCGACGACCATCGGCACGAACATCATCGTGCAGGGGCGCGGCGCGAAATCGGGGCTGCTCGTGAGCGCGGGAGCCGAAGGTGACCTGTACGGCAACGGGCCCGCCGGCGTGATAGCAGAGGGCTTCATCCGGCCGGAGATGATTGCGGGCATCGGTGGGGCCATTGACGAGACCGGCGCTGAGGCCACACCCGTTGACCCGGAGGAAGTTCTTGCAGCCGTCAGGAAATTGGTGAACCAGGGCGCACGGATCGTCGGCGTCTGCCTTCGCAACGCGTGGCGGAACGACGCGCACGAGGTGCGCGTACGTGAAATCATCCACGAGCGCTACCCCGTGCACTACCTGCGCTCCGTCCCGCTCCAACTCAGCACCGAGGTCTCGCCCGTCTCCGACGACCACGCGCGGGCGAACTCGCTCATCGTCAACGAGATGCTCCATCGCGAGATGACCCGCAGCCTGTACGACCTCGAAGACCGGCTCCGCGATGCGGGCTACCGCTGGCCCCTGCTCGTCACCCACGCGAGCGGAGGCTGCGCGCGCGTCGCGAAGACCGTCGCGGCGGAAACGCTGCAGTCGGGGCCTGCGGCGGCGGTGCTTGGTGCATGGCGCATCGCACAGCTCACCGGCGCGGAGCACGTCGTCGCCGCGGACATGGGCGGCACCAGCCTCGACGTGGCGTTCGCATCCGCCGAGCAACCGCCGTGGAACCCGCGCCCGACCGTCGAAGGCGTGCCGCTCGCCATCCCCATGCTGAGCGTCGAGTCCATCGGCGCTGGCGGTGGCAGCATCGCTCGCGTGGACGGAGACGGAACGCTATCGGTCGGCCCGGACTCCGCGGGGGCATACCCCGGCCCCGCCTGCTACGGCCAGGGCGGCGCAGAAGCAACCGTCACCGATGCCGACCTCATCCTCGGCTACATCGACCCCGACCATCTCCTCGCAGGACGGATGCCGCTCGACCTCGCGGCGGCGCAGGATACTGTAGGGGAACGGGTCGCCGCTCCGTCCGGCGCGTCGCTGGGCGCTGCTGCTGCGATGGTTCGAGAGGCCATCGACAGCGAGATGGCGGCTGCCATCCTGCGCGGGGTGCAGGAGCGCGGACTCGACCCTGCGAGCGTCACCCTGCTGGCGTTCGGCGGCGCGGGGCCGCTGCACGCGGCCTCTATTGCGGAGCGCGCGGGTATCCGGCGCGTGCTCGCGTTCCCGTTCGGTTCCGTATTCAGCGCCTACGGGTCGAGCACGACCGACGTCATGCACCTCTACCGCGACACGCACGGCTCACCTGCTGCAAGCCCCGGTCTGGCTGATGCCATCGAAGTAGGCACGGAGCGCATGCGGAGCATTGCGGTAAAGGACATGCGCGGCGAGGGTTTCCGCTCCGACGAGCTGGACTACCAGACCGTGCTGGAACTGTGGACTGGAGGCCGCGCTACCCTTGTCTCTTCAACGAACGGCGACGGGTTGGCCAACGCGGTGCAGCGCATGACGGATGGCCACGACGCGACCCCCGGCTCCCTCGCTCTCGAAGCGGCGTGGACGGTTGTTTCGGCGGAAGTGCCGCACTGGTCTCCCGAACGCGTGAACGGCTTCGCCGCGCACGCTCCAGCCGTCTCAGGCTCGCGGGGGATAACGTGGTCGGCTGAGCAGGGACCAACCGCCACACCGACATACGAACTCACGAGCCTCGTGCCCGGAGCGGTCGTGGAAGGCCCCGCGGTCATCGACGCAGCGGACACGGGGTACGTCGTCCCTGACGGATGGTGGCTCGCCGTCGACGGCTACGGGTTCCTCGAGATGACGGACACGCGGCCATGACCAGCAACGCCGGCCAACGTCCGCTCGAAGGCTTCACCATCGTGGAGATGGGCAACTTCATCGCCGGCCCCTACGCAGGGATGCTGTTGGCCGACCTCGGCGCAGAGGTCATCAAGGTCGAGGAGGTGAAGTCCGGCGACCCGTTCCGCGCGTGGGGCAAGGGCTTGTACAGCCCTGCGTTCTGCGCGTTCAACCGCGGCAAGAAGAGCCTCACGCTGGACGTTCGTCAGGAGCACGGGAAAGAGGTACTGCTCCGCCTCACGGATCAGGCCGACGGGCTCATCGAGAACTTCCGGCCGGGCGTGATGGCACGGCTCGGCGCCGACTACGAGACCGTCTCTGCCCGCAACCCGCGTATCGTCTACTGTTCCCTGTCCGGGTTCGGGCAGAGCGGGCCCTACCGCGACAGGCCGAGCTACGACACGGTGGGGCAGGCGATGGGCGGGCTGCTCGCGCTGCTCACCGACTCGGACGACCCACGCCCGCGCGGTCCCGCGCTCGCAGACTCGCTCACCGGCCTCTTCGGAGCGTTCGGCGTTCTCTCCGCGCTGATGGCGCGCGAGCGCACCGGCGTTGGGCAGAAGATCGAGACCTCGCAGATGGAGTCCGTCGCCGCGTTCGTTGGCGAGACGCTCACGTTCTACGAGGCGCAGGGCATGGTGTCCAACGCATGGACGAGACCGAGGCTCGCGCAGGTGTACGGGTTCGATACTGCGGACGGGAAGCAGTTGGCCATCCACCTGTCGTCGCCGCCCAAGTTCTGGGGAGGGCTGACCGACGCTGTCGGGCGTCCTGACCTTCGGGACGACCCGCGTTTCGTCGACCGCAACGCGCGCGCCGAGCACTACAACGAGCTGTACGAGGAACTGACGCCGCTCTTCAAGCAGCGCACGCGTGACGAGTGGCTTGCCCTCTTCGAGCAGCACGACGTGCCCGGCGCTCCGGCGTACCGGGTCAATGAGTTGGTCGAGGACCCGCAGTTCGCACACCAGGGCATCCGCATCGAGCACAACCATCCGGAGGGCGACTCCGTCACGGCGAAGAACCCGCTCAACCTGCTCGGCACGCCGCTCACCTATGACGTGCCGCCACCCGGCCTCGGTGAGCACAACGAAGAGGTGCTCTCCCGACTTGGCCTGACTGCGGACGATATCGCAGCATTGCTACAGGAAGGCGTCGTCGGACAGCGCGACCAAACTGAACCGGGCTCTTGAGTCATGGACGCGCTGACTGAGCACCTCAGCTCCTACGTTGCCGGGCTTGCCTACGACGACATCCCCCCTGACGCGCTGCATGGCATGAAGGTCCGCCTGGTCGACACCATCGGGTGTGCCATCGGGGGGCAGGACGGGGAGCCAGCCCGGGTTGCGCGGGCATTGGCGCAGGAAGCCGGAGCTGCGACGCCGGCACGCGTGTGGTTCACCGGCGAGCGCACGACGCCGGAACTCGCCGCGTTCGCCAACGAACTGATGGTGCGGTACCTCGACTTCAACGACACGTATTTCGCGATGGACGGCGGCCACCCCAGCGACACCATCGCCGCGACGCTGACGTTGTCGGAAGCACTCGGGCTGACCGGGCGGGACGCGCTCGTTGCATTGGTCGCGGCGTACGAGGTGTTCTGTGGGCTGGGCGAGGTGCAGAAACCCTCGACGAAGTTCATCGACCATTCGCTGCACGTTGCCATCGGCTCGGCTGCGGGGGCGTCGAAGGCTCTTGGGCTGGATGCCGAGCGCACCGCACACGCCATCTCCATCGCGCTTACGTCGAACCTTGGGCTCCGCATCTCCCGCGACGGGCGGCTGTCGATGTGGAAGGCAGGTTCAGCCGCCAACTCCGCACAGGCAGGGGTATTCTCGGCAAGGCTCGCCGAGCGGGGGATGACGGGTCCGGAAGAACCTTTCTACGCCGACAGCGGGCTTGCGGGGATGCTCGGCGCGCGAACGCCGCTTCCTGCACTGGGCGGCGCATCCCACCGGTTCCACACGAGCCTCAGCAGCATCAAGGCGTTCCCCGCGCAGTTCAACGCGCAGGCTGCGATATGGGCAGCGCTCGGGCTGCGTGAACGGCTCGGCTGCACGCTCCCGGACAGGATAAAGATATCCAGCTACCGCCAGGCGGTCACGAGCTCCGCAGACCCCGAGAAGTGGCAGGTGCACGACCGTGAGACTGCCGATCACTCGATGCCGTACGTCGTCGCGGCAGCGCTCCTCGACGGCGAGGTCACCGTCCGGCAGTTCACGGACGAGCGTATCGCCGACCCCGCCGTGCACGACCTGATGGCGCGCGTCGAAGTGACCGAAGACCCGGAGATGACCGCGCTCTTCCCCCGGGCACAGGCAGCGCGTATCGAAGCCGTCGCTGGGGGCGAGACGTACGTGGTGGAGATCGAGAACTCGAAAGGGAACGCCGCGAACCCACTCTCGGACGAGGAAGTGGAGACCAAATTCCGAGCGCTCGCAGCCGGCGTGATGGGACAGGCGCAGGTCGATTCCCTGCTGTCGCGGCTGTGGGCGTTCGAAGAAGAGCCCTCGGTGCCGGGAGTCATCGACGCGATGGCCCTGTAGAGGGGTCTACGGCTCCTCGGGGTCGTCTCGCTGCACCTTGCCGAGGAACACCTCCGCCAGGATATTCGTCTCGCGGACAGATGCAGGGGTCCCCTCGAAGACGACGCGCCCGGTGTCCAGGATGTAGGCGCGGTCGACGATGTCGAGAACGCCCTTGATGTTGTGCTCCACGACCATGATCGTCGTGCCAAGCCGCTCGCTGATGAGCGCGACCGTCTGGAAGACCTCTTTCACGATGTTGGGGGCGAGTCCCAGTGTGGGCTCGTCCAGGAGCAACAGTTCGGGGTTCGCCATCAGGCCTCGGCCTAGCGCCAGCATCTGCTGCTGGCCGCCTGACATCTGGCTCGCGAGGTGCCGCCGCTTCTGGTGCAGCATGGGGGAGAGGTCCATGACCGAGGCCGTGCGGGGGGGGGCCTCGGGGCCGGCCCCGAGGCCCCGGTCGCCCAGGCCCCCGCCGCTTCTGGTGCAGCATGGGGAAGAGTTCCATGACCGAGTCCATGCGGCGGCGCACCTCGGGCCGGTCTCTGAGGAACGGGCACCCCATCTCCAGGTTCTCCTCGATGGTGAGGTGGGTGAACAGCCGCCTGCCCTGGGGCACGAATGCGATGCCGTGTTTCACGATCTCGTGCGTGGCGGACGTCAGCCGTTCCCCGCGCCAGTACACCTGCCCTGCAACCACGGGAGCCAGCCCCATGAGCCCCTTCAGCACAGTGGACTTCCCGGCGCCGTTCGGCCCCATCACCGCCACCACTTCTCCCTTCCGAACGCCGAGGCACGCATCTTCGAGGGCGCTGACCGCTCCGTAGCGCACGGAAACGTTGACCATCTCGAGGATGAACGAATCATCCAGCGCGACGCCTTCCGCTCCCGTGTTGTTGTTCTCCGGCGTTATGGCCGGTTGTCCGTCTTGTTCTGCCATGTCACTTAAAGCCCGTCTGGCTGGGGTCGCTAGACTCCCAGGTACGCCTCGATCACCTCAGGCTGGGCCAGGACCTCCTCCGCATCTCCCTCGGTGAGCAGCTTCCCGCTGTCCATCACGATGAGGTGGTCGGACAGTTCCCGCACGATGTCCATGTTGTGCGATATGAACAGGATGGTCCTGCCTTCGCTCCGCAACTGCCGCATGAGGCCCTTCACCCGTTCGAGCATCTGCGGAAAGAGCCCGGCGAATGGCTCGTCGAAGAGGTACGTGTTGACGTTCAGGGCCATTGCCCGGCCTATCTCCAGCAGCTTCCGCTGGCCGTAGGAGAGGTCCATGGCCAGCGAGCGCCGTTTCTCCCACATGCCGACGCTCCGCAGTATCTGTTCTGTCCGCTCTCGCTGGCCGGACTTCCCTCGTTCGAGGAGCGCGGGCAGGAGGCGCCGCTCCGTCAGCACGACCATGATGTTGTCCCAGACGCTGATCTGGTCGAACAGCCGAACGTCCTGGAACGTGCGGGTGATGCCGAGGCCGGGCGTCTCGTGAGGCCTGACCACTCGAAGGCGCACCCCGTCGACGACAACTATCCCGTCGTCCAGCGGCAGCATCCCGCTGAGGAGGTTGATGAGCGTCGACTTGCCGGACCCGTTGGGCCCAACGACGCAGGTGATCTTCCCGCGGGGTATCGCTACGGAGAGCCCGTCAACCGCGTGCACTCCGCCGAAGTGTTTCGCAACCTCGATCGTCTCCAGGGCGAAGCGCTCGCCGTCCCCCGTAGGTGTGCTCATAGCTTGTACCTCCCGAGGAGCCCCTGGGGTCTGAACAGCATCAGCAGGACCAGCAGCACTCCCAGGATGACCTGGCGGGCCTGACCGACGTACTCGTCAGGCAGGAACGGCAGGAACCGCATACCTTCTTCGAGCAGCACGAACACCATCGTTCCGAGGATCGACCCCCATATCGTGGCCAGCCCACCCAGGATCACGATGGATACGAGCAGGATCGACTCCAGCAGGATGAAGGAGTTTGGGTCGATGAACGTCGTCCAACTGGCGAACAGCCCGCCTGCGGCGGCAGCCATCATGGCCGAGATCACCCAGACTGCCAGCTTGTAGTGTGTCACCTGGTAGCCGAAGACCTCCGTCGCCCGCTCGTCCTCTCGTATCGCGGTGAGCACTCGTCCGAATGAGGAACTCACGATGAACCAGGAGATGAGGACAACGATCGCCAGAAACACGAGGGCAAGGATGAGGAACGCCACCTCGCTGCCGAAGCTCCAGCCGCCTATCTCGGGCTTGGCGATCTCGTGGATGCCGAACGCTCCCCTCGTGAGCCCCCGCGAGTTCAGGAATACGTTGAAGCAGATGACGGTGAAGCCGAAAGAGACCAGCACGAAGATGTCGTCCCTGAACCTGTTGAACACAGTGCCTACCGCAATGGCCGTGAGACCGGCCAGAACGATGCCGACAGGCAGCGCGGCGAAGAACGGCCATCCGAACGTCGGGATGGCCTCCGTGCGTAGCTGCTCGTACTGTGCGTTGGAAGTGAGGATGGCGACGGTGTACGCGCCGATGCCGAAGAACCCGATGTGACCGACGGACAGCAGCCCGGTGAAGCCCACGACAAGGTTGAGGCTGACCGCCAGGATCGCCCAGATGGCGAAGACCGTTCCCAGCGTGATGGCGAACCCGGTTCCCTGCCATATCGCGAACACCACAGCCCATGTGATGACGACGAGATTGACCCACAACTCCAGGTTGCCCCTGGCCAACCGCGCGAACGCACCTGGCTCCCGCACCGATCTCAGGAGGCTGGCTGCTTCGCTGGGGTTCACGGACATGGCTTCTATCCCCTCGGCAGCAGTCCCCGGGGCCAGAACGAGAGGAAGAGGATGAGCAGGACGAAGGATATGACGTCCTTCCACTCTCCAGCCAGGTCCCAGATACCGAACTGTTCCACCATGCCGAGCGCGAACCCGCCCACTACCGCGCCATAGAGGTTCCCCATCCCGCCTACCACTGAGGCGATCCAGCCCTTCAGCAGGAGCAGCAGGCCCATCCGCGGCTGGATGGCGGTGTCGTGACCACTCAACAGACCCGCAGCCGCCGCGAAGACCGCTCCGATGAAGAACACTATCGCGATGACGACGGTGGTGTTGATGCCGACCACCTTCGCGACTTCTTCATCGTCGCCGATGGCCCTGATCGTCCTGCCCAGCGAGGTGCATTTGAGAAGGAGCAGCAGCCCGAGGAACCCGGCGATGGCTACGCCGATGGTGAAGATGTTGAAACCCTTGATGTTGCTGCCCCAGAGCGTCCATGGCTCGCTCCCGAACGCTGTAGGCAGCGGGCGGGGTGCGCTCTCGAACACGATGGCGGTAGCTGCCGTGATGGCGAGCAGCACACCGAGTGAGGCGACGAGCATGATGAGGGGTGACCGTGCCCGTTTGCGCATGGAGACGTACAGGCCCCTGTACAGCGCGACCCCCACGGCTCCTGCCACAAGGCAGGACACCGCCCAGCTCAGGTAGAGCCTCGACTCGGGAGCGCCTGCGATGAGCAGGCCGCAGTACCCCCCGAACAGAGAACCCGCGACTACGGAGACCACCAGGACTGGCGTGCGGCTGGCCTCCGAGAAGAGGCGCTGTATGACCCCGTTCACGACTAGGCCAACTGCGATGGCAGCCACGGCTCCCACGGCGGGGCTCAGCAGCACATGAAGGTTGTCCGGATTCGTCAGGACGAACCCGCTGTAGATGCCTGTGGCGGCTGCGAGCAACCCGCCGGCGATATACAGCGACTTGTGGGTGAAGCGGCTCTGCAGCCGGATGAAGAAGGACTCGTAGAGCACCCAGGCGACCACTCCGGCTACGACCAGGGCGAACAGGGCGCTCACGTACGGGTTGTTGACGTGGCTGCCGCCCACCGTCTCAGAGGTCCGCAGGTAGAAGACGCCGTATGCCCCCATCGCGGCGGCGGCGCCGTAGTAGAGATCGAAGAACCATACGGTGCTGTAGACGAGGGTGAAGCCCAGGGCGAGAAGCGCGTACACCGCGCCAACAGACAGGCCGTTGAACGCGAACTGCACGGCCTGATCGGGCGACTCGGTTATCTTCCAGACCACGTAGGCAGCGGCTACTGTGGCCAGGGACGCCGCAAGGATCCTGCCTCGGCGTTCACGATATGCGGCATTGCGTAGCACTGAAGGGATCTCAGCCCCCGCGGCTGTGGCTGGCGGGGGCTCAGATGATGCCTCCTACTGTGTAGGAGCTCCGCCCAGGACCTTGTAGCCATTGTTGTCTTCGGTCCTCTGGCTGGCTGGCAGAACCTCCACAACTACGTTGGAGAGGCCAACGACTTCACCCTTCTCGTCGAAGCTGAAGTTGTCGCCGATAGCCCCGCTCCACGTGATCTCGTACAGACAGTCTCTGAATCCGTCTGCGTCCTGGTCATCGCCGGTCTGCTTGAGACACTCGGCAGTGATGTACACGTCGTCGTATGCCGACCCCAGGTACCAGGGGAGCGTGACGTAGTTGTAGGTCTCCCGGAAGCTGTTGAGGACCTCCTGCGCCTTCTGGTTGGCGGGATCGAGGTCTGCTGTGATTGCCTTCACCCCGGTCGCGGCTTCACCTGCAACCTCGAGGGCGGTCGCTCCGATGACTACGACTTCCCCGTAGATGGGCCCGTCGTAGCCAAGCTCGCGGGCCTGTTTCACGATGGTGCCGCCGCTGAACTCCGCCTGGGCGGCGATGTGCAGCGCGTCGGGGTTCGCATTGATCAGCTTCGTCAACTGGGTCCTGAAGTCGGTGATGTCGGACGGATATCGCTCCTCGCCCACAACCTGGCCGCCCAGGCTCTCGAACTGGGCGACAGACGAGCGACGCACGCCCTCGGCGTAGTCGGTCGCCTCAGTGATGGTGGCCAGCGTTCGGATGCCGTCGGCCCAGAGCACGTTGCCCGTGTCGATGCCGAGTTGGGCGTCGCTCATCGAGGTCCTGAAGATGTAGTCACCGGCTTCGGCGATGTCCGGGTTCGTAGCCAGTCCGGAGAAGAGCACGACGCCGTCGGCTTCCGCCAGGGGCGCCGCTCCCAGCATCGCGCCACTGCACGACGTGCCCAGGATGATCTTCACCCCGTCCACGTCGGTGAGCTTGTTGTACGCGGTAATCGCGTCCTGGGCGCTGCACTTCGAGTCCTGCACGATGAGCTCGATCATGCGCCCGTCGATGCCGCCCGCCGCGTTGATCTCGTCGACCGCCAACTGCTTGGCCTGGCTGGACACGGTGCCGTAAGTCTCGCCGGGGCCCGTGAGCGATTCCATCACTCCAATCTTGAACGGCTCATCGCTCGCATCGTCCCCGCAGGCGGCGGCTGGAAGCACCAGGACGGTCAAGAGGCACACCAACGCGATCTGTCGAATGGACATCACCCCTCCTCTCGGAGCCGGTAGTTGTCTGCAACCGCTCATGGCATGAGCGGTTCCTCCGATCTGCCGTACGGGCAGTATCTCCCACGCGTAACTCAAGCCGCAAGGCATCCCGGGGAGCCGTGGATCTTTTGAGACTCGTTCTCACGGTACTGCGGAGCAGGCGTTGCAGCGAATGGCTGGCAGGGGCGAACTACGTAGTGCGAACTACGTAATGATCGTTGAGGGACCTATCTGCGATTGTCCTCTGCCCGGCTAACGGAACGCCGGCATCACGCGCTCGCCGAAGAGGCGCAACGTGTTGAGTGCTGTGGCGTCGTCGAGATCGAGCCAGTGGTAGTCGATGACGAAGTGATTGAAGCCGAGCTCCTCATACCGACGGATCTCCTCGATGCACTGCTGCGGATCGCCGAGCACGAACCGGTCGGCAGCCAGGTCGTCGAAATCGCTCTCGAAGCGGTCGCCTGGCGGCAGCTGCTCGTCCTGACCCTGCACGGCATACACGCGGTACCGTTCGTGGAGAGCGGGCTGTGCGATGCGCATCGCTTCCGCGCGCGTCTCTGCCACGAATACCTCCCGGCTGACGACCACGTCCTCAGGCCGTTCGGTCCCATATTCGGCGAGCGCAGCCTCGTAGATGTCCATCTGTTCGGCGAGTGTCGAGAACCGGGCGTGGGGATTGGCGAACCACACGTCGCCGAGGCGTGCCGCCCGCCTGACCGGCCCATGCCCGTTCGCCGCTATCCACACCGGCGGGTACGGCTTCTGCAACGGCCAGGATGATGGCCGCGTGTGCAGCGTGAAGTGCTTCCCCTCGAAGTGCACCTCGTCCTCGGTCCACAGTTGCTTCATCAGGTCGAGCGACTCCTCGAACCTCCCGACGCGGTCCGATACCTCGAGGCCGAACGCTTCGAACTCTTCCTTCTCGTAGCCCAGGCCGACGCCGAAGATGAACTTGCCGCCGGTGATCTGGTCGAGCGTGGCGACCTGCTCGGCCATGTCCACCGGGTGCTGCAGCGGCAGCAGGACGATGCCCGTCCCGATCCGCATGTCCCCGGCCTCCGCGGCCAGGCGCCCCAGCAACGGCGTGGGCTGCAGTATCTGTACGGGGTAACTGAGGTAGTGCTGACCGGCCAGCGCGCAATCGAAGCCCAGGTCACGCGCCAGCCGCACCTGTTCGACCAGAGCGTTGACCCTCGCCGCCATCGAGCGGCGCGCTGGATACTCGGCGCCGAGGAACAGGCCGAACTTCATAGATGCCTCGCGGTGGGTAACTTGCGCCGTGGTCCGTGGGGAAGCATGAAGCGGGTGGTGGAGATAGGGGGACTCGAACCCCCAACCTCCGCATTGCGAACGCGGCGCTCTCCCAGTTGAGCTATATCCCCACGACTGCGCGCTGCCTGGCCATGTGGGCCGGTGCGCATGCCTACTATAGCATAGGCAACGCTCGTTCCTGGCCGGTACCTTTGCCTTGTACTGCTCACCGTTTGCTACAATAGCTTCGCGCTACGATAGCGCGCGCGTTCCCGCGTAGCTCAGTGGTAGAGCGGTCGGCTGTTAACCGATTGGCCGTAGGTTCGAGTCCTACCGCGGGAGCCACCCTTCACTGGAATCCTGCTGCAGGGAAGGTGAAACAGAATGTGCTTATGTTGAAGCCCAGCGGAGAGAGCCAAGACACAACCGCGAGAGACTGAACCCCGTGGTGGCGGACCGCCGCGGATGATCACAAGGAGACGCACATCATGGCGCTACGCATCAACGACACTGCCCCGGACTTCACCGCCGAGACAAGCTCCGGCACCATCAACTTCCACGAATGGGCTGGGGACGGCTGGGCCGTTCTCTTCTCCCACCCCAAGGACTTCACCCCCGTCTGCGCGACCGAACTCGGCTACGTCGCCAGCCTCAACGACGAGTTCGCCAAGCGCAACTGCAAGGTCATTGGCCTCAGCGTCGACAAGGTCGAAGATCACCAGCGATGGGCAGCCGACATCGAGGACATCGGCGGCACTGCCCTCAACTTTCCCATCATCGCCGACGATCAGCTCAACGTCGCCAAGCTCTACGACATGCTCCCCGCTGAAGAGGAGCCCGGAGAGAACCGCACTGCGGCGACGAACCAGACGGTGCGCACCGTCTTCCTCGTCGGACCCGACAAGAAGATCAAGATGAACCTCACCTACCCCATGAGCACGGGGCGCAACTTCGACGAACTCCTTCGCGTCCTGGACTCCTGCCAGCTCACCGCCGGCCACAAGGTAGCGACCCCCGCGAACTGGAACAAGGGAGAGGATGTCATCATCCTCCCGGCCGTCGACAACGAGGCCGCCAAGGAGCTCTTCCCGGACGGATGGGAGACGGTGAAGCCCTACCTCCGCAAGGTGAAGGACCCCAGCCAGTAGCCGCAAGCGCCCCGCCTGATTCCTTCCCCCTCGATGGGGGAAGGTTAGGATGGGGGTGATGTGAAAAGATAAAGCCCCCGTGCTGAATGCACGGGGGCTTTCGATCACTGCTGCCGCTGGCGACCCGGACCGGATTTGAACCGGCGATCTCCGCCTTGACAGGGCGGTGTGTTAAACCAGGCTACACCACCGGGCCGCGGTAGCTTGCCCCGGCTCCACCGGGGCGGTCAGAACGCTCAACCGATCCCATGATATCCCACGATGACGAGGCTTCCCTCCACCATCACCGGGGTCACCCGCTCTCCGCCGGTCAACTGCTCCAACTCCTCAACGAATTCGGGATGCTCTTCCAAGTCGATCTCCCGGTACTCCACTCCGTCCTTCTTGAGGTCGTGGAGCAGCGCATCCGAATACGTGCAGTCGGGGCGGGTGTAGACGATGAGTTCGGGGTCGCTGACCATCGTGCCTTTCATCATACCAGCGCGCGGACTGATAGGCTAGGGAACCACCCAGCGACGCGTGCGGAGCCGCAACCATGCCCATGATGAAAGCCGCCATCCTCAGAGGACTGCGGGACATCGTCTGCGACGAGGTTCCTATGCCGGGACCGGACGATCAGAAAGCGCTCGTGCGGATGCACATGGCCTCCATCTGCGGAACGGACCTGCACTACGTCTACCACGGCTGGCCGCGCAACCGGTACCCGATGGAACCGGGCGAACCGGGACATGAGGGCGTGGGCACCATCGTGGACCCCGGCGCAACGGGGTTGCGGGAGGGCGCTCTCGTCCTCACCGTGCCGAACATCTGGGAAGCGCGCAACTTCGCCGAGTACCAGGCTGTCTCGCCGCACTTCATCATCGAACTGCCGGAGGGGCGACCACTCGCCGAACTGATGATGGCCCAGCAGTTGGGCACCGTCATATTCGCATCGCGCAAACTGCCCGAGATGACGGGCAGGACCGCCGTCGTCATCGGGCAGGGGAGCGCCGGCCTCTTCCACGCCTTCTACCTCCGGCGCCTCGGCGCGGCGCGCATCATCACTATCGAACCCAACGACGACCGGCGCGCAGCGGGCGTCGCGCTCGGCGCGGACGACGCGCTCGACGTGACCGGCGATGCGGCGGTCGACGCCGTACTGCAATTGACGGACGGGCAGGGGGCCGAAGTGGTCGTCGATGCCGTAGGGGGCCACGAAACCCTGGACCAGGCCGTGCGGATGGCAAAGGCGGAGGGGCACGTGCACGTCTTCGGTCTGCCGACAGGCTTCGACCCCGTCCCCTTCGACCTGGGCACCTATTTCCTCAAGAGGCTCGACGTACGAACCATATTCGGCGCTCAGGATGAGCCGGGCCTCGTGTCGTTCCGGCATGCGCTTCGGCTCATAGCCGAAGGGGAGATAGACATGTCTCCCTACGTGACGCACACGCTGCCGCTGGAACGCGTGGGCGATGCCTTCGAACTGGCGCACGAACCCAGCGGCGGCGCCCTGAAGGTCTCTCTCACGATGTAGCGGGTTGCGCATTCCCTGTAAAGCAAGAATCGGGTATGATTGCTGAACGCTTGACACGCAGCGGCAAACCCTTATAGCCTCTGCGCCGCACTCGCGGCACGCACGAGTTGTTTGGCCGTGAGCATCGGGTTGAAGGAGGAAAGCCGTGACTCGAACGCATTCACTACTGTCGCCGCGGTTCGCATTGGTTACATTGGCCGCTGCCGCTCTGGTGGGGCTCGCCCTCGCGGCGGCGCTTGCCACGAATGAAGGCGCGCGCGCCGATAGTCACGTTACCGGCGGGGGGGGCCCCCGCGTGTACCCCCTCGACGCGAGCTTGGGGCCGGGGGGGCGCGGCGTCGGGGCGGCGCTTGCCACGAATGAAGGCGCGCGCGCCGATAGTCACGTTACCGGCGGGGAGACCCTCGTCGTAACGCCATCCGAAGCAGACTTCGAGCCGGGGAATCGCAGTTCTTCCACGTCTGTGTGGGTCTACGGTTCCGGCTTCAACCCCGGCCAGAGCGTTCTCGTTCTGATCGCTGACCAGCGTGGCGTCGCTACGGACATCGGCGCTCTTTCGGGCGTTGACGTGGCCGCCAACGATGACGGCGCGTTCGGGTTCAAGTGGACGTTCGGCCGCTTCACCCGTGCAGGCGTCGGCGGCGAAGGTATGCAGTCGGTCCGCGTAGTGGACGCCGGTTCGTTCGACGAACTTGCCACCGCTCCGCTGGCGCTCTGCAACCTGACGCGCAATGACGACCTCGCGGAAGGCGCAGAAGCCGCCGCAGTACCCAGCCATTGCTCATCGTAGTGAGCAGACAGGGCTTCAGTAAGCTTTCGTTGAGCAGGAGGACTCAGTGACAGGTGTTACGACAACAGTTACCAGGCGGTCAGCGACCATCTTGATCGCTGCCGGTCTCATCGCCGGCCTGGCGCTCGCCATTGCCCTTTCGGCATACCAGGGCGTACGTGCAGACGGGCACGTCACAGGCACCGAGAGCATCGCGCTCTCTACGAACGAAGTGAACTTCGTAGCCGGTACGAGCCGGTCATCGGAAGAAGTCTGGATCCGTGGCTCTGGCTTCACGCCAGGCAGAGAAGTGGTGCTTCTCTTGGATGACTACCAGGGCGCTCTCTACATCATCAGCAACTGCCGTTTGAACGACGAGGGTGAGTGTGCCCCTGGAAACCGCCGGGACGGCGGAGGCAGCGTGTGGCCGCTCATCGTCAACGACGACGGCGCGTTCGCAACAAGCTGGCGGATCGGCCGCTTTACCCGTGCGAACGTGGGCGCTGGTGAAGGAAACGAAGAGCGCCTGAGCACGCTGTGGGCGGTGGACGGCGAAACCTACGACAGTCTCGCAAGTGCGCCGCTCGGACTCTGCAACCACGAACGGAATGACGATCTTGAAGAAGGCGCGGAACCCGCGGAAGTTCCGAACTTCTGCTCGAAGTAAGCGTTAGGTCCACAGGAGGTAATCGTGACTAAGGTAATCGCAACTCACCCCCGGGCCGTGGTTCTCACGCTTATTGCCGCGGGGCTGCTGCTCGGCCTTGTGGCGGGCAATGCCATCCTCACCCCGAGGGCGTCCGCTGACGGACATATCTCCGGCGTCGAGAGCGTCGTGACGGGAGACGTGGTCGTCAACCACCAGTTGGGCGCGCGCACGTCCCGCGAGACCGTTCGCATCTGGGGTTCTGGCTACGCTCCTGGGCAGGAGGTCATCCTCGTCATCAACGACGGCCCCGGCACTCCTTCCGACATCACGAACTATGTGAGCAACAGGAGCGCCAACAACACGCTCGTCGCCAACGACCAGGGCGCTTGGACAACCGTCTGGACGCTTGGCCGGTTCACCCGCCAGCGCTCCGGCATCGGCCCCGGCGACGGCAACGTGGAGCGGATGCGCACCCTCAGTGTCATCGACCCCGGCACGTTCGATGTCATCACCAGCACGCCGTTGGCCTTCTGCCGCGTCAGCGACCGCGTCGCCATCGCGGATGGCATCGCCGATCTGGAGTCCAAGTTGGCGCTTGCTCAGGCTGACAGGGACGAGGGACTGGGTGAGAAGCCGGTCAACGTCTCGGACGCTGCCTGGGCACTCGCGACCGCGTTCTACCCCTCCTACGAGGCTACGCTCGACGCGCAGATCGCCGAGTTGACCGCGGACCTGGAGGCTGAGAGGGGCAAGCAGGGCGTTCCTGACCACTGCGCCGAGTAAGCCGCACGAAGCATAGGCGATACATCGGAGCCCTCCGGAGAACCCGGAGGGCTTCTCTTTGCCCGCTCTTCCCGTCGTTCCTGGGAATAGCATCCGTCGTTCCTGCGGAGGCAGGAACCTCGCCCGCCGTGCAGGTGCTGATGTTGCGACATCTGCCCCTTCCCCGGTCGCCCCTGCGTCCGTTACGCTGGCTGCATGACTCGGCGTCTCACCCTCCCCGTTGACCGCGCTCGCGAACTGGAAGCGCAGCCGACAACACGACCCATCGTCCTGCCCCAACTTTTGAATTCGTTGGCCACCTTGTTCGGTTTTTCACGGGAAGCAGGCCACGGCCTGACTCCCGGCATCACAAGGTGGCCAAGGTGGCCAGATCGAGCGTCCGGTTTACTCCTGCGGTGGACAACAAGGTGGCCAGATTCGGACGGCGTTGGCCACCTTGATCACGATGCAGGAGCCAACCTGCCGCGCTTGCTAGAATCACTCCCTGGAAACTGAAGTAGCGAGGCCTCCCATGCAGCCCTACCGCGGCATAGACCTTCTGGACATCGAGTCCCAACTCACCGACGACGAACGCCAGGTGCGCGACACCGTGCGCGACTTCGTCGAGGCGGAGGCGATGCCTGCCGTTGTCCCCCACTTCCGCGAGGGTACATTCCCGCTGGAGCTCGTTCCCCGCATGGGCGAATTGGGCCTCTTTGGAGCGCATCTGGAAGGCTACAGCTGCGCCGGACTAGGCCCGGTCGCCTACGGCCTCGTCATGCAGGAACTGGAGCGCGCCGACTCCGGCTACCGCTCCTTCGCGTCTGTCCAGTCCTCGCTGGCGATGACCGCCATCTATGAGTTCGGCACCGAGGAACACCGCGAGCGTTACCTGCCAGACATGGCCGCGGGCCGGGTCCTCGGCGCCTTTGGGCTGACTGAGGCCGACCACGGCTCCGACCCGGCGGGGATGGAAACGCACGCCGTCGAAACCTCGGATGGTTTCACGCTCAACGGCGGCAAGATGTGGATTACGAACGCCGGCATCGCCGATGTCGTGGTGGTCTGGGCGAAGCTGGGCGATGCGATAAGAGGCTTCCTGGTGGACACGACGCTGCCCGGAGTACGCCGCGAGGACATCCATAACAAGCTCTCGATGCGGATGAGCGTGACCAGCGCGCTCTTGCTGGAGGACGTGCGGGTAGGAGAAGACGCGCTGCTTCCCGGCACGCGCGGGCTCGGTTCGGCGCTGGCGTGCCTCAACGCGGCGCGTTACAGCATCGTCTGGGGCGTTTGCGGAGCGGCTGCGGACTGCCTGCACACCGCCATCGAATACACGAAGGAGCGGGAGCAGTTCGGGCGTCCGCTTGCGTCGTTCCAGCTCGTGCAGCAGAAGCTCGCCGACATGGCCACGTCGCTCTCGAAGGCGCAGCTGCTCGCGCTGCAACTGGGGCGATTGAAGGGCGCGAGCACGCTGCACTGGTCGCACGTCAGCATGGCGAAGTACAGCAACACCCTCGCTGCGCTGGAGATCGCGCGCACCAGTCGCGACCTGCTCGGCGCGGCCGGCATCACCGACGACCTCCCGCCGATGCGCCACGCGATGAACCTTGAGACGGTGCACACCTACGAGGGCACCCAGCACA
The DNA here is from genome assembly GCA_002238425.1 of SAR202 cluster bacterium bin16. Classification (GTDB taxonomy): domain Bacteria; phylum Chloroflexota; class Dehalococcoidia; order Lucifugimonadales; family Australimonadaceae; genus Bin16. Next base: position 81,655 of record MPMJ01000003.1, on the reverse strand, counting down.
TGCACCAGCTCATCCTGGGGCGCCACCTGACCGGCATCAACGCCATCTCCTAGCTCACGGGCACGATGGTTTGCCCCGTCTGCGCGGTGAGCGCATAATCGGTACGCAGGAGGCGCGAACGGTATGAAGGCGGTGCGATACCACGAACTCGGCGGGCCTGAGGTGTTGCGCATCGAGGACGTCCCCGACCCCGAACCCGGCGATGGCGACGTGCTCGTGCGACTCGCGGCCTCCGGCGTCAACCCTGCGGAGGTGTCGCGGCGCGGCGGGCGCATGGGGCAGGTGGTAGAGTTCCCCGCGATGCTCGGGATAGAGGGCGCTGGTGTTGTCGCACAGGTCGGGAAGGACGTTTCATCCGTGAGCGTCGGCGACCGCGTCATCGTGCGGCAGCCGCCGTACTCCTACGCGGAATACGTCGCTGTCCCTGAACGCTCGATCTACGCTGTGCCGGGCAACCTCAGCCTCGTCGAGGCGTCGACCGTCGCCATCATCTATACGACTGCATGGTCGGCGCTCCGTGTCCGTGGTGGCGGCAACGAGGGCGACACCGTCCTCGTGCAGGCCGCTGCGAGCGGTGTTGGCGTCGCTGCCATCCAGCTCGCGAAGCAGTTGGGCATGACCGTTCTGGGCACTGCCAGCAGCGCCGAGAAGCTCGAATGGGCGGCCCAGTACGGGCTGGATCACGGCATCAACTACGTGGAGCAGGACTTCGTCGCTGAGGCGAAGCGCCTGACCGGCGGGCGCGGCGTCGACGTCATCGTGGACGGCATCGGAGGGGACGTTCTCGCAAAGGGCATCACCGCCTTGGCACGAGGCGGACGGCTCTCGGTGTTCGGTGGCGCCGGCGGACGAGAGACCGCCTTCCCTGTGGCCGACCTCTACCGCAACGGCGTTTCGATAATGGGCGCCGGCGGTGGACAAACGCCGCGAGAGGACTTCGAGATGATCCTTGGCTGGTTCGGTGAGGGCAAACTCGAACCCACCATAGACCGGACGTGGCCTCTCGCGGAGGCCGCCGAGGCCCATCGCTACCAGGAGTCGCGTCAGATCAAGGGCAAGAGCGCGCTCGTCATCAGCGACGAGAACTGACCCGTACGAAGGAGGAAGGCGATGGCATCCGAGTGGGTGAGCATAGACGTTGACGGCAAGCCGGTGGACGCATACCTGGCCCTGCCGGATGCCCCCGGTCCGCACCCCGGTGTCGTCGTGGCGATGCACGTATTCGGCGTAGACCGGTTCGTGCGGGAGAAGTGCGACGGGCTCGCTGAGGCGGGCTATGCCGCTATCGCGCCCTACCTCTTCCACCGCTCCAATGTGACGAACGACCAGTTGACTGGATACGCCTTCGAAGACCCGGCGCGCCGCGAAGTCGCGATGCCGCTGAAAGACAGCCTCCGCGACGACGAACTGCTGCAGGACATGCTCGGCTGCCTGGAACACCTGCGAGGACTGCCGGACGTGTCCGGCCCGTTCGGCGTCACCGGCTTCTGCATCGGCGGGCGCATCGCCTTCATGCTCGCAGTGCGCACGAAAGAGTTCGCCGCCTGCGCGGACTTCTACGGCGTGGATGTCGACCTGCCGTGGGGCGACGGCCCTGCCCCGCTGAGCCTCACCGCGGAGTTGGACTGTGCGCTCACCGGCTTCTTCGGCGATCTGGACGCTAACCCGGCGCCACCCGACGTGGACAAGCTGGAAGCCGCGCTCCGCGCCGAAGGTAAGCCGTTCACCTTCCACCGCTACCCCAACGGCCAGCACGCCTTCAACGACCCCTACAATCCCGTGCGCTACGATCCGGAGATCTCCGCCGACTCCTGGCCGAAGCTCATAGGTTTCTTCGACAGCGCACTGAAAGCGAGGGAGCCCGTCGCATGACCGCCGTCGTCGGCATATTCGAACACCGTACGGCTGCCGTTGCCGCTGAGCAGTTGCTGGAAAAGGCAGGCTTCGGCGACCGCACGGGCGTCACCTATGTGCTGCCGGATGACGGTCCTGCACCCCCGCGTCTTGCGCGGCGGGGAGAGAGCATGCTGCGAGCGGCGATAAAGTGGGGCATCTGGGGCTCGCTCATCATCGAAGTGCCGTCGCTCATCGCGCTGCTCGTTTACCCGATGGACATCAACGTGAAGATCCTGCTGGCGGCGACGGTCTGGAAGTTCGGCGCGGCGTTCGGCTCCTGGATCGGGGCCATGTCCGCTGGCGAGGAGGGGCTCGACGACGAGCACGCCGCCGAGTACGAGGCGCTGCTTGCTGCCGGCTACGCGCTCATCGCCGTGGACGTTCGAACGCGCCACCGCCCCGGCATACGCGGAGCACTGCTGGAGAGCGGCGCGATGAGCCTGCGTGACGTGCGCGGATCATTCGTGCTCAAGCAGCCGCCCCATCCGGCGCGAGCCGCCGTCTCATCGTAGCTGGCTGGGGGAGGCTAAAGGAGCCGCTTCGCCATCGGCACGTGGTCTATCCCAGCCTCAACGAATCCCGACCCGGTAACCGCATACCCATGCCGCTCGTAGAGCGCCTGCACATACGTCTGTGAGTGCAGGCTCACCTCTGCGATGCCGAGCCTGCGAGCCTCGGATTCCAGCGCCGCCAGCAGCAGCCCCGCGATGCCGCGGCGACGCCACGCGGGCAACACCGCCACACGCCCTATCCGCGCCTCTCCATCCCGTGTCAGCCGTGCCGTGCCGATGACCGCCGCTCCGTCGCTCGCGACAACGTGCACGGCGCTGTCGTCCGCGTCGTCGCGCTCCAGCTCCGGCGGCACGTCCTGCTCAACGATGAAGACCTCGTGCCGCACCGCGAACGCGCCGTGCGTGTCGCCGTCATTGGAGGCCACACGTACTTCGATGCTCTGCTGTCCGGCCATGCCGTGATTATAGGAGCGCCGCTATAATCCGGTTCACCTTTTCTCCGGAGCGCTTCCATGAAACTTTCCACAGACCGCATCCTCACGACCCACGTCGGCAGCCTGCCGCGTCCGGACGACGTTGCCGCGCAACTCCTGAAGAAGGAGCGCGAGGAGGAGTACGACGCCGATGAACTGGACGCGCTCGTGCGGCAGGGCGTTGCCGACATCGTTGCGCGGCAGCACGCCGCGGGCGTCGACGTTGTGAGCGACGGCGAGATGAGCAAGGTCGCCTACTCCACCTACGCCAAGGACCGGCTCACCGGCTTCGAGGGCGACAGCGCGCGCCGCCCCAACCTGGACGTGGCGCCGTACCCCGACTTTCGGGCCAAGATGGCCCGCATGACCGGCGACCAGCCGATGCGGCGTCCCCAGTGCGTGGGGCCGGTGGAGGTCAAGGACCGGGAGCCGCTGCGGAAGGACCTCGAGAACTTCAAGGCGGCGCTGGACGGGGCGGGGGTGACCGATGCGTTCATGACCTCGTCCTCGCCGGGCGTTGCCTCCGTGTTCATGCCGAACGCCTACTACCCGACGCACGAGGCGTACATCGAGGCGTTGGGCGCGGCGATGCAGGAGGAGTACGAGGCCATCGTCGGCGCGGGGTTCGTGCTGCAGGTGGACTGTCCCGACCTGGCGATGGCGTTCCACACCGGCTTCCAAGGGCTCACCGAGGAGGAGTTCATCCGCCGTGCCGAGCACCATATCGACGTGCTGAACGGTGCGCTGGAGAACGTGCCCGCGGAGTCCGTGCGGATGCATGTCTGCTGGGGCAACTACGAGGGGCCTCACGACTACGACATCGCTGTGTCGAAGATCATGCCCATCATCCTGCGGGCGAAGCCGACCGCCATCCAGTTCGAGGCGTCGAACCCGCGCCACGCCCACGAGTGGAAGGACTGGCGCGACGCCGACATCCCGGACGACAAGGTGCTGATCCCCGGCGTGCTCGATTCAACCAGCAACTTCGTGGAGCACCCGGAGCTGGTTGCGCAGCGCATCGAGACGTTCACTGCCATCGTTGGGCGCGAGCGGGTGCTGGCGGGGACGGACTGCGGCTTCGGCACGTTCGCGGGCTACGGGAAGATGGACCCGGACATCATCTTCCGCAAGCTGGAGTCGCTGACAGAAGGCGCGGCCATCGCCTCCGACCGGCTCTGGGGGTAGCCCGCCTGAGGGGATAACCCGCCTCCCCAACCCACCGCGTGGTCTGACGGTGTGCGCTAAGGCGCACTTCCTGGATTCCCGGTTTCGCGGGATGACGAGAAGGGTGAGGGAATGACGAGGGGGTTAGCGGGATGCCTTCAGGAGGACGGTGCGGTCGTTGATCTCGACCGCTTCCACGGTGGGGAAGCCGGCTTCCTTCAGCCACTGGACGTGCATGTCCACTCCGCCCGCCTGTGCGGCGTAGTCCAGGTTGGCGAACATGCCGCCGTCGGCGATGAGGTCGTGGATGTCCTTGTAGATGCCGGCGATGAGGCCGTCGTCGTACATGTTGTGGATGGCGATGGCGGACATCACGAAATCAAAGGGCCCGCCGAGCCCGGAGGCCCAGTCGCGCTGTGAGAAATCGCTCTTGACGTAGGCCGTGCGGTCCGCGTACGCCGCGAGGCGCTCCTTCGCGTGGCCGAACATCGGCTCTGAGATGTCCTGCAGCGTGACGTGGGCGTTGGGGAACTTCGCCAGCAGGTGGCCGGAGAGCAGGCCGTAGCCCGAACCGACGTCCAGGGCGCGGATGGCCTGGTCTGTGGGGAAGGGCGCGGCGTCCACCGCGGCCTGGATCATCGGCCCGCGCTGGTCCTGTCTGCCATCGTCGCGCGTGACCCAGTTGTCTACGAACTGCTGCTCCTCCCACTGCTCCGGCACGTCGTGCGTCTGCGCCCATGCAGCCTTCTGGTGGCGGTCGGTGGTCATTGTCCGTGTCTCCTCTCTGGTCAACCGAGCGGATGGGCCCCGTTGAGAATGGCTTCCAGCGTCTCGTGCAATGGCTCGCGCAACCGCGCGCCGAAACCGGTTACGACCTTCGCGGCGGCGAACGAGCCGAGCTTACCAGCATCGGTGGGGTTGAGGCCATGCGTGAGCCCGTAGAGCGCGCCCGCGGCGAAGACGTCGCCTGCTCCGGTGGTGTCGACGACGGGCACAACGTATCCCGGCACGTGCGTGATGGCACCATCGTCGAAGACCAGCGCGCCGTCCGCGCCGCAGGTCATGAACACCAGCGGGGCGTCCATGCCAACGGCCCGAAGCCGCTCCTCCCGTGAGCCCTCGCCTCCGTATATCCCTGCCTCGTGTTCGTTGCAGAAGAGGACGTCCACGTACTGCCGGGTGACGCGCCGGAACTCGTCGATGAAGATCGCCGCGATGGCCGGATCGGAGAGGCTGAGCGCTACCTGCACTTCTGCTTCGGATGCAACGGCCATGGCGCACTCGGCAGCTTCCGCGCATGAGGGGGTGCTGAGCAGGTATCCCTCCACGTATACGATGCGGCTGGACCGGAGTGCGGCAGAGGCGATGTCGCCCGGCTGCAGTGTAGAGGCCGCGCCGAGGCTCGTCCGCATCGTGCGCTCGCCGTCCGGTGTGACGAGGATGACGCAGGCACCGGTGGGGCCTGTGTTCGCTGGCGTCATGTCGAACTCAACCCCGGCCTCGGCAAGGCTCTCGCGGTAGAGCGCGCCGTGCATGTCGTTGCCGATCTTGCCGGTGAAGAATGCGCTGCCGCCGAAGTGGGCCACGGCGGTCACCGTATTCGCCGCCGAGCCTCCGGCGGAGCCGTGCTGGGCATGCCCGGCGAGACTCTCCAGGAGTTCCGCCTGGGACTCAGCGGACACGAGCGTCATGATGCCCTTGTCCAAACCGTGGCCCGAGAGGAACGAGTCCTCCACCTCCACTTCCGTATCCACTATCGCGTTGCCGACGCCGTAGACGTCGTACTCGTTAGCCATCGTATCCGTTGTACCTCATCCGTTCTGGTTATCGCACAAGGGGGGAACCTACACTGCCCTCAGCCGGAGCGTCAACGCGCGACGGGGGCGGCCCCTACTTGAGGTTCTTAAGGAGGGTGAGCGCTTTTTCGAGTTGTCTGAGGCGCCGCTGATTCTCCCTGGCCTTACCGACCTGAATGCCCACGACGAGCGCAAGGCGAACGGCCTGCATCCTGACCCGCGGGTTAGGGTCCTCCAGGAGTTCGGCCAGCGCGGAGATGCTCTTCAGCGCGAGGCCGTTGAGTTCGACCTGAGCGAGGTCCGAAGTTTCCTGCCTCTGCCGGCGGAGTTCCTCCCGGAAGGCGGGGTCCTGCTGCCATCGCTTGAGCGTCGCGATGCTGATATCCGCAGCTCTTGCGCCTTCGGCGTTCGTAGCAGCACCGGCGACATGCGGGAGCGCCACAATCTGCCTGTCAGTGAGATTTTCCTGAAAAACCGGCTCATTCTGGCTCATCGTATGCTCCTCCGTTCGTAATTCGGGCTTCTGTGGTGAGCCCTTCGGGGGCTCAGGCGGGCTCATCCGAGCCTTCTGGTGAGCCTTTCTGCGCCGTTTCGAGCCCATCCGAATCCTCCATCCGCGTTGCCCAGGCAACGACAACCATTCATGGTGAAAGACAGGGTAAGCAGGGGTGTTTAGTCCGCACAACGGGCGGATGTCACAAATGTGAATTCGACGGGATCAGGCTGAGGAGCCTCTCGCGGGCATGACAAGAGAAGGGCACCCACGAGGGGTGCCCTTACATCGGAAATCCAACCGGCCCTGGCAGCCCGGTGCGGACATGCCGTCCGCACCGGCAAGATGCTTCCCTAGTTGACGGTCAGGTCGCCGACACCGCTCAGCCCGAGCGCTACGTCGCGAGTCGCCTGGCTGGCATTCCGTACCCGGTTGATGATCTCCCAGATGTCGTCTGAGGTGCCGTATCCGTAGGAGTCCTCGTATCCGGCAATCTTGATCGCCTCAATGAACTGTGGGTCCGCCACGAGGCGGTCGAAGGCCGACTGCCAGTACTGCGTGACGTCGGCGGGCACTTCTTCAGGCATCACGAAGACGCGGGAAATCTCGACGACAAGCAGGTTCAACTCAAGCCCTTCTGCCTGCGCTGGGTCGAACGTGAGGCCAGGCAGGTCACGGAAGGAGGGGAGCGGTTCGTTACGCCCGAGGTTGGCCAACCATTCGTCGTTGTACGGCTTCTTGTTGTAGAAGATGGGGACGAGGCGACCCTGCTCTATCCACTCGGGATAGAGACGGCCAGCGGTGCCCGGGCCGCAACGGCCTGTCCCGTCAACCTCGCCGCGGTCGAACGCCGCCATGATCTCGGACGAGCCGCCATAGCCGTAGATGAGCTTGAAGGGTCCGCCGTTCTCGATCATGAACTCGATCTGAGGCTCGTTGCCAGGCCCCACTGAGCCGACCCTGATGGTCAGGTCCCTGTCCAGTACTTCCTGCCACGACGAGGCGAAGTCCTTGTCGAGGCAGAAGCCGCTCTCGGCAATGGTGAAGGTTGGGGAGCCGAGGATGTAGATCCTGTCGAGGTCGAACCCGTCGACATCGCCCACGAGCATCTGCCGAGCGAACCAGCGTGAGTGGACGGGGCCGACGGTGAGGCCGTCCGGCTTCGAATCGAGCACGGCTCGCAGTCCGCGCAACTGACCCGCGCCGGGCAGGTTCTGCACGATGAAGCGAGTGCTGTCGGGGAATTGCCGCTCGGCCGCCTGAGCGACGAGCCTGCTGAAGGTGTCGTAGCCGCCGCCTGGACTGGTGCCGGTGATGATGCGGATGGTCTTACCGCCGAAGTACTCTTCCGCGTCAAAGCCGGGAGGCGGAGGCACCAGCGTGGGGGTTGGTCGCGGGACAGGCGTTGGGGTGGGCTGCTCCGTCATCGCCTCGGCGGTGGGAGTTGGTTCCTCCATCATCGCCTCGGCGGTTGGGGTAGGCTCCTCCTCCATCATGGCTTCCGCCGGGGTTGGCGTCGGTGTGGCTGCCGGACGCGGCGTTGCAGTTGGGTCGTCATCGCCGCCGCACGCTGCAAAGAGCGCCAGAATCACTGCTATCGCGCCAAGGGCCAGGAATCGGTGAATCTTCATCTTTCCCTCCTGCCTTCCACTTCCCCTGGATATGCGTTGCTTGGTCTCGTAGGCGAACGGCTGGTATGTACTGCTGTTTCGTTGCGGCAAGCCGCAAGTGCTACGATTCGCTGCGGCATACTATACCCGCGCACACGTCCGTGCAAAAGTGCGTCAAGCAAAGGTGCGTCAAGCGGGCGGGGCAGCCATGCCCAACGTTTGACACCCTCGGGGGTGGGGGATAGACTCGTCTTGTCCCCCGGAGCGCTGGAGTCCACTCACAGCGCGGTCGTCAGAGGACGGCTTACCTTCGCGGGGTCTACGGAAGAAGTTGCGTTAGATGTACGGCGAACGCCGACCCGAATTCGATCCGGACCAGGTAGTCCAGAACCTCCGACAGAGCTGGGATGGCATACGCTCACGCCTTCCGGGCGGCGGTTCCCGTCTATTCATCCTTGGACTCATCGTTGTCGCGGCGGCCCTCTGGCTCGGCACCGGTTTCTACACCGTTCAGCCGTCCGAGCAGGCTGCGCTCCGTCTCTTCGGAGCGTTTCGGGGCACCGAGGACGAAGGACTCCACTGGTACCCCCCTGTGCCCATCGGCAGGGTAGACGTCGTCTCCGTCGAGGAGACCCGGGGAATGGAGCTCGGCTTCATGACCACCGCCGGCGGTGTCGTCACGGACGAAGTAGTCGAGTCCAAGATGATCACCGGCGACCTGAACATCGTGACCATCGACCTCGTCGTCCAGTACCGCATCAAGGACCTCGGGGCGTTCCTCTTCAACGTTGCCGACCCCGGCGACCCGGCCCGTCCGGAGGCTGTGGAGGGCCGCCCGGACGGGCGGACGCTCAAGGACGCAGCCGAGGCCGCGCTTCGGCAGGTCGTCGGGCAGCGGTCGATAGACGACCCCCTGCGCGTTGGCAGAGAGGCGGTGCAGACTGACACGCAGGACCTGCTGCAGCAGATCGTCGACGACTACAACGCGGGCATAGAGATACTGAACGTGCAGTTGCAGGAAGTCCAGCCGCCGGACCAGGTGCGCGACGCCTTCGACGACGTCAACAGGGCGCGCGTCGACCGGGAGAGCCGCATCAACGAGTCGCTCGCTTACGAGCAGGACAGGCTCCCCCGGGCGCGCGGCGCCGCAGAGCAGGTGACCCAGGCGGCGCAGGCGTTCAAGGATGCTCGTATCGCCAGGGCGCAAGGTGAGGCGGCTGAGTTCACTGCGGTCTTCACCGAGTATGCGCTGTCCCAGGAAGTAACGCGTACGCGTCTCTTCCTCGAAGCGATCGAGGACATCCTGCCCGGCGTCACACTCTTCATCCTGGATGAATCCACAGACAACGTGGTGCCGTTCCTACCGCTGACGGAAGACGCTCTTTCGTCGAACACCGGCCCGGCTGCTGTGGCTTCGGGGGGCGGGGGCTAACATGAAACTCCTCGTTCCTCTCCTCATACTCATCATCGCGGCGGTCATCGTCGTGCCGCAGGCGTTGTACACGGTCGACGAGACGCAGTACGTGGTCGTCACCCGATTCGGTGAGATACAGACCGTCGTGCGCTCACCGGGCCTGAAGTTGAAGGCCCCGTTCGTGGACACTGCGAACGTGCTGGACAAGCGCATCCTGCGGATAGACGTGACGCCCACGTCCATGCCGGACCAGGACAACCAATTCCTGGAGGTGGACGCCTACGTCCGCTACCGCATCGAGGACCCGCGCAAGTTCATCACGCGCCTGCGCACCGAAACCACCGCCAACTCGAGGATCCAGCAGATCGTCATCGCGGCGCTGCGCGACGAGATCGGGCGCAGCACGCAGCCGGAGATCATCGGCGGTCGGCTGATCGGCATCCAGGAGGACCGCACCGACGTCGAACCGCTGGTGAACGAGCAAGGCGTCGCCACACGCGCAGCCATCGTCGGTCGCGCCCTGGCGACAGCGAACCAAGTCGTCAAATCCGCCGAGAACGACTACGGCGTCGACATCGTCGATATCCGCATCAAGCGCGCCGACTTCCCACCCGCCACGGAGGAGAACATCTTCAACCGCATGCGGACGGAACGCTCCGTGCAGGCGCAGCGTCTCCGCGCCGAGGGTGAAGAGTTGTACCGCGAGCGCATCGCCGACGTCGACCGGCAGGTGGAGATCATCGCCGCCCAGGCTGACGAGGCTGCCAACCGGCTCCGCGGTGATGGCGAAGGTGAGGCGATCCGCATCCTCGCCGAGGCGCTTGAGCAGGACCCCGAGTTCTTCGCATTCCGGCGCAGCCTTGAGGCATACCGGGCAGTGCTCGGCGACCAAACGACACTGGTCCTCCCCGCCAACTCCGATCTCTTCCGGTACCTCCAGTCGTCCCAGGGCACGCGTGGCTCGGACGATGGCGAAGATGTCCTGGAAGGGCTGTTCGGGCTCATCGGCGCTCTGGCAGAGAGTGGCATGATGTCGGAGGGCAGCGAGCCGTCCGGCGACGCTGATGGCTCCTAGAGCCTCCCTGCTAGAATGAGGGGCGTGGACCCCTCTCTCATCCGCAACTTCTGCATCATCGCCCACATCGACCACGGCAAGTCGACTCTCGCCGACCGCATCCTGGAGATTACGGGCGCTGTGTCCGCGCGGGAGATGCACGACCAGCTGCTCGATTCGATGGACCTCGAGCGAGAGCGCGGCATCACCATCAAGGCGCAGGCTGTTCGCCTGAACCTCGCCTACCAGGGCCGTGACTACGAACTGAACCTCATCGACACGCCCGGCCACGTGGACTTCTCGTACGAAGTCTCGCGCTCGCTCGCGGCCTGCGAGGGCGCGTTGTTGATCGTCGACGCCGCGCAGGGCATCCAGGCGCAGACGCTCGCCAACGTCTACCTCGCACTGGAGCACGACCTCACCATCGTTCCTGTCGTGAACAAGATCGACCTGCCTTCCGCCGAGCCCGACCGGGTCATCGAGGAGCTGGTCACGGCGTTCGGCTTCGAGCCGGACGAGGTGCTGCAAGTCTCGGCGAAAGACGGCACGGGCGTTCACGCGCTGCTGGAGGCGGTCGTGGAACGCGTTCCGCCGCCCGAGGCGCACGAGGAGAGGCCGCTGCGCGCGCTCGTGTTCGACTCCAAGTACGACTCGTACAAGGGCGTGATGGCGTACGTGCGGGTCATGGACGGCGCAGTGAAGGGCACGGACCGCGTTCGGATGATGGCGACGGGCACGGAGGCGGACCTGCTGGAGGTCGGGGCGTTCCGACCGGCGATGGCCAAGGCGCCCACTCTCACGGCGGGCGAGGTTGGCTATCTCGCGACAGGGCTGAAGAGCGTGGGCGACTGCCGCGTCGGGGACACCGTCACGCACGCCCGCGCGGGCGCAGTCGAGCCGCTGCCCGGCTACGGCGAGCAGAAACCGATGGTGTTCGCCGGGCTGTACCCGAGCGACGGCAACGAGTTCCACAACCTGCGTGAGTCGCTGGAGCGTCTGCAGATGAATGACGCCGCGCTCGTGTACGAGCCGGAGAGCTCACCCGCGCTTGGGCCGGGCTTCCGGTGCGGGTTTCTCGGGCTGCTGCACATGGAGATCGTGCAGGAGCGGTTGGAGCGCGAGTACGGGATGGACCTCGTAGTGACCGCGCCGAGCGTCGTGTATCGCGTGACGATGAACGACGATTCGATTCGCGAGGTGTCGCGTCCCACGGACCTGCCGACAGGCGGGGAGTCGCAGCAGGTGGAGGAGCCGTGGCTGGACCTGTCCATCCTCACGCCGTCGCGTTTCGTGGGGCCGATGATGGAGCTGATCAACTCACGCCGGGGCGAGTTCAAGCGCACCGAGTACCTGGATGCGACCGGTGGCCCCGCGGGGGGCGCCGACGCCGCGCCGTCGTCCGACCCGCGCGTGCTGCTCGAAGCGTCGGCGCCGATGGCGGAGGTACTGGTGGACTTCTACGACCAGGTGAAGACGCGCAGCCGGGGCTATGCGTCGCTGGACTACTCGTTCAACGGCTACCGTTCCGCGCCGCTCGTGCGGCTGGACATCCTCGTGAACCAGTCGCCGGTCGACGCGCTGTCGCTCATCACGCACCGCGATCGCGCATATCACCAGGGGCGGATGCTGGTAGAGCGTCTGCGGAAGCTCATCCCGCGCCAGATGTTCGACGTGCCGATCCAGGCGGCCATCGGGAGCAAGGTCATCGCTCGCGAGACGGTCACGGCGATGCGGAAGAACGTGCTGGCGAAGTGCTACGGCGGCGACGTGACGCGCAAGCGGAAGCTGCTGGAGAAGCAGGCGGAAGGCAAGAAGCGCATGAAGCGCATCGGGCGCGTCGAGGTGCCGCAGGAGGCGTTCCTGGCGGTCATCAAGATGGACCGCTAGCGAGCCTCGTTACAGCCGCGCTGCCAGTTCCTTGATCCACGCACGCATCTCGTCGGCGTAGTCCGGGCGGCGCAGGGCAATCTCCACGGCGGTCTGCATGAGGCCGAGCGGCGTGCCGGCGTCGAAGCGCTCACCCTCGAAGCGGTAGGCGTGCACGGGCTCGCGCTGCGCGAGGAGGGCGATGGCGTCGGTGAGCTGGAGCTCGCCTATCGCGCCGGTGGTTATCTCCTCGAGGCAGCCGAAGATGGCGGGCGAGAAGACGTAGGGGCCAACGATGGCGAGGTTCGAGGGAGCCTCGTCGCGCGGCGGCTTCTCGACGCTGCGTGTGAGCCGCGTTTCCCGGTCGGAGAGCGGTTCGCCCTCGACGACGCCGTAGCGTGAGACGTCGTCCCATGGCACCTCGACGACGCCGATGGCGTTGCCGCGCCGCTCGTAGGCGTCGAGCATCTGGCGGGTCACGGAGGGCTCGCCGAGGAGTATCTCGTCCGGCAGGTAGATGATGAACGGCTCGTTGCCGACGGCCTCCTTCGCCATGAGGACAGCGTGGCCGAGTCCGAGCGGCTCCGGCTGGCGCACGGCGATGATGCGGGTCATACGCCCCGCTTGCTCAACCGGCTCGAGTTTGGCGTTGCCACGCTCGCGGAGGGTGCGTTCCAGTTCGGGGGCGACGTCGAAGTAGTCCTCCATCGCTGTCTTGCCGCGAGAGGTAACGAGGACGACGCGCTCGATGCCCGCCTCGGCGGCTTGCTCGACGGCGTACTGCAGGACGGGGCGGTCGACGAGCGGCAGCATCTCCTTGGGAACGGACTTGGAGATGGGAAGGAAGCGCGTGCCGACTCCGGCAGCGGTGATGACGGCGGTGCGGACTGGCATGACAGGGAGAGGATAGCAGGCAGCCGGAGGGTTGGGGGAGAGGCGCCGCGTTGACCTGTCGTGTTCCGACGCATAGCATGGCTGTGGCCGTGCTAGACGGGGAGCTAGCGGTGCCCTGCACCCGAAATCCGCTTCAGCGGGGTTGAACTCCTCTCTAGAGGGCCGGTCTCGCCGTCTCTGGCTGGGAAACGGACGTTGAGAGCCAGACCCTGCGCGACGGAGCCCTGTGAACCGCGTCAGGTCCGGAAGGAAGCAGCGCTAAGCGGAGTGCTCCGAGTGCCGCAGACCAGTCTGGTTCGAGTCCGGGTCCAAGGCTAAGCGCGCGGGCTCCCGGTTCGACGAGAGGTGCACGGCCTCTCTTCTGCAAACCCGCCGCGCCGGAGGCATAGATCGTCTCCGGCGCGTGCGTTTCCGAGGCCAGCCATGGCGCACGGCGCTCCCAGAAAGAGCCTGGGGCAGCATTTCCTGACCGACCGCAACATCCTCGGCGCAATCGCGGACGCGGCGGACGTTGGCTCCGGCGATACGGTCATCGAGGTCGGGCCGGGGCGAGGGGCGCTCACGGCCGTACTGGCGGAGCGGGCACAGCGCGTCATCGCGGTCGAATTGGATGGTGCACTGGCGCGTTCGCTCGCAGATGCTGCGCCATCCAACCTAGAGGTCGTGGAAGCAGACGCCCGCGTAGCCGACCCTGCCGCGCTGCTCGGCGGCTGCGCAGCGTACAAGATGCTCGGCAATCTGCCGTACTACGCCGCGATGCCTATCCTGCGGCGTTTCCTGGAGTCGGACTGTCGTCCTGAGCGTGCGGCGGTGCTGGTGCAGCGAGAGGTCGCTGAGCAGATGTGCGCGCAGCCGGGAGCGATGTCGCTGGTGTCCCTGGCGGTGCAACTGTTCGGGAGCCCGCGTATCGCGCGCGTCGTGCGTCCGGGGTCGTTCACGCCTCCGCCGAAGGTGACGTCGGCGGTCGTTGGAATCGAATTGCACGATGGACTGGCGGAGGGTGTGGACGACGCGGAGCGGTTCTTCATGCTGGCGAGGGCCGGGTTCAGCGCGCCTCGCAAGCAGCTGCGGAACGCGCTGTCGGGCGGGCTGAACGTTGAGCCTGGTGAGGCGGAGCGGCTGCTTGCCGCTGCGGGGATCGAGGCGTCGCGCAGGGCGCAGACGCTGTCTATGGCGGAGTGGGCGTCGTTGTATCGTGCGTGGCGGAGCGCAGCGGGATGAGCGGAGTAACGATACGCGATGAAGGCGGGCTGCGGATGGAGCCGTCGTGCGAGCACTGCGGCGCGTCGCGTGTGCGGGAGGTGCCGTACTCGGAGCGCGGCCAACCCCTGCTGCCAAACGAACTCGACGAACTGGCGTGGACGGACTACCTGTGCGATTGCGGCGTCGTCCGCCTGCGCATCGGTAAACGCCCGGAGTAGAGACGCCCGTGTTGGACGAGTACACTTGCCGCAAGAGCAACAGGCCATGAGCAGATGAGGAGGCAGCCATGAGTGAGCTGGTGCTGGGAACAGACGAAGGTGTGTTCGCGTTCCACCTGGACAGCGGCAAGTTCCACGCGGAGGACGGCCCTGATACCCGAGTGATGCTCGCGGGCGCCGGCGACACGGTGTACGCCGTCACGGACGATGCAGCGGTCTGGCGCCGGAGCGGGCATAACCACTGGGAGCTGATGAACCCCCGCGCGGTCGAGGCGCAACCCTGGACGCTGGGGGCCGACGCACGCGTGCCGGGGCTCGTGTGGCTGGGCGTGTCGCCTGCGATGATGTACCGGAGCGGCGACGGCGGGGCCACGTGGGTTGGCTGCGATACGTTCAACGACATCCCCGGCCGCGAGACGTGGACGTTCCCCCCGCCTCCGCACATCCCCCACGTACGCTCGATCTTCCCTGATCCCGCGCAGGCGGGCGGCGTCTACGTTGGCGTCGAGGAGGGCGGCGTGTTCCGGAGCGTCGACGATGGCGTGACATGGGAGAGCCTGAACGAGGGGCTGTTCTTCGATGTCCACGAGGTGGTGGCAGACCCCGATGCGCGACACATGTACGCGACCACGGGGTGCGGGTTCCACCGCAGCGAGGATGGCGGCCAGAGTTGGACCCTGGTGCAGGAGGGTCTGGAGCGACCGTACACGATGCCCCTGGTTGCGGCGCCAGAAGACCCAAGACTGCTGTACACGGCCGCCGCCGCAACACCTCCGCCGGGATGGCGAGCGAACGGCACGGCAAACGCCGCGCTCTACCGCAGCGAGGACGGCGGGGTCAATTGGCTCCGGCTCGCGAACGGCCTGCCCGATTCCTTGGAGGCGATGGTCAGGACAATGGTGGCGGGCCCCGGCGGCGCGCTTGTAGCGGCTGCGGCCACCGACCTCTACGTGAGCGAGGACCACGGTGAGCACTGGAGCCTCGCGAAGTCCGGGATGCCCACGGTGCGTTCGATGGTGTTGGTGTAAACCTCACGGCGCCACAGTCGAGCGTCCTGAATAGACAGAGCGTATGACAAAGGGGCGGCTCCAAGAGCCGCCCCTTCAGTGTTCCGGTTGCGATGGCTGCCGCTAGCGGCTGCTCTGCAGGAGGCCGATCACAGCGCCTTGCTCCTCGTCGGAGCCGTAGCCCCACTTGAAGTCGGGGTTCTTGTAGGCCTCGTCCGGCATGAGGCTCTCCAGCCCGCGCTTGTCGAGCTCTTCCTCGAACTTCTCGCGGATCCAGGCTTCCTCGTACGGGTACTCGATCTGGTCGCGCCTGCGGTCCTCCACCTTCTCGCTGTGCCCGCTGAACTGGGGCAGCGGGGCGAGCGCGAGGTAGCGGGCGGGCTCGACGCTGACGTTGAAGTGCTGGTGGAACCAGCGGTCGGGCGGGGTGAACATGCTGCCCTCGTGCCAGGGAGCGATGATCTTCTCGCCGCCCTCCGGCCAGAGGATGGAGTAGCCCTCGCCCGCGGGGATGACGATGACCCGTCCGGGCCCGTGCCGGTGTCCCTTCTTGTAGGTCCCCGGCGGGAAGACTGACATGTGTCCGCCCATCTGGGAGTTGGGGAAGGAGACGTCCACGACGTGTCCACCGCCGCCACGCTGGCGGTGCGGAACGAGGTCGTTCCACGCGGCCATGTCGGTGAAGTAATTGCCGTACCAGGTAGCGCCGCGTCCCATGTCCGGCGCGCGCTTGGCGACGGCGTACAGCTCCTCCTCGCGGGGCTGCAGCAGCTCCGGGTGCGGGTAGGAGTTGTTGAAGTAGAAGTCCGGGTCCGGTTCGAGCGACATGGCGACGGGCAGGTAGTTGTTGTGCACCATGCGCAGTGGCTGGTCGCCGCGGGCGTTGGCGAACTGCCGGTGCGAACCGCGCGGAATGAGGAAGAGGCTGCGCGGGCCGAACTCGAAGCTGTGCTTGGGCACGCCGTCCGTCCAGACGGTGGCGATGCCGTGCCCCGCGAGCGTGTAGACGACCTCGTCGAGTGCGAACTTGAACGGGGGAGCGCTCGCACCGGGCGGGAGCTCGGTGATGCGCGCTTCGGCGACACCCTCCATGCCGGATACCTGTATGAAGGCGCCGTTGCACTCGCGCTCGTGCCACGGGGCGACCTCGACGGTGCGGAGGTCTTCGATGAAGTAGCCGCGATGGATGGGGAGCCCCTGCGCTTCCATCCACCTGTCGTAAGCGAACCTGCCGTCGCCGCCTCCGCGCGCGATCGCGTCCTTCGGTGTGCCGTTCTGGGTCATTGCGCTTTCCTCCGCTATCTGTCGGTTGCTGTACGGATGGTACCTGATTCAGAGAGGGTTGTGGGGCGACGGGACACAATCATGCAACCGGCTGGCATGAGTGCGAACCCGTTAGCGTAGAATCGGGGCCGCGGCATACCGCCGGAGGAGCACGAAATGGCGGACGTTTTCGGCTATGAGGGGTTCCAGTACGAGTACGTCCCGGGATGGCCCAATATCCCGGAGGGATACAGCCTGCTCGAATGTCCGGGCGTTGCCGTGGACTCGCAGGACAACGTGTACCTGCTCACGCGGGGCGACCACCCACTGATGCAGTTCGACAAGGACGGCAACTTCATCAAGTCGTTCGGCGAGGGCTACTTCAGCAACCGCACCCACGGGCTGTACATCGCGCACGACGACACGCTGCTCGTTGCCGATGACGGCATCCATACCATCCAGCAGTTCAACAGCGCAGGCGAGCAGCTATTCGAACTGGGGAACCGCAACAACCCGTCGCCGAAGTGGGGCGGCGAACCGTTCAACCGCCCGACGTCCGCAGCGATCCGACCGTCGAACGGCGACTGGTATGTGTCGGACGGCTACGGGAACGCACGAGTGCACGTCTACACAAGTGCGGGCGACTACAAGTTCTCCTGGGGCAGCCCCGGCATCGACGCCGGAGAGTTCATGCGCCCGCACAACATCGCATTCGACGGCGAGGACCGGGTCTACGTGGTGGACCGGGAGGCGCACCGCATCCAGGTATTCGATGCGGATGGGCAGTTCATCACCATGTGGAGCAACATCCACCGGCCCGACGCGATGGTGCTCTGGCAGGACCACATCTACGTGGGCGAGTTGAACGGCATAGGCGGCTTCGATTCGCCGAACATGGGGCACCGCGTGGAGGTCTTCGACCTGACCGGCAAGCTGGTCTGCCGCTTCGGCGCTCCGGTGGAAGGCGAGGGGCCGGGCGAGTTCGTCGCTCCGCACGGGATTGCCGTGGACTCGGAGGGCAGCCTGTACGTGGCGGAAGTCTCGTACACCATCATGGGCCGCCAACTCGACCCGCCTCGTGAGATGCGGAGCATCTCCAAGTACAAGCGCCGCTGGTAGTCGTCTGTGCTGCGGCTGCTTGCCCCCGCGAAGGTCAACCTGACGTTCGAGGTGCTCGGACGCAGGGATGACGGCTACCACGAGGTGCGGACGATCCTGCAGTCGCTCAGCCTCGCGGACGAGCTGACGTTCGAGGCATCCGACGACCTGAGCCTGACGGTCGAGCCGGAGGGCGCCGCCCCGGTGGAGGAGAACCTCGTGCTGGCGGCGGCGCGTCTGCTGCAGCGCGAGGCGAGTGTCTCGACAGGAGCGGCGATCCACCTGAGGAAACGTATTCCTATGGCCGGGGGTCTCGGAGGTGGCAGCAGCGACGCTGCCACTGCGCTCCTCGGTCTGCGGCGGCTGTGGGGGCTCGACCTCGATGCCGATGCGTTGCGCGAACTCGCGGCGCAATTGGGCAGCGACGTGCCATTCTTCGTCTCCGGCGGCACTGCGCTGGGGGAGGGTCGTGGCGAGCGGCTGACGCCGTTGCCAACTCCCCAGGGCGAGGGAGTCGTAGCTGTCCCGGATGCGTCGAGGCCCCGGGACAAGACCGGGCAGATGTACGGACTGCTGAGGCCTGAGCACTACACGGACGGGAGCGCCACAGCGGAGGCGGAAGCACGCATGCGCAGAGGTGAACCGCTGGATGCGCACGCGGTCAACGCGTTCGATGGCGTTGCAGCCGAGGCCTATCCGTTCTACGCGGCGATGCGGGAGGCGTTCGAGGGAGTGGGGTTGCGCCCGGCGCTGTGCGGCGCGGGGCCGTCCATGTTTGCGCTGGCCAGAGAGGGGAAGGCGTCTGGTCTGGCGGAAAGCGTTGCCGTCCGATCCGGTTGTCCAGCGCTACCCGTGTGGTTTAGAGGCGCGTGGGGACTGGAAGGCATCGCGGTAGGTCAGTAGCGCTCAGAGCAGCAGCCTCGCCGCGGCGATGAGCAATCCGGTTCCGATGACGCCGAGCACGAGCCTCCCGCCTACCCTGGGCGCCAGCCGCACACCGATCTGCGCGCCGATCGTTGCCCCCAGACCGGCGATGCCAGCCCGCAGCCAGAGGCTTGCCTCGTCGCTACTGTACGCGAGGTGGATGGCCAGCGCGGCAGCCGCGGCGGCGGTCAGTTCGAGCTGGGAGGTCGCGACGGCAACGGCCTTCGGGATGCGGATGAGGAGCATCATGACGGGCACGTTGATGATGCCGCCGCCGATGCCGAAGAACCCCGCGATGAAGCCTGCGAAGGGTGCGATGGCGGCGATGAGCGGCTCGTTGACGCGATACCCGTAGATGTGGCCTGTCTTCTCGGTGATAGTGCGCTGCCGTCCTCGCGGAGAAGGTTCCTGCGGCCGGGACTCGAGCGCGCTACGGCCGATGAGGTAGACCGCTCCCAGCAGGAGCGCCACGCCGAACACGATCTCGAACGCGCCGCGGTCGGTCACGCGATTGATGAGCGCGCCCACTGCCGCGGCGGGAACCGCCAGGGCGATGAGGATGAGAGCGGTGCGGAAGTCCTGCAGGCGCCAGAGGCGGTAGCCGACGCTCGCGGAGGTAGCGTTGAAGAAGACCGCGGTGAGGGAGATGGCGGTTACGGTGGCAGGGTCGGCGTCAGGGAAGATGAACAGCAGCACCGGAACGAGGAGGAACCCACCGCCGACACCCGCGAGCGCTCCCACCGCACCGACGGACAGTCCCAGCAGCGCGAGGACAGCCGCCTGGGCGATGGTCAGCTCCGGGAGCATGGGGCGCCTGTCCTACTGCTTCTCGGGGTCAGGGCTCCGAGGCGCGAGCGCGAGGCCGAGCTGGTCCAGCTGGTACTGGTCGACGGGCGATGGCGCGCCGAAGAGGGGGTCAGCGCCGATCTGAGTCTTGGTGAACGCGATGGTGTCGCGGATGGAGTCGGCCTTGTCGGACAGGATCATGACCAGCCGGTCTATGCCTCCCGCGAAGCCACCGTGCGGCGGAGCGCCGTACTCGAAAGCCTCCAGCAGGTGACCGAACTGCGCTTCCACGTTCTCCGGTGAATGGCCGAGCGTGCGGAAGATGGACTCCTGTCGTGCACGTTCGTGGATGCGGATGCTGCCGCCCGCGAGTTCGTAGCCGTTCGCGGCGAGGTCGTAGGCCTTGGCAGTCATGTTCCCGGGGTCGGAGTCCAGCCGTTCCCAGTGGTCGTCGAAGGGGGCAGTGAAGGGGTGGTGCACCGAGTCCCAACGATTCTCGTTCTCGTTCCAGTCGAAGAGGGGGAAGTCGGAGATGACGCAGAGGGCGATGGTGTTCGGGTCGGCGAGGCCGAGCCGCTCGCCCATGTGGAGGCGCAACTGGCCTAGCGTGGAGGAGGACTGCGGCTCCTCTCCCGCCACGATGAGGACGAGGTCACCCGGCGCGGCGCCACAGGCGGTTGCTATCGACTTGATCTCGTCGAGCGACAGGGCCCGGGCAGGCGTGCGTACGTGGTCTAGCGTGAGCGCGTCGAGCGAGCCTGCGGCTTCGTCGAGGGCGATGGTGACGAGTCCGCGGGCGCCGTGGCGCTTGGCGAGCTCGACCAGCTCGTCGGCCTGGCGTCGGGGGATCGAGGCGAGGCCGGGGGCGGCGAAGCCCTTGACCACGCCGCCGCCTGCAACGACACCCGAGAAGACCTTGAACTCGCTGCCGGCGACGATGGAGGAGAAGTCGGCTATCTCCAGCCCGAAGCGGATGTCGGGTTTGTCGCTGCCGAATCGCGCCATGGCTTCCTGGTGGGTGAAGTGGGGGACGGGGAGGGGCACGTGCTTGTCCGGGCGGATGACCTGGATGAGTTCGGTGTAGAGATCAGACATCAGGGCGATGATGTCGTCGCGGTCGACGAATGCCATCTCGAGATCGAGTTGCGTGAACTCGGGTAGGCGGTCGGCGCGCGGGTCTTCGTCGCGGAAGCAGCGGGCGATCTGGAAGTAGCGGTCGGTGCCTGCGACCATGAGGAGCTGTTTCAACTGCTGAGGAGACTGGGGAAGGGCGTAGAAGCTGCCCTGGTGTATGCGGCTGGGGACGAGGAAGTCCCGTGCGCCCTCCGGCGTGCTCTTGATGAGGATGGGAGTTTCGATCTCCACGAAATCGCGCTCGTCGAGGTAGTCGCGTATGAATTTGACGACGCGGTGGCGCATGCGGAGGTTCTCGCGCATGAAGGGCCGCCGCAGGTCGAGGTAGCGGTAGCGCATGCGGAGCAGTTCGTCGACGGGGGCGTCCTGGCTCACGTCGAACGGAGGCGTCTTG
Organism: SAR202 cluster bacterium bin16; assembly: GCA_002238425.1. Taxonomy (GTDB): domain Bacteria; phylum Chloroflexota; class Dehalococcoidia; order Lucifugimonadales; family Australimonadaceae; genus Bin16. Next base: position 60,456 of record MPMJ01000003.1, on the reverse strand, counting down.
GCGGCGTTGAGGACGACGGTAGCGCTCGCGAGCACCTCGACGTCTCCGGTGCCGAGGTTGGGGTTGGCGGTCCCTTCGGGACGCGGTCGCACGGTGCCGGTTATCTGGGCAACCCACTCAGCGCGGAATCGCTCAGCGACGCCGAATGCTTCAGGCGCTTCCTCCGGATGGAACACCACCTGCACGATGCCGGTGCTGTCGCGCAGGTCGATGAAGACGAGGCCGCCGTGGTCGCGGCGGCGGTGCACCCATCCGGCCAGAGAGATAGTTTGTCCCGCGTGTTCGAGGCGTAGGCTGCCGCAGCCGATGGATTTCAGCAAAGCACTCACGAGTCCCAGTCGGTTGATTGGGCGGCCCTCGCGGAGCGTTGCTCCCGCTGCAGTGGTGACCGCCGTCCGATTACCTTATCGCAAGCGTGCGTAGCGGCGCTATCGGCGCAGGCGTGGGAGAGCCAGCGTACTCCTGCTGTTTGGACAGCGCCGCTCGAAGGACAAAGGTGTACACTCCGCTCAGATGTGAGAACGGAGGTGGATGATGGCAGAGATCGTTCTTGGGATGGCCTCCTCCCATGCTCCGCAACTGGAGATGCCGCCGGAGAACTGGCGGACCTACGGAGACCGCGGGCGCACGCAGGCGGTCCACTGGTTCGAGGGCAAGACGTACTCGTTCGGCGAGCTTGCAGAGCTGCGCGCGGGGGAGCACTTCGAGAAGGAGTGCACGGACGAGAAGTTCCAGACCCGGTGGGACGCGTGCCAGAGCGCCATCGCCCACCTGGAGCAGACGCTGGCGGCAGTGAAGCCGGACGTCTGCATCATCCTGGGCGACGATCAGAAGGAGTCGTTCGACGACGAGAACATGCCCGCCCTCTCCATCTACTACGGGGACACGGTCAACGATATCCCCAGCCTGAACGGCGCGCGCGGCTCTCTCAGTGACCCCGAAGTCGCGCGGCGACCAGCAGGCCAACTGACACACCCTGCGGACGCTGCGCTCGGCGAGTACCTCATCGAGACGTTCATCGAAAACGAGTTCGACGTGGCGCGCTCGAGCAAGCTCCCGGCGGGACGCGACGGCGACGGCTCCATCGGCCACGCCTTCTACTACGTCTACCGGCGGCTGATGAACAACGTCGTCACTCCCAGCGTGCCGGTGCTCGTCAATACCTACTACCCGCCGAACACACCGACGGCGTCCCGCTGCTACCGGTTCGGGCAGACGATCCGGAAGGCGATCGAGGAGTGGGACTCCGACAAGCGCGTCGCTGTCTTCGCCTCGGGCGGCCTGAGCCACACCGTTATCGAGGAAGAGTTGGACCACCGGATCATCGACGGGCTGAAGCACGACGACGTGACGAAACTCACCGATTATCCGGACGTGCGTTTCCGCGCCGGCACATCCGAGATCAAGAACTGGATCGCGCTGGCGGGCGCGATGTCCGGCGGCGGCCTCGCCTTGAACATGGTGGACTACGTCCCGTGCTACCGCACGGAAGCGGGCAACGGTTGCGCCATGGGATTCGCCGAGTGGGTCTAGCCTGCCAGGGCTAGCTGAATCAGCAACTCAACCCGAGGAACCGCGCGCCTGACGCGCGAAGGAGGGAGCATGCCCGTAAAGGACAAGGTGGTCGTCATCACCGGCGGCGCTATGGGGATAGGCCGGTACAACGCGCGTGCGTTCGCTGAGGCGGGTGCGCGGCTGGCTATCGCGGACATCGCGCCGATGGAAACTGTCGCGGCGGAGGTGGCGGAGCGCGGAGCGGCGGTGTTCCCCGTTCAGGTGGACATCCGCGACGAAGAGCAGGTGCGCGGGATGCTGGCCCGCGTGCATGAGCACTACGGGCGGATCGACGTGCTTATCAACGATGCGGCCATCGTGACCCACTTCCAGGCAGGCTCGCCCCGGTGGCCTCGCATCGCGGACATGGAGTCGTCATTCTTCGACAACATCATCCGCACGAATCTCATCGGCACGTTCCACTGCACCAAGCACGCCATCCCCTACATGCGGGAACAGGGCGGCGGCCACATCATCAACTTCGGGCAGGGCAACGTCCGCAACGACCGCATGCCGGACTCCATCGGCGCGTGCGTCTACCGAGTCTCGAAGGTTGCGATACGGGCGTTCACTGCGGACGTCGCCATGGAAGAGCGGGAGAACAACGTCTGCATCGTCAGCATGGGGCCGGGCGGCGCACCGCCGGGCAGCGGTCTGCGCGCTATCGCCACCGACGAGACCCCCGTCGAGAACCGCGCGACGATGCACTGGGTAGGCGACATCGTCCAGGACCGGTACATCCTGGCCTGCGACACGCCGATGGAACTCACTGGCAAGCAGATAACGGTGAAGGACGGCGAGGTCGTTCCACTGGACGACTAGCTATCTGCTGCACGGTTACCGCACGCCCTTGCAGTCCGGCGGCAGCGGACTAATATGGCGGGTATCCGGCCTGCGAAGGCGGCGCTGAGGAACACGGAGGAGGTGTCGGATGGCAACGGTGATCGACGCTGACACGCACGTGATCGAATCGGAGCGCATCTGGGATTTCTTCGATGAGGAGATGGCGCACCGCAAGCCCCAACTGGTTGCCAGCGCCGATCCGAACAACGGGGCAGTCCGCAACTTCTGGATCATCGACAGCCATTTCGTGCCGCACCCGCCAGGCAAAGGCGGGCAGGCGCTGGCGACTCCGCCCATCGAGGACGAGATACGCAACTCGACGGCATGGCATAAGCGCGCGATGACCGACATCGACGCACGGCTGGACGACGCAACGAACATGGGCGTCGACATCCAGATCATCTACCCCACGCTGTTCATCGGGTTTCTGACGCATGACGTGGAACTGGAGGTGGCGCTGGCGCGGTGCTACAACCGGTTCATGGCCGACGCCTGCTCCCGCTCTGGCGGACGGATGCGATGGATCGTCGTTCCGCCGTTGCGCGACCGCGACAAGAGTATCGAGGAGATGCACTTCGGCAAGGAGAATGGGGCGTGCGGGGTGCTCTTCAAGGGCGTCGAGAAGGATCGCTCGCTGGCGGAGCCGTACTTCTTCCCGATCTACGAGGAGGCGCAGCGATTGGACCTGCCCATCTGCGTCCACACCGGCCCCGGCTCTCCGGTGCTGACGGAGTTCTTCGACAGCCGCCTCAGTTTCGTGTTCCCGGATGTCCGGCTGCTGCCGGTCATGGCGTTCTACGATCTGGCCTGCAGCAAGATCCCGGAGCGCTTCCCCGACCTGCGGTGGGGGTTCATCGAGGCGAACTCCTCGTGGATACCGTACCTCGTGCACTTCCTACACCGTCGGCTGAGGGTCCCCAGTTCGGAGTTCGGGCCGTCGTACTTCCAGGAGAACCGGCTCTTCGTCGCGTGTGAGGCGGACGAGGACCTGCCCTACATCCTGCAGTATCTGGGCGAAGAAAACATGATTACCGGCTCCGACTACGGCCACGGCGACCAGTCCGCTGAACCGGAGCTGGTGCATCTGCTGCGCGGCCGGGAGGACATCTCCCCGCAAACGCTGGAGAAGGTGCTGTCGCACAACCCCGCCCGCTTCTACGGGTTCTAGCGCGGACAAGAGCGGCAGCCGGACGGAATACGGCCGGAGGTAAGGAGCGATGCTTACCCAGGAACAGAACGAGCGCCTGACCCGGGTCGGCCTCGGCACACCCATGGGCGACCTGCTCAGGCGCTACTGGTACCCGGTAGCCACCGACCAGCAGCTTGGCGAGAACCCGGTGAAGAGCGTCCGCCTGCTCGGTGAGAACCTCACCCTGTTCAGGGACCGCCAGGGACGGCTGGGGCTCGTTCAGCAGCGGTGCGCCCATCGCAGTGTCGACCTGAAACACGGCATCCCGACCGACGAGGGGCTGCGCTGCCCGTACCACGGCTGGATGTACGACGCGAGCGGCCAGTGCCTCGAACAGCCCGCCGAAGACCCGGCGCACAACTTCGCTGCCCGCGTACAGATAGCGGCCTACGACGTTCAGGAACTCGGAGGGCTCATCTGGGCGTACATCGGGCCTCAGCCCGCACCGCTGCTTCCTCGCTGGGACATCTTCGTCGTAGAAAACGTGTTCCGGCAGGTGGGCACCACCACCGTCCCGTGCAACTGGCTCCAGTGCCAGGAGAATGCCGTGGACACCGTGCACGTCGAGTGGATGCACGGGGCGTTCGGAGCGTATGCGCTGGAGCGCAAGGGCATCACCGACGAGGCTGCCTTCAACCAGACGCGGAACTTCCTGCGCCACCACATCAAGATCGGGTTCGAGCGCAACGTGTTCGGGATCCAGAAGTACCGCCTGCGCGAGGGAGAGGACGAAGCCACTGCGGCTTCCTGGCTGGAAGGCCATCCGCTGGTGTTCCCGAACTACGTACTCATCGGCGGGCCGGGACGCGAAGAACTGCAGATGCGGGTGCCTATCGACGACACGACCACCTGGCACCTCGCGTACCAGATCTACCATCCGGTGGACGGCGTATCCCTGCCCCCGCTGGGAGAGATCGAGACGTTCGACGTCCCCCTCGAGGACTACCCTGAGTACGTGTTGGGGCAGGACGTGCTGGCCTGGCCGGCGCAAGGACCAATCACCGACCGCACCGTCGAGAAACTCGCGGAGACCGACCGCGGGCTCATCATGTTCCGGAAGATGCTGGAGGAACAGATACAGGTCGTGGCGGACGGTGGCGACCCCATCAACACCTTCAGGCCCCCCACCGCAAACGTGTGCATAGAGCTGCCCATGGAGCACTATCCGGCGCTGAGTGCCTACAGGATGGGAACCGCGCGCCTCGGCAGGGGTCCCAATAACCCCGTCGAACGGTACATGGACCTCCTGACGGGCGCGGCAGCGCGCTGAGTCCTGTCATGACGGAGTTTGGAGCGAGTGCGCCGTCGTCGCTGTGGGTTAACCTGCTGGGCGCCACGGTGCGTGTTGTCTCCGGCGCCCGGTACAGGACGCGGGTGATAGAGGCGGGTTCGGGCGATGCCCTGATACTCATCCATGGGGTGGGCAGCAGCGCTGAGTTGTTCGCCCGCAACGTCATGAGGCTGGCGAACGACTTCCACGTCTACGCGATTGACGCGCTCTACCATGGCTACTCATCGCTCGAGCCCTACGACTCCGAGCACCGGGTCGAGCGTCAGGCGGAGGCGGTGCTGGACTTCATGGACGCGCTCGGCATCGAGTGGGCGCACATCGAGGGAGAGTCCATGGGCGCGGGCATGGCGTTCCACATCGGCCTCCACCATCCCGAGCGATGCGGCAAGCTGGTGCTGAACTCAGGTTCGTACTACGTCAACTTCAAGCGCGAGTTCCCGGATACACCGGAGGGCAATCTGCTCGTGCCGCTCTGCAGGGACTCGGTGACGAACTTCAGCCGGGAGACGGTGAGGAGGCGGATGGAGTACCTCGTTGCGAGCCCCGACCACCTGACCGAAGAGCTGGTGGACGTCCAGTACCGCATGTATGCGGTGCCGGAGATACGAGAGTCGATGGCGAGGGTGTACGGCATCTCCGCACCGAGGCCCCGGCTGATGCACTACGAGGAGGAAGTCGCCGCGACGCTCAAACCTCCTGTGCTCGTGCTCTGGACCGACCAGAACCGCGGCGCAGGGCCGGAGGTGGGCGAGTACCTCGCGAGCGTGATCCCCGGAGCACAGTTCCGGTTGATCGAGAATGCGGCCCACTGGCCGCAGTGGGAGCAACCCGAACTGCACGACGAGGCCGTTGTCGCTTTCCTGAAGTCGTCAGCCTGAGCTCGCAGGGCGGACTGCTGTTCGTAGCGCAAGGGAACGGGTGCCGGTAGACTCCACGTCGTCAGCAGCCCATGAGCCAGGGGTGTAGCCGTGACCATCTCGCCAGCGCCAGCGTTCACCATCATCGGGAGGCCGATCCCGCGTATAGAAGGAGTCGACAAGGTCAACGGGTCGGCAGCCTATACCGCCGACGTCACTCCTCCGGGAACAGTCTGGGCAAAGAACGTCCGCAGCCCATATCCCCACGCTCGCATACTCTCCATTGATGCTTCACGGGCGCGCGCCATGCCGGGTGTGCTCGCGGTCGTCGCCGCGGCTGACATCGCGAACGGCCACACCGGCAGGAACATCAAGGACGTGCCGCTGCTCTGCGACGACAAGGTCCGGTTCATCGGAGACAAGGTGGCGACGGTCGCGGCGGAGAGCCGCGAGATCGCAGCGGCGGCGGCACAACTGGTCGACGTCGAGTACGAGGAGTTGCCCGCCGTCTTTGATTCGGAGGAGGCGATGCAAGCCGGAGCGCCGGTGCTCCACGAGGATGCGGGCACCTACCTTGGCTTCCCGGAAGTCCCGGCGGACATCCCCAACCTCTGCGGCTACTCCGTCACCGAGACCGGCGACCTCGAACAGGGGTTCAGGGAGGCGGACGTCGTTGTGGAACGCCGGTACGTCACCCAATTATCGCACCAGGCGTACTTGGAGCCGACTGCCTGGTTAGTGGACGAACAACCCGGGCGGGTGGAAGTGTGGGCCTCCAACAAGGTGCCGTACACGACGCGGAAAGAGTTGGGCAGGCTGATCGAGCGTTCTGAGGATGACATCCGCCTGAACACGGTGGTCATCGGAGCAGACTTCGGCAGCAAGAGCGCAACGGGCGACGCACCAGTCGCCTACCACCTCTCGCGCATGCTCGGCAGGCCCGTCAAGTTCGTCAGCAGCGCGATCGAAGACCTCACCACTGTGTCGCCGAAGCACGCGTTCGTCGTCGATCTGCGCACCGGGCTCAAACGGGACGGCAGGATCGTCGCGCACGACGCCCGTGTCGTGATGAACCGGGGCGCGTACACGGGTCAGAACACGTCTGCGAACGGCCTCCTGGGTGGCGCGGGGCGAGTCGGTAACTTCTACGACATCCCCAACATGCGCATCGAGGCATTCGCCGTCTACACCAACCGTGTGCCGTGCGGCTACATGCGCGCGCCTGGGTCGCCGCAGGCGCTCTTCGCCATCGAGAAGCACATGGACATCATCGCCGCGGAACTCGGCATTGACCCCATCGAACTGAGGAAGCGCAACGTGCCCGCAACGACTCCAACCGGAACCCCGCATCTGGCCCCGCACGTGCTGGACGAAGCGGGACGCGCCTTTGGATGGAGCGACCGGACGCGCGCCGGCTCACGCGAACGGGGGGACAACAAGCTCGTGGGACAGGGGGTCGGCATGGCCGACCGGGGACACGGCGCAGGCCAGGCATCGTCGTCGATCAGGGTGAATCCGGACGGCTCCATCACCGCAACGACCTCGCTGCCGGAGAACGGGACTGGCGGCCTCACGGTCGTCGCGGCCATCGTCGCCGAGAGCTTCGGCGTGCCGCTGGACCGCGTGCGCATCGTCCACTCGGACACCGATGAGTTTCCCATCGACGTGGAGGCAGGCGGCAGCAAGACGACCAACAGCTCGGGCACTGCGGCGCTGACGGCGTCCGATCAGGTCAAGGAGCAGCTTGCGCCCCTCGCCGCCCGGGCGCTCGGCAGCGAACAGGTGGATTGGCGCGCGGCGCAGTGGAGTGAGGATGGAGCGCTCTCTCCCGGCGGCTGGCAGTCAGAAGACGGGCGCTTCATCTCGCTGGAGAGCCTCGCGACGGAACTGATCCGCGACGATGAACCGCTGGCGGCGGCCACGGTAACTCTGCAGGCCCCGCGCACGCCCGACCCGGGGGTCTGCGTGCAGATGGCCGAGGTAGAGGTCGACAGCGAGACCGGCCAGGTGACCCTGCAGCGTCTCGTCACCGCTCAGGACGTTGGGACGATCATCAACGAATTGGGGCACCAGGGCCAGATCAACGGCGCGATCATCCAGGGTGTCGGCTACGCGCTGATGGAGGAACTGCTCGTCGAGGACGGGCGTGTCACGACGCCCAACTTCGCCGACTACAAGATTCCCACGGTGCAGGACATCCCCGAACTCATCACGATCAACGTGCCGGACTACGGCGACGCGCTGGGGCCGTTCCACGCCAAGTCGATCGGTGAGATACCCACGATCCCGACAGCGGGGGCCATCGCCAATGCAGTCGCGGACGCCATCGGTGCACCGGTCGTTGAACTGCCGCTGACCGCCGAACGGGTGCTCCAGGCGCTCGCGGCGAAGCGTGGGAGCTAAAGGAGAGTGGGGTATCGTCTGCTACCTGGCTGCGGCACTCCCAGCAGCGGTTCGGTTTCTCCGTAGAGGGCATCCGTGCTAAAATATCGAGTGCGCCGTCCGTGCGCAGCACCCCCTCGGAGGGTTCCGGCGGGGATACGAGCCAAGTGTGAAGATATCCACTGAGCAACGCGAGCCGCGCGAAGCGGTTCTCACCGTAGAGCTGGACAACGCCGACATCGAGCCCTATCTCGACCAGGCGTATCGCCAGGCAGTTCGCCGTCTCTCCATCCCCGGGTTCCGCAAGGGCAAAGCGCCCCGCCGCATCGTTGAGCAGATGTTCGGGCGGGGCTATCTGCTTAATGAGGCGTTGGACACGGTCATCCAGGAGTTCACCTCCAAGGCCGTGCTGGAGGAAGGGCTGGACATCGGCGGCGTGCCGTCCGTGTCGCTCGACGAGTTCGACCCCCCGCAGTTCACGGCCACCGTCCCCCTGCAACCGACCGTGGACCTCGGGAACCTGGACAGTGTGCGCCATCCGAAGGAAGAGGCGTCCCTGGCGGACGAGACCGTCGACGCGACACTGGAACAGATGCGGATGGAGTTGGCGGTCTGGGAACCGGTCGAAGACACGGTGCAGATGGATGACCTCATCAATCTGACCATCCTCGGTTGGATCGACGAGGATGGCGAGCGACGCGAGATCGTGCGCTCGGAGGAGACGGACTACATCCCGAGGCCAGGTTCCACGTTCCCGGTGCCAGGTCTCGACGAAGGACTCGTGGGGTTACCCATCGGAGAGGAGCGGACGTTCGACGTCGATGCGCCGGACGATGCGCCGAACACCGAGGTGGCTGGTAAGACGGCGCACTTCGAGGCGACGATCCACTCCATCAAGCGCAAGAGTCTTCCCGAACTGGACGACGAGTTTGCCAAGAGCGTCGGCGACGACTATGAGTCGTTGGATGCGCTGCGCGAGAAGATACGGGAGAATCTGCTGGAGCGCGAGAAGCGCATGGCGGATATGAAGCATCAGGATGAGACGCTGGCCAAGGTGACCGAGGAGGCGTCCATCACGATTTCTCCGCTCATAATCGGGCACGAAGTCGAGCATTACGTGCACAGCCGTGAGGACGACATCAAGGCTGGCCGCGTCGGTTTCGAGGAATACCGGGAGTACCTGACGTGGCAGGGGATGTCCGACGAAGAGGTGCACGAGCAGGCGCGGCCGAAGGTCGAGGAACGCCTGAAGCGGGCACATGTCATCCGCGCTGTCGCCCAGCGAGAGAACATCGAGGCCACCGACGAGGATGTCTCCGAGGAGATTGAGAGGCTGCTCGAAGGCTCCGGTGAACTGATCGACGAACACCGGAAGCAGTTGGATGATCTGGACAGCCGCGAGTCCATCCGGCGTATGCTGGTTCAGCGGCGGACGTTGGAATACCTGAGCAACCTTGCGCTCAGGGACGCGCCTGCGGCAGCAAAGCCGAAGGCAAGAGCAGCCGCGAGCAAGAGCGGCGCCAAACCCCGACAACCGAAGACCCCCGCGAGACCGACGCGGGCCAGGAGACAGCAGGGAGGAGCGAACGATGCGTGATTGGCCTATCCACGGCTCGCTGAGCGCGGGTGCGATGCAGCCGCCGGAGAACATCATCCCCATGGTCATCGAGACCGGGGCCCGCGGCGAGCGCGCCTACGACATCTACTCGATGCTGCTCAAGGAGCGCATCGTCTACCTGGGCACCCCCATCAACGACCAGGTGTCCAACCTCATCGTTGCGCAGTTGCTCTACCTCGAGCGTGAGGACCCGGACAAGGACATCAACCTGTACGTGAACAGCCCGGGCGGCGTCATCACGTCCGGTCTGGCGATCTACGACACGATGCAGCTCATCAAGCCGGACGTCTCCACCATCTGCGTGGGGATGGCCGCGAGCATGGGGACGGTGCTCCTGTGCGCAGGGGCGAAGGGCAAGCGGTTCGCGCTGCCCAACTCGACGATCCACATGCACCAGGCGCTGGGCGGTGCCCAGGGTCAGGCTGCGGACATCGAGATCGCGGCCCGGGAGATCCTGCGGATGCAGGACAAGATCCGGACGATACTTTCGACGCACACGGGCCAGCCCTACGAGAAGGTAGCCCGCGACAGCGACCGGGACTTCTATCTTCCTGCGGAGGAAGCGAAGGACTACGGTCTGGTGGACGAGGTGCTGGGGGTTCCACTGGGATCAACGAACGGCGCGATTCTCAACTAGGACGGTCAACCGATGCCGAGCAACTCCGGAACGTTACCGCCCCACGGCGAGCATGTGTGCAGCTTCTGCGGGAAGGCACAGAACGGAGTCAAACGTCTCATCGCCGGCCCCGGCCGGGTATTCATCTGCGACGAGTGCGTTCGCCTATGTCAGCAGATCATCACCGAAGAGAGCACGTCCAGCAGGGATGAACAGGCCAACCTGCCCGGCAGCCCCTCGCCGAAAGAGATGGCGCGACGGCTGGACGAGTACGTCATCGGACAGGACCGTGCCAAGCGTGTGCTCAGCGTAGCGGTGTACAACCACTACAAGCGCATCCGTTCCAACTCTACAACCAACGACGTTGAGATAGAGAAGAGCAATATCCTGCTGGTGGGGCCGACAGGCTCAGGCAAGACGCTGCTTGCTCAGACTCTGGCGCGCATCCTCGACGTGCCGTTCGCCATCGTCGACGCGACCTCACTGACCGAGGCGGGCTACGTTGGCGAGGACGTCGAGAACATCCTCCTGCGCCTCATCCAGGCCGCCGACTACGACGTTGCCAAGGCGGAACGCGGCATCATCTACATCGACGAGATCGACAAGATCGCGCGCAAGAGCGCGAATCCCTCCATCACGCGGGACGTTTCGGGCGAAGGCGTCCAGCAGGCGCTCCTGAAACTCATCGAGGGCTCCACGGCCAACGTTCCACCACAGGGGGGCAGGAAGCACCCCCAGCAGGAGTTTCTGCAGTTGAACACGGCGAATATCCTGTTCATCTGCGGCGGAGCATTCGACGGCCTCGAGAAGGTCATCGCCCGCCGGGTGATGTCGAACCATCGCATCGGCTTCCACGCCTCCGGTACCGGCACCGGCACCGAGGACGAGATACGCGAGGCAGTGGAATCGGAAGACCTGCTGGATTACGGGTTCATCCCCGAACTGATCGGCAGGCTGCCGGTGGTAGTGGGACTGCAAGGTCTGGACAAGGACTCCCTGGTGCGTGTGCTCACCGAGCCGAAGAACGCGGTGGTGAAGCAGTTCCAGCATCTGTTCGCGCTGGATGGTGTGGACCTGAGCTTCACGCAGGCGGCGTTGGAAGCTGCTGCGGAGCAGGCGATCGGGCGACAGACCGGCGCGCGAGGCCTGCGCTCCATCATCGAGGACGCACTGCTGGACGTCATGTACGAACTGCCGTCGCTCGACTTTGCAGCGCGGTGCGTCATAGATGCGAACGGTGAGGGCGGCCTTGGCCGCCCTGTCTTGTACTCCAAGGCAGATCAGGTCATCACCATCCAGAGCATCGAGTCGCTCAAGACGGCCTAGACCACCAACTTCTCCTATATGCGAGGCTTGCGGACGCGCCGGACCAGCTTGTTCAGCGTCGTATAGACGTGGACGAACGAGCCCGCGGGCGACTCGGTGAGGGTTGCCTCCGCGAGCGCCTGCCTGAATCCCTCGGGACTGCCGTCGAATTCCGGGAACTCAGTAAACGTGCGACCCAGTTCGCGCGCCGTGTGTGCGTCGCTCACGGCGGTGACGGGGAGGTCATGCTCGGCGGCGAATCGGCGGGCGTCCGCGTTTTCGCTCGCGCGCATGGTGCGGGCGTTGAATCCCTCAACGATATCGATGTAGGGGAGCAGGTCGGTCGCGGTCTCCCTGTCCAGCGCGGAGCGCCCCATCCCGGTGAACGGGTGTGGCACGGAGACGAGCGCTCCCTGTTCCTTGATGCGGCGCGCGGTCTCGACCGGTTCCAACCCTGCAGGGATATGCTCCTGCAGGAAGAGGCCGGTTATCTCTCCGGCGGTCGACTTTATCTCAGCGCCTACTATGACGGTGAACGGCGCGATGCTCTGCACGGCTCGTCCGCCTTCCAGTGAGTTGTGGTCGGTCACGGCGATGCAGTTGAGGCCGACCCGCAGGCACCGCTCCACGAGCGCCTCGGGAGTCGTGAGGCAGTCGTGGGAGAAGTGGGTGTGCATGTGGAAATCACCGCGGAGCGTCATCGAACATCCCGAAGTCTTGCTGAGGCGGGACCATGGGTGGCTCGGGCTCCTCGGCCACGTCCGCCTGCCCCTGGAAGTTGCGCCGGATGCGGCTCACCTGCAGTTCGGCCTTCGCGAGCAGGTCGTTGCACGTCCTGGCGAGTTCAGCGCCGCGCGCCAGCAGGCGTGTCGCCTCTTCCAGTGAGACATTCCCTTCCTCCAGCGTCTGCACGGTTTCCCTGAGTTGGGCAAGCGCCTCCTCAAAAGAGGGTTCGCGTTCGGTCTGTGGGGGCTGCTGTTCCATCCGGCTCACTTCTTCGCGGTTACCATGGCTTCGAGCTCTCCCTCGTGCAACGTGGCACGGACCAGGTCTCCCGGCGAAACGCTGTCGGCGGAGGTGACGGCTCTGCCGTCACGCACCGAGGTTACCATCGCGTAGCCCCGCCGGAGGATGGCGGACGGGTCGAGTGCGGCCAGCGTCGTGCGAAGGCTGTCGGTCTGCTCCCGTCGAAGACGGATGAACGTTCCGAAGCCCGTGTAGGCATGCTCCAGCAGCTCATCCACGCGCTGGCGATGCGTAGCGGTATCGGGGAGATGGCGCTCCATGCGAGTAATGAGAGATTCGACCTCGCTGGTCAGCTGCGCGGCGTAGTACGCAATGGCGCTCCCGGACCGGGCAGTGAGACCGGCTATCTCCTCGCTGAGCACGCGCACGTCCGGCGCGACGGCTGCCGCAGCCGCCGATGGCGTGGGAGCGCGAAGGTCGGCGGTGAAGTCGGCGATGGTGTAGTCGGACTCGTGGCCAACGGCGCTGACGATGGGGATGCGGCTGGCGTAGATGGCGCGCGCAACCTCCTCAGAGTTGAAGGCGCGCAGGTCTTCGAGCGAGCCGCCGCCGCGGGCGACGATGATGACGTCTACATCCGGCAGCCTGTTCAGCGCGCGGATGGCGCTCGCCAGTTCGACGGGGGCCTCGTCGCCCTGCACGCTGGCGTCGCAGAGGACGAGCTCGCCGAGCGGGTAGCGGGCGCTGAGGACGGTCTGGATGTCGTGGATGACCGCGCCCTGGGCTGAGGTCACGACGCCGACCCGGCGTGGGAACGGCGGTAGTGTACGCTTGCGGGCCGGGTCGAACAGGCCTTCGGCCTCGAGTTGGGCGCGCAGGCGCTCGAACTCGGCGGCGAGTGCCCCTTCCCCTGCGGGGACGACGGAGTCGGCGTAGAGCTGTGTTTCGCCCCGGTTCGAGTAGAACGACACACGGCCGTGGGCGATGACCTGCGCGCCGTTCACGAGGTACTCACTGCCGAAGTAGCCGCTGAAGTGCACGGCCTTGATCTGGTGCTCGGCGTTCTTGAGCGTGAAATAGCGGTGACCCGCGCCGGACGCGAACAGGTTGGAGACCTCTCCGGTGATCCAGACATTACTGAGGTACACGTCGCGGTCGAGTACCGCCCTGATGTACTCGGTGATCTGGCTGACGCTGTAGACCTGCATGGGGTGCTCGCGGGCCGTATGCCGGCGGCGCTAATCGTTCACGCGGGTGACGTACTCGCCGGAGCGGGTGTCCACGCGCACCTTGTCGCCGATTGCGATGAACATGGGCACGGTGACGCGGATGCCGGTCTCCAGTGTGGCGGGCTTGCCGCCGCCGGACGCGGTGTCGCCCTTGTAGCCCGGAGGCGTCTCGCTGACGATAAGGTCCACCGTGGTTGGCATCTCCACCATGAGGGGCTTGTCGCGGTAGAAGACAAGCTCGCAGTCGGTCTGATCGACCAGGTAGTCGGAGGTATCGCCGACGACGTCCTTGCCGACCTCGTACTGGTCGTAGGACGTGGTGTCCATGAAGTTGTAGATGCCATCGGCCTCGTACAGGAAGGTGCACTCCCGGTTCTCGACGGGTGCCTTGGTCAGCTTGATGCCGTAGCCGGAGAACGACTTGTCGAGCAACTGGCCGGTGAGCAGGTTGCGCATCTTGATGTGGTAGACCGGGGCGCGCTGCTGCATCTTCTGCTGGTAGTAGTCCTCCACCTTGAAGGGCACGCCGTCCATCTCGATAGTCGTGCCTCGGCGGAGGTCTCCGAACTCCATGACCATGTGTAGAACTCCTTCTATACGGGGATGACGTCGCGCTTGTGGGCCTTGGTGAGGATGCGCGGCTTGCCGTTCTCCATAACCACGAGGTCTTCTATGCGAACGCCTCCCCAGCCGGTGAGATAGATGCCAGGCTCGACGCTGAAGACCATGCCGTCCTCTATCGGGTCGTCCGACGTCGGCCCGACCCGGGGCAGTTCGTGGACGGCGATGCCGATGCCGTGGCCGAGGCTGTGGCCGAAGTCGTCGCCGTAGCCGGCGTCCGCGATGACCGCTCGCGCGATGCCGTCGATCTCACCGCCGGTCATGCCAGCGATGGCGTTCGCCTCGGCAGCCTCCTGCGCGGCCAGGACGAGGTCGTATATCTCGCGGAACTTGGGGCTCGCCTCGCCCAGGACGAAGGCGCGTGTGATGTCGCTGCAGTAGCCCTCGTAGAGCGCGCCGGTGTCGATATAGACGCCGTCGCCGTACTCCAGGGCGCGGTCGGTGGGGCTGTGGTGGGCCTTCGCGCCGTTGGGCCCGGAGGCGACGATGGTGGGGAAGGAGAGGGCGTCCGCCCCCAGGCTGCGCATGGCGCGTTCGATGTCCCAGGCGATCTGCCGCTCCGTCATGCCGGGCCGGATCCCGGCGGCAACGGTCTCGACTGCCTCGTCCGCAATCTCGATCGCTCGGATGAGCGTTTCGAGCTCAGCTGCGTCCTTCACGGCGCGGAGTTGGTCGGCCATATCCCTGGTGGGCACGAGTTCAGGCGAGGGGTCGAGCGCTTGCAGCTTCTCGGTCAGCGCCCTGTGGGCGGCGACGGTTACGGACTCGTCCTCGATGCCGATGCTCTTCGCGCCGGAGGCCGAGACGACCTCCGAGAACCAGTCGTAACCGGCCGCCATGCGGACGACGCGGTAGTCCGGCGCCTGGTGCTCCGCCTGTTCGGTGTAACGGAAGTCCGTGGCCAGCGCCGCGTCGTCCGGCGTTATCCAGAGCCAGCCGTGCGTGCCGCGGAAGCCGGAGTAGTAAGTGACATTCTTGCTGAGGGAGCGCTCCGTGTTGAAGATGAGCATCGCGTCGAGCCCATCCTCCGCCATGCGGGCGCGTAGCCGTGAGATGCGGTCTGCGGTGCTCATGCTGCGTTCTCCTCCGCAACGAGATATTCCAGTGCCAGGATATAGCCGTGCGGACCGAGTCCGCTGATGATTCCGCGCGCGACTGGAGCGGTGAGGGACGTGCGGCGGAACTCCTCCCGTGCGTGGATGTTCGACAGGTGCACCTCGACGACCGGAAGGCTGATCGAGGCGATGCAGTCCCGCAGCGCGACGCTCGTGTGCGTGAAGCCGCCGCCGTTGAGGATGACGCCGGTCGCGGATGCGGCGTTGGCTTGCAGGTGGTCGATCAGCCCGCCTTCCGAGTTGGACTGGAAGAAGTCCACCGAGGCTCCGATTTCGTCGGCGCGCTTGCGGACGGCTCGCTCGATGTCGTCGAGGGTGGCGCTGCCGTAGATGGCGGGTTCGCGCTGGCCGAGGAGATTCAGGTTCGGGCCGTTCACTACGAGGATGGTCATTCGGAGTCCTGGTCGTCTGGGGCGGGCACGTGCGCCAGCGGGTGGGCTGCAAGGTACACGCGTCGCGCTTCCTGTTGGCTAACGTGAGTGTACACCTGCGTGGCGCTGGGCGTGGAATGACCGAGCAGTTCCTGGACGATGCGCAGGTCTGCGCCGCCGTTCAGGAGATGGGTCGCGTAGCTGTGGCGCAGCGTGTGCGGGTGCACGTCCTCCCGCAGTCCGCTGCGCTTCGCGTAGTTCCGGACGACGCGCTGGATAGAGCGTGCGCCGAGCCTCGCGCCGCGCGCGTTGCGGAAGAGCGGGCCGCCCTTTTCGTCCGGCGCGCTCTCCGAATTCAGGTACGCGCGGAGGGCGTTTCGTGCCTTGGCGCCGAGCGGCGTTTGGCGCTCCTTCGCTCCCTTGCCCCATACGCGGACGGTGCTCTCCTCCAGTGAGACGTTCTCCCGGTCCAGGTTGGCTGCTTCGCTGACGCGAAGACCGCAGCCGTAGAGCAACTCCAGGAGCGCAGCGTCCCGCAGTCCGTTCTCCCCATCATCCGAGTGAGAGGGGGCTTCGACAAGACGGGCAGCTTCGGAGACGGAGACGAGGTCGGGGAGACGGCGTTCCAGTTTCGGCGTGAGCCGGCCCATGAGGGTGGACTTGGGACGCCAGAGCGGTGCATCCGGCAGGAGGCCGCGTTCGATGAGGAATCGCATGAACGATCGGAGCGATGCCAGCATCCGGTGGACGCTTGCGCGAGAGTGGCCTCGGCTTCCGGCAGCACGTCCGCTCTCTACGGTGCGGCGCTCCAGCAGCCATGCGACGTAGTCACGGACGAGGCTGCGGTACTCGCGTGAGACGTTCGCATCGCCGCCCCTGCGCACGAAATCGCGAAGCTCCTTCGCGTCGGCTCCGAGTGGGCAGTTCTGCCCATCCATGTATCGCAGAAAGGGCGCGAGATCGGCCACGTAGTTCCGGACGGTGGCGTCCGAGAGCGCTCTCGTGGTGCGCAGAGTGCGCTCGTACTCAGCGATGAGCGGCTGACTGGTTTCCGAACTGCGGTGGGCTGTGTGCGGGCTTTCCATGACGCTGCGCGCTAGGCGACGCCTGCCGGTTCCTCTGCAGGGAGGGGCCCCTTCCAGGCGCAGTTGGTGCAGGTCGCCTGCTCGCGGGCTCCCACCACCATCAGGCCATCGCATTCAGGGCACGGCTGCGGCAAGGGCTTCCGGTTCACGAGGAAGTTGCACGTGGGGTAGTTGGAACAGCCGTAGAAGGGACCGCGCCTGCCCCGGCGTTCCACGAGGTTGCCGCCGCAACGTGGGCAAGCCACGCCGGTATCCTTGGGGGCGTCCTTGGGGAGCCGCTTGATGTTCTTGCAGTCCGGATACCCGGTGCAGCCCAGGAACGGCCCGTAGCGTCCGCGCTTCAGGGCCATCGGCTTCCCACAGAGGTCGCAGGACTCTTCGGTCGCGTCGTCGGCCTGTTCTCCGGAGTCTCCCGAGGCCTTGGAGATGTCCTTGCTGTTCTTGCAGTCGGGGTAGCCGGTGCAGGAGAGGAAGGCCCCAAAGCGCCCCAGTTTGACGATCATCGGCTTGCCGCAGACGTCGCACGGCTCGTTGGTCGACTCGCTTGCCGCCTCCTGCGTTGCTTCCTTGATCGCGTTCCTCGCCTTGTTGAGCTCTTCGCTGAACGGCCCGTAGAAGTCGTGCAGGAAAGCCACCCACTCCTGCTTGCCGTTGGCGACCTCGTCCAGTTGGTCCTCCATCCGCCCGGTGAAACTGACGTCCATGATGTCGGGGAAGTGGGAGACTAACTGGCCGCAGACGAGCTGGCCTAGCTGGGTCGACTTCAGCACCCGCCTGTCGCGGGTCACGTACTTTCGATTGACGAGCGTGTTGATGATCGCGGCATAGGTGCTGGGTCGACCGATGCCCTGCTCTTCCAGCGAACGCACGAGGCTCGCCTCCGTGAAGCGGGGTGGAGGTTGCGTGAAGTGCTGCTCCGGGGTCAGTCCCGCGCAGTCGAGTTGTTGGCCCTGCTGCAGCGGGGGCAATACGCGGGAGTCATCGTCTTCTCCATCGCGTGTGCTGCCTTCGTCGCGCTGCTCGATATAGAGAGCGCGGAAACCGGCGAACCGCACGACGGAGCCGGTTGCCCGAAACAGGTAGGCGGGCTTGCCGGACGCTGCCGCGTGCACGTCTACCCGGGTTGCGTCCAGCACGGCGTCGGCCATCTGGCTGGCCACCATCCGGTTCCAGATCAACTCGTAGAGGCGGGCCTGCTCGGGGGTGAGGTGCTGACGGATGCCCTGCGGCGTGCGCCGTATGGCCGTCGGCCTGATGGCTTCGTGCGCTTCCTGCGCGACCTTGGAGCGGGAGGTGTAGCGCCGCGGGGTGCGTGGCACGTAGTCCTTCCCCCACCGCTCCTCGATGTAGCGGCGGGTCTCCTGAATGGCGCCCGGCGTGACCTGCGGTGAGTCCGTCCGCATGTAGGTGATGAGCCCCTGTCTTCCCTCGGAGCCGATGGCGATGCCCTCGTACAGCTGCTGGGCGATGGCCATCGTCCTCGTGGCGGAGAACCCGAGCCGCCGTGATGCTTCCTGCTGCAGCGTGCTCGTGATGAACGGCGGAGCTGGCCGCCGGTTCACCTGGCGCGTCGTGACCGAGTCGACGCGGTACGCGGCCCCCCCCAGGTTTGCGAGAACGGCGTTGGTGGCCGCTTCGTCCGGCAGGGAGAGTTCGTCCTTTTCACCGGCGAGACTGCGCAGCGAAGCCGTGAATGAGGCGTCCTCTCCAGTGAGGAGCGCGGCGTCGATAGACCAGTATTCCACCGGGACGAATGCGTCTATGTCCTTGTCACGCTCCGCCACGAGGCGCAGCGCAACGGATTGCACGCGGCCTGCCGAGAGGGAGCTGGTGGTGTCGAGGTCCTCGGCACTCAGGATGTTGCGGTTGCGGTTCAGTTCCTGTCCGACCAGCGGCTTGAGCAGGGGGCTGAGCTTGAAACCGACTAGCCTGTCCTCGATCCTGCGCGCCTGCTGCGCGTTGACGAGTTCCATGTCGATGTCGCGTTCGTGGGCGAACGCATCTTTGATGGCGTCTTCCGTGATGGAGTGGAAGACCACGCGGCGTACCGGCTTGCTTCGCCAGCCTGCGGCTTCCATCACGTGCCAGGCGATCGCCTCGCCTTCGCGGTCAGGGTCGGTTGCGAGGTAAACGTCCTCCGCATGCTCCCCGGCCGCGCGTATCTCGTCGACGACCTTCCGCTTGTCCTCCGGCACTTCGTACCACGGGACGAAGTCCTTGTCGGGGTTCACGCCGAGCTTCCTCTTGGGCAGGTCTCTGACGTGCCCCATGGACGCTTTCACGGTGTAGTCGCGGCCGAGGAACCGGCCTATCGTGGCCGCTTTGGCGGGCGACTCTACGATGACAAGGTGGCGTGATGCCCCTCGGCCGTTGCCGGCGCTTGAGGTTTGCGCTGCGCCGTTGCTGGCGCGTCTCTTTCCTGAAGACGTTTTTCGGGTGGTGGGTGTCTTTGCCATGCTTCCAACATACGGGCAGAGGCGATGCCCTTGTCAAGTGAGTTAGCGGACGGATGCGGTCCTGGCACGGATGTAGTTCATGCGCCCTACCTGCAGAACGGAGCCCTTGATCTCCATGACGGCGAGCGTTCCACTGGCCTGTGTGATGGACATGCCGGCGCTGCGGCTCAACTCGTCTATGTGTTGCGGCTCGTGGGTGAGCGCCTCAAGGAGCCGCGCTTCTTCTTCCGTGTCGGGAGAGAGTCCGGGAAGCGGCTGCTGTCGCGGCGCGCCGCCGATGTGCAACTCATCCAGCACGTCCTCGACCCGCATCACGAGCTTCGCGCCCTGCTGGATGAGCCAGTTGGTGAGTTCGCTTGCAGGCGAGTGGATGCTCCCGGGCACGCAGAGCACCTCCCTGTTCTGTTCCAGCGCGAACTCGACGGTCGACCGTGCGCCGCTGTCTTTCGGCGCTTCTACGACCAGCACGCCCAGGCCCAGCCCGCTCAGCAGCCGGTTGCGCCGGGGGAAGTGGCGTGCCTCCGGTTTGGAACCGAGCGGGTACTCCGAGAGCACCGCCCCGTTGTCCACGATGCGTTCGAACAAGGACCGGTGCTCGGGAGGGTAGACGACGTCCAGGCCCGAGCCGATGACCGCGATCGTCCTGCCTCCTGCCCTGAGGGCAGCGTCGTGCGCGACGCCGTCGATGCCCCGCGCCAACCCACTGACAACGGAGATACCAGACTCCGCCAGGTCGCCCGAGAGCTGCCGTGCTACCTCTTTGCCGTACGCGGTTGGGTTGCGTGTTCCGACAACAGTGACGCGGACCTCGTCGTCCGGTTGCAGGGTCCCCTTGACGTAGAGGATGGGAGGCGGGTCGTCTATGTTGCGGAAGAGACGAGGGTAGTCGGAGTCGTGCCAGGTGAGCACCGTTACGTTGGCGTTGTGCACCCGTTCGAGTTCGCCTTCAGGCTCGACGACTCTGCGGACCTGCTCGATGGCACTGACGACGCCTGGCGTGAGGCCTGATGCGCCGAGTTCACTCCCGGAGGCTTCCCACGCGGCCTTGAGCGACCCGAACCGCTCTTCGAGAAGGCCGATCCGGACACGCCCGACGGTGGGTACGCGGGAGAAGGCTATCCAATACGGGAGGTCGTGTTCGATGGTGGTCACTGCGTCCTCTGCCCTCGGATGCCCTGCACCCGCTTGATCCGCCGCATCCTGCGTTCCGCGTGATGCCGCTGGGCTATGGGTAGGTTGTCTACTGCGAGGACGCGCTCGACATCGTCGACGGACACGTCCTTGGCGTGGCGCACGTCGCTCAGCAATCGTATCGAGATTCGGGCCGGGTGCGGCTCTACGAGCGTCGCTTCGTCACCTGCCTGCACGGTGCCTTCCTCCAGAACTCGGTTGTAGAAACCGACGCGGCCACTGCGGCGGAAGCGCGCCGCAAAGTAGCGGATACCCATCTTGTGGTCCAGCTTGAAACAAGGAGACCGTGGCTCCGTTACCTGCAGCAGCGCACCACCGACCCGCCAGACATCGCCGAAGCACATCGCGTCGGACGACGCGCCCTCAACGGTGAGGTTCTCGCCGAACCACCCGAAGGAGTCGATCTCGCGTTTCAGTTGTGCCGTCCAGAATGCGTAGTCCTCGAACGCGTAGACGTAGACCGCAGCGTCCGGGCCGCCGTGGACGGTGGGGTCGCCCTGCGCGTCGCCATCCACGTTGAGGCGGCGCACCGTCACGGGACCCTCGACAGGCCGTTTGTGGATGGACGACATCACGTCGCCCCTGGCGGTTCCCGTGAGGAGTTGAGGCTTGGCGACGTTGACCGATATGAGATGCATGAACGTCCCGTCCGTGGGTGGTGAGGCTATTCTGGCGGATGCCGGGGCACAGGTACAGGGGCTGATGTCACAAACTGGCGGAGAGGGCGGGATTCGAACCCGCGAGAGACTTGCGGCCCCTACACGATTTCCAGTCGTGCCCGTTCGGCCACTCCGGCACCTCTCCGCGCTGTGAGCAGAACCGGACGCGCAGAACATCCGGCTCGTAGCTTCGCAGTGTCTGGCGGAGAGAGTGGGATTCGAACCCACGGTGGAGGAAGCCCCCACAACGGTTTTCGAGACCGCCGCCTTAAACCGCTCAGCCATCTCTCCGTAGAGAGAAGATTCTATCATGGCCCAAAGAGAGTGGCCTTGGAAGACTGGACATCGGTTCCTTGACACTCCATTAATCCCGTCCGTACCATCCCAGTGTTTGATGGATCAGTTTCCAGCGGCATCCCAGGCGCGCCAGAGGGGCCGCGCGGCAGGACGGCGGCGAGAGTCCGTCCGTAGAGGAGAAAGAGGGCTCGCGACCGGAGTCGGTCGCCGATGCACACAAAGATGGGTGCTTGGACAGCCATCGTGCTGGCAGCGGGCAGGGGCACTCGTATGAGGTCGTCCCGGCCTAAAGTCCTGCATACCGTAGCGGGCGTTCCGATGGTCTCCCACGCCACTGAGGCGGCGCGCTTCACAGATGCGAACGACGTCATCGTGGTGATACGGCCCGCAGACCGCGCAGAGGTCTCGTTGGCGGTTGGCGGGGATGCGGAGTGCGTCGAACAGCCGGACCCTCTCGGTACGGGCCACGCGCTGGCTACGGCGGTCATCGCCGTCCCTCCTGAGTCCCAGCACGTACTCGTGGTCAATGGCGACGTGCCGCTCGTTCAGAAGGAGACAGTGCAAGCGCTGGCTGCGTTGCACGAGCGCCGCAAGGCGACCGCTACACTGCTCTGCTGCTCGATGGAAGCAGCCTCAGCCCAACAGATCGGACGCCTGCAGCGAGGTGCGCGAGGCAAGCCCATAGGGGTGCTGGAGGCCGATGACGCTCCGATGCCTCGGAAGGGCGAAGTGGAGGTCAATGTCGGGGTGTATGCCTTCGAGGCACGATGGCTTCGCCGGGCCTTGGGCCAGCTGAAACCGCGTCCCGGCGGCGAGTATTACCTGACTGACCTGATCCCCCACGCCGTCGCGGACGGCAAGCGCGTCGAAGCGTACGTTACGCAGGACAAGGACGAAGCGTTGAGCGTGAACGGCCGCCAGGACCTCGCACGTGTGGAAGCGGCGGCCCAACGCCGCTTGCGGGACGCTGCGATGGCCGGTGGCGCCACGCTCGTTGATCCGGCGACGGTGTACCTCGATGCGACCGTGCAGTTGGGACATGACGTTACGGTGTACCCGAACACCTCGATCCGCGGCGCGTCCAGGATTGCGCGCGGCGCGTCCCTGGGGCCGAACGCGCAACTGAAGGACGCGGAGGTCGGGCCCGACGTGTACGTGGGGTCTGCCGTTGTAGAGGGGTCGGTGTTGGGGCCGCGGGTCAACGTGGGGCCGTTCTCCCACATCCGTCCGGGATGCGTGCTGGAGGAGGATGCGTTTGTAGGGTCGCACGTGGAGATCAAGGCGAGCCGCATCTGCTCCGGAGCGCACGTAGGACACTTCAGCTACATCGGCGATGCGGTTGTCGGCGCTGACGCAAACATCGGAGCGGGTACGGTTACGTGTAACTTTGACGGAGTGCTCAAACACGAGACAGAGATAGGAGAGGGCGCCTTCATCGGGAGCGACAGTCTACTGATCGCACCGGTGAAAGTGGGGGCGGGAGCCGTTACCGGAGCGGGCGCTGTCGTGAACAGAGACGTGCCTCCGGGTGGACGGGTCGCGGGTGTTCCCGCGAGACCGCTGGGCATGAGGAGCGGAAGGGCGCTGGTAGAGAAGGAGGAGGGGATATCCCTTGGATAGTGGCGATACGGCATTAGCGATCCTGTTGGTTCTTTCGGTAATGAGTTTCATGGGGCTGCACGCCGGTGTTGCGGGTCTGCCCCTGCTGAGGCGCGCAGTAGTGCGCGATGCCCTGCCCCGGTGGGGGCCCAGCGCATCGGCGGTGCGCCACCTTCGCACCAGACGTCAGGCGTATGAAGAGCTGATCTCGCTGCTGTTGCTCATGAGCGCGGCAGCCATCTCAGCGTCTGCGCTGGCCTTGGTCATGCGAGTCTTCTCCCTGCATTGGACGGCTATGGCCGGAGTGCTCATTGGCATGTGGCTCCTGCTGCTGTTGATGGTTCCGCTGGTGAAGTACATGGTGGAACGTCTCCCGGTGACCCAGTTGCTGATCTTCTGGGCGATAGGACAGACCTTGTTGTGGCCGCTGTTGCCCATTAGGCGGTTCTTCCGCTCCGGCTTGCGTTTTGCAGGTGGGGAACAGGAGACCGAGCAGGGGGGGAGCAACGGCGCCGAGAACGGCGGGGTGGTCCGGGACGTGCACGAGGAGATAGCTGAAGAGCAGCTCGAGCATCACGAACAAGAGATGATCCACGCGATCCTCCAGTTGGACGAGACGCTGGTGCGGGAGATCATGGCACCCCGCGTCGACATCGTCAGTGTGGAGGCGGGCACCTCGATCGAGCGCGCTGCGACAAGGATGCTGGACAGCGGCCATAGCCGCCTGCCGGTGTACGAGGACGTTCCGGACAACATCATTGGCATCCTCTACAGCCGGGACCTGCTCGCTGCCGCCCTAGCCGGCGTTCAGGACCAGCAGTTGCGCGATCTTATGCGGCCTGCCTTCTTCGTTCCTGAGAGCAAGCGCGTGGACGAGATGCTCACGGAGTTCCAGGCGCGCCGGATCCACATGGCCATCGTCGTCGACGAGTACGGCAGCACCGTCGGCATCGTTACCGTCGAGGACCTCATCGAGGAGATCGTCGGAGAGATCGAGGATGAGTTCGACAAGGGCCAGCCGGACATCCAGTGGCTCTCCGATGACGCTGCGCTCGTCGAAGCAAAGATGCCGGTCGACGATTTCAGCGAGACGTTCGGCGTCGAGGTCGAAGCCGACGGGTTCGATACCGTCGGCGGTCTGCTGTTCAGCCGTCTGGGGAAGGTTCCGACGGTGGGTGACCTGGTGGTGGAGAGCGGACTGGAACTGCGCGTGATGACGACGATCGGCCGGCGCGTGAAGCGCGTACAGGTCGCGCCTGCTCCTGTGGAAGTGTCGGCGGCGGATACGGACTAGGGCTTCGAACGTCCGTCCGTTCGCGTATAACCTCGCTCGCTATCCCCTGCGCCCCGGAGGACTGCCTTCATCGCTTCTAGCCAGCGACTCCTGTTGGCCTGACGGATGGGGTTCGCGGCGGGACCTGTTGAACCATTCGCTGTGCGAGTTGGAGCGCGCAGATGGCTCGCTGCTACCCGGAACAGGAGTGCGCCCACAAGTCGAGGGGCGGTGGGTGGGGAGAGAACCGTGCTGCGTCAGGCATCGCTGCACAGCTTCCTGCGGGCGGAGCGTCTATGCGGAGCGCAACAAGAAGAGGCCTCGGACGTATCCGGGCCTCTTCTCTGTTGTGCCTCGTTCGCTCTACGTTGGGGGTTACTTGACGAAGAGCGCGGTGCTCGCCTTGCCGCCGCCGTCACCGACAGCCTCGACCGAGTACATGCCTGCACCCAGACCGTCGTGCCTGACATCGACGGAAGCCATTCCACCGGCATTGGCGGTTGCCGAACCGAGGGAAGTCTCACTGCCGTCTTCGGCTAGCAGGGTTACTTCGATGCTCTCGCCTTCTTCGAAGCCGGTGAGCGCAGCGGTCGTGCTGACAGGCAGGTCAGCGGAGAAGTTGTTGCGGACTAACTCAACGCCCGCAGTGGACGAGTCGCCGTCAACGCCAGGGACGCCGGGGACGCCGGGGACGCCGGGCGTACCGGGGGCGCCATCCGCGCCATCCGCGCCATCTGCGCCATCCGCACCATCAGCGCCAGCGAGGCCTTGCGCACCGGTAGGGCCGGCGGGGCCAGCGGGGCCGGCGGGGCCTTGCGAGCCGGCAGGGCCTTCAGGGCCCGCGCATGCGGCCAACAGCAGGCCGAAGATTGCCACGAGAAGTACCAGGGACATGCTCTTGAGGCTGAAGCGGTTCATCGAACCCCCTTTCCGAATCGTACGAGGTGGACATCCGGGGGTCAGCTTCGTCTGTCTGAAGCCCACCACCATCAAGTCCTTTACGAACAACCGTCATGAATCATAGTAAGGCGACATTCTCAGGTCAATACTTTTCGACGCGCTTGTAAGGCGCTTCCGTGCAACCGCCGAGTGCGGCGTCGCCGGGGAGCGCACGTGGTAAGCATACACGGTACTCCGCGGTTTGGCGATACGCCGGTGACAAGACTGTAGGCTATACTTGCCCCATGCCCCCGTAGCTCAGTGGATAGAGCACCGGCCTCCGGAGCCGGTGGCGGGAGTTCGAGTCTCCCCGGGGGTGCCACCTTCCGCTCCGATCTCGCCGGAGCCGCAAGAGGTTCTTCCATGACCACGACTTCGTCCACACGCCTGCCGGAGAACGTCCGTCCGGTGCACTACCGCCTGACACTGGAGCCCGACCTCGATTCGTTCACATTCACGGGGCACGAGGAGATCGAGGTTACGGTGGCGTCGCCCACCTCCGATGTGACGCTGAACGCGTCCGAGATGAACGTCTCCCGCGCCGTAGCGGAAGCAGCGGGTGGCGAGTCAGAGGCGACCGCCATCGAACACGATGAGGAACAGGAACGCGTAACACTGCGCTTCGCGTCCCCGCTTCCGGCCGGCCAAGCCGTGCTGCGCCTGGAGTTCACCGGCGAGTTGAACGACCAGTTGCGAGGCTTTTACCGCAGCTCCTACGTAGACAGCGAAGGCGTCGAGCGGCGCCTCGCTACCACGCAGTTCGAGGCCACGGACGCCCGTCGCGCGTTCCCTTGTTGGGACGAACCCTCGGTGAAGGCGTCGTTTGATGTCACGCTCGTCGTGCCGGAGGAGTTGGAGGCCATCTCCAACATGCCCGTCGCTTCCACCGAGCCCGCGTCAGCCGGCCGCAAGGCCGTCACGTTCGATCGGACGCCAGCGATGTCTACCTACCTGCTCGCCTTCATCGTCGGAGACATGGCGTGCGTCCAGGGCGATGCGGACGACGGCACGCTCGTGCGCGTCTGGGCAACGCGCGGCAAGGAGGAGTTGGGCCGATTCGCGCTGGAGAACAGCATCGCCGCGCTCCGCTACATGAACGACTACTTCGGCATCCCGTACCCGCTGGCGAAGATGGACCACATCGCGGTGCCGGACTTCGCCGCAGGCGCGATGGAGAACTGGGGCGCGATCACCTACAGGGAGACCGCGCTGCTGTACGACCCGGAGAACTCTGCGCCGCAGGCGAAGCAGCGGATATTGGAAGTGGTCGCGCACGAGATGGCGCATATGTGGTTCGGCGACCTCGTGACGATGGAATGGTGGGACGACCTCTGGCTCAACGAGTCGTTCGCCTCGTGGATGGGCGACAAGACGGTCGACCATCTCTACCCGGAGTGGGAGATGTGGACGCAGTTCGTTTCCCACAACACGAACGCCGCGCTCGGGCTGGACGGCCTGCGCAACTCTCACCCCATCGAAGCAAACGTGGACGACCCCGCGGAGATACGGGAACTGTTCGACGCCATCAGCTACAGCAAGGGCGGCTCCGTCCTCCGCATGCTGGAGGATTACGTCGGTGCTGAGACGTTCCGCAAGGGGCTGCACGCCTACCTGAGCGGTCATGCCTACGGCAACGCGCGCGGCGCGCACCTGTGGGACGCCATCAACACGGCGGCTGAGGCAGAGGGCCTCGGGCTCGGTGTGCCGGTCGTTCCGCTGATGGAGGCGTGGATCAAGCAGACCGGCTACCCGGTGCTCACTGCGGAGATTGCGCGAGGAGCGGAGCAGGGAGAAGCAACTGTCGAGCAGTCCCGTTTCCTCTACGACCACCTGCTCGGTGAGGCTGCGGACGCTGCACTCTGGCCGGTGCCTGTATCGATAGCGCACGGCGGGAACGGCGCGCCCTCCAAGCACGTCCTCTCTGGCGAGGGCGCGCGATTCGCGACCGGCGCAGGCGCCGATTGGGTGAAGCTCAACGCTGGGCAGACCGGCTTCTTCCGCGTCGCCTACACCGGGGAGGAGTGGCGCAGGCTGGGCGAAGCGATCGCCGCAGGCGCGTTGCCGCCCGTCGACCGGCTTGGCCTGCAGAACGACGCCTACGCGCTGGTGAAGTCAGGTCACCTGCCTGCGACCGTGTTCCTCGAGCTGGCCGAGTCGTTCGTTGGCGAGACGGACGCCATCGTCTGGGGCGACCTCGCGGCGAACCTGCGCGGATTGGAGAGCCTCCTGGCGTCGACACCGCACCTGGATGCGTTCCGCTCTTACGCGCGCTCCTTGTTCGCGCGTATCGCAGCACAGGTGGGCTGGGACGCACAGCCCGGCGATGGCCATCTGGAGTCGCTGCGGCGCAGCATCGTCATCAATCAATTCGGCGGCTACGGTGACGAGGGGACGCTCGCCGAGGCGCTGACGCGGTTCCGCAAGCACGCGAGCGGCGAGCAGACGCTCGTGCCTGACATGCGCGCCGCTGCGTTCGGGCTATCGTCACAGCAGTCGGGACGAGACGTCGCCGATGCGCTCTGGCGCCTCTACGACACCACCGACCTGCACGAGGAGAAGGTGCGCATCCTCGGGGCGCTGACGCGCACGCGGGACAGCGGACTCCTCGCCGACCTGCTCGACAGTTCACTGAGTGACCGGGTGCGCTCGCAGGACACGCCCATCGTCCTCATTCAGGCCGGCGCCAGTCCTGACGGGCGCGAGCAGACGTGGAAATTCGTACGGGACAACTGGGGCGAGCTGGACCGCCGCTACGGCAAGGGTGGGTTCGCCATCATGCGCCTCGTCGGCATCGCGGCCGGGTTCGCCAGCGCGGAGCGCGAGGCAGAGACGCGCGAATTCTTCGAAACGCACCCCGCGCCGTCTGCCGCGCGCTCGGTCCAGCAGTCGTTGGAGAGCATCCGGCTCAACACGGAGTGGGTGGAGCTGAACGCGGAAACGGCGGGAGCATGGCTCGCATCGCGCGCCTGACGCTCATCCGTGCTCGTTGTTCGTGGAAGGGCGGCTTTGCTATAGTTGGTAGGACGTTCCGAGATTCCCGAGGCAGGTGAAAACAACATCCATGGTTGACCATGACGTTCTGGTTGTGGGGGCGGGGCTGGCTGGGATGAGGGCCGCGATCGCAGCGCACCGGGTGGGCGCGAACGTGGCGATGATGAGCAAAGTGCACCCGGTGCGGAGCCATTCGAATGCTGCTCAGGGCGGCATCAACGCGGCGCTCCGCGGTGAAGACGACTCCGTCGATTCCCATATCTTCGACACGGTGAAGGGCTCCGACTACCTCGGAGACCAGGACGCCATCGAATACATGTGCATCGAAGCGCCGGGCGAGATCATCGCGCTGGAGCACATGGGCGTCATCTTCAACCGCGATGACGAAGGCCGACTGGGGACGCGGGCGTTTGGCGGCGCGAGCTACGCGCGCACCTTCTTCGTGGCGGACATCACGGGCCAGGCGATCCTGCACGTCATGTACGAGCAGATCATCAAGGCCGGCGTCCGCTCCTACGAGGAATGGTTCGTCACCGACCTCATCATCGAGGACGGTCAGTGCCGCGGCGTCATCGCTATGGAGATGCTCACCGGCAAGATTCGGGCCATTACGGCCAAGGCAGTCATCCTCGCGGCAGGCGGCGTCGGCAGAGCGTTCGAACCGAGCACCAACGCACTCATCTGCACCGGCGACGGCATGGCGCTCGCCTACCGCGCGGGCGCGACGATGTTGGACATGGAGATGGTGCAATACCACCCGACGACCCTCGCCGGCAACGGCGTGCTTCTCTCGGAAGCCGCGCGCGGTGAGGGCGCATACCTGCTCAACTCCAAGGGCGAGCGCTTCATGGAGCACTACGCTCCCAAGATGAAGGAGCTGGCCTCACGCGACGTGGTCTCGCGCTCCGAGCAGACGGAGATCGAGGCGGGGCGCGGCGTGGACGGCTGCGTACTGCTGGACCTGCGCCACCTGGGACGGGAACTGATCCTCACGAAACTGAAGTACATCCATGAAGCCGCACGGGACTACGCGGGCGTCGACATGGTGGAAGAGCCCGTGCCCATCCGGCCGGGGCAGCACTACATCATGGGCGGCATCAAGACGGACGTGGACACTCGTGCGTGGGACATCACCGGCAGTGCCGGATGGGATGGCCCGCGCGGGCTGTTCGCGGCAGGCGAGACGGCATGCGTCAGCGTGCACGGCGGGAACCGCCTCGGCGCGAACTCGCTGCTGGAGACGGTCGTCTTCGGAAAGCGCGCGGGCGAGGTCGCTACCGACTATGCGCGTGAAACGCCGGACTTCACCGTCTCCGAATCGCATCTGAAGGAAGCAGAGGGGCGCATCAAGGCGCTGATGGACCGTCCTGACAATGGCGAGATGACTGCGACGCTGCGGCTCCGCATGGGCCAGGTGATGAACGAACACCTCGCCGTTTTCCGCACGGAAGAAGGGATGCAGACCGCGCTCAGCAACATCCACCTGCTCAAGGAGCGGTACGCGTCTCTGCCGGTGAAGCACAAGGGCAGCGTCTACAACACGGACCTCATCTTCCACATGGAGCTCGGCTACATGCTGGATGTATCGGAGACCATTGCGGCTTCCGGCCTGCTCCGCAAAGAGAGCCGCGGAGCGCACTTCCGCCGGGACATCCCGGAGCGCAACGACGCGGACTGGATGAAGCACACCACTGCACGCCTCGGCGACAGTGGCACGGAAGTGGGAACGCTGCCCGTATCGGTGACGCGATGGGAGCCCCAGGCGAGGGTGTACTAGGTGCGAGCACGCTTCCCGCTCTGGCGGCGGGACGATTGAGGCAGAACAGGTTCGCTGCCGTTGTTCAGGATAGAGGGAGGAACGAGACTACATGCAGGCGAAGTTACGGGTTCAGCGGTACGACCCTGAGAGTTCCGGCCAGCCCCATCTGCAGGACTACGACGTTGATGTGCCAGAGCACTTCTCAGTGCTGGACGCGCTCGTCAAGGTCCGCGAGGAGATAGACCCAAGCCTCGCGTTGCGCTGCTCCTGCCGCGCGGCCATCTGCGGCTCCTGCGCGATGCGGGTGAACGACCGCGCTCGGCTTGCCTGCAACACGCGCATCACCTCGGTCATCGATGAGGGCGGCGAGGTGAAGGTCGAACCGATGGGCAATCAGCGGGTCGTGAAGGACCTGGTGATCGACCTGCAACTGTTCTGGGGCAAGGTGCGCGCGGTGGAGCCGTACCTCCAGCCGGACCAGGAGCCGGAGGAGGAGTTCATCGCCTCCAACGAGTCCATGCTCAACCTGCTCACGCCCATGGGCTGCATCATGTGCGGCGCGTGCGTGTCGGACTGCACGGCGCTGGAAGTGGACGAAAACTTCCTCGGCCCCGCGGCGCTGGCGAAGTCGTACAGATTCGTCGCCGACCCTCGGGACGATCAGGGGAAGCAGCGCCTGAGCACCCTTAACGAGTACGGCGGCGTGTGGGACTGCACGCGCTGTTACATGTGCGTCGAGGTCTGCCCGAAGGGCGTCGCGCCGATGGACCGCATCATGGAACTGCGTGAGTCGGTGATGCAGTCGGGAGCCCCGAGCACGCCCGGAGCGCGGCACGTCGAGTCGTTCACGCGCTCGGTCGCGCGGACGGGCTGGCTCGACGAGGCGATGCTCGCGGTCGACTCCTGGGGCAAGTTCAACGTGCCGAAGCTGTTGAGCGAGGCGCCGCTGGGCATCCGCGCGCTGCGCAGGCGCAAGTTCCCGCTGCCCGCGCCGTTCCACCACAAGCTCCCCGGACATGAGAATGTGCGCCGCATCTTCGAGCGCGCCGAAGCAACCAAGGAGTGACGATGAAGTACGCTTTCTATCCCGGATGCGTATCGCGCGGGGGAACGCCCGAGCTGTACACGTCCACCATGGCCATCGCCGGGGAGCTCGGCTTGGAGCTGGAAGAGATTCACGGCGCGTCCTGCACAGGCGCGGGCGTGCTGCAGGAGAAAGGTCAGAAGCTCGGCGACACACTCAACGCCCGCACGTTCGCGATGGCGGAGCGCATGGGGCTCACGACCATCCTGAACATCTGCTCCACCTGCCAGGGCGTGATGGCGCAGGCGAACCATCGCCTGCTTGCTGACCCTGACTACCTCGCCGACGTGAACCGGGAACTGCGCTACGAAGGGCTGGAATACACCGGGCGCGTCGTCATCAAGCACCTCGCCTGGGTGCTCGTCGAAGAGGTGGGACTGGACGCGTTCAGGAACCTCGTGAAGAACCCGCTGCGTGAATTGAAGGTCGCGCCGTTCTACGGCTGCTACATCCTCCGCCCGTCGTGGGCGCTCGGGCTCGACGAGAACCCCGGACGCGAGCAGTACCTGGAGCAGATCATCGAGGCCTGCGGCGCGGAGCCGGTGAACTTCCCCGGACGTACCAAGTGCTGCGGCTTCCCCATCATGCTCATCAACGAGCGCAACTCCATGCGGATGGTCGCGAACCACACGACGAGCGCCCGCGAGCACGGCGCTGACACTATGGTGACGCCGTGCCCGCTCTGCCACCTCAATCTGGACGGTCAGCAGCCTAAGGCGTCCGCCCAGCGCGGCGAGAAGATCAACATGCCCATCCTGCACCTTCCCCAGATGATCGGCCTTGCGATGGGCCTCTCGCCGAAGCAACTCGGCATGGGCCAGCACATCATCAGCACGAAGCCGCTGCTGGAGAAGGCAAGCGTCCACGCCTAGGGCGGCATTGCATCCCCACGAGTCCGTGTGAACAAGAGAGGGTAGTCAACGATGTCGAAAGTAATCACTGGCGTATCCGTTGTCGTGGCTGTCATCGCCCTGGCCGTGGCGGTCTTCGCGCTGACGAGCAGCGATTCCGATGAAGCCGCCCCGACGAAGGCAGACCGTGCTGCCTACACGGTCGCGTACGTGGATGAATTGCTCCGCCGGTACGAAGAGGACGGCCTCGACTCCACGATCGCGTACTACAACTCGCAGGAGAGTGTCGACGGGCCGTGGTACGGGATCATCATCGATGAGAATGGGTACACCATAGGCCACCCGCGCGAGGAGATACGCGGTCGCGACCCGAACCTGCGCGTGGACGCGACCGGCTACTTCTACGGCGACGACCTGCTGGGTGTGGATGAGGATGGCGGCTGGGTGGACTACGTCTTCCTGAACCTGGCCACGGGTAATCAGGAGATGAAGCACACGTGGGCTGTGAAGCGTGACGGGATCCTCTTCGCCTCTGGCTGGTACGAGCGGTACATAGCCGCGCCGTTGAGCAAATCGGACCCGGCGGGGTACACGGTCTCGTTCGTCCAGCAGGCGATCGACCGCTACGAGCGCGAAGGGCGCGAGGCGGCATTCGCGTACTTCGACAGCGAAGAGGGCGAGGACGGGCCGTGGTACACGTCGGTGCTGGAGGACGGGCGCATCGCTGCCCACCCGACCGAGGGCCTGCGCGGCGATGAGGTAGCCCCCCTGACCGACATCAACGGCTACAACTTCGGGCCGGACCTCCTTGCGGCGACGGAGGAGGGCGCCTGGGTTACGTACGTCTTCCGGAACAGGGAGAGCGGGCAGGACGAGCGCAAGCACTCCTGGGTGGTGCGCCACGACGGCCTGCTGTTCGTCTCCGGGTGGTACGAGCGCGACTACTAGGGGCGCGTGAGTCAGGCGGCTGAGAAGCCGATGTCCGCCTCGTAGGCGGACATGATCTCCGCTGCGAACTCCTGCAGCGATTCGAACGGGGCCGGGCCGGGAGGCATATCCTCCTCGTCCGGCTCCTCTTCATCGAGTTCCCCTACCGCCTCTTCTTGCGCGCGGTTGAACGCATTGCGGAGCACGAGGGCGGCTGAGCGGCGGACGTGCGCGAGGATGAGGCCGTACTCGAAGCTCATGCTCAGTGCGTTCTGCGCCGTTTCGAGGTCGGCGTGCTCGGCCTCTTCCAGGGCCTTCAGCAGATCGTCGATGAAGTCCTCGGGCTCCAGCGGCTCGGTGGAGCGCCGCGCGGCGTCGGCGTGCTGCTCCAGCGGCTCGCGGCACTCCGCGATGATGTGCTCCACGACGTTCGGGTGCGTCTGCTCCAGCACCGGTTCGATACGGTCGGGGAAGTCCACGCCCACGGCGCAGCCGAGCGCGAACGCGGCTACGGCGGCCTCGGAGAGCGGGCCGCTGTCGAAGAACGGCTCGCCGTCGTGC
This sequence comes from SAR202 cluster bacterium bin16, assembly GCA_002238425.1. Classification (GTDB taxonomy): domain Bacteria; phylum Chloroflexota; class Dehalococcoidia; order Lucifugimonadales; family Australimonadaceae; genus Bin16. Next base: position 26,827 of record MPMJ01000003.1, on the reverse strand, counting down.
TCGTGCGGGGCCAGGCCCTCGAGGTAGAAGACGACGACAACGTCGGTGAACGCGGCAGGGCTTTCGGGGCCGTCGCCGCTGCTGACGGGCTCCAGCGGGATGATGCGGTCCGCCACGGCGTCAGCCAGCGGGCGCGTTCGCCATCACGTCAACGAGCTCGCGCACCCCATCGGCGGACTTTTCGAGCAGCGCCTTCTCGTCCGCCGTCAGGTCGAGTTCGACGACCCGCTCGACGCCGCCGGCGCCGAGGATGACCGGCACGCCCATGTAGATGCCGTCGATGCCGTACTCGCCCTCGAGCAGCGCGGCGCACGGCAGCAGGCGCTTCTGGTCCAGCAGGATGGCGTCGACCATCTCCGCGGACGCGGCCGATGGCGCGTAGAACGCGCTGCCGGTCTTCAGCAGCGCGACGATCTCGCCGCCGCCGCCCTGGGTGCGCTTGATGATGCGGTCCAGCGCCTCGGCGTCCAGCAGCTTGCTGATGGAGACGCCGCCGACGGTCGTGTACTGCGTGAGCGGCACCATCTGGTCGCCGTGGCCGCCGAGCACGTACGCCTGCACGTCCTTCACCGAGACGCCCAGTTCCCACGCGAGGAACGTGCGGAAGCGGGCGGTGTCCAGCACGCCGGCCATGCCGACGACGCGGTTCTTCGGGAAGCCCATGCCGGAGGCGATCGAGTACGCGTGCTGCACCATCGCGTCCAACGGGTTGGAGACCACGACGATGACCGCGTTGGGGGAGCGGGGCGCCACTTCCGACACCACCGACCCCACGATCTTCATGTTCGTGAAAAGCAGATCGTCCCTGCTCATGCCGGGTTTGCGGGCGATGCCCGCCGTGATGACGACCACGTCCGAGTCGGCGGTCTCATCGTAGCCGTTCGTGCCCACGATGGAGCCGTCGACGCCCAGCACCGGGCCGGACTGGGCGAGGTCCAGCGCCTTGCCCTGCGGCATGTCCTCGACGACGTCAACGAGGACGACGTCCATGTAGCCGCGCTCGAAGAGGCGCTGTGCGGTGGTTGCGCCGACGTTTCCCGCGCCGACGACGGTTACTTTCTTGCGTGCCATCTGTCCTCCGTCATTCCCGCGGAGGCGGGAATCTCGCATCCCTGTTGTTCGTGGGAGGGCCCGCTAGGCGTAGACGTAGCCTTCCCATTTGCTCTTGAGGCCGGAGTCGCTGACCGTGGCGACGATGTAGTCGCCGAACTCGCCGGTCGTCGCGCCGGTGTCGCGGCCCGTGGTGACGGCCTTGCGCTCGTACTGGCCGCAGACGTCCAACGCCATGTTCACGTTCTCGGCGAGGCCGGAGAAGCCGATGTGCTCCAGGAGCATCGCGCCTGCGCGCACCATGGAACTGGGGTCGGCGTACTGGGCGCGGCCCTCCGTCACCATGCGGGGCGCGCTGCCGTGGATGGCCTCGAACATCGCGCTGGTCGTGCCGATGTTGGCCGACCCCGCGGTGCCGACGCCGCCCTGTATCTGCGCTGCCTCGTCGGTGAGGATGTCGCCGTACATGTTGGGGAGGGCGAGCACCTGGAAGTCGCTGCGGCGGGCGGTGTCCAAGAGCTTGGCGGTCATGATGTCGATGTACCAGGCGTCCCAGGAGATGCCGGGGTAGTTCTCGGCGACCTCACGGGCGACGTCGAGGAACTTGCCGTCCGTCGTCTTGACGATGTTCGCCTTCGTGACGATGGTGACGCGTTCCTTGCCGGTCTTCTTCGCGTGGGCGAAGGCCGCGTCGATGATGCGGCGGGAGCCCTGGGTGGTGATAACGCGGAAGTCTATGGCGAGGTCTTCCGTGATGTTGATGCCGTTGGAGCCGAGGGCGTACATGTCCTCCGTGTTCTCGCGGAAGAACGTCCAGTCGATGTTCTCGGCGGGGATGCGGACGGGCCGCACGTTGGCGAAGAGGTCCAGCGCCTTGCGCATGGAGACATTCGCGCTCTCGATGTTCGGCCAGCCGTCGCCCTTCTCAGGCGTGTGCGTCGGGCCCTTGAGCGTGACGTGGCACTCCTTGATCTCTTCGAGCACGTCGTCCGGGATGGACTGGAGCTTGGCGGCGCGGTTCTCGATGGTGAGTCCATCGATGTTGCGGAACTGCACCTTGCCGCTCTTCACCTCGCTGTCCAGCAGCTGTTCGAGGACGCGCTGCGATTCGTAGGTGATGGTGGGGCCGATGCCGTCGCCTCCCAGCATGCCGATGACGATGGGGTTGATCTTGGAGTAGTCGGTGGGCGCAGGGGCGCTCTTCAGGCGCTCGACGCGCTCCAATTGCTCCTCAACCAGTCCCCCGAAATGGTCTCTCGCCCTGTCGATAACGCTGTTGTCGGCCAAACCGACACCTCCTTCTGCTGCGATGGACCTATCCCCGCGCTGCTGTCTGGGAGCCCGTCATTCCCGCGAAGGCGGGAATCCAGTTCCCTGCGCGTCCTAGCCGGACGCAGGCGTTGCCGCCAGAGGCTCACGGGGGTCGTTTCTCCACACGCCCGCCGGTCTCGCGCCGTTCCGGTCAGGTGCGGCGATTATACGGAGAGGCAGGGGGGCCCGGGGGGTCCCGCGGGGGTCTGCGGGGGGTCGTTCCCCCCCCCCCCCGCCGGTCTCGCGCCGTTCCGGTCAGGTGCGGCGATTATACGGAGAGGCAGGCGTGCCCGGCAAGCGCGAAGACTCCCTGCCAGGGAACCGGCCATACCTACGCGGGTGGGGAGGGGCCGCCAACCGGCTCGCTCTGGTAGGGCATATACCCGGCGTTGCGCAGCCGCTCCCATACCTCCTCAGAGTGAGCGTAGTTCCTGGTCTCGAGGGTGAGCTGGATCTCTACGTTCCCCAGGTGCACCGTCGGGGCATGCCTGAGATGACCTATGTCCAGCACGTTTACCTGGCATTCGGATACGACGCTCAGCAGCCGGCTCAACTGACCCGGGCGGTCCTCCAGCATGACCCGTAGCACAAGGTAGCGCCCCGCGTGGGCGAGACCGCTTTCCACCACCCTCGCGATCAAGTGCGAGTCCACGTTGCCGCCGCTGAGCACCACCGCCACCTTCTGCCCGGCGACCTGGGTCTTCCCTCCCAGCACAGCGGCAAGCCCAACCGCCCCGGCCCCCTCCACGAGCAGCTTGCTCCTTTCCAGGAGAAGCATCATCGCCTGAGTGACCTCATCCTCCTCAACGACAACCGTGTCGTCCACGTAGCGCTTGACCAGGGGAATGGTGAACTCCCCCGGCGTACCCACGGCGATGCCATCGGCTACGGTGGGCTCCGGCTTCACCGTGAGGCGCTCGTTAGCCTTGCTCGACTCGATAAGGGCGGTGGCCGCTGCCACTTGCACGCCGATCACCCTGACGCCCGGCGCCGTCTCCTTTATCGCCAGTGCGATACCCGAGATCAGGCCTCCACCCCCCATGGGCACGACAACCGTGTCCAGGTCTTCTACCTGCTCGAGCATCTCCAGGCCGATCGTTCCCTGCCCCGCAATGATGGCCGGGTCGTCGAAGGCGTGGATGAAGGTCAGGTCGTTCTCCTGCATGACTCGCCTGGCATGCATCTGGGCCTGGTCGAAGTCATCGCCCTCGAGCAGCACCGTCGCTCCGTAGCCCCGTGTGGCTTCCACCTTGGGGAGGGAGGCTCCGACGGGCATCACGACAGTGCAGGGTATGCCAGCATGCCCGGCCGCCAGGGCAACTCCCTGGGCGTGGTTTCCGGCGCTGGCGGTGATCACGCCTCTGGCCTTCTGCTCCGGGCTCAAGGCAGCGATCTTGTTGGCAGCACCCCGGACTTTGAAGGAACCCGCTCGCTGCAGGTTCTCTGCCTTGAGGAGAAGCTCGCACTCCGCCAGGTCGCCCAGCGAGCGAGCGGGCAGCATGGGCGTCTGGAGCACCAGATGCGCGATGGAGCTCCGGGCCCGGTGGATATCCTGCAGGGTCACAGACGGTCTCATCCTTACACCAGCCCTTCGAGCGCGGTCTGTCTTGGCAGCGTAGATGGTGCGCTCCTTCGGGAGGCGCCTCGCCTACCTCTTAATTTTAAGCCGCAAGGAGAGGCGCCGCCACCATTCCGGGCGCTTGTATGGACGGCTCCCACACTTGCGAGTAAGGCGTCATTCAAGGCGTCAACGTTACGAGTGAAAAGACGTGGGTATGAAGCGTGCCCCACAACCAGATCCAAGATCCGAGCCTTACGAGTGACACCATGGGGTTTTCTGTTCTTGGATCCTTGGGCGACAAGGCCGTGGCCTGCTTCCGCGTTCAAGAATCCAAGAACAGAACGAGGAAGGGGTGTGCAATCTTTCCGTCGCAAGCCCCCGCCCATAGGCGGGCCGCAGATTCCGGCATGGCCTGCAGGCGCTGCGCGTCCAAGGGTCATCCATCCAGCGTAAGCGGGCTGGGACGACCGCGAAAGGGGCGGGTGTCACAGTCCGGGTGCGGAGTTCAGCGCCGTACAAGGGTGCGCCGGAGGCAGGATGCTCAGGCCGGGTCTGCGAGGGTCTGGCTGACCAGTGACAAGCCGGATCGCAGCCTGTCCTGCCAGTCCGGTTGCGGATAGCGAACGACGTTCGTGCATATCCTGAAGACGCAGGCCGCCTCGCGGAAGGCAAGCTCCCGCTTGCTCCAACCGAACCGCTGGAGCGCAGCGCGGCGGAAGACGCCGTGGTACGCGCTCCTCGCGCGGGCGCTCCCATCGCTTCTGGATTGAACTGCCCACCGCAGGTGCGCGAGGAAGTTACCCACGTCCAGCAGCGGGTCTCCCATTCCGATCTCCTCGAAGTCCACCAGCGCGACCCTGCCGTCCGGTAACGCCAGCATCTGGTCGTCATAGAAGTCGTTGTGCGCCATCCCGCTCGGCTGCCATGAGTCGATGAAAGGGGCCAATGACCGGACGACGAGTCTCAGATGGCCAAGCGCTTCCGCGTTCCCTTTGAGGGCGAACGCGATGATTCGCCTTGCGTGGCGGTACAGTCCCGGCAGATCGAAGGGACGCCCGCCGTCTACCGGGGGCGGTGCGTTCCACAGCGTTTCCAGCCCGTCGAGCAGGACTGCGGGGTCCGGTTGGCCGCCTCGCCGGATCTGCTCTCGCAGGTTCTTGCCCGGTATCTCCGACAGCCACACCGTTCCTCCCTTGCGCCAGTGGCCCGTGATGCGGGGCACGACGAAACCGGACGCCCCTATCAGTTCCGCGGCGCGCAGCAGCGGAGGTATGGCCGCAGGACGCATCACACGGGCGTAGAGCCTGACCTTGTCCACTCTGTGACGCAGCACGGCGCGGTTGCCGGGCCGGTAGCGGACCACCTGGACGCTGATGCGGCGCGCCGGCACTGCCATGACGTGCCGGTTGACCAGGCCGAGTGCGGTCTCCGAGTCCGCTGCCTCCTTCAGCCCTGGCAGGTAGGGATCGTCCGGGAACTGGAATACCTCCATCGGCCGCTCCCGCCGGAGCATGACGGCAAAGTAGTCCGAGGGGATGTAGTCGTCCGGGGCCCACTCAACGATGTAGCTGACCAGCGCGCTCCTGCCGGGGGTGTGCGTGAACTGCCGTACGCGGACCTGCTCGGGTGGCACCTCGAGGTGTCCGACGTGTTCACGGTACCTTTGCCATACCCACTCCGCGTCAAAGAGGTTGGACAACTCTTCCAAGCCGGGGTCGTCGGGCGGGGCGATCTGAGGAGACAGCGGAACGGCGGCGAACGGAGCCTTCGCGCTGTTCTCAACTGTTGTTGTCGTCGTCACTGTCGTCGCTATCGGGGGCGGACACGGCAGTCTGAGGCGTGGGGGTATCAGGCGTGGGAGTATCAGGCGTGGGAGTATCAGGCGTGGGAGTATCAGGCGTGGGAGTATCAGGCGTGGGAGTATCAGGCGTGGGAGTATCAGGCGTGGGAGTATCAGGCGTGGGAGTATCAGGCGTGGGGGTATCAGGCGTAGGAGTGTCAGGCGTAGGAGTGTCAGGCGTAGGAGTGTCGATACCGTCGGAGTCAGTGCCGTCGTTGTCGGTAGGTGTTGGCGTGTCGACGCCGTCATGGTCAGTGTTGGCTTCCGTATCGAAGCCGTCATTGTCGGTCTCGGGGGTATCGAAGCCGTCGTTGTCGGTGGGAGTGGGAGTATCCCCATCATCGTTGGGTTGAACTGCGGGCTGGACTGCCGCCTGGGCGGCAACGTTCACCACCGCTATTGATCCTTCGTCATCTGTGGGCGTAAGGGTATCGATGCCGTCGGAGTCAGTGCCGTCGTTATCGGTGGGAGTGGGGGTATCGATGCCGTCGGAGTCGGTGCCGTCGTTGTCGGTGGGAGTTGGCGTGTCCCCCTCATCGTCCCCCGCGACAGCAGCCCGGGGAACGCCGGAGAGGAGGCCGTAACCATCGGCGTCGGGAGTATCGGCGTCCGTGTCCGGAGGGTCGCTCTCTACACCTTCGTCATCGTCCTGGTCATCATCGTCGTCGTCCGGAGGCACGGCGGTTCGAGAGACGAGCACAGCATCGTCCGGCGAATCACCGTCAACATTGTCCAGCGGGATGGACGCGCAACTCCACACCAGGGCGGATGCCGCCACCAGCGAGAGCATGGTCATCGCGACTCGGAGCAGCCTGCTTTGCATAGCACGCACTCCCAACCAACCGAGGATGCAAGAGCGCCGTCATCCTCAATGTACTGAGAGAATCGTACGCCCCGCTGTCAATGGGGGCAACGTTGGCAATCACGGGTGAGACGGGACTGCGAGGTTGCGCGCTAAGCGCGGGCTTCGCAGGTACGACGGAACGAGGCTCATCCTCCCGAAGTCACGGGAGCAGGTGTGTCCGGCAAGCGCGGGCCGGATAACCGGCATGGTTGGACAGGCCCTTGCCCTGAGGCAAGCGGCCCAAATGTGGTAAGATGTCGGCACCTGTAGATTTTGTGAGCTGCCGTTCTGTTCGCTAGGTCCGACACGCCAGGCCTTTGCTGGCGCTTCCAAGTCAAACGGGCAAACCCGACTCCAAAGGAGCGCTAGCATGAAGATATTCGTCGGAAACCTCAGCTTCAACACAAGTGACAACGACCTGCGAGACGCCTTCGCCCCCTACGGTGAGGTCGCCAGCGCACAGGTCATCACGGACCGGGACACCATGCGATCGCGTGGGTTCGGCTTCGTCGAGATGGGCGACAGCGAGGCGGAGCAGGCCATCCGGGCCATGAACGGCACGGACCTTCACGGCCGAGCCCTCAATGTCAACGAGGCCAGGCCTCGGGAAGACCGCGGCGCGCGCGGCGGCGGTTCCTGGGGCAGGTAGACGCCCATAGGGCGTTCGGTCTGAGTGCGCCCCCGGTGTCGGCGGGGCGCCAAGGACCGAGTTACCACTCCGGATCACGAAACGGGGGCGGCACAGCCGCCCCCGTTCTGTGCAGTGGAGCGTTCCCGAACAGCCTCACACCGTCGGCTTCTATCTCTCCCAAAGGCGAACGATCCCATCGTGTTGACAGATGGCGATACGCCTATCTAGTCTGAGAGATAGTCAGATTGAGAGAATCGAGGGAGGAACCATGAGCAGGAGTTGGCCGGTCCAAGACGCCAAATCGCGGTTCAGCGAGTTCCTCAATACCGCCCTCGCTGAGGGGCCGCAGATCGTGACGAAGCGCGGGGTGGCGGCTGCTGTGCTCCTTCCGATCGAGCAATGGCGGAGTATGGAGCGGATGACCAGGCCAGACCTGAAAGAGTTACTCCTCACCTCCGAGGCGACGACGGAGAACCTCGCCCCGCGCCGACGCCGGCGGCGCCACCGGCTACCACAAATCGTTGAGTAACCCTCCGTGTACCTGCTTGATACGAACGTGGTCTCCGAATTGCGCCGCCCAAGGCCCCACGGCGCGGTCCTGGATTGGATCGCAGGTGTGACGACTGAGCAACTTTTCGTGTCCGCCGTCACTATAGGAGAGATTCAGGTCGGCATCGAGATTACACGGGAGCAGGACCGGGCCAAAGCGGAGGAGATCGAAGCCTGGCTGGACAAGGTGTTGGCTTCTTACGGCGTGTTGCCGATGGACGCTCAAGCCTTCCGGGAGTGGGCGCGGCTCATGCACAGGAGATCGGACACGGTGAGTGAAGACGCCATGATCGCCGCAACAGCCATCGCCCATCGTCTCACCGTGGTGACGCGCAACGTCGGCGACTTTGCCCAGTTCGGCGTTCCTTTGCTGGACCCCTTTGCCTGACGACGGTTCATGACAGTTCGCGGGTTACCCGCTGCCTGTCGTCCGCCCGCCATGAGATTGAGGGGCGACTCCTTCAGGGGGACGACGTCCCCGCCGGGGCCATCGTGCAGGCCCCCGTTCCTTTCAATCTCATCCCGTAGGATATGGCCACCCAGGGATGAGGAGGAACAGAGCGTGCTTACGAACCGAGAGGATCGATTGAAACGGCTAGAGCGGCTTACCGAGACTCCGATGACGCTCTTCGCCATCTTCACGATACCGCTGCTGCTCGGTCCCTACCTGTGGGACGATGAACTTCACCTTGGATGGGACTTCGCGGTCTGGGGCGTATTCTCCTTGGAGTTTCTCGCCAGGGTGAGCCTTGCGCCTGACCGCCGTTCCTATCTCAGGTCGCACTGGATAGACGTGCTCCTGGTGGCAGTGCCCTTCTTCCGTCCGCTGCGGCTCTTGCGTGTAGCGGTCATCGCCCTGCGGATCGGCGTTGGGGTTGGCCACGCCCTCTCCATCGAGCGGATGCTCATCTATGCGACAACGCTTGCGGTGGTGTGCGCGTGCGCCGCGCGGATAGTGGAACCGCAAACGTTCCCGACGCTCACCGACGCGTTGTGGTGGGCACTGGTTACGATGTCAACGGTGGGATACGGCGACATCTCACCGGCGACGGATGCCGGGAAGCTCGTGGCTGTTCCCCTGCTGGTAGGAGGAATCACCGTATTCGGTGTGCTGACGGCCAACCTCGCTTCCGTGATGGTCAGGGAGCAGGCCGAGGCGCGGAGGTCGGAGTAGGGGCAGCAAGCCGAGAGCCATAGAGCGTGGGGAGGTGCTTAGACTCCGCTACTAAACATCAAGCAGTACGGTATCGACGGCTGGTGTGCCCACGAGGGAAGCCGACGAAGGGAGTTCATCGGAGTATGCCTGTCACTGCTTCTTCATTGAAACGTAGTATTCGCTGAATCCCATCTTCTCCCAGAATCGTCTACCTCCTGGATTCGTGGTGAGCACACCCAAAGACACCTCCCGGCCCTGGAATCGTTCGTCCTCGAGCTGCACGTAGGCTGCCCTTCCCACGCCTTGACCCCTGAAAGGACGGTCAATAAAGAACTGACGGAGATGAACCACCTGTAGACGATGATCGTATTCATGCTCTCGAAGTCTGTAGACGGCGTAACCGATGGTGCTGCCAGCAGAATCAGTGAAGAGAACCAACTCCCACTCGTCTCCATCCAGCCAACCCGCAATCCTCTGTCGGAACTGGATCTCTGAGAATGGATTCCTGCTTCCTTCGTCCTCAACCAACCGTTGATTCATCGCGGCCAGGATCGCGATGTGTTCCTCGCCGACCGCCCGTAACTGCACCTGCACTGTCAGCACCTCCCCTACGCAGCCCTCAGCCCCCCGCCATCGGGTTGACCGGCGACTCCTCCAGCGGGACGACGTCCTCTCGGGTGGTGGTGCTGCTGTCCCACTCTTCGTACGGAAGGTCTTCGGCAGCGTCGGCAGCCTCCTTCTCGTTGGAGGCTTCGACGGTCGTCCTGTAGAGGACCTCGTGGCTGACCAGGAATTTCATAAGGGCGCCTGGAAGGTTCGTGGTGGTGGGGCTAGAGCGGGATGTTGCCGTGCTTCTTGGGCGGCAGGGTGTCGCGCTTGTTCTGGAGGGCGTCGAGCGCGTGGATGAGCCGGGGGCGCGTCTGCGCCGGGTCGATCACGTCGTCGATGAACCCGCGCTCGGCGGCCTGGTAGGGGTTGGCGAAGCTGTCGCGGTACTCCTCGATGAGCTCGGCGCGGGTCGTCTCGGGGTCCTTGGCGTCGGCGAGCTGTCGGCGGTGGATGATGTTGACCGCGGCGTCCGGCCCCATGACCGCGATCTCGGCGGACGGCCACGCGAGGTTGATGTCCGTGCGAAGGTGCTTGCTGCCCATGACGACGTAGGCGCCGCCGTAGGCCTTGCGGGTGACGACGGTGATCTTGGGCACGGTGGCCTCAGCGTATGCGTAGAGGAGTTTCGCGCCCTGCCTGATGATGCCCCGGTGCTCCTGGTCCTGCCCCGGCATGTAGCCGGGCACGTCAGCGAACGTGATGATGGGGATGCTGAAAGCGTCGCAGAAGCGGACGAAGCGGGCGGCCTTCACCGAGGCGTGGATGTCGATGACCCCCGCGAGGTAGGCGGGCTGCTGCGCGACGATGCCGACGCTGCGGCCGTTCAACCGACCGAACCCGATGATCATGTTGGGCGCGAACTCGTGCTGGATGTTGAGGAACTCGCCGTGGTCGACGACGCGCCCGATGACGTCCAGCATGTCGTAGGAGCGGGCAGACTCCTGCGGCACGACGTCGCGCAGCTCTTCGTCGGCGCGGTCCGCGGGGTCGTCCATGTCGCCCGTGGGCGGGTCGTCCATGTTGTTGAGCGGGATGAAGCTGAGGAGGAAGCGGATGGTCTCCATGCACTCCTCCTCGGAATCGAGGGTGAAGTGGGAGACGCCGGAGAGGGTGGCGTGGGTGTCCGCGCCGCCGAGAGCCTCGTGAGTGATCTCTTCGCCGGTAACGGCCTTGATGACGTCCGGCCCGGTGATGAACATCTGGGAGATGCCCCGCACCATGAGGGTGAAGTCGGTGATTGCCGGCGAGTAGACCGCTCCGCCCGCGGACGGGCCGAGGATGGCGGATATCTGCGGGACGACGCCGGAGGCGAGAGTGTTGCGCATGAAGATCTCGCCGTAGCCTGCGAGGCTGACGACGCCCTCCTGGATGCGAGCGCCCCCCGAGTCCGATATGCCGATGATGGGCGCGCCGTTCCGCATAGCGAGGTCCATCACCTTGCATATCTTCTCGGCGGCGACCTCCGAGAGCGAGCCGCCGAAGACGGTGAAGTCCTGGGAGTAGATGTACGCGGTGCGGCCGGTGATCTTGCCGTAGCCCGTGATGACGGAGTCGCCGGGGAACTTCTTGTCCGCAGAGCCGAACTCGCTGGAGCGGTGGGTGACGAACGAGCCCAGTTCCTCGAACGAGCCAGGGTCGACGAGGAGCTCGATGCGCTCGCGGGCCGTCAGCTTGCCGCGTGCGTGTTGCTGTTCCGCACGCGCCTCCCCCTCCGACGAAGTGATCTTCTCTTTGCGGCGCCGGAGCTCTTCCAGCGCCTTGTTGGTGGTCTTCTCAGCGGTCATCACATCCCTGCAGCACGGCATGCGCCGCACTTGAGGAATCCTACCATCGCCCGCACATGCGGGCAAAACCTCGCACCGTCGCGAACGATGGGAGCGCTCTGTCACTGTAAGGTTGTCGATTCACGCAGGCGTGAGTGGGAGTCCGAGGTTGCCTTATGCGGTATGATGTAAGGCGGACTCTGCGCACAGAGACAGGAACCGCATGAGCACAGGCCACTACTACCAATCCGACGAAGAGATCATCAGGCGTCTCCAGGTGATCCTTCACGAGCAGGGAGACGGACCCCAGGACCGCATACGCCGCGAGAACGGGATCCGTGAGGTGCGGAACCTCACGGCCGAACTCGCTGAGCGCATCTACCGCGAACCAGACGTCTGGGGCATCGACGAGATTCCTGTCGAGTACCGCACGGACGCCGCGGCGGACGCTCTGCTGCAGATGCTCTCCCGGGTGTCCACGATGGGCAGCCCCCGGAACATCAGGGAATGGTACGTGAACGCGGTGGAAGTCCGCTTCAAGGAGCTCTGGAGCGCTGCGGACAAGGAAGCCAGGGCGCGGGAGACCGAGGAGGCAACCGCGCGTTCCAGGCAGGAGGCGACAGAGGGCGGGGAGGGCGCGTCGTCGGTATTCGAGGAGAACGCGGAACTGTGGCAGCGCTTCGAAGGAGAGTTTCCGCGGGATGCCTTTGCCCTGCGCCTGCGCTACCAGTTGAACCGGACGCCCGATGAGATGGCGGTGATGCTGGACGCGCCGAGCGACCGGGCGATCACGATACGCCTGAACCGCGCCAAGGAGCGTTTCCGCATGTACTGCGAGCAGGCAGGGTTGAGCCAGCGGGAGACTGCGGGGATACTGGCGCAGTTTGCCGAGGAGCGGTCTTCGTGACACAACGTCCTACCACTACCTTCCGCTCAGGGAAGGGGCCATGGGTGCGATTCGCCATGGGAGCCGGCGAGCGCTGGCTCACCCTCTCCGGGCGGATAACGACCGAGATGCGGCAGTTCGGCTCGTATCTCAGGCTGATGCGCTACCGCCAGGGTTACAGCATCCGCGAACTCTCCGACGAGTTGGACCTCCCTTACGAGGACATCCTCATGCTGGAGGTGGGCCTCCTCAAGCCGTCGGAAGTGCCGTCACCCCTCTGGGTGCGGCTGATGCGCCTGCTTGAGGGCCGAGAAGTGCTCGTCCGGCGTGCATATGCGGATGAGGCCGAGGCGGAACTGGACCCGGACGAGCTGTGGGCCGAAGGAGACGACGACCCGTCCGGCAAGACGGCGCTGGGCCTCGGCCAGACGCTCGGTGTGGCGAGCATCAAGGTGGTCGGCGTGGGCGGCGGCGGCTCAAACGCGGTGCGGCGGATGTACCAGCAGCGCGTTCAGGGCGTCGAATACATCGCGGTCAACACGGACGCTCAGCACCTGATCCGGCTGGACGTTCCGAGGAAGGTGCGCATCGGCGACCGTCTCACCCGGGGACTCGGTGTGGGTGGCAACCCCGAGCTTGGGCGCGAGGCGGCGGAGGAGTCCCGCGAAGACCTGTACGACCTGCTCAGCGGTACGGACCTCGTGTTCGTGGCAGCGGGCATGGGCGGCGGCACGGGAACGGGAGCCGCGCCCGTCGTGGCGGAGATCGCCAAGGAGGTCGGAGCGCTCACCATCGCCGTGGTCACCAAGCCGTTCGGCTTCGAGGGGCAGCAGCGCTCTGTGCAGGCGGACGAAGGCATCATGCGCCTGCGCGAACACGTCGACACGCTGATTCTGATTCCGAACGACCGGCTCTACGCGGTGTCAGACGAGCGGATGACCGCGGAGAATGCCTTCCGCATCGCGGACGACGTCTTGCGCCAGGGCGTTCAGTCCATCTCCGAGCTGGTGATGGTGGCCGGCGACATCAACCTCGACTTCGCGGACATCCGCGCTGTCATGGCCGGCGCCGGCTCCGCCTGGATGGCGATAGGCCACGGGCGGGGTAAGGACAGGGCGTACGAGGCGGCCCGGGCCGCGATGGCAAGCCCGCTCCTCCACGTTCCGGTGGAAGGCGCAACCCGCGTGCTGCTGAACATCACCTACGGCCCGGACGTAACGCTGCAAGAAGTGTACGAGGCGTCCGACATCATCAAGGGCCTCGTGGACCCGCACGCGAACATCATCTTCGGCATGATCACGGACCAGAACATGGAGGACGAGGTTCGCGTCACGGTGGTAGCGACCGGCCTCACCGGCGGCGAGAGCGTCGTTTCGCAGTCGCTCGACCAGATCCTCCTGGGGGCGCTGGACTCCAGCGAGTCCAACAGTTCGATGCCGGGGTTCCTGCAGCGCATCGCGCGCTTCTTCAGCAACCTGTTCGGCGGCGGCAACCGCAACTAGCCCCTTCCCCCGTCGCTCCCGCGCTGTAGCGCGCCGCTTCAACGCACAACCCCGCCCCCGGCTCATGGCGAGCCTGTCGAACCATCGCCGTAGACCGTCGTGTGCGGCTTGAACGCTGCCCACGCGAACCAGAGGTGGTCCTGAGCGTTCACGCGTTCGAGTTGCCGCCCCGCGAGCGGGCCGCTCACTGCCCTGCCCAGCACGTTCCATCTGCTGCCGGTGCCTTCGTCCGTTATCCCGTCGCCATCGAAGGCGAATGCCAGCCGGTCGCCGTCCAGCGCAGGACGGAAGACGCCCGTTGCGCCGACGTCCTCGGCGTTCGCGATGGTCCCGCTGCCCAGTGCGGTGAGCGTGCCGAACTCGAAGAAGACGACGATCTCCTCGCCGCCCACTTCGGAATGCACCACGCGCTCTTCGGCCAGCACCGAGTACGGGAACGCGGCAGCGTCGCCGTTAATCTCGACCGCAGCAACGCGCTGCTTCGCAGGCAGGCGCGGGTCGGCGTCGTCGAAGAAGAGGAAGGGGTAGGAGTCCAGGTTGTCGTAGTACGGGTAAGGATTGCGCCCGTAAGCGCGGCTGAACCCGGGTCGGTCGAGCACCAGTGCACCGGAGTACTCCTCGGCGAACGCAGCCCACGAGACGACCTGAGCGGGCAGGAATCGGAGCTGCGCGCCGGCGAGTTCGCCCGCGATGCCCTCGCCGGTGAGCTGCTGCCACCAGCTCTGCGTCTGCCGGTCCCACATCACGAGGTCGCTGTTGCGCAGGTTCCCGGAGACGCCGAAGTCGTAGACCGTGCCGTCGAGCGTGCGGTCGAACACGACGGCGGAGTTGCACAGCGGGCAGTAGGTGACCGTTACCGGAAGGCCGCCAAGTTCGTCGTTGACGATCTCGTGCCAGAGGAGGATCTGCAGCGGATATGCCTTCGCCTCGCCGTTCAGTTCCAGCGCGATGACCGGCTCCGTGTCCGTGAGCCATTCACTGGCGTCGGCTACGGAGACGAACGTTGGGTCGTCGATGGGCGGGATGCCGTCGCGTCCCACGCCGCCGGAGCTGATCTCCCGGTACGGAACGGTGTGGAAGCGGAAGTCGGTCTCCCAGATGGGGGCGTAGATGCTAAGGCTGTCCGCGTAGTCGTCATCGGCCTCGACGCCGTAGGCGTTGCGTACGACGTTGGGGTCGAGGGTCGGCGTGGGGGTATCCGGCGCCACGAGCGCCGACACGGCCGCGGTCGGCGTGGGCGATGCCGACGGAACGAGGCCCGACACTGCGGCAGTGGGCGTGGGTGATGCCGATGGGATGAGCGCCGATACCGCGGCGGTGGGTGTTGCGGTCGCTCCGGGTGTAGGGACGCGCGCCCCGGCAGGCGTTGGCGTGGGAGTATCCGTAGGGACACACGCGCTGACGACGAGGAAGAGTGCAGCGCACGTGGTGGCGAGCGCGGGCAGGGGAGCGCCGAGGCGGCGGATCGTGGGTTTCTGCATCGGGCTACTGGGCTTGGGCGGGCCGGCCACCGGTAGGCCAGGGGTTGTGGAACGTGATGCCGGAGATGATGTACGCGCCTTCTTCATCCGAACCGGTGAAGTCCTTGAGGATCTGGGTTATCTGTACATCCATTGTAGCGAAGTATTCGCCCGTGCCGGTCAGGTGCGCCGGTATCTCCTTCGCCGTGCCCTTCACGTAGTAGGTGAAGCGCTCCTCCACGAACGCGATCGTGATCTTGCCGTTCTCCCGCATGTTGCGGGTGGTGGTGCTGCCGTTGTAGGTGACGAGGCGGATGGTGTTTGGGTCGCGCGCTCCGACCTCGCGGAACGAGAGCAGGGCCGGGTGAGGCCAGCCGTTCTCGTCGGCGGTGATGATGAGGATGGCGCGCCCGCGCTCGACGGTTACGTCCTCGTACCAGAGGGCGTTGAAGAGATCGGGCGGTAGTTCCCTGCCGATGTCATCGGACATGACGATGCGCTCCAGACTACTCGACTCGTTTGCATGGCCCCGTCATTCCCGCACCGGCGGGAATCCAGGGTGCGCGGGCAGCGCACGCGGGGGGTGGGGTTTGCGTGGGGGTTATCTGCACGCCTCACTCCTCCGCGGAGGGGTCCTTGCCCTCCCAGCGCTTGAACTGGGTGTTCTCGATGCCGAGCAGGTCCAGCACCTTGCCGACGGTGTGGTTGATGATGTCGTCTATCGTCTGTGGCCCCGAGTAGAAGCCGGGGGTGGGGGGCAGGATGACGCCGCCCATGTCCGTGACGGCGAGCATGTTGAGCAGGTGTCCCCGGTGCAGCGGGGTCTCGCGAGCGACGACGACGAGGCGGCGGCGCTCCTTGAGACAGACGTCAGCGGCGCGGGTGATAAGGTCGTTGTTGTAGGAGTTGGCGATGCCCGCGAGCGTCTTCATGGAGCACGGCACGACGACCATGCCGTCGGTCTTGAACGAGCCGCTGGAGACGCTGGCGGCCATGTTGCGCGGGTCGTGGACGACGTCGGCCATCGCCTTGATGTCGTCTATTGACCACTGTGGCGCCTCGTACCTGATCGAGACGTGCGCCCCCTCGGAGAGGATGAGGTGCGTCTCCACATCCGGCATCCTGCTCAGCGCGCGCAGCGTGTAGATGCCGTAGATGGGAGCGGACGAGCCGCTGATGCCGACGATGATCCTTGGCATGTTCTTTCCTGTGTAGGGGAGACGCCTGCCCTCAAAGAACGAGGCGTCTCCCCACGGTAAGGCTTACGGCAGGCCGAGCTCGTCCCAGCGCTCGCCGACCTTGTCGAGGATCTCCATCGTCGGCTTGGACGGCGGCGGGACTGGGAACTCGGTCGTCTTGTGCTCGCGTGTCGCGTCGATGCCCATGCCCTGCGTCGGCGGGATGAAGTCCATCTCGCCGGGGCGCCCGAGCGGACGCGGCAGGTGCGCGCCCAGGTGGACGTGCTGCGTGGGCTCCGCGAACGAGACGATGCGCCACCACACGTCGTTCCAGTCGCGCACGTCGCAGTCCTCGTCGACCACGACGACCCACCGGTAGCGGAGGTGTGAGTAGGCCGCGTCGATGATGTCCTTGGCCTGCCCCTCCTTCTCGATGCCGGCCCGGATGATGATGACGCCGCCGGCGCCCGCGTCCGGGAAGTGGACCTCCCTGATGTTCGTGAGGCCGGACTTGCTGACGAGCGTCTGCAGGATGGAGCCGGAGCGCATCAGCGGGCGGGGGTAGTCCTCGATGCGCCCGCAGATGAGGCCGAAGTT
Source organism: SAR202 cluster bacterium bin16 (assembly GCA_002238425.1). Taxonomy (GTDB): domain Bacteria; phylum Chloroflexota; class Dehalococcoidia; order Lucifugimonadales; family Australimonadaceae; genus Bin16. The sequence goes on along the minus strand of MPMJ01000003.1, from coordinate 9,890 downwards.
GATGGGGTCCTTCCGGTGCGTGATGGCGTTCACCTTGAAGACGAACACCTCGTAGTTCTTGTTGTAGAACCCGGACGACTCACCGTGGGGGCCGTCGTAGTAGCGTTCGCCCGCGACGATCTCGCCTTCCAGGATGTACTCGGCCTGCGCCGGCACCAGGATGTCGTTGGTCTCGCACTTGACGAGCTCCACCGGACGGCCCGCCCATGCGCCTGCGGCCTCGTACTCGGAGAGTCCGTTCTCATTCTCGGGAACTGCCGTCCCTGCAGCGAGAACGAGCAGCGGGTCCATGCCGATGGCGATGGCGCAGGGCGTGCCCTTGCCCTCCGCCTCGTTCTCGAGGACGTGAACGGCGCCGTTGCGGTCTCCCGCGCCGCCGTAGGAGGAACCCCTCGGCGGGGCGGCGCCCACCTTGAAGTCCCCTTGGATCTTCACGGTGGTGTGGTTGCGGTCGATGATCATGGAGCGGTACTGCCCCATGTTGTGCGCGCCGGTCTTCGGGTCGACCGTGATGACGCCCGCGGTGGTGGCGATGTAGCGCCCGCCGTCCAGCTCGTGCCAGAGCGGCGTGGGGATCTCGCCGAGGTCGACGTCTTCGCCGAAGACCTTCACCTCTTTCACGGGGCCGTCGTCCACCTTCACGCACGCGAGGCGGTCGGCCATGCCCTGCTTGACGATGTCGTGCAGTTTCACCCAGTCCTTCGGCCCGTTGAAGGCGATGGACAGCTGGTCCAGCGAGTACATGATGTTGGTGGTGAGCTGCTTGTCCGGGTTGTCCTTGATGTTCTCGAACAGCAGGCCCGGCCCGGTGCGGACGAGGTCGCGGTAGCTGATCGCGCCGACCTCGTAGTCGAGGTCCACTTCCGCGGTGATCCGCTTGAGCAGCCCGCGCTCCTCCAGGATCATCATGTATTCCCGCATGCTCTTGTACGAGACGGGGTCTCTCTGTGGTGTCGTAGTCACGTCTCTCCTCCTGTATCTGCTGCGATGTTCAGCGGCCTAGCTGAGGCCGAGCTCCTTCCAGCGCCCTGCGATGTGCTCCATCATCTTCATGCTGGGCTGCGCCACACCGGGCCTGGGGTGCTCGTACTCTTTGAACGGGTAGGTGGCGTCGAACGCCATCCCGTAGGTGGGCGGGATGAATTCGACCGCGCCGGGGCCGGGGACCCTGAACACGTACTCGCGTCCGCGGTACATGTCGCGGTCCGGCACGACTGACGAGACGATGCGCCAGAGCACGTCGTTCCAGTCGCGCACGTTGCAGTCCTCGTCCACGACGATGACCCAGCGGTAGCGCATGTGCTCGTACGCCGCGTCGATGATCTGCTTCGGCTGCTCCGGGCTGGTGATCTGCGCCCGGATGATGAGGAAGCCGGAGCGTCCCGCGTCCGGGAAGAAGACTTCCTTGATGTTCGTGAGGCCGGACTTGGAGACCAGTACGTCCAGCAGCGTGTTGGAGCGCATGAGCGGGCGGGGGTAGTCCTCGATGCGCCCGCAGATGAGGCCGAAGCTGATGGGGTCCTTCCGGTGCGTGATCGCCTTGATCTTCACCATGAAGGTGGACGTGTACTGGTTGTAGAAGCCGGTGGACTCGCCGTGCGGGCCGTCGTTCACGCGCTCGTACGGGACGACCTCGCCCTCCAGCACGATCTCCGCGTTGGCCGGCACCATGAGGTCGCTCGTCTCGCACTTCACGAGGTCGACCGGGCGTCCGGCCCACGAGCCCGCGGCCTCGTACTCGCCGTGGCCGTTCTCGTCGTGCGGAACGGCGGTGCCGCAGGAGAGCGTGAGCAGCGGGTCCATGCCCAGCACGATGGCGCACGGCGTCGGCAGGCCGTTCGCCTCGTTCTCCAGCACGTGGGTCGCGCCGTTGCGGTCGCCTGCGCCGCCGTAGTTGGAGGCGCCGGGGGGCGTTGCGCCGACCTCCCAGTCGCCCATGATCTCCACGGTCGTCGTGTTCTTGTCGATGATCATGGAGCGGTACTGCCCCATGTTGAGGTTCCCGGTCTGCGGGTCCCGCGTGACGAACCCGGCCGTCGTGCCGATGTAGCGTCCGCCGTCCTCCTCGTGCCAGCGCGGCGTGGGGAGCATGTCGAGGTCCACGTCCTCGCCCATGATCTTCACGTCCTTCACCGGGCCGCTGGGGACGACGTTCGTGGCGGTGCGGTCCTGCATCCCTTCGTGGATGATGTCACGGAGGCTTGCCCAGTCCGGGTCGCCGTTAAGGGCGAGCGCCAACTGCTCCTCCGTGTACATGATGTTGGCCACGAGCGGCATGTCCGGGTAGTCCTTGACGTTCTCGAAGAGCAGGCCGGGCCCATCCCGCACGAGGCTCCGGTAGGCGATGGCGCCGAGTTCGCCTTCCAGGTCGACTTCGGCGGTGATGCGCTTGAGCAGGCCGTTCTCTTCCAGCAGCTTCAGGTAGCCGCGCAGGTCGTCATACGGGACGCGTTGACGTGTGGTCATACGCCCTCCTCCTTCGGTCGATTATGGGCGTGGCGAGTCTAGCACTGCGTTCGCCGGGCGGCAAAAGTCGTCTGCGCGTGACGGGGAAGGGCTTGATCCCCTCTCCTGAGGGAGAGGGTTAGGGTGAGGGCCCTCGGGGTGGGTGCGGGGGTGCCCTGGCATCCCGGGCGGAGCGCAGCGGAGTCGAGGGATCTCTCGGCTTGTAGGGGCGGTTCGCGAACCGCCCCCGCCCCCTAGAACACCCGCGTGAACATATCGCTGAACGGGTAGAGCACGCCTATCCAGCGGAAGAAGACCGGCTCGAACCAGAAGATGTCCAGCGTCATGTCCAGGATGCCGATGATGAACGCCTCGAACCCCAGCCCGGCGATCAGCGCGTAGTACCACTTCGCGCGCGTCCAGAACAGGAGATAGGCCATGACCCAGAGCGGCAGGCCGATGTGGAACCCGATGAACCACACCAGCAGCACGAGCCCCAGGATGGAGCCGAAGTAGAGCGCGGCGCGCCGCTTCTCCCCTGCCGGGTCCTCGCCGAGGCGGAATCCCAGGTCCATGATCATGCCCTGCTCTATCGCCTTGCGCCTGCTCAGCACCGTGTAGAGCCGGATGAACCAGAGCGGCGTCGCGATGACGATGACTATCGTGGGCAGCCAGCGCCCCGGCAGCAGTATCTTCGGCAGGTCGTCCTGGAGGAACGGCGGACGGTAGAGCGAGATGACGAACGCGAGCATGAGCAGCGCCATGAGGCCGAGCAGCACGAGTTCGCCGATGATCTCGGGCGACTTCCAGGAGACCGTGCGGTGGGCCTCCGGTTGCTCCTGCGGGTGTCCGGGTTCTGCTGCCATCACGGTTGCTCCGCTTGCTGTCCGTCCGTGAGGGGTGCTTCAGTTTCCGCGCGTTCCCGGACCCGCTGTGCGCCGCGCTGTACGCGCAGCGAGAAGTAGATCGCGGCGATCACGACCACGAGGATACCGATGAACGCGGGCTGCCAGACCATGGAGATGCCCCGCGCCTGGATGGAGATGCTCATGAACTTCTCCAGCGGCTCGGCCAGCACGATGGCGATGAGGATGGGCGGCCTCGGCCAGGCGTACGCCTTCATGAACATGCCGAGGGCCGTGAACACGAGCACCACCGTGAGGTCGGAGATGTCCAGGTTCGCCTGGAACGCCGAAAGCGTCACGATGCCGATGACGAGCGGCGCGAGCACGAGCGGGGGCACCGCCGCAACCTTCGTGAGCAACGGCGAAAAGCGCAATACGATGGGGACGACGATGATGTTCGCCAGGATGATGACGTAGACGAACGACATCGTGAGGTTCAGGTTGCCCTCCGGGTCTGCCATCTGCGGTCCGGGCTGGATACCGACGATGAAGAGGAAGGCGAGCACGATAGCCATGGGCGCGCTGCCGGGGATGGCGAACAGCAGCGTGGGCATGAGCACGCCGCCGTCCGTGGAGTTGTTGGACGACTCCGGCGCGATGACGCCCCGTATGTCCCCGGTGCCGAAGGTGTCGATGGCGCCGGGCTCCGTCTGCCGTGCCTGGGCGTAGGCCAGCCAGTGCGCCGGTGTGGGGCCGAGGCCGGGCATCGCGCCGATGAAGACGCCGATGAGCGACGAGCGCGTGATGAGCCACTTGTGCCGCAGCGCCTCCCGCATCCCCCGGTAGACGTCGCTCTTCCCCTCCTTGAGCATCTCGCTCAGCCGCTCCTTCGCGATGGTCGTGTTGCTGATGACGAGGTCGGCGATCTCAGGGATCGCAAAGAGCCCAACGACGACCGGAATGATGTTGACGCCGTCGTAGAGGTAGTCGACCCCGAATGTCGCCCTCGTCTGCGAGGCGACGTTCGTGAAGCCGATGAGCCCGATGAGGAGGCCGAGGCATGCCGTGAGCAGTCCCTTTACGAGCGCGCCTGCGCTGATGATCCCGACCGCGGCGATGCCGAGCAGTGAGAGGAGGAAGAACTCCGGCGAGCCGAACAGCCGCAGGAGTTCGCGGGCGAACGGCAGGACGGCGAGCAGCGCCAGTCCCCCGATGATGCCGCCGATGAGCGACGACGTATAGGACGCGCCGAGCGCATACCCGGCATACCCCTGCCGCGCGAGCGGGTAGCCGTCCAGGATTGTCGCCTGCGACGAGCGCGCGCCCGGAATGCCGAGCAGGATGGAGGGGATCGGCTCGGGCCGGGCGTTTGCGGCCCCGTCGCCGAGGGCGACGGGGGGGGGGGGGATCGGCTCGGTCAGGTCGTTCGCGGCCATGTAGCCGATGACGACGGGCAGCGCGATGAACGGGTCCAGCTCGGTTGCGAACGAGAGCACGACGACGAGGAATGGCAGCCCGCCGCCGGGCATGAGGCCCGAGATGAGCGCGATGGGGATCATGATGACGAACGCGATCATCGGGCCGGGGCGGAAGAGCCGGTCCGCGCCGTCCAGTGCCGCCTCGAAGAACGCGCCGTCTACCGTAACGCTGTAGCCCCAGCCGAGCACCACCACGACGACGACGCCGAAGAGCAGGGGGATCCGGTTGACCATGAAGAAGTTGCCTTGAAGTTGATGCGGGCCGTTCGCGATTGAGCCGCTACGCTACGCGGGGAAACAAGAGTGCGTCAATAGCGCCCCTCTCTCAGCACTCCTGCTCCTCCCTCGTCGTTCCTGTGAAAATAGCCGTTCGTCGTTCCTGCGGAGGCAGGGAGCCCCGCCTGGTGTAGGGGCATCCCTTGTGGGTGCCCTTCGCCCCGCCAATGCCGCGCCCGCCGAACCACGCCCCTCCCTTCGTCATTCCCGCACCGGCGGGAATCCAGGGTGACCGGGCAGGTCACGCGGGGAGGAGGTGGAAGGGTGGGGCGCATCTGCCGTCTACTGCGTTACTCGGTTGGCAAGTAAGGGTGAGCGTGACCTGTCGCCTCCTCCTTTTCATTCCCTTACACGGCCTGACAAGTCCCCGGGGCATTCCTGCGAAGGCCCGCCGCTCTTTGCGCGCAATCTCGCAGCCCTGGGAGTGCCCTGTGGGAGTGCACCTGACCCTCTCCCTGCAAGGAGACCCTGGCATGTGGGGAGACCCTTGCATAACTCTCTCCCCGCTCATGGTGAGCACCTCTCGGAGATAACCCGCTCACGGTGCAGCACCTCTCGGAGATAACCCGCTCATGGTGAACCTAAGGTTACTGTACTGCGAACTTTCCAGTGGGAGGTTGCACTGTAGTTGGCAGCCCACCACGGCAGCGAGCATCCGGTCGCTGTGATCTGGCGCTATCCTCCGCGTGCACGGGGGAAGGACCGGTTGTGGTAGCTGGACAGCTGAAGCGCCTGATCGCCTGGGTGCTGATTGCGGCCCCCATGGGTAGGCGGTTGGCGTAGCGGAGGAGCACGCAGCCAGCGCGCCCAGCAGCAACACGAGCATTCCGGTCCTGATGACGGTCATCATGTGCCCAAGACTCCTATGACCAGCGCGAGAGCGGTGAGCGCGACCGCAAGGATGTTGCAGAGCACCGCCAGGGTGATGATGATCGTCACCAGTGCACGGTTCTCCATGGAAGTGGCCCTCATGCGCCGTCCCGCGACGGCAGTTTGTGATGGCCGCGAGTCTTACTGAGCCGCCAAGGGGATTGCAATGGGCTGGGTAGCGGACGGCGGGTAAGGCTTCCCGAGTTGGGCCGGTTCATGGTAGGCTCTGCGTACGGTGGCTTACCTAGTGCGTCTAGCAAACGCTGCACATCACCACCGTTGCCCCACTGGGGGCAGACGAGGCGTGGCACGGTACGGTGTGGTATGGCAAGGGCACTAGGCCAAAGCCCCTCGCTGAAAGAACGCGAGGGGCTTTTGTTCAATCAACACCGAGGCAGAAAAGGCAGGGAGGGTGATCGGAATGAATGCCACAGAACTCAAGCGATGGGATGACCTCTGCAAGCACCTACAGGAACAGGGGTATACGGGGTACGCGCAGGGGGAAATCAACGTATCGCACAACCCGCAGACGGGTCAGGTGGGTGTCGCAGTTCTAAACGTCGTGGACCAATGGGGGAAAACCCATGGGGTCAACATCACACCATTCGTCGGGCTAGATGAGATCAAGCCGCCGCCGCCCATGCCTCTTCCCCAAGGGGACGCTCCGTTGGACTGCAAGTGACCGCTCCGGGAAGCGGGGCGGATCCCGAGAAGACAGCCGTAGAGGCATTCAAGGATGCAGTGGCCTACGTCGTGTTCGTCGGAAGCAAGCCGCTGCCGTTCGTCTACGCTGCCCTCGTCGCCGCCTGGACGGTTGCCTCGTTGGAGTTGTTCAAGAACGACCTGCTGGCCCTCTTGGCGGGTACAGCGTTGGCCGTTTCAGCCGCCTTGGTGTTGCTTCCGCCACTGCTATGGGTGAAGGAGCAGGCTGAAGACCGCGTCGGCCCTCGACCCGACCACTGTAGCAACTGGCTTGCCTCCGCTGTCGTCAGCGCGGTCATGTTCGTGCTGTTCATACTGCTGCTGATCCGGGAGGCGTAGCGGGAGCAGTGACACCTTCACCGGACAGGAGAACCATCATGCCGACACCCAGCCGGGAGATTCGTACCCGCAAGGCTTGGCAGGTGCTCGTCGCGAGAGCGACGAACCGCCAGACCATCACGTATGGGGAGCTCGTTGCCCTGATAGGGCATCCTCGGTCCGCTCGCACCATCGGACGCGGTGACCTCGACCCCATCTCGCAATACTGCGCAGAGAACGCCATGCCGGACATCACTGCCATAGTCGTCCAGAAAAGCACCGGGCGCCCCGCCCTCGTTCGGACTGTGAAGGATGTAGATGCCGAGCGCGAGCTGGTGTACGAGTACCGTTGGTTCGCCGCGACGCCCTACCATGCCTAAAGCACCCCACTCCTAGTCAAACTGAGGCACTACCACTTCCCATTGCAACGTTCGTAATACTGCCTTCCGGGTTCTCGCCGAACACCTTCCAGAGGTTACTGACCTCTATCTGAGACCTGCTCTCGCTCATAGGTACGGCTCGCGGCGAGTTCCCCAATCGCATCGCCAAGCAACAGGATAGTGGCGCTGATGAGCAGAGTCGACCCGGACGGCTCACTCGTTGCGCGAAGCCGGTCACGCTCCTCTGGCAACGGCCCGGGTATGGGTAGGCTTTCAGTCGGCAACTCGCGCTGGAAACGCAGTCATATCGTCCACGTGGACCAAGGCGCACGCGTCGCTCTTCGGCAAGCCTTTCAGCCGGTTCACGGTGCTCCTGTAGCGCGTGATGGGGCGTGGAGCGGTTGCGCCAGCGTTGCTCAAGCGGGGCGGGAACCGTCACGAGGCGCGGTGAGCGGCGCGCTGCTTCACGCCTCGTGTGCACGGCGCGCTCGCTCCGAGTAGACCCTGAAGCCGACCATGAACATCGCGGACTCCACGGCGAGCAAGGGATCGTCTTCGCCGGAAAAGGGCGGGTTTGCGGCGAGGGCGCCCAGCAGCCACGCCGCCATGACGTTTGAGCGCGCGTACCGGCCAGGCGTCCAGATTCGCCTGAAGACGAGCGACCCGCAGGATGGGTCACGCCCTATACCAGCACGGCTCGGCGGAAGCGCGAGTTGGAGTTGCTCCGGTACTTTGGCACGCCCGGTCTCCTCGCAGAGAAGGCGCACGAGCGACGCCAGCGCGCAGGCCACGCGGCTGTCGTAGATCGGGAAGCCGTCGATCAGCAGCGAGTAGATCTTGCTGAAGCCGGAGTTCATCGGCCGCGCGCCGGCGAGATGATTCAGGTCGGCATTGGCGGGGTCGAGGAACTGCGTGGCCCCGGTCAGCACGGGCAAGGCGTCTTTGCCAAGCTCGCGCAGCCCACGCTCATTCCGGTGCAGTCCGCCCCAGAGGACGACCGCAACGGCTGCGTCGAGGAAGGCGGCGGGGTCCTCATTCGCGGCGCTCTCGCGGAGCCGCTTCGACAGTTCGCCAAGCACGGCGGCGGTGTCCTGGTAGGTCTTGCCTACCGGCCGTTCAGTGTCGCCCGGCAGGACGAGGCTGAAGGGCCATTCGTATGAGCGGTACGCATCGAAGAGGGTTTCGCAACTCCAGGGACCCCACCTGGGGCTCCGCCAGTTCTGCCGCAGCGGACGCTCGCCGGAAACGAACGGTGCCACCCAGTCGAGGAAGCTGCGGACATCCGGGTCGGCGAGATACTCCGTCCGCTTCATACGCTGGATGCTACACCGTTGTTGTGGAGTGGCGCGAGGCGAGGCGCAGGCTGTTTGGGGCCGAAGCGCCAAGTCGACCGGCTGGACACCGAGGCAGGGGGCTCTGGACTAATTCCGGATAGGACAAACTGTGACCGTCGCAGATGCGGTGTGCCCTCGCTGTCCGTGCCGGTCACCGTGATTGTGTGGCGGTAGCCCGGCGTCCCGTCACCATAGCCCTCCCCGGGCCACTCCCTTCCGTCGTAGGACACCTGTATGTATCGCTCTTCATCTTCGGGATCATCGTAATCGCTGTTGTCCAGGCGCGTGAGGTAGAACCCGTACCCTTTGGATTTCCCGTCTATAGTCCATGTGACGTCGTCGTGATTCGCTCCAAGGATGAGGAACGGGGAGAACTCCACCATGGGTGTCCCCTCGTACACCATGGGCTTGCTGGAAGTGGCGGGCTTATAGTCACATGGGGTTGGATAGCCTGGGCAAACCAGCCTCACCGAGGTGACTGTCAATGCGGCCCGATGCGGAGTGGCCTCGTGCGGCTGCGGATCCGGCGTCTCCGGTTCCGGCGTCTGCTGCTGCTGTTGCGGTTCGGGCTGGGCCTGGGCCACGCTTACCGTGATCGTGACCGTGGCCTCCGACGCTTGCCCTTGCGGTCCGTCGCCGTCACGACGATGAGCGCCCGGTCCGCCGAAATCGCGCTGCCGTCGTACTGGACGATCCCCGACCGGGGCTTGATCGTGAAAGCCTGCGGTGCCGGCGATCGAGTAGCGGATCCGGTTCTTCCGCTTCAGTCCGTTCGCCTGGACGACGAGCAGCGCGTGGGCGAGGATGCGAACCGATGAAGCTGGCTCCCTGGAAGGCGCGGCTGGTGGCGACGAGCGCCGCCCTGGCCGCCGCCTTGCTCAAGCCCAAGTCGCCCCAGGCGGCCACGCAGGCGGGAACGGCAACCCCTTCCGCGGCCTCACCCGACCGTGGCCCCGACCACGACCGGCTCTGGCTCAGGGGCGGCCCACTCTGCATCGACCAGCAACGCCTCGGCCTCCGCCACGACCTGCTGCGCCTGGGCGAAGACCGACTCGACGGAGCCGGAGTGTCAATAATCAGGAACTATGTACCAGATAATCAGGAACTATGAACCAGGTTAATCAGGGTCTTTGACCCACCCTGGGAGCCGAACAGGTGACCATGGGCCGCACTTCGTAACGAGGAGCGGCGATGGCATACCGGGAGGTGACCAGAGTGGACATAGGAGAAGTGATACGCCGC
>MPMJ01000035.1 GCA_002238425.1 SAR202 cluster bacterium bin16 | reverse complement strand
CGTTATCGGCGGTGCGGTGCAACGAGGAGTTGGGGCAGTTCTACCGCCGCCTCCAGAATCGGGGGAAGACGGGGAAGGTTGCGCTGGTGGCGGTGATGCGCAAGCTGTTGGTGTTGTTGAACGCCGTCCCCCTTCGGGCTACGGCGTTCAACAACAGCCCTCCTGCCGCCCAAGCGGCTTGACCCAGAACACAGATACTCCCGCGAAGGCACACGGGTAGGGTGGCTCTGTCCGGTGTAGGGGCATCCCCTTGTGGGTGCCCATGCCCCCGGCTCCCTTGGGGGTTCTCCCTGACGATGCGCGCCCTCGCCCCCTACGCCGTCCCGAACGCCTTCCGCAACTCCCCCGCCGTCTCGTTGATGGCGTCCCACGTCCGCGTGAACGGGATGCCCGCGTTGAAGAACGCGTGGATCATCCCGTCGTATCGCGAATGCTTCGTTGGAACGCCCGCCTCCTGCAAGCGTTTCGCGTACGCCTCCCCCTCGTCGCGCAGCGGGTCGAACTCGCACGTCAGCACGAATGCGGACGGCAGGCCGGACAGGTCCTCGGCGAGCATCGGCGCAACGTATGGGCTCTCGCCGTCCTCCTCGTTGGAGAGGTAGCAGTCCCAGAACCAGACCATGGAAGCGTAGGAGAGGCCGTAGCCTTCGCCGTTCTCCTTGTAGGACGACCGGCTGTAGTCCCGGTCGGTGACCGGGTAGATGAGCGCCTGGTGCACGAGCGCTGGCCCGTTCTCGTCCCGCGCCCGCAGCGCTATCGTCGCCGAGAGGTTGCCGCCCGCGCTCGCTCCCGCGACTGCCAGCCGCGACGCATCGCCGCCGAACGACCCCGCGTTCGCCGCCGCCCACTCCGTCGCCGCGTAGGAATCGTCGAAGGGGATGGGGAACTTGTGCTCCGGCGCGAGCCGGTAGTCGACCGACACCACGATGGCGCCCGACGCGTTCGCGAGCGCCCGGCACGTCGCGTCGTTCGTCGCGACGCTGCCGATGACCCATCCGCCGCCATGGAACCACATGCAGACGGGCAACTCATCCCCGTCATTCCCGCTCTCTCTGTCGTTCCCGCCCACTCCGTCATTCCCGCGAAAGCGGGAATCCAGTGTCCTCCCCTCTCCCCCTGGGAGAGGGTGCGCACCTTCGGTGCGCGGGTGAGGGCCGACCGGAACGTAGACCCGCACCGGCACGTCGCCGTGCGGCCCCGGCGCGAGATGGTCGCTCACCGACGCCACCTCAGGCCCCGGCAGGTTCGGCCGGGCCGCCTGCAACGCGCGCGCCTCCTCCGGGCTCGACTCGTGCGGCTCCAGCACACCCATCTCGATGCGCTTCTCCAACGACGCCTTCGCTTCAGGGTCGAGCGGCATCACGCGCCTCCTCCAGACCGGATGCCCGGATTATACGCAGGGGATGGGGCTTGTCATGTTGAGCGAAGCCGAAACATCTCTCGGGTGCCTGGTCCCCCCTCCCTTGAGGGGAGAGGGTTAGGGTGAGGGTGAACTGGTGGGGAAGGGGGCGGCCTCCCTAGTGTAGGGGCATCCCTTGTGGGTGCCCGAGCGCCCCGCTCTCTCTGAGGGTTCTCCCTGCTTGCGGCAGAGGCCCGGAGGCGGCCTGCCTGGTGTAGGGGCATCCCTTGTGGGTGCCCACGCGCCCCGCCTACCCCTGCCTCCCGCCTACATCGTCCCGAATGCCAACGTCCCCCCTCCCCTCCCCCCCCCCTCCTCCGCCCCGACTCCCCCCGCCCCCCCTCCGCGCCCCCGACCCCCCGCCGCAGATCCGCGGCGACCTCCTCCATCGCCTGCCACGTCCGCTCGAACGGGATGCCCGCGTTGAAGAACCCGTGAACCACGCCGTCGTAGCGCGAAACCTCCGCCGGTACGCCCGCGGCGCGCAGCCGCTCCGCGTACGCCTCGCCTTCGTCGCGCAGCGGGTCGTACTGCACCGTCAGCACGAACGCCGACGGCAGCCCCGACAGGTCCTCAGCCGCCATCGGCCTGGCGTACGGGTTGTCTCCGTCCGCCTCGTCGGCCAGGTAGCAGTCCCAGCAGTAGTGCACCATCTCGAGTGAGAGGTTGTAGTAGGCAGCGCCGTTCTCCGCGTACGACGGACGACTGAAGTCCCGGTCGAGCACCGGGTAGATGAGCGACTGGTGCACGAGGTTCGGCCCGTCGTCCTCGTCCCGTGCCCGCAACGCCACTGTCGCTGCGTGGTTGCCGCCCGCGCTCATCCCCGCCACCGCCACTCGCGACGGATCGCCGCCGAACGACGCCGCGTTCGCCGCGGCCCACGCCGTCGCCACGTACGAGTCGTCGAACGGCACGGGGAACTTGTGGTCCGGCGAGAGCCGGTAGTCCACCGACACCATGATGACGCCCGCCCTGTTCGCCAGCTCGCGGCAGTTCGCATCGTTCGAATCGATGCTGCCGTAGATCCAGCCGCCGCCGTGGAACCACATGCACACGGGCAGGGGACCCGCGTCGTCCGTCACCGGCACGTACACCCGCACGGGCACGTCGCCGTGCGGCCCCGGCACCATGTGGTCGCTCACCGCTGCGATCTCCGGCCCGGGCTTGCGCTGCAGCGCCTCCTGCCTCGCGCGCAACTCCGCCGGAGGCACCTCGTACTGCGCGGGCCCGCCAGCCGCGGCCCTCCTGTCCAGCGCCGCCTTCACGTCAGGGTCGAGTGGCATGACACGTCTCCTGCTGACCGGATGCGCCGGATTATAAGTGGGGGAAGGCGAGGCCGCTGGCCTTGAGGTGATTCCCTTGGCGGTGTAGCCTGTTTGCTGATGTACAGATTGCTCGGCAAGGAGAATAACTGGTGGCTTCCGACGACAGCAGCGGAAGCCCAGCTGTGCCGTTAGCGATTTATTTGTAGGGCACGGGGCGTCCCACGAGGCGCGACGTGCTCAAGGATTGCAGAACCACGCCTCTTGGGGGAGTGGTTCTTTTTTTGCCGTTCTTGGGTCTGCACGCAAATCTCGTTGCAGGAGGCAACCGCATGGCACAGGTAAAGATATTCGGACACCGGGAGCAGTTGACGCCCATAAAGGGCGAACTCTCTGACATCATTCATTCGTGTGTGATTGACGCCTTCGCGTACCCACCGGACAAGAGGTTCCACCGCTTCTTCCCTATGGAACGGGAGGACTTCATACACCCGCCTGACCGGTCGGACCACTACACCATCATCGAGGTATCCATGTTCGAGGGTCGGTCTGCAGACGCGAAACGGTTACTCATTCGGCTCCTCTACGAAAGGATCCACCAGAACTTGGGCATTGACCCACACCAAGTCGAGATAACGCTCATTGAGAGCCCGATGCAGAACTGGGGCATTCGGGGCGCTGTCGGCGACGAAGCCGTGCTTTCGTATAGCGTGGACGTCTAGATCCGCCGTCATTCTCGAATCTGAGGGAATCGAGAGTGCACAGGACAACACACACGGTGGGATGGAAGGTGAGGCCCCGTCGTTCCTGCCTCCGCAGGAACGACGCCCCCCGTCTGATGTAGGGGCACCCCTTGTGGGCGCCCTTGCATTGGAGCGGGGCGGCGCTGCCCAGACACCCGCCTGTTGACCGGCGCACGCCTGCTCCTTAGCATCGTTGCATGGCCGACTCCCCTCCAAGCCGTGCCCTCTTCGCTGACCTCTACGAACTGACCATGGCGCAGGCCTACTGGCAGCACGGCCACAACGCCACCGCCACATTCAGCCTCGCCTTCCGCAACCTGCCGCCGGACCGCGGCTACGCCGTCTTCGCCGGGCTGGAGGAGGCGCTCGACCACCTGCAGGCGCTCCGCTTCACCGATGCCGACGTCGCCTACCTGCGCTCGCTCGGTCTCTTCGACCCCGCCTTCCTCGACTGGCTGCCGTCGCTCCGCTTCACCGGCGACGTCCGCGCGATGGGCGAGGGCGAACTCGTCTTCGCGGAGGAGCCGGTCGTCGAGGTCACCGCGCCCGTCATCGAGGCCCAGCTCGTCGAGACGGCCGTGATGAACGCCATCGGCCTCCAGACGATGCTCGGCACGAAGGCTGCGCGCGTCCTGCATGCGGCGCAGGGCAGGGCGGTCATCGAGTTCGCGGCGCGGCGCACCCAGGGAGAGGAAGCCGCGGACCGGCTCGCCCGCGTGAGCTACATGGTCGGCTTCGGCGGCACGAGCAACGTCCTCGCCGCCGCCCGCTACGGCATCCCGCCCGTCGGCACGATGGCCCACTCGTTCATCTCCAGCTTTCCCACCGAGGCCGAGGCGTTCGACGCCTACGCCGACTCCTTCCCGGACACCAGCACGCTGCTCGTGGACACCTACGACACGGTCGAGGGGGTTCGCCACGCCGCCGATACCGGCAACCGCCTCCGCGAGGCCGGACACGCCCTGCGCGCCATCCGGCTCGACAGCGGCGACCTCCTCGCGCTCTCCGTCGCAAGCCGCAAGATCCTCGACGACGCCGGTCTGCAGGACGTGCGGGTCTTCGCCAGCGGTGGTCTCGACGAGACCGACATAGAAACGCTGCTCGCAGCAGGCGCGCCTATCGACGGCTTCGGCATCGGCACGAAGCTCGGCGTCTCCGCCGACGCGCCGTGGATGGACTGGGCCTACAAGCTCGCCGAATACGACGGCGTGCCTGTCCTCAAGCTCAGCGAAGGCAAGGCATCGCTCGCCGGACGCAAGCAGGTCTACCGCCAGACCGATCGCGATGGGATGTATACCGGTGACCTGCTCGCGCTCGCCGACGAGCAGTTGGCTGAACAGGACGGCGCGCCGCTGCTGACCGATGTCATGCGAGAGGGACAGCGTACCGGTCCCGTGCCATCGCTCGTAGAACTGCGAGAGCGCTTCGTCGCCGGCTTCGCGAGGCTTCCAGAGCGATTCAAGGCCCTGCGCGAGCCCGGCCACTATCCCGTGCACCACTCCTGGGCACTGGAGGAGACACAGTGGCGCGCCACACAGGAAACGCTCGCGAGACAGCACACCCCGGACGGGCCATAGACCCGACGTTCCACCTCTTCCGTCGTTCCTGTGAAAATAGGCGTTACGTGGCATACCTCGTCATTCCCGCACCGGCGGGAATCCAGGGTGACCGGGCAGGTCACGCGGGGAGGAGTGGAAGGGCGGGGCGCGTCCTGCCGTCTACTGCGTTACTCGGCTGGCAGGCACTGGCGAGTGTGGCCTGTCGCCTCCTCATTTTCATTCCCTTACACGGCCTGACAAGGCCCCGAGGCATTCTTGTGAAAATAGCCTCCGTCATTCCCGCACCGGCGGGAATCCAGAGTGCGCGGGCAGCGCACGCGGTGTGGGGACGGGATGGGGGTACCTCTCACTTCACCGTGACAGCAGCTACTCCTCCGCCAGCGCCTCTTCCGTCGTCGTGAGCACCGCCCCGTTCAGCTCCATCAGGTGCAGTGCGCGGTCGCCGTCCCCGGGCTCCACATTCACCGCCGCGACCGCATCCGCTAGTACGTACGTCTCGTAACCGTTCGCGAGTGCGTCGACAACCGTGTTCACCACGCAGTAGTCCGTCGCGAGCCCACCCACGTACACCCGGTTGATGCCGCCCGCCTTGAGCTGCGCGTCGAGGTCGGAGTCGATGAAGCCGGAGTAGGCGTCCTTGTCCATGCTCGCGCCCTTGCGGATAACGCGCGTCCCCTCCGGAAGCCCCAACTCCGCATGGAACGCCGCTCCGTGCGAGTCCTGCACACAATGGTCCGGCCACTGTCCGCCCTGCGGCGCGAACGACAGATGCCCCGCCGGATGCCAGTCCTGCGTTGCAAACACCTTGCCCCCGCGCTCCGCGAACGTCCTGGCAGTCGCCCCCATCTTCCGCGCCACCGCGTCGCCGCCGGTCACGCCCAGCGACCCGCCGGGACAGAAATCGTTCTGCACGTCAACGACGATCAGTGCGTCCAGGTTCGTGATTCGCATGGTGCCCCTCCTCACGATTGTTCCATCATCCCTGCGGAGGCTCGCGCTTTAGCGCGCAACCTCGCCCCCACGCCCCCGCTTGTCCTTATGGTACCCCCATCAATGCCTGCCGGAGACCTTGCGTAACGTCGCGGTGTGTCTGGTCCCCTCTCCCTTGAGGGGAGAGGGTTAGGGTGAGGGTGAACCGGCGGGGTGAGGACGTGGCGCGGCGGACTTACGCAAGGGGAGAGGGTTGAGGTGAGGGTACTCCGGGGCGGGGCAGGGGGGTGCCTATGCTAAAATGACCCCTGAGGCACGGCTATGCACTTCACGAAACTACAGGGCGCAGGCAACGACTACATCTACGTCGACGGCCTGAATGAGCAACGCGACTGGCCCGAGATCGCCCGGCGCGTTTCCGACCGCCACTTCGGCATCGGCGCGGACGGTCTCATCGTCGTCGCCCCGTCGGAGCGCGCCCCCGTCCGGATGCGGATGTACAACGTGGACGGCTCCGAGGGCGAGATGTGTGGCAACGGCATCCGCTGCTTCGCCAAGTTCGTGCTGGAGCGCGGCATGGTGCCGGCCAACGGCAGCACGCTGGACGTGGAGACGGGCGCGGGCGTCCTGAACATCGCGCCTCACTGGAACGGCGACCGCGTCGTCGGCGCGCGCGTCAACATGGGCGAGCCCATCCTCCGAGCCGCGGACGTGCCCGTCGACGTCTCGAAGATGGGCCCCAGCGACTACTCCGCGCTGGACGTTGGTCTCGTCGAATCGCTCGGCCTGCGCCCCGATGAGCTCGCGTTCGACGCGCCGGTGGAGGTGAACGGCGTTACGTTCGCACTCACCGCGGTCTCGATGGGCAACCCGCACGTCACGGCTTTCATCAACGAACCCGTGAACGACGTTGAACTGGACCGGCTCGGCCCGCGCATGGAGCACCACGAGGCGTACCCGCGCCGGATCAACTTCCACCTGGTCAACGTCGTCGCGAGGGACCACCTCATCTCCCGGACGTGGGAGCGTGGCTCCGGCATGACGCTCGCCTGCGGGACGGGCGTGAGCTCCATCGTCGTCGCGGCGCGCCTGCACGGGCTCGTGGACGACGAGGTGCGCGTCGAGGTGCCCGGCGGCGAGCTCACCATCACGTGGCCCGGCCACGGCCCCGTCTTCATGGACGGCGACGCCGTCGAGGTCTTTTCCGGCGAGTTCCCGGACTGATACGCATCCGCCTCACCCGACTCGTGACATCCGCCCCTTTCGCCAACAGCCCGCGTCCACGTACGCTGTTCCCATGAGCACAGCGGTCGAGCGCAGGGGCAACCGCAACCCAACCGGGCGGGATGAGCAGGAATGGGCAGATTCGAGCAGTTTTGACCAGCGAATGAGCAGCCGATGAGCAGTAATGAGCAGTTGGACTGCTCACCCTGCCAGGCGGATCCAGAGGTGGATCAGGACTGATGAGCAGAAATGAGCAGCATTTTCCCTGTGAAAGGTTCGCTGTGCTTCTGCTTCTCACGCCTCCGCCGTACGCCTGTATAATCCCACCACGCGCCCGACCCGGCGCTCACGATTCCTGATTCAACCGGAGGTTCCTTCCGTATGCAGCTCGCCAACCGGCTCGACCAGCTCCCGCCGTATCTCTTCCTCGAGATCAGCCGGAAGATTGCGGAGAAGCGCGCCCAGGGCATGGACGTCATCAGCTTCGGCATCGGCGACCCCGACATCCCGACGCCCGAGCACATCCTGACCGCGCTCAAGACCACCTCCGACGACCCGCCCAACCACCGCTACCCGGAGTCCGACGGTCTCCCTGAGATGCGCCAGGCCATCGCACGCTGGTACACGCGCCGCTTCGACATCGAACTCGGCGACAAGGAGATCGTGCCGCTCATAGGGGCCAAGGAGGGCATCGGGCACATGGCGCTCTGCCTCATCGACCCCGGCGACATCGCGCTCGTGCCGGACCCCGCATACCCGGTCTACTCCGTCGGCACCATGTTCGCTGGCGGTACGTCCTACATGATGCCGCTGCTGGAAGAGAACGCCTTCCACCCGGACCTCTCGCTGATACCGGAGGACGTGGCCCGCAAGGCGAAGGTGCTCTGGTTCAACTACCCGAACAACCCCACCGGCGCGCTCGCGACGCCTGAACTCTTCGAAGAGGTCGTGGCCTTCGCGAAGGAGTACGACATCGCGGTCTGCCACGACGCCTGCTACTCAGAGGTGACGTTCGACGGCTACGTCGCGCCAAGCTTCCTGCAGACGCCCGGAGCGATGGACGTGGGCATCGAGTTCCACTCGCTCTCCAAGACCTACAACATGACCGGCTGGCGCATCGGCATGGCCGTGGGCAACCAGCAGCTCATCGACGCGCTCGTGCGCGTGAAGTCCAACCTGGACTCCGGCATCCCGCAGGCGGTGCAGTACATGGGCATCGAGGCGCTGGACAACACGACGCCCCAGTGGCTGGCCGCGAACAACGAGGTTTACCGCAAGCGCCGCGACCGCGTCGTGGACGTACTCACGGCCATCGGACTGCAGGTGAACCGGCCCAAGTCCGGCTTCTACATCTGGGCGCGCTGCCCGGACGGCTGGACCTCGGCCCAACTGGCCACCGAGTTACTCGACAAGCACGCCGTCGTCGTCACGCCCGGACGGGGCTACGGCGAAGCGGGCGAGGGCTACATCCGCCTCTCGCTGACGACACCGGACGAGCGGGTGGACGAGGGCCTGCGCCGGCTCGAGGGCTGGCGGCTGCCGGACGCCCCGGCGGGGTAAGACACGCGCGCCTTCTCCGTACTGGACACAGGGAAGTAGAATCGAAAGCACCAAACCGGAGCGGCTCACTCATAGCACGGCAATCCAGAACGATAGAGACAGCCCAGACGCCTGAGCAGGCGCTGCTCGTAGGCGTGGGCATCAAGGGCAGACGCTCGCCTTGGACGATCGCCGATTCCCTCGACGAACTCGCTCAGTTGGCCGACACGGCTGGCGCGGAGGTTGCCGGATCGGTTTCCCAGCAGTTGGAAGCGCCATCCCACACGTACGTCGGCAAGGGCAAACTCCAGGAGATCGCAGACGCCCGCCACGCCATCGGCTTCAGCACCCTGATCTGCGACGACGAGCTGACCCCCACGCAGCAGCAGAACCTCGAGCGCGCCCTCGGCGAGCACGTGAAGGTCATCGACCGCACCGCGCTCATCCTGGATGTGTTCGCACGGCATGCGAGGACGCACGAGGGACGCCTGCAGGTGGAACTGGCGCAGGCGGAGTACCTCCTGCCGCGTCTGGCAGGCCAGTGGAGCCACCTGGAACGCCTCGGAGGCGGCATCGGCACGCGAGGCCCCGGCGAGACGCAGATAGAGACGGACCGGCGGCTCATCGGGCAGCGCATCCAGCGGCTGAAACAGGAGTTGGAGAAGGTACGCCGCCACCGTGCCCAGTACCGAGCGCGACGGCACCGGAACCGTCAGCCCGTGGTCGCCCTCGTGGGCTACACGAATGCAGGCAAGAGCAGCCTGCTCAACGCGCTCTCCAACGCGGGTGTGCTCGCCCGCGGTCAGCTCTTCTCGACACTCGATCCCGTGACGCGCAAGGTGCGCCTGCCGGACGGAGGAGAGGCGCTGCTGACGGACACGGTGGGTTTCATCCAGAAGCTGCCCACGGCGCTCGTCGCGGCCTTCCGCGCAACGCTGGAAGAGGTGCAGGAAGCCTCAGTGCTGCTGCACGTCGTGGACATCTCGCACCCGAACGCGGCGGAGCAGGTGGAGGTCGTCGAGGACATCCTGCGCGACCTGAAACTCACCGAAACGCCGCGCGTGCTCGCATTGAACAAGGTGGACCTGCTGGACTCCGACAGTGGTGCGGGCTTCGTGCCAAGCGCGGATGGCATCAAGGCCGTGCTGACGTCGGCAGTGACGGGAGCCGGCCTGCACGAGCTACTGCAGGCAGTGTCCGCGCAGGTTGCCGATGATGTACCATCCGGCGCCGAACCGGCGCTTACAGGCGCGAAAGAAAGACGAGGAGCGACCTACAGAAACCATGGCCGACGATGAACTCTTTCAACTGCCGGAGCATCCTTTCTACAGTTGCGAGGAGGACTGCTTCCTGGTCGCCGACGGCTCGCAGATGGGCACGGCGGCAGCCATCCTGGCCCTGGAGCCGTTGCTCAAGCTGATGGTCGGCGAAGGCAACATCTTCGAACGGCGTCCGGTGAAGGTCGCAGAGAAGGACGATCTGCACGTCAGCGTCGAATGCGACGGCGGCGAACTGGTGCACATCGACTTCGACGCGCTCACGGCGCGCAAGACGACGCCGCAGGGCGAGTTCCTGTACCGGGGCGGCCTCGAGGACGGCAACGACGGCATGGGATACTTCCCAGCACGCTAGAACGCGTTTCGGGGTGCTGCCTGACTTCCGGGTCATGCAGTCCCGCCGGACGGGCCTCCACGCGGGCCATCCGGCGAGTAGCTCGCGTTGACAGCGTAGAGGGGCCTCACCGCCGATCAGCCATTCCCAGGTGCGATTGCGCACTATTGCTGTTATGTAAAGTATCTTCAATTGCAACGCCACATCCCGCCCTCTAACGACAAGCCCTCCTCCCCCCTTCCGGCAACGAAGCCACTACCGCAGTGTGAGCGCATCCGCCATGGCCTCCTGTCCCGTGACGTATCCTTGGAAGATGCGGGCTCGCGCAATATCAGCCGTCCGGCCCGCGCAGCCCACTCTCTTGTTGGAGCGAACGGAATGGCCAGGCACTTGTCCGGGATGCGCGCAGCGGCATACGCCGCCGTCGTGGCTGCGTCCATCCTCGCCGTGGCCGGATGCGCGCAGGAGGAGCACAGCGAGTTCATCGAAGTCGTCGAAGTGCTCCAGGAAGACTTCATCGACCGGGACAAGCTCTCTGCCACCGAGATGGAGCGTGCGGGCATCGAAGGCCTCCTGGAGCACCTCGACGACCCTTACACCTCCTACCTCGATCCCGAGCGCTATGCGGCATTCAACCTCTCACTCGAAGGGGACCAGCCCGACTTCGAGGGCATCGGCGCGAGCGTGACTGAGGTGGACGGCCAGATCGTCGTACTGGGACCGCTCCCCGGCTCACCTGCCTTCGAGGCCGGTTTGTTGCCGGGCGACATCCTCGTCAGCGTGGATGGCAGGCCCGTCGAAGGACTAACATTGGACGAGACGGTCACGCTGATACGCGGCCCGAAGGGCACGGAGGTTGTGCTCGGCGTCTCACGCGCCGGCATCTCGCGCCCCGTGGAGATCCCCATCGTGCGGGACACGATAAGCGTCAGCTCCGTGCATTCCCACATCCTCCCCAGCGGCTTCGGCTACATACGCCTCTCGTCGTTCGACGCAGAGTCCGGCGCCGACCTGCGGGCCGCCATAGCCGACCTGCGCGGTCTCGGCGCCGAGGGACTCGTGCTGGACCTGCGGAATAACGGGGGTGGACTCGTGACCGCTGCCGTGAGCGTCGTCTCGGAGTTCGTGGAGGAAGGCGAAGTCATCCGCTGGGTGGATGCGAGCGGCAACGAGACTGTGGAGCACGTCACCGGAGAAGGAACGGCCTACGACCTCCCGCTCGTGGTGCTCGTGAACGGCTTCAGCGCATCGGCGTCGGAAGTGGTGTCGGGAGCATTGCAAGACCACGAGCGCGCCCGTATCGTCGGCACGCGCACCTTCGGCAAAGGCGCGGTCAACCTGCTGCGCGACCTGGAGTCCGGCGCGGGGTTGAATCTCACTATCGCGCGCTGGCTCACGCCGGACCGGCGGACGATCGAAGGAGAAGGCATCGAGCCGGACGTGCGCGTCGGACGTGAGGTGAACGTACGGGCGCAGGGGCGCATCGGGGAATTGACGCGGACCCTCTGCACAGCCTACGAGGACGAGGCCGTTTCGCTGGATGGGTCCGGTGAACTTACCGACGCGCTGGAGACGCTCTGCAGCATCCAACCGGAACCGGACCCCGCCTCTTACCCCGACGAGCAGTTGGAAGCCGCGGTTGCCGAACTCGAACGAATGACAGGCCGTTGAGCGATGCCTCCCAAACGCAAAAAGAAGAAGCAACCGGAGCAGCAGAAGCCCGGTCGACCGCACATCCGGACCGTCGCGGACAACCGGCGGGCGCGTTTCGACTATGACCTCCTTGACCGCATCGAGGCAGGCATCGCGTTGACCGGCACGGAGATCAAGTCCGTTCGCGATGCACGGGTCAACATCCGCGACGCCTACGCGCAGGTGCGCAACGGAGAGATGTGGCTCCACAACATGCACGTCGCCGCATGGACGAGCGCGGGGCCATGGGGGCACGAGCCGACGCGTTCGCGAAAGTTGCTGATGCACTCGGGAGAGATAGAGCGGTTCAGCCGTG
This sequence comes from SAR202 cluster bacterium bin16, assembly GCA_002238425.1. GTDB lineage: Bacteria > Chloroflexota > Dehalococcoidia > Lucifugimonadales > Australimonadaceae > Bin16. Next base: position 19,968 of record MPMJ01000035.1, on the reverse strand, counting down.
CAGCGGGGCAACAGGGCCTCACCATTGTTCCCCTGCGCATCTACATCAAGGGGCACCACGCCAAAGTGGAACTGGCCCTGGCGAAGGGACGACGTCGCTACGACAAGCGGCAGGCCATCATGCGGCGCGAGTCCGATCGCGAGATTGCGCGCGCCCTTCGTCGGGAGTCCTGAACTGACACGCGCCGTTTGACCGCCCCCTGCCCTCGCTGTACGATAGTAGTGCAACTGGTCTGCTGTGGGGATGCGTGGTTTCGACAGGGGATCAGCTTGGCAGGATTGCAGGCCGAGTTCGCCGCCTACTCGCTAATCAGACGGCAAAACATCAACTGCCGACGAACCAGTCGCACTGGCTGCCTAAAAGCGTAGCCACGCCCCGCTAGCCCACTCCGGCGGCTAACGGAAGCGTCATACAGTCGGGGTGCAGTGGCTCTGACGCCGCTGCGAGCCACTCAAGACTTCGCGGCAGGGGGGGGGGAGGGCCGCCCGGGGGCCGGCCCACCGGTGGGCCTACCCATCCACCCAACCAAACGCCGGATAAGCCTGTAGTACATCCGCGCTGAGCGTCTTCTGGACGGGGAGTTCGACTCTCCCCCATCTCCACCACAGACGAGCCACGGGCTCTTTGCCCCCTTGGCTTTGCAGAGATCGGAGGACATGGGATGACAACGAAGGCACAGCCGAAGATGACCCTTGAGGCAAGTCATTGCAACCTATCCCCCACCGGGGCGCACCACTGGATAGTCGGTTCACCCAGCGCCACGATGGCCGGTGAGTGCAAGTACTGTCACGAAGCGCGAGAGTTCCACCCGTTCGAGGACAACATCGGCTTCAACAACAGCCCCAAGAAGAACCGCGCGGCAGCCATAACTGGCGAGTAAGCCGCCGGGGGCATCCACCGCATCCCTGGCCGTACTGACGGCACGCTGCCTGCCGCTTGGCAGGCGGCGATGCGTGGCCGGTGCGTTCCCGTATAATCCGCGCCATCCCGCCCTTGAGTGAGGAGGCATGGCCTCTGCGATCCTGCGCGTGCGTGGACTGGTGATGGACTTCGGCGGCGTGCGCGCCGTCGATAACTGCTCGCTCAACGTGGATGAAGGCTCCATCACCGGCCTCATCGGGCCGAACGGCGCGGGCAAGACGACGCTGTTCAACCTCGTCGCCGGCTTCCACAAGCCGACTGCCGGGCGGGTCACGTTCAGAGATGAGCGCATCGACGGGTTGCCGTCCTATCTCATCTTTCGCAAGGGCATCGTTCGAACGTTCCAGATACCTCGCGAGTTGAAGCGCATGAGCGTCCTCGAGAACCTCATGCTCGTACCGTCCAACCAGGCCGGAGAGAGCATGTGGCGCGCCGTCGCGGCCCGCTGGCTCGTGAAACGCCAGGAGCGCGCGATAGAGGCCCAGGCGCGCGACGTGCTCGAGTTCACCGGGTTATCGGAGGTAGCGGACCTCCCGGCGGAGGGGCTCTCCGGTGGACAGAAGAAGCTGCTGGAACTGGCGCGCACGCTGATGGCCAGGCCGCGCATGGTGCTGCTCGATGAGCCGGGCGCAGGTGTGAACCCCACGCTGCTGAGACGTCTGGTCGACGGTATCCGGCGAGCACGCGAGGAGCTCGGTATCACGTTCCTCATCATCGAACACGACATGAGCCTCGTGATGCGCCTGTGCGACCACGTCATCGTGATGAGCGAGGGCTCCGTCCTCACACAGGGCGCTCCGGCAGCCGTACAGCAGGACGAGCGAGTCGTCCGGGCGTACCTGGGAGACTGAACGATGCCCCTCCTCGATGCCACAGGTATACGCGCAGGATACGGGGACACCGAGATACTGCACGGCGTCGACATGCGCGTGGATGCGGGCGAGATCGTGACGATCATCGGGCCGAACGGCTCCGGCAAGTCCACGATGATGAAATCGATCGTTGGCATCGTACAGGCATCGGCGGGAGAGATCTGTTTCGATGGCCGCCGCATCGAGGCCTTGCGCGCCGATCGCCGCATCCCACTGGGCCTCTGCTACGTCCCGCAGACGGAGAACGTCTTCCCTACCCTGACCATCACCGAGAACCTCGAGATGGGTGGATTCCTGCGGAACGACAAGCTGGACGGCCGCATCCGGGAGATGTTCGAGCTGTTCCCCGACCTGGCAGAGAAGCGCAACGCGAAAGCCGGTGCTCTCTCCGGCGGGCAACGACAGATGATGGCGGTGGCGCGCGCCCTCATGCTGGAACCGAAGCTCCTGCTGCTGGACGAGCCCACCGCTGGGCTCTCGCCGCTACTCATGGGAACGGTGTTCCAGATGGTGCGCGACATCAACGCCACCGGAGTCGCGATCCTCATGGTGGAACACAATGCGAAGAAGGCGCTCTCCATCTCCCACCGGGGCTACGTGCTGGCGATGGGAGAGGTACGCATGGAGAACACAGGCCCGGAGCTGGCCAGCGACCCGCAGGTGGGCCGCCTGTACCTGGGGAACGAATAGGCAACGCGATGTTCATTACCGCACGCACGATGAGAAGTCCCGCGATGGTCCGAGCGAGCCGCGTCGTGCAGGCTGTGCTCGCCATCGTCTTCGTCGCCCTCGCACTGAGCGAGATCGGGCTCGCCATGAACGGCATCTTCCTCGGCAGCGTCCTTGCGCTGGGCGCGGTCGGCATCACCCTGGTCTTCGGCGTGATGCGGTTTGCCAACATCGCGCACGGCGACATGATGACGATGGGCGCCTACGTGGCGTTCTTCCTGCTCGTCAGCGTCCTGCCGGAACACACGGGGCTGGGGCCCTTCACGTTCGGGTTTCCGCTGCTCATCGCGATCCCTGTGAGCATGGCAGCAGTGGCAGCGCTGGCCGTGGGGATGGACGTGTTCGTTTTCCGCAGGCTGCGCCTGCGCCGGGCGAACATCGTGACGATCGAGATAGCCTCGCTCGGCCTTGCCATCGCGATACGGGGCTTTATCCAGATGATCTGGGACACCCCCGTCCGCTACTTCCCGAACGAGGGACGCCAGCACATCTCCCTGCCCGCCGACATCAGCATCGCCCCGAACCACATCTTCGTGAGCGGTGCGGCGCTTGTGCTGGCGATCGCGCTGCACCTGCTGCTCACGCGCACGAAGCAGGGCAAAGCGATGCGCGCAACCTCCGACAACCCTGACCTCGCACGCGCCAGTGGCATCAACACGGACCGCGTGCTGCTGTGGACGTGGGGTATCGCCGGAGCGCTGGCGGGCGCAGCGGGCGTGCTGCTCGTCATATTCAACGCAACCTCCCAGTTGAAGCCCACCATCGGCTTCCAACTGCTGGTCCCGCTCTTCGCGGCCGTGGTCGTCGGCGGCATCGGCAATCCGTACGGAGCGTTCCTGGGCGCGATGCTCATCGGTATCTCGATGGAGGTCTCAACGGCGTGGGCCCTTCCGACCTACAAGCCGGCGATAGCGTTCACCGTCATGGTCGTCGTTCTGCTGTTCAGACCGCGTGGTTTGTTTGGGAGCAGAGGCTGATGCTGGAGTTCCTCACCGCGTTCGCCATACTCGTCGGCATCTACTCCGTGTTCACGCTCGGCCTCAACGTGCACTGGGGCTACACCGGATTGTTCAACATCGGCGTGGCAGGCTTCTTCGCACTGGGGGCCTACGCGGCGTCGCTCCTGACCATCCGCCCTCCATTGTCGAACCAGGGCGAGGACTATCTCTACTCGGGCGATCTGGCGAACCGCCTCGACGCGCTCCCCGTCATCGGCGTGCTGGACCTGTGGTTCGTGGCCGGGCTGCTGGCGGCAGCGCTCGTGGCCGCGGTCGTTGCGCTCGTGGTCGGCACCATCACCATACGGCTGCGGGGCGACTACCTCGCGATAGCAACGCTGGGGATCGCCGAAAGCGTGCGCCTCGTCTTTCTGAACGAGCGATGGTTAAGCAACGGAAGCCGGGGCATCTACACGATCCCACGCCCATTCGGTGACATCGTCGCGCCTCAGGATTACGACCGGGTCTATCTGGTTGTAGTTCTGGTCGTGTTCGCGGTGCTCTTCGCAGGGATACGGGCGCTGATGCACTCCCCATGGGGGCGTGTGCTGCGCGCGATACGCGAGGATGAGGTTACGGCGGAAGCGAGCGGCAAACACGTATTCCGCTTCAAGCTCCAGGCCTTCGTCCTGGGCGCGGTGGTCATGGGTATCGGCGGAGCGCTGTACGCCTTCAACTTCCGGGCGATCTCTCCCATCACGTTCACGCCGCTGCTCGGCACATTCATCATCTGGGCCATGCTCGTAGCGGGCGGAAGTGGACGTCTCTACGGCCCGATCGTGGGCGCGTTCGTCGTGTGGGGCATCTGGAGCGGGTCGCAGTTCCTGCCGAACGTCATCGAACTGCTGCCGGAGGCCCTGAACGTGCCCATCCTGGATGCATTGGATCTTGTAGGGTTGCCGAACATCCGCTTCTTCGCGGTTGGTGTGCTGGTCGTACTCGTGCTCCTGTACGCTCCGGACGGCATCACACCTGGCATCGTCCGGGTGCGGGAGCGTCTTGCCGCACGCGCGCGCCACCACGCCCGGACATGAGAGCAGGCAGCGCCCCTCTGGCGCTGCCTGCTGACCGTCTCTATGCCGCGGGAGGTTATTCGGTGATGACGCGCTCGGTGACGATCTGGCCTCCGGCGATCTTCCATATCTCCATCGCGCCGCTCACGTCGCCGTTCTCGTCCAGATCAACAGGGCCACTGGCGCCCTGGTAGTTGATCTCCTGGCCGTCCTGCAGCAATTGCAGTGCGCGCGCAAACTCTACCGCTCCGGGACCGACCTGAACGCCCGGCGGGCCCGCCACCGCGCGCATCGCGTCTCGGATCGCGATGGGGTCGTCTGAGCCCGCTGCCTCGATAGCGAGACCGAAGATCGCCATAGCGTCGTAGGACTCCCTGATGAATGGAAGCGAACTGTCCCCGTACGCGGCGGCGTAATCACTGGCGAACTGCGCCGTTGCCTCGCTCTCCACCGCGCCGGGCGCGGTCCCGTACATCCCTTCGAGGCTGTCGGCGCCCACTGCCGCTATCAATTCTTCAGACTTGCTCCCGTCCACGAACAGGAACGTATCCGCAGCTCCGCTCTCGATCGCCTCACGGACATAGACGCCGGCGCTGACTGGGTAGCTGATCGCAACCAGCACGTCGGGGTCGTTGGCGGTTGCCCGGGAGAGTTCCGAAGCGTATGAAGGTTGGCCCGACTCATGGGATACGGCAGTCACCTGCCCGCCCAACGCCTGGAACGACGCTGTGAACTGGTCTGCAAGCCCCTGCCCGTAGGGGTTGTTCACAAACAGGACGGCAGCATTCTGATAGCCAAGTCCGCGCGCAAGGTTTGCGAGGACCACGCCTTGGAACGCGTCGGATGGAGCGGTGCGGAAGATGAAGTCGTCGTCTTCCAGCACCGTCAGCGCCGGTGAGGTTGCTGACGGGGATATCTCAGGTACCTGGTTGGGGATGGTGACGGCGTTCGCAACGGCGAGCGTGATCCCGCTGGCCAGAGGTCCGATCAGCGCGGAGACTCCATCCACGTTTACCAGCTTGCGCGCGGCGTCAACGGCAGTAACGTCGCTGGTGGCGCCGTCCTCCGAAACGACCTCGATCTCGCGCCCGCCCAGCACACCGCCTGCCGCATTGATGTGCCCGGCTGCAAGGAGGACTGCGTCGTTCATGGGGCCGCCAAATTCGCCCAGCTCACCGGTGAAGTCCATCACCGAACCGACCTTCACCGGTTCCTTGGGGGGAGCTGGTGCAACCGAGACAGTTCCGGGTTCGGTCACGACGCTCTCGGAGACGAGAGCTCCGCCGGCGATCTTCCATATCTCCATCGCGCCGCTTACGTCGCCGTTCTCATCCAGGTCAACGGGACCGCTCGCGCCCTGGTAGTTGATCTCCTGCCCGTCCTGCAGCAACTGCAGCGCGCGCGCCAACTCTGCCGCTCCGGGCCCGACTTCCACTCCCGGCGGACCCGCTACGGCGCGCATCGCGTCTCTGACTGCAACGGGATCGTCCGAACCCGCAGCCTGGACGGCGAGACCGAATATGGCCATCGCGTCGTAGGACTCCCTGATGAACGGAAGCGAGCTGTCTCCATGCGCTGAGGCGTAGTCGCTTGCGAACTGCGCCGTTGCCTCGCTCTCCACTGCGCCGGGCGCGGTGCCGTACATCCCTTCGAGGCTCCCTGCGCCAACCGCATCTATCAGGTCCTCGGACTTGCTCCCGTCCACGAACAGGAACGTGTCCGCGGCCCCGCTCTCGATAGCCTCACGGATATACACACCCGCACTGACCGGATAGCTGACCGCAACCAGCACGTCGGGGTCATTCTCGGTTACACGCGCCAGTTCGGAAGCGTAGGAAGGCTGCCCCGACTCATGGGATATGGCAGTCACCTGCCCGCCCAATGCCTGGAACGACGCTGTGAACTGGTCTGCAAGCCCCTGTCCATATGGATTGTTGACGAACAGTGCTCCCGCGTTCCGGTACCCGAGCTCGTACGCAAGTTCAGCCAATATCACACCCTGGAACGCATCGGAAGGCGCAGTGCGGAAGACGAAGTCGTCATCGTCCAGCAGCGTCAACGCCGGCGATGTCGCAGACGGTGAGATCTGTGGGACCTGATTATCTATCGTGACGGCGTTCGCGACGGCGAGCGTGATACCGCTCGCCAGGGGCCCTATCAGCGCCGAGACGCCATCCACGTTCACGAGTTTTCGAGCCGCATCAACGGAGGTGACGTCGCTGGTAGCTCCATCTTCCGCGACGATCTCGATCTCTCGCCCCCCGAGCACGCCACCTGCCTCATTGATGTGTTCGGCAGCAAGGAGGACCGCATCGTTCATGGGGCCGCCGAATTCACCCAGTTCTCCGGTAAAGTCCATGAGCGAGCCAATCTTCACCGGCTCCAGGGGTTCCGCCGCCGCTGGTGCTGTTGTAGGGGTTGGCGTGGGTGTGGGGTCATCGCCCTCACAAGCTCCCAGGAGCAATGCGAGCATCGCGACCAAGACAAGCACGTACCCGATGCGAACTCCGATTGTCTGCATCATGTTCCCTCGAATGAAGAGTTTGTGGAGTCGCTCAGCTCACCACTGAACGAACATAGGCATTACGACGTGGACGTATTCCCCGCCGTCGTCCACAGGACGGATCACGCCCGGACTCGACGAAGTGGTCATCTCCAGCGCCACCTTATCTTTGCCGATGACGCTGAGCACGTCGCTCAGGTAGCGGCTGCTGAACGCGATCTTCCCTTCGGCTCCCTCAACGTCCGCTTCGAGGCTGCCGGTGTTGTCGCCGACCTCTTCCGCGCGTGACGATATCGTGAGGACTCCCGGGGCGCCGCCCTCCGCGCTCATCTGCAACCTGATGATGCCGGAGCCGTCCTTCGCAAAGATGGCCGCCGTTCGGGTCGCGCGCTGCAGTTCGTTCAGGCCGATGATGGCGCGCGTCCCGTGCTCCTGGGGGATGAGCTGCGCGTAGTTGGGGAACGTTCCCTGGATGAGCTGCGAAACCACCTCGATGTTCTTGAAACGGAAGAGGATCTGGCTTCGCTGGGTCGTCACCACGATGTCGACTGGGTCGTCTCCGTCCAGGAGACGCTCGATGTCGGAGAGCGTGCGGGCCGGAACGATGACCGAGACCTTCTCACTGGCAGGCTCCAGCAGCTGGGCCTTGCGCACTGCGAGGCGGAAGCCGTCAGCAGCAGCGAAGGTGACGTTCGTGCCGTCGAGCTCGATGTTCACGCCGGTGAGCACCGGACGCGAGTCCTCGACCGCCGCGGCGAGCACGACCTGATGGATCGCATCCCGCAGCGCCCTGCCCGACATCTTTGTCGAGACGCCCTGATCTATGGCGGGGATGGGAGGAAACTCCTCGGCACTCGTGCCGTTGATGTTGGCCTTCGTGCGGTCTCCCTCGACTGAGATGCCGCCTCCCTGGGAAGCGGTCTGCACCTTGATGGTCTGCCGCCCAAGCGAGTTGACGAAGTCGGTCAGCAGCCTCGCTGGAATCGTTACCGCGCCTTCTTCTTGGATGTCGGCACCTATCCACGTGCTGATGGCGACTTCCAGGTTGGTGGCAGAGAGCTTCAGCCGGCCTTCGTCCGTGGCGAGGAGAACGTGTTGCGTGATGGGGAGCGTCGTACGCGTGGCAACCGCTGGCTGCACGATGCTGAGTCCCTGGCTGAGATTCTCCTGTAGGCAGTGTAACTGCATCTCGAAACCTCAATACGTTGTGGTTTTGCGGAAGAAAAACCTCTAACCGCACTGGCAGCGCAGTATAGGGGACGCGCCGAGAAAGGGTCAACGAACAGGCTGAGGAAAAGCTGAGGGTGGGTGTCCCAGCGCGCTGACCAGGGCCCCGTGGTGACTTACTGGCTCGACAGGAAGGTGACCAGCGTGTCCAGTTCGTCAGGGGTGAGCTGAGTCTCGAAGTCCTGCGGCATCAGGCCGTCCACGTAGCCCTCGACGACCTCGGCGGATGGGTTCAGGATCGACTCGCGGATGTAGTCAGCGCCCTTCGCGTTGATGCCGTTGAGTGCCGGCCCTGCATCGCTGCCTTCCGACTGAGTAACAGTGTCCAATTCGTGACAGGTGGCACAGCCGAGCGTGATGAAGAGCACCCTGCCGTCGCTACCGCCCGTTTGAGCAGGCGTAGGCGTGGGAGTCGGCAGGACTTCCACGTCGTCCGGCGGCTCGCAATCGGATCCTGTCGCGCCAACGATCTGCCCTTCCTGGGCTAGGTAGCACTCGGGTGTCGCAACGACGCTGGACCCCCCGCATGCCGTAATGCTGACGGCAAGCAAAGCGACGGCTGCCATACTGAATGGCTTAGGGAGCGTCGGACGCCAGAATCGCAAGCGAACTCCAGTTGGGAGGGGGGAAGTGTCAGTAGTAGCCTCTACCACCTTGTATCACCCTCGTTTAATCAGTGTCAATTGCACTACGCGAACGGCCAAGGGGCACCAGAGATGGCTTGCAGTTGGGGGGAACTCGTAGCCGCTCTCGGCTCCTACTGGCTCAACAGGAAGGTAACAAGCGTGTCCAGCTCATCGGCGGAGAGTTGCGTAGCGAAGTCCTGCGGCATCAGTCCGTCCTCGTAGCCTTCGACAACTTCGGCGGACGGGGTGAGGATCGACTCACGGATGTAGTCCGAGCCCTTCGCGCCTATGCCTGCCAGTTTCGGACCGTCGCTACTGCCCCTGGACTGAGGAAGGCTGTCCAGCTCATGGCAGGTTGCGCAGGCATACGTGATGAAGAGTACCCTGCCGTCGTTTCCACCCCCACCCGAAGCAGGTGTGGGCGTCGGGGTCGGCAGCACTTCCACATCATCCGGCGGCTCGCAGTCGATGCCCGCCGCGCCAACGACCTGCCCCTCCTGCGCAAGATAACACTCGGGTGTCGCAACAAGGCTGGTGCCCCCGCATGCAGTAACGGCACTAGCAAGCACGGCCAGGGCTGTAATAGGGAGCAGTATGGGGAGTATCGGACGGCGGAATCGCACGGGGCCTCTTGTTAGGAGTAGTTGTGATTTCTATCACATTGTTTACCACTCGCCGCTCCGCCGTGTCAAGGGAGATGCACCGGAGTACGCTGCACCCCTTTCGTTTGGCAGCCATAAAAAGAGAGGCGGATGCAGCGTCTCCCCAGACCGCTGCTCCGCCTCTCTTTGCGTCAGGAGACGTTGCTCAGCTTGCCCGTTTGACCTCCAGGGTCTCCCCCGGAGCAAGTGCAACACGCCGGACGTTGATGCCGAGCTTGAGGAGCCAGTAGCCAAGTGTGGCCTTGGACACCTCCAGCTCAGCCGCCGTGGCCGAGAGGCCGTTTTCGTTGATCTTCTCTGGCAACAGGCGTTCGAGCGGTTGATGGAACCGCTCCTCCACCTGCCGCATGAGCCGGGTCTTGCGCGCCATGCTTACCCTCCCCTTACGGAATGTTGAGACAGATTCTACATCTTCACATGATACTTGTGCCAATGTTTAGCTTACGAACTTTCCGGACTTTGGATTATCCAAATAGTTAGACAAAGTATAAGAACTGTCCAGAACACTCTCCTACCCGCTCTTGACTCAGGTAGAATACGGCCCTCGCCAGCCCCACTGGCGGCCAACCAATCCGAGGTTCTCCCTTGCCCGACGCACTGATCGTTCTGCTGACCGCCATGACGCCTATCGGCGAGCTGCGAGCCTCCATCCCTCTCGCAATCACCTCCATGGACATGCCCTGGCCGCAGGCGTTTGGCCTTTCCATCGTCGGAAACGTCGTACCCGTGCCGTTCATCCTCTTCGCGCTGCGCACCGCCGGCGCACGAGTGGAAGCGCAGCAGAACATCGTCGGCCGCCTCCTGCGCTGGCGCACAGCCCGCATCCAACAGTCGTGGGGACCTCGAGTGCAACGCTACGGCTTCTTCGGCATCGTCCTGGCTGTTGCCATACCCTTGCCCCTTACCGGCGCGTGGACCGGCACGCTCATCGTCTGGACTCTGAACGAGCCGGTTCGCCGCGGGTTACCTGCGATTGCTGCTGGGGTGGTGATTGCGGGCGCCATCGTGACGGGCCTGACGCTCGCCGGCGTCGAGATCATCCGACTCACGTAGGTACAAGACTCACAAGGGTCCTGGTGACGGATGAAGCGGCCTTACTCTCGTGCTGTATTGCGGGAACCAAACGAGAGCAGCAGGAAGCACAAAAGGACAGGGCCGGGAAATCCCAGCCCCGCGTTCTGGCTGAGCACGTACGGACAGCGCAAAGGTTCACGACTTGCGGGGCGGGGCTGTCCAACAAGCCGCCGGGAGGTGACGGCCAATCGAACAAGCCCCGCCGGAGTGACAGCACACTTCTAGCGGACGATAAACTCCATGCTCATCCCTTCGAGCAAGTGACTCTCGGGGTTGCCTTGCTCGTCCACCTCTGAATGCTCCACGATGTTGCAGATGAACACGTATCTTCCAGGGGCCAGATCGAATACACCTGTCTCTACTCCACCGGGCTCGAATTCCTCGATCTCCCCGATGAATTCAGCACCAGGCACATCCGCCTCCGGCAGGAAGCCGCGCTCCTCTGGGTTCGCTATGGCGACCTGTTCCAAGTCTTCGATAGACAGATCAGTCTTGAAGATGACCAACTCATGTGGGTCGACCGGACCACCATTCGCAGCCGTGATCCGCACCAGTCCGGCTGGGATGCTATTGGGGGTGGCCGAAATCGCCCATTCCGAAAGCGACACGCCGACAGAGGAAACGGCCTCCATACCCGCGACCGCCTCGGCCTGACCTGCGGCGAGACCCTCAGCTCTGGCAGCGTCGACCGCCGCTGCGTGGTCCTCCTCCGATATACCTGAATCACACGCCATAGTCGCGAACATCAACAAGGCCACTAACATCAACCCGATTAACTTCTTCTGCATGCTAGCCTCCTTGCTGGCGTTACTGCGCCCGTAGTCTTACCCACCCACATCCGCATGTCAAATCTGCTTGCATCCAGGTAGCGTCCGTCACCACGGTCGTGGACAGTTATTCCAGTGAAAGCTCACCACCCTGACGTTAGGCATGCTGCCACCAGCCCGTTGACAAATGCACTCGTGCCACTGCCCTACCCTGCCGCTCCCGGCGTCGCCCTCAACGGACGTATACAATCAAGGCCGGCGGCAAACCAGCCGCATGGAAGTGAGCGTTGAATCCCTGGCAGAAAACCAAACGCAACCACGGGTTGGAGCACGCGACCATCGCGTTGCTGCTCTCCCCATCAGTCAGTGGCAGGCCCGTGGCGGGCTATTCGATACCTCCCGGGTTCTTTGTGCTCGGCGACATCCCCACGCAGCAGGTCGAGGAGTCTGCGCACGAGGCGCTCCGGCGGATGCAGGCGGGAGAGGGTAACCTGGCCGTATCCCCCTTCTGCGGGACCAACATCGTGGTGAGCGCAGCACTCGCGACCATGGCGTCGCTGGGGGGCTATCGCATGGCAGGGGGCGGCAGCCGGGGGTTGAGCCGTGCCTTCTCCAACACCATGTTTGCGATCGTGGCGTCGCGTCCTCTGGGACGGCTCGTCCAGGAACGCTGCACGACGTCCGCGGACGTCGGCTCGCTGTCGATCCGTAGCGTCACGCGTTATCGGCTCGGACCCGTCACGATGCACTGGGTCTCGACACGGTTCGAGGGCAGCCGAAAGCAGGCCCGCCCCTAGCGTCCGACGAACGCGGGGGGCCGCTTCTCGACGAACGCGGTGTGCCCTTCCCGCCTGTCCTCAGTGAGCGCGAGCATCGCCGAGCAACGCTGCTCGTACTGGATGCCGGCGTCGAGGTCCACGTCCATCGCCACGTTGACGGCGTTCTTGATGCTCGCGAGCGAGAGCGGCGGCAGTTCGAACAGGCGCGCCGCCCAGGCTCGCGCCTCGGCCATCAACCCGCCGGGCGAGGACACGGCGTTCACGAGTCCCCACTCGAGCGCCGTCTGCGCATCGATGAACCTGCCGAAGAGCATCATCTCCTTGGCGCGCGCGGGGCCGATGAGACGAGGCAGGCGCTGCGTGCCGCCGGCGCCCGGCAGGATGCCGAGCGTCAGCTCCGGGAGGGCCATGCGCGCTTCGGAGCTCGCGATCCGCAGGTCGCAGGCCATCGCCAGCTCGAGGCCGCCGCCCGCCGCGACGCCGTTGACCGCGGCGATGCTCACCTGGTTGAGACGCTCCAAGCGCCGGAACGTGGGAGAGATAACCGCCGAGGTGCGCGCCAGGGAGAGGTCGTCCAGGTTTTCTGTGCGTTCCTTGATGTCGGCGCCGGCGCAGAACGCGCGGCCTGAGCCGGTCACGATGAGGACGCGCACCTCGTCGTCCGTCTCCAGGCGTGTCACCAGGTGCTGCAGCTCTTCTGTAACCTCACGGCTGATGGCGTTCAGGCGTTCCTGGCGATTGAGCGTCAGGACACCGAGTGGGCCGTCGGTTTCGAACTTGATCGTCTGGTACGTCATTGGACGCATGCCTCCGTATCTACAAGTGGTTAAGCGCAACCGGGGCGCAGAGGGTTGATTGACCCTCATGCGCCCCGGCACTATAGTCGAAGAGAGGCCCCAGTAGCTCAGAGGATAGAGCGGCTGCCTTCTAAGCAGCGGGTCACGGGTTCGAATCCTGTCTGGGGCGCCAGTCCCCCGCCTCACACGTCCAGCTGCTCTCCCAGGTCGAATTCCATGCCTTCGAAGAGCGGCATCGCGGGCTCAGCCGAAGGTTCCCGGCGCATCTCTACCTGCATCGCGCGGAGGAGGCTGATGGCCACCTCGATGTACTCGGCCGTCAGCGGGACCGAGAGCCGCCGCCCCGCAGCCGTGATGTGCAGCCCATCGGAAGCCGGCTCTTCGGCCGGCGCTTCAGGAGCTGCATCCGGAGATTCGGCAGCAATCCTCTGGCGCCTGCCAGAATGTTCTGCGGTTCTCTCTGCCTTGACAGGCCTCCCGAGCACCCGTATGGCGTCGGTCAGGTGCTTCTGGATAAGGGGAGCACGCTTGACGATCTCGTCCCGGGGGGCGCGGGAGATCTCCTCCAGCCCAACCAGGAGACTCATGTCGTCTGGCACCTCACCCTCGAACCGCGTGTAGAGCTGGCTCAGCAGCTCGACGCGCTGGAACGCCTCGGCTGTCGCTTCCAGGCATTCCTCTGAGCTGGCCGGGTGCAGGACCCGCTGCGCCAACTGAGAGATACGAAGCTCACCACGGCCTTCCACGAGGCCGAAATCGCGGAGCGCTGCGACCTTCGCGAACAGGGTGCCGCTCCCCTCGGCCATCCCCAGTTCCCACGCAAGGCCCTTCACGCTCACCGTCCCCTTGAACTTGTTCAGGATGCGGTTCGCTATCTCTACCGCGTCGCCGAACCTGATGTCAGGGTAGCTGTACTGGCCGAGTCTCGCCATTTCCTCTCCCTCCGCTGCTGTTCATTCTGTCGCGGCTCAGAGTTTCTCTGTGCGCCTGAAGGATTCTGCAGGAGTGAAACAGATAAGGCAATGGCGTATTGCTGCAGATTTCTCTACTTTCCTCTACTGGTTTATCTGGAAATTGCTGCGACCACTCCTGGGAACTGCTGCTGGAGTCTCTGTTTATTCCTGCGCTTGGTCTCTCTGGCGTGCCATCCGGGGCTTGCCATCCCCGGCGAGCATGTGCTTGGGAGGGGTTCTAACGCTCCTCGATACGACCACACCCCCGTCTCCGCTTCATGGAAGCGCTGTACGAGGCTCCTCAGGCGTGGCGGGGTTGTCCCGCGGTACCCTGGGATTTACGATTCACTCTCAGGATCCACTCTCACACGCGTGTTCAGGAGAGGTTGATGCTCCAGGTTGGTGATGCCGCGCCCGATTTCACTGCTGCAGACGACACCGGCGCGGAATTCACGCTCGACTCGCTGCGCGGCAGCAAGGTGGTCCTCTACTTCTATCCAAAGGACAACACTCCGGGCTGCACGCAAGAAGCATGCGACTTCCGGGACCTCTCCCCTGCCCTTTCCCGGAAGAATTCCGTAGTCATCGGTGTCAGCACCGACAGCGTGAGGTCCCACCAGAACTTCAAGAGCAAATGCTCCCTGCCGTTCACACTCGTCGCGGACCCGGACAGGGAGATCGTCAACAAGTACGGGGTCTGGGTCGAGAAGAAGAACTACGGGCGTTCCTACATGGGCGTGGCGCGTACGACGTTCGTCATCGATGAGCAAGGTGTCGTCGAGCACGTCTTCGAGAACGTGAAGGTCAAGGGCCACGCCGGCGCAGTCCTTGAATCGCTCTAACGCAGCCCGCCCCCCTTCCACGCTCGGCCAGACGTCCGGGCCCATCACGCTCTGGCTGGTTGGCCTCACGACAGCCCTGCTCCTCGTGCTGCTCTCCTCCGCCTGCACACCCGGCGAAGGTGAAGACGCCCCTGCCTTGCTGGTGGGTATCGCCGCGAGCATCCAGCCGGCAGCCGAAGAATTTGCAGCACGGTTCCAGTCCGAGAACGGGATCTCCGTGACGCTCGTTACCGGCGCGTCCGGCACGCTCGCCGAGCAGCTGCGCCAGGGCGCTCCCCTCGACCTCATCGTCTCAGCCGACAGTCGCTACACCTCCGCGCTCGCTGCCGATGGATTGCTCGACCCCACGAGCGCCACCGTACTCGCGACAGGCGAACTGGTCGCGATCACGAACCTCGAAGGTCCCGCGGACGACGTAGCATCGCTCCTGCGTAGCGGCGCTGTGCGACAGATAGCCCTTGCAAACCCGGACATCGCGCCGTATGGAGAGGCGGCCAGGCGCTACCTCAGGGACTTGGGTGTCTGGGATGACGTAGCTGAGCGGATCGCTTACGGCGAGAACGTCGCGCACGCGTTCCAGTTCGTGGCGAGCGGCAACGCAGAGGTCGGATTCGTTCCACGCTCACTGCTCATCGCCTCGGACGCTCGAGGCATCCGTGCGTTGGCCCCACTGCCCCCGGAAGCGAACGTCGGCCTCCAGGTCACTGCGGGCGTGACCAGCGGATCAGAGGCGGCGGACACGGCGGTGCGCTTCATCGCGTCGATGCTCGACGCACAGGCGATCAAAACGTGGGAGCGGTTCGGCTACACACCGCAGCTTGATAAGGTTGGCGGCGTGGAGTGACGATGGACTGGGACGCCCTGAGACTAAGCCTGCAGACCGGCATCGCAAGTACAACGCTTGCGTTCATGGTCGGCATCCCCATTGCGTGGGGACTCTCACGTCTGCGCGGTTGGGTGCACGACCTGCTCTCCACGGCCGTACTCATACCCATGGTGCTGCCTCCTACGGTACTCGGCTACTACCTGCTGGTCGCCGTAGGACGCAACTCACCCCTGGGCGAGGCACTTGAGACGCTCTTCGGGTTCACGTTCGTCTTCCAGTGGAGCGGAGCTGCGCTCGCGGCCTTCTTCGTTTCCGCGCCCTTCCTCATCCGCACCGCGCAGGCCGGGTTCGAATCGGTGGACCACACGCTGGAAGACGCGGCTCGTACGCTGGGGCAGACGGAGCGGACCATATTCACGCGCATAACGCTCCCCCTCGCCTGGCGCTCGGTGATGACCGGCGTCAGCCTTGCGTTCGCACGCGCCATAGGGGAGTTCGGAGCGACGCTCATGGTGGCTGGAAGCATCCCCGGGCGCACGCGCACGATGCCCATAGCCATCTACGAAGCCGTCCTGACGGGTCGGACGAACGAGGCGCAGGTGCTCGCGCTCACGCTGACGCTCGCTGCGAGCGGCCTCCTCGTCGCCGTTGCGTTCGGCATGCGCAGGAGAAGCATGCGATGGGGGTAGCACGCCCGCGTAAGGATGAACATCCTCCGTGGCAACGCGGGACGTATCATATAGAGAGAGCCAGGTAGAACCACGGAACTGGGAGCAGAATGATGCGTGCCGCGGTACAGAACATCGGTTGGGGAACAGCTGGGCCTATCCTCGCACTCGTGGGGTCGCTCGCGGTCGCGATCGTCGGGGCGATCATCACAGGCAGCGAGTTTGGAGCGGTTACCCAGAGCGTGGAGTCCGCGTCCGCTCAATCCGGCAACTTTCTGGGCGACCTGGGTGATCTGTTCCCCTTCGGGTTCGCATTCAGCGCGGGCATGGTCTCTTCCGTCAACCCTTGCGGTTTTGCCATGCTCCCCGCTTACCTCGGCCTCTACCTGAGCGAGAGCGAAGGCGGCGATGCCGCTGCCAGCAGCGTCGTGTCGCGACTGCGCCGGGCCCTCCTCGTCGGCGCGACGGTATCGGTGGGATTCGTGGTCCTCTTCGCAGCCGTTGGAACGCCCATCGGCCTGGGCGCACGCGGGATAGCCGACGCCTTCCCGTGGATCGGCCTCATCATCGGTGTGTTGCTCGTTGTAGCTGGAGCGTACCTCCTCTCCGGCGGCAAGCTCTACAACAACTTCGCTGCCAGCATCTCATCTCGGTTCGGCAACGCGAACAGCAAGAGCGTGCGGAGCTACTTCACCTTCGGTCTCGCCTACGGCACTGCCTCGCTCAGCTGCACGCTGCCTATCTTCCTCGCAGTTATCGGCGGGACATTCACTGCAGGGACCTTCCTGGACTCCGTACTCCAGTTCGTGCTGTACGGCCTGGGCATGGGCTCCGTGATACTCGCGCTGACCATCGGCATGGCCCTCTTCAAGGGTGCGATAGCTACCGGGCTTCGCAAGGCGCTGCCGCACGTCGGTACTATAAGCGCCGTGATGCTGCTCGTCGCAGGGACGTTCATCGTCTACTACTGGCTGACCATCGGCGAGTTGCTGGAACGCATCAGGGGCGCGTAGCCCGGTTTCCCCACTGGATGCCCTGCTACAGGCGCCACCCTGTGTGGGGTTGCCTCTCCTGACTGGAAAACTGTCGTAAGCAGCACCTCTGTTAAACTTGCGACGTGTGTACGCAGCCCTTTAACTGCCCGTTAAGCGTTCGCTTGCACGATGGCCATACAATTCCCGTAACCCAAGAGGCCTGCAGGCCCTGAACGGAGCCGACTCGCATGACGAACCGCTCTGTGTTGGTGGTGGAAGACGAGGAGAACCTCGTAGAGGCGCTCCGTTACAACCTGGAGCATGAGGGTTACGCCGTCCTGACGGCCCCGGACGGTGGGAGCGGACTCGAGACCGCCCGTACCGCCCTTCCCGACCTCATCATCCTCGACGTGATGCTCCCCAACCTCGACGGATTGGAAGTCTGCCGCATCCTTCGCCGTGAGAGCGACGTGCCCATCCTGATGCTGACCGCGAAAGGTGAAGAGATAGACCGCGTCGTTGGCCTGGAGATAGGGGCCGACGATTACGTCACGAAACCGTTCAGCATGCGCGAGGTGATGGCCCGCGTCCGCGCCATGCTCCGGCGTCCGCGCAAGACCGCCTCCAGCCGGATGGCTGAACCCCTGCGCTCAGGCTCGCTTTCCGTGGACGTGGACGCACACCAGGCCTCTCTCAACGATGAAGAGCTGCGACTCAAGCCGCGCGAGTTCGAATTGCTCGCGCTCTTCATGCGGAACCCAGGCCGCGCATTCACTCGAGACCAGATACTCGAACAGCTGTGGGGATACGACTACATAGGCGACGTCCGCACGGTGGACGTGCACGTGCGCTGGCTCCGTGAAAAGATAGAGTCCGACCCTTCGACTCCTGCGCGCATAATCACCATCCGCGGAGTCGGCTACCGCTTCGAAGGTTGAGGTGAGCAGCATATGGCCGGACTGCGGGGCGCCGGGATCGCTTTGGGAACGCTGACGCTCCTCTCGCTCGTCGCCGGGGCGCTGGCCCTTGCTGCATCCGAACCCTTCATCGCGCTCCTTTCCTTCCTCATCGCTGCCGGCCTGCTCCTCGTGCTGTCCCGGGAACGCAGGACCAACGCCGCGGCAGCCAGAGAGGCTCGCGCTGCGGTCGCAGCGATGCGCCGCATCTCCACGGGCGATTTCAACGTGCGACAGGAAGAACTCACGTCCACTACGCTGAGCAGCCTGCAGGCCCCGTTCGCGGCTATGACCGAGGCTCTGGCCCGGCTCTTCTCGCAACTCGCCGACCACCGCGAACAACTGACGGCAGTCCTCGACACGATGGCCGACGGCGTCATCCTCGTCGATGCCGAGAACCGTATCGTGCTCTCCAACCCCGCCGCGAACGAACTGCTCTCCATCGAGGCGCCCACCGGGACGCCACTGAGCTCCGTTCTGCGCGACCACGAACTACGGGACCTCGTAACGCTCAGCAGAGGGTCCGGGGAACGGCAGCACACGGAGCTCGTCCTCTCGACTCCCCGGCGAAGCATGAGTGCAACAGCCACTCCCCTGACCGCTGGCCCAGGAGAGACCGAACCGGATGAGTCCGAAACTTCCGTCCTCCTCACGCTGCACGACCTGACGCCCATACGGCAGTTGGAAACGACGCGGCGTGAATTCGTCGCCAACGTCTCTCACGAACTGCGCAATCCCCTGGCTTCCGTCAAGGCTATGGTAGAGACCATTGAGGGTGGCGCAGTGAGCGATCCGGCAACGGCGCTCGATTTCCTCGGGCGCATCAACCGTGAGGTCGACCGCATGAATGCAATGGTGAACGACCTGCTGGAACTCTCAAGGATCGAGAGTGGCCGATCGGAACTGCACCGGGAGCCGGTCGACACAGCCGCCACCATCGAAGCGGTACGCACCGACCTCGAACACCGCATAGAAGAAGCTGGGGTCGCCGTGACCATCAGTGCGTCCGGGGAGGTGGTTGCGCTCGGGGACGAGGAGAAACTGCGGCAGGTCATATCCAACCTGCTGGGCAACGCCCTGAAGTTCACTCCGCGCGGCGGGACCATAGAACTGCGGGCCGGCAACTCGGAGACGGACAACGTCCTTGTCCAGGTACGGGACAGCGGCCCCGGCATCGCACCCGAGCACCTCCCTCACCTATTCGAACGTTTCTACAAGGCCGACCGGTCCAGGCGTGACCAGGGCACGGGGCTCGGGTTGGCTATAGCGAAGCACATAGTCGAGCTGCACGGGGGCGAGATCGGCGTCGAAAGCACCCAGGGTGACGGCGCTACCTTCTGGTTTACGCTGCCTCGCACCGCCTGAAATCTATCCCTACTGGAAACCTCCAGCCCTCGTTAACGATTCGCTAAAGAGCACCGGCGCTCGCCGTTAACTTCGCCTCCCTACGCTAACAACGTAACCCCAACCCCCAAAGGGAGGCAGGATGATACCAACCAGATACTTCAGAATGAGTGGGCTATTGCTCCTTATTGCGTCTCTTGGCGCCTTCGTCATAGCTTGTAGCGACTCGGGCTCAACGCCGACAGCGGCTCCGGCGCCTACGGCTACGGCTGCGGCCACGGCGACGGCTACGCCTACGGCTATGGCTATGGCTCTCAGCGGCACCATCCAAGTCGACGGCTCATCTACCGTCTTCCCCGTCACTCAGGCGGTTGCCGAGGAGTTCCGCAAGGAACAGCCTGGCGTACAGGTCAACGTCGCCGTCTCCGGCACCGGCG
>MPMJ01000034.1 GCA_002238425.1 SAR202 cluster bacterium bin16 | reverse complement strand
GAACTAACGCGGACATAGACCACTGGAGAGCCGGATGCGGTGAAAGCCGCACGTCCGGTTCGGAGGGGGGCCGACGGAAAAGTGCTCCGGTAACGACGGGGTAACTCGCCGGCGGCCTACCCTACAGGGGCACAACCGCAGCGACGACCTCTTCATGTTCCTTACGGGACGCGTCGACGGCCTGCAGCCGGACGCGGCATACACGGTCGAGGTATCGCTCGACCTGGCGACCAACGTCGGGGCCGGTCTGATCGGCATCGGAGGCTCTCCGGGCGAGAGCGTCTTCGTGAAGGCCGGCGCCTCTGACGTGGAACCCGCCACGGTGGTGGACAGCATCGGCCACCTCAGGATGAACATCGACAAGGGTAATCAATCCCAGGGGGGCGAGGCCATGGTCGTGATGGGCAACGTCGCTCATCCCGACGTGACGGGCCCGGAGTTCCGCATCAAGACGCTGGGCAACGAAGGGCAGGCGCTGACCGTCGAGACGGACGGCGAAGGCAGGCTATGGCTCATCGTCGGCACCGACTCTGGATTCGAGGGCCGCACCACCCTCTACTACGACCGCATCGCCTACCGTCTGCTACTAGTCGGCGGGGGCTGAGAATCCTCCAGCGTGACACTCGCTTCTACGCGGCGCGACGCACTTGCTCGGCTTGGCCGCGTAACGCTCGCACCTTGTCCGCAAGGCACCTAACACGCTCCAGCACTTGGTCGAGCGTGCCGGAGATGTCGAGCGCGGCGACCTCAATCCGCTTGCCGGAGTGGCGAACCGTGTAGGTTGCAGACTCGCGTTCGTCCTCGTCCTGCGCGTAAACCAGCAACCCGCCCGGCAGGTTGTGCGCGGTGGTATAAGCAAGTAGTTGATAGAGGTCGGCGTTGGGGATGCGCTCATCGCGGATACGCTTGTACTTGACATCGCCCACGAATACGCAGGAAGAGCCATCACGCCAGACGAGGTCCGGCTTGAGATGTACTCGCCCCGTTTTATCGAGTGAGCATATGGCGCTCTCTCCGAAAAGACGTGCGGAGACCCCCAACGCCTCCCGCAGCGCAACGGTAACGAACTCCTGGAAGACCTGGTTCATGTCCATGAGAAAGCCGGACGCGCGTACCTGGCCTCTGTCCGCCTCGAATGCCCCGCGACGCAGGACGAGCCGCGCCAGCGTCACGACGCCTCGGTAGTGCTCGTTCAGCCGGTCAAATATGACTTCCGGCACGCGGCTTGGCTGAAACTCCGCGTACGACACGTTGTCGAGCATCGCCGCGACCCAGCCGAGGCCACGCCGCGCCTCGGGCGAGCGAAGGTGCATCCCGCCCAGCCGCACGGCTGCCGCCTTCACGAGGCGGTTCGCCAGGATGTCGTCCGTAAACTCGTCGTAACGCACCTCGACAGGCAGCGGGACGCCGAACCTGCGCCGTACCTGGTCGTCGAACCGGATGCGTCCGCGCACGGTCTGGAGCGCCTCCTCTTCCGTCCGATAGCCGTGGAGCAAGCCGCGTGAGAACGCTCGTCGTGCGGCGCTAGCGAACGCAAGGGCCAGCGCATCGGGCAGCGCCGCTTCCTCCGGGAACTCAAAGTCCGTCTTCTGGAACCTAACCCTCCCGATGGCGTAGGACGCGAGCGAGAGCAAAGTTCGAATGTCTATCTTCGGTTCGATAAGAACCGACAGGTCGCCTATCTCGACTGCGCCGACGGTGGCGCCGGGGGTGAGAATGTATGCGCCCTCTATGCCAGTGACGGTTTCGAGCGTCAGGGACGGCAGCGCCGCCCGCAGCGCGTCGCGTTCCGCGATAGAGAGCACATGCGGTCCACTCTGGCGATACTCCCGCAGGTCAACCTGACGCAACGCCCTCACCGCCATCCTCGGCTCCGGCATTCGCGTCATCCTGTTCCTCTGCGTTCCCGCCCCTCTCGCCGGAATGCAGCGTGTCGAAATCGAACCTGCCCAGGTCCTCACGCGCTCCGTACAGGCGTTCCTCGATGTACGGGAGCACGTCGTGCTTCCAGATGCGCTTGGCGCGGTCTTCCGTCAGACCCTCCTTCATGAAGTGGCTCGGCCCGACGGCGGCGTGCCGGTCGTCCAGTTCCTTGTTGGCTCGGTCAACGACGTCCGCCACCCACTCCATGCCAGGCGCGTTTGTGCTGAGCCAGCGCCGCAACAGCCCTTTGATGGGCTCCTCGCGCGTGTCGAACCCCACAAAAGAGAACCGGCGACGCAGCGCGAGATCGACCAACGCGATTGAGCGGTCGGCAGTATTCATCGTCCCGATGATGTACAGGTTCTCCGGCAGCGAGAATTCCCTGTCCGAGTACTGGAGCCATATCTTCTGGTCGCGGTACTCCAACAGGAAGTAGAGTTCGCCGAACACCTTTGCGAGGTTGCCCCGGTTGATCTCGTCTATCACGAGGAAATGCTTCGCTTCCGGCTTTTTTCTCGCTTGGTCAGCAGCCCGTACGAGTGGCCCGTCCTTCAAATCAAACCCAACCTGCCCATCCCCAATGCGCGGACGGATGCCTTGTACAAAGTCCTCGTAGGCGTAGGAGGGGTGGAACTGCACGAGCGTCACGTCCTCCTCGTTCTCAGCGAGATACCGGGCAAGCTCACGCGCAACATACGTCTTGCCCGTGCCAGGAGGTCCCTGGAAGATGACCTGCTTCTTCTGTTCCAGAAGGATAGCGATCCCGGTTATGAAATCGGTGGGTAAGCAAAGTTCGCCAGCTAGGGTTTGGAGGTCTTTTGGTGGTGGAGGGGGAACCGGACCATGCCCATTCTGCCATATCGCCTTGACCGGAGGTTGATAGAAACTGAAATCATCTCCGTATATTGGCTGTAGGCTCTGACGAATTTGATACAGACGACAATTAAGGTCATCAGTCTGTTCTACCACAAAGCCCACAAATGCTTCAGCAATCTTTTCTTTGTGGGGAATAGAGAGAATCGGTTCGAAGATATCTGGGAACACCAAGTGAAGTATGGCTTCTCGTTGAAGGCGTGCCTTTTCAGTATCACTGCTTTCCAAATGGGAATGACTACACTTAACGTAGCCAGGCAGAGTACTAGGTTGGAGATGGGTTTGAGCCTTAGTGAAATTAGCGAGTGCCGATTCAGAATCAAATATAATGTATCCGTTCAAATCAAAGAGCACCACAGGGTAATCGCGTGGCTTCACATACCAGCCATCCTTGCTATAATGAGCAATCTTAGCGCCGTTTTCAAGGTTGTGCGCTCTCAACAGAATTGGTCCATCTGGTTTATCTGTGCGAAATAGAGAACTGTTGCATTGTACATGGTAAAGATAATCTTTGAATTTCCATGGATCGTCTAACAACTCTCGGTTTCCGGTGCCTTGTTTCCATTGTTCAACAAACTCAATGATGTATCCCACTTGAAATGGTCGACCTGAGTGAAAGTATTGCCCGGGAGTAGCGATGCCAGGGGTAAGACTACTGATATATTCATTAGGAATTTCTGCTGGTGAGGATGACCATTCAAGAACTTCGTTAATCAACTTGCTTTCGTCAGTACTGCTTTTTGTATGGACGATAAGAAGGTGAACATATAGTACCTCTCCCATCAGTTGGTATACCTCCGGAGGGCTATCGCTAAGCTGTTGCCGTAATTTTTCTGTGAATTTTGCGCTAGATTCGTCAGGGTGATTTAGGAACCGTTCATGGAGTTCGCCGAGCCATCGGCTCGACCAAATGGCCTTACCGGGAGTAAAGAGCGAATCATCGCTGCGGAGTGCACAGTCAACCCACCGCTCTGCTGCTTGGTAGACTCTCTCCTCGCCGTTGCCCGTCCTTCTCGAACCCATCTTGCTCCTTCCCACCTATACAGGGCTGCCCAAGTTCCACCATAGTCTAGCCCATGCATTCTCCTCCACCGTGACACCTGCCCCTTACGCCGACGCCCCTGCCTGCCCTACCATGGTGCCTGCTGCGGGGCCGGCGGCCCACGCGGACTCCCCGTCGCGTCAGGAGTGAAATGGCCAGAAATGGCCAGAAATGGCTCACTTTTTCGCGGTGAAGGCCATTCCGCCCGCAGGACAGCAGACTACCTACCAGATAGAGAAGGAGGCCCCATGTCCGACGTCAAGCCCATCCCGGACGGCTACACCGCTATCACGCCCTACCTCGTTGTCGAGGGCGCTATCGGCTACATCGACTTCCTGGCGAACGCGTTCGGCGCGGTGGAGCGCATGCGGATCCCCATGTCCGAGGACATGCTCGCGCACGCCGAGGTCGCCATCGACGGCGCCATCGTCATGCTCTCCGACGCGATGCCGCCCGATTCCCCCGCCCAGACGGCGCACATCCACCTCTACACCACAGACGTGGACGCCGCCTGCGCCCGCGCGGTGAGCGCCGGCGCAACCGTGGACGCCGAGCCCGAGACCCACTTCTATGGCGAGCGTATGGCAAGCGTGACCGACCCCTGCGGCATCCACTGGACGCTCGCCACCCACGTCGAGGACGTGGACATGGACACGCTCATGGAGCGCATGGCGCAGATGGGTGAAGAGTAACGGGGGAGGCATGACAGCGACGGGATGCGCTAGACTCCGGCCATGACAAGCACCTCGAAAGCAGCAGCCATCGTCGGCGTCGCCGAGTCCGACGAGATCGGGCTCGTGCCGCACAAGTCGGCGCTCGCACACCACGCGGAGGCCGCGCACAACGCCCTCGAGGACGCCGGGCTGACACGCAACGACGTCGACGGCCTGCTCACCGCGGGGTACGTCAACTACGACCTCGCCGACTACCTCGGCATCGCGCCGCGCTACACGGACACGACGACGGTCGGCGGAGCGTCGTTCGTCATCCACGTCGGGCACGCGGTCAACGCCATCGCCAACGGCCTCTGCGAGGTCGCGCTCATCACACACGGCCAGGCCGGACGCAGCAGCCGCGTCCCCATCCCGCGCGACCCCAACCTGCCATCGGCGATGTACGAGATGCCGTACGGCATGATCGGCATGCCCATCAACTACTCGATGGCCGCCACTCGCTACATGCACCAGTACGGCGAGGACCGTGCCCGCCAGGCGATGGCCGAGATCGCCGTCTCAACCCGCAAGTGGGCGCAGCTCAACCCGAAGGCGATGATGCGCGACCCGATGACGTTCGACGACTACCACAACTCGCGTTGGATAGCGTGGCCGTTCCATCTGCTGGACTGCTGCCTCGTCACCGACGCGGGCGCGGCCATCGTCGTGACGACGCCTGAACGCGCCCGCAGTCTGCCAAAGCCACCCGTGTGGGTGCTCGGCCACGCGGAGCACCACGACCACGCGGGCATCACGACGATGCCGGACCTCACCTCGACTCCCGCCCGCGTCACCGGCCCCGCCGCGCTCGGCATGGCCGGGGTCAGCCACGGCGACATCGACCTCACGATGATCTACGACTCGTTCACCTACACGGTGCTCGTGACGCTGGAGTCGCTCGGCTACTGCGGGCCGGGCGAAGGGCCCGACTTCGTGGCGGGGCAGCGGACCGCCCCGGGCGGCGACTTCCCGCTCAACACGAGCGGCGGCGGCCTCTCCTACACGCACCCCGGCATGTACGGCATCTTCCCGGTCGTCGAGGCCGTGCGTCAGCTGCGCGCCGAGTGCGGCGACCGGCAGGCGCCGGACGTCTCGCTGTCGCTCGTCAACGGCACCGGCGGCGCGCTCTCGGCAACCGGCACCATCGTCCTGGGGGTGGAGTGATGACGACCGACGCGTACCGGGGGCCCCTGCCCGTCAAGCAGCCTGAGTCCGATTACTACTGGGAGAAGGCGCAGGCGCACGAACTGTGGCTGCGCCGGTGCGACGCCTGCGAGCAGGCCTACTTCTACCCACGTGACTTCTGCCCGCACTGCGGCTCCCGTGACGTATCCTGGGTCCAGGCCAGCGGCAGAGGCACCCTGCACACGTTCGCCATCGTGCACCGCGCCCCGGTGCCCGCGTTCCGCGACCATGTCCCGTTCGTCGTCGCCATGGTCGACCTCGAGGAGGGCCCCCGCATCCCCACCAACCTCACCGGCGTCGAGCCCGACCCCGCGCACATCCAGGTCGGCATGGCCGTCGAAGTCGCCTTCGCAGACGTCACCGACGACATCACGCTCCCCGTGTTCCGGCCCGCGTGAGAGGGGGCTACCGAACCCCGATGGGGTTTTGCGTGCGGAGTTCGGGGAACAGCGAGAAGTCGCGGTCGAGCGTAAGCAGTACGTCAACCCCGTGAGCAACGCAGATCGCGGCGATCCGGGCGTCGTGGACCACCCCTCCGCTCACGCGCGGCTGCTGCACGAAGCGACCCAAGATGTCCAGGAATCCTTCGGCCTCTCCGATGAGGCGCGCCGACGGCGCCGACGTCCAGGCGAGAAGCTGGCGCCAGGCCTCCTGCGGCGTGGATGCGGCATCCTTCCATATCCGGCGGTTCGTGACGACGCTCAGGAATTCGTAGCAGCACGGCCAGGGGATCGCCCATGGTGCGTCGCCTTCTGCGAGTGTTCGCAGAACTGTCTCTGCCTCGGAATTCCGCTGGTAATCCCACCGGTGCGCGTACACCAGCAGGTTCGTGTCGACCGCAATCACGGGGTCTACCTGCCTTCGTAGATGAGGTCGCGCAACTCCGGCCAAGACAGATGTTCGAGGGGATCAGGGTCGTCCGGGTTCCCCACTCTCATGTCGGGGAGCCGGTAGGACTCCTGCTCGGGAACAGCGGACAGCGCTCGCCTAAGCCCGTCCTCGACGAGAGCGCGCAGCGGCCGCCCTGTCTCCTTGGCATGGCGCTTGGCCCGGATGAGCAGTTCGTCGTGGATGTCCAGTGTGGTCTTCATTCAGTACCATACTACCCATATTGAATTATATGGTCAACCCATATACCCACTGACACCATCCCTAGTGCACCTCCCTACCACACATTCGCACCAGTTCCTCCGTCAGTTCAGCGTACCCGCTGAATGCCATCGCGCCGGACCCGGCTACGAAGGGCGACGCTCCGTTCGGGGCCAGGACGAGGGTGGTCATGCTGGCCGACAGCGCTCCCTGTACGCCTGTATCGCTGTCCTCAACCACGATGCAGCGCGAGACATCCACTCTCATCACTCGTGCCGCGTGCAGGAAGAGGTCGGGAGCAGGCTTCCCTTTAGGTACGTCACACCCGCTGAACAGGCGGTTCCTAAAGTAGCCGAGCAGTCCAACTGACCTGAGCTTCGCGGCAGTCTGCTCGACTGTTCCGTTACTCGCAACGCAAGTGGACACGCCAGTCTCGGCAACCCTTCTCACTCCTTCAGTCGCGCCGGGGACGGCACTGATTGCGTCACCAGAACTTGCGGCGAGTTTGGCGCTCTGAAGGCGATCGAAGCAATCATCTGGTATGGCCACGTCGAATCGGTTGGCCCAGTCCGCAAGCATGTCTACGTCCTGAACTCCGACATAGCGCTCATGGTCCTGCTCAGTTAGGACGATCCCTAATTCGCTCGCCACTTTCTTGTCAACACGCTTCAACATCGCTTCGGTGTTCACGAGGACCCCGTCGCAGTCGAAGATAACAAGGCTGTCCGGCATAGGTTTCGCTAGTCAGCGGCGACGGAGTCCGAACTGTGCTCGTAGATGACGTCCCGCAATTCCTCCCACGTCCACCCTTCCAGTGGGTTGGGACCGTCCAAGTCTCCTGCGCTCAGGTCGGGAAGGCGGAAGGGCTGGTGTTCGGGGGTGTCTTGTGTCGTGCTCATGGGGATGTCACCTGCCCCACATTGTAGCGGACGGATAAGGCCACCCTCACTCGGTGAGCTTGAGCAGCCCCCAGATCTCGTCGCGGGCGGCGCGAGCGCTCGCGTAGTCGACGCCGAAGTAGGCCATCGTGCGGCAGCCCATGCCCTCCGGGATGGCGAGCAGTCCCAGGAGGATGTGCTCGGTGCCGATGGGATAGGCCGAGTGGAACTGCTCCGCCTCGTCCAGCGACAGCTCCATCGTCCGGAGCGCCTGTGGCGTGTGCGGCTTGCCCCACAGGTCGACGACGCGCTCAGCGTGGTCGGGCACGGGACGCGCATGCAGCAGCTCGAACTCGGTGATGGAGGCCGCGAGCGCCATGTCGATGCCGAGGCGGCGCAGCATCAGACCGCCCGCGCACTCCGGCTGGCGGATGACGCCGAGCAGCAGGTGGCCGGTCAGCAGAGCTGAGCGGGGACGCGGCGCGTTTTCGAAGGACTCGACGCCGTGCTCCCACGCGAGGCGGGCACAGCGTCCCATGCGCTCCCAGGTCAGTTCGGCCATGCGTCCTAGTGCACTTCCCTGCCGCCGTTGACGACGATCATCTGGCCGGAGATGAAGCGGGCGTCGTCGGTGAAGAGGAAGGTCATCACACCGGTGAGGTCCTCCGGCACGCCGCGACGCACGAGCGACGCCTCCGGTTCGGGGTAGGCCTCGTCCGCGCCGATCGGCTCTTCGGTGTCGGAGGTCGTCGAGCCCGGCGCGACGGTGACGACGTTGATGTTGTACTGGCCAAGCTCGCGCGCCACGGCACGGGTGATGCCGGTGATGGCCGACTTCGACGAGACGTAGTGCGGGTTCATGTCTGTTGGCCCGCGTGCGATGCGGAGCGTGCTGCCGGAGCTGACGTTGACGATGGTGCCGGAGCCCTGCTCCCGCATGTACGGGAAGACGGCGCGGATGCCCAGGAACGTGCCGCGCGCGTTGACCGCGAACACGCGGTCCCACGTCTCCATGTCCACGTCCAGGATGGACTTCACCCCCAGTCCGCGCATCATGCCGGCGTTGTTCAGCAGGCCGTCGATGCGCCCGTACTGCTCGTGCGTGCGGCGCGCCATCTCCTGCGTCTGGTCCTCGGAGGAGACGTCGACGCGCAGCGGGATCACCTCGGCGCCCTCGGCGCGGCAGAGTTCCGCGGTCTTGCTGACGTCCTGTACGTCGGCGATGGTGAGCTTCGCGCCCTCCTTGGCGAAACGGATGGCGTACTGCCGTCCGAGTCCGCCTGCCGCGCCCGTCACGATGATGGCCTTGTCCTGCAATCGCATCTGCGCCCTCCTCGTATCGATCTGCCCTCACCCACCGCCATTGAGCGGCGGCACCCTCTCCCGGGGGGAGAGGGGAATGCACAGCCTATCCCGCGGCCGCCGCCGCGTCCACGACCTCGCGCAGGGCGGCGATGTGCGCCGGGGCCGCGCCGCAGCAGCCGCCCACGATGCGGCAGCCGCCGGCCAGCCACCGCTCCGCGCCCGCCGCGAGTACCTCCGGCGTGAAGTCGTCGTCGAACTCCCAGGACGGCCGCGTGTACGTTCCGCCGTGGGGATACGTGCCGAGCGGGCCGTCCCAGATGCCCCGCAGCACGGCGAGCGATGGCTCCACCAGCGGGACCTCCGTGTGCATGACGAACACGGCGTCGACGCCGGAGAGGTCGATGCGCCGCAGCGATTCCTCCAGCGGCTCGTCCTGCTGGTTCAACAGTGTGAGATTGCCCTCCTCGTCCATTACGGAGGAGAACCCCGCCCATACCGGCAACCCAGCCGTTGCCGCTGCGGCCAGTTCGACGTTGGCGCGCTCGACGTGCGACAGCATCTCCACGTTGAGGAAGTCCACGCCCGCATCCGCGAGTACGCGCGCCTGCGAAACCAGCGCCCAGTCCTCCTCAGCGGGAGCCACTCTTCCCTCCGGTCCCCGGTAGCTGACCGTCGTCATGCAGCCGGCCACAGGCAGTGGTCGCTCCGCTCCGGCGCGCTCCCGCGCCTCCAGCGCCAGCGCCACCGCCGCGCGGTTCAGCTCCTCCTCGCGTCCGTGTACCCCGTGCGCGGCGAGATGAAGCTCCGAACAGGCGAACGTGTTGGCGCTGATGACGTCCGCGCCTGCCGCGATGAAATCAGCGTGGATAGCACGCAGGGTGTCCGGCAGTTCGACGTTCGCGAGATTCGCCCACGCCCCCAGCGTACCGCCGCGACGCGCCACCTCCGTGGCGATGCCGCCGTCGAGCAGGGCGTAGCCCCCGTCCGCGAGCCGTCGCATCATTGCCTCGTATGCCGCGCTGCGCTGTGCCATGGGGCAAGCCTATCACTCAGGCGCCGGCGAGGAGAGTCGTATACTGGGAAGAGCCGCCGACAAGGCGAGGAGAAGGCAGATGACCACGGAACCCAGGGAGATCAAACGGCTGGTCAGCGAGCGGTACGCGAACGATGCCAGGGTGGTCATCGGGCTCACCGCCGTCGAGGCAACGTCCGCCGAGGCCGACGCATGCTGCGCCCCGTCAGGCCAGGAGCGGGCGATGACGCTGTACGAAGAGGCGCAACTGACCGGGCTGCCCGCCGAGTCCATCGCCATATCGCTCGGCTGCGGCAACCCGACGGCACTGGCGGGACTTCAGGAGGGCGAGCGCGTGCTCGACCTCGGCTCGGGCGGCGGCATCGATTGCTTCCTCGCGGCGCAGCAGGTGGGCGAAGCTGGGCACGTGATCGGGCTCGACATGACGCCCGACATGCTGGACCTCGCGCGCAGCAACCAGGCGAAGCTCGGCCTCACCAACGTGGAGTTCGTGAAGGGCGAGATCGAGAACATCCCACTGCCGGACGCGTCGGTGGACGTGGTCATCTCCAACTGCGTCGTCTGCCTGTCGCCGGACAAGGACGCGGTATTCCGCGAGGCGTTCCGTGTACTGTCGCCGGGCGGCAGGCTGCACATCTCCGACATGATGGCGCTCAACCCCGACGGTCCTGCTCGCAAGGGCGTGGAGGCCTGGGTGACGTGCACC
The DNA here is from genome assembly GCA_002238425.1 of SAR202 cluster bacterium bin16. Taxonomy (GTDB): domain Bacteria; phylum Chloroflexota; class Dehalococcoidia; order Lucifugimonadales; family Australimonadaceae; genus Bin16. The sequence goes on along the minus strand of MPMJ01000034.1, from coordinate 21,555 downwards.
GCCGGTGCGGAGCCGAAGGGCACCTACCTCGAACGGCTGCGGAGCGCAGGCTTCGAGGGCATCGCCATCACCGAGGAGACGGCATGCATCGAGAACGACGCCCCGGCGGACGTCTCCAGCGTGAAGGTAGTGGCACGCAAGCCGGAATAGGCATGGATGACCGGGCGCATACCTGAAACTGGAGGTATTACGCGTCTCCCCTTGATTCCAGCGACAGCCGTGGCAACGGTAGAATTGCAGTGAACAGAAGGCCGCCCAACTCGCATCGCCAGTTGCACCCGCCCGCGAGATGAGGAACGGATAGGAGACTGGTATGCGCCCACACCTGATACTGATACCCGCCGTGGCAGCCGCAGGCTTCCTGGTGAAGGACCGGGCGGCCAAGCTCGCCGTCGGGGCGGCAAGAGCCGCGACGCGCAGAACGCGGGCAGCGGCTGCGAAAGAGGGTTGGACGAGCACACGCACCGCTGGCGACTGGTTCGGAACGGCGGCAAGAGAGCGCTACGGCTCGCCGGACGCCGGCGAACCCGAACGCAAAGAGTAGGCAGAAGGAATCAGGAAGCTCTGCGAGCCTTGGCTTCCTTGTCCTTGAGGTAGCGTGCGACGAGTTCGGGGTCGGCTTCGGTCATAGGACGCATACGCGCGAACTCTTCTTCCGTTGCCTCAGGGTTGTCAGGGTCGGCGGCAATGCCCGCGTTGATCTCTTCGTTTTCTTCCGGGGTTGGCCGGATAGCCCCTGGCTTAAGTGGCGGCATAGCGGTCGAACTCCCTGTCGTTTGCCTTTCGCATGCTGATGATACGGATGTTCTCACCACGTCCAGTGTATACCACCGAGTACAGGCGCACACCGACAAAGCCGTACGCTCGATAGCGCAGTTCTCCAGCCCGAGGGCTCTCCTCTTTCAATGCCGTGCGCCAGTCGAAATCCCAAATCACTTGGAAGTCGACTCCGTGCTTGGCGATGTTAGATCGGCGCTTGGCCTCGTCCCACTCGTAGCGCATCTGGCGCTTAGTGTATCCCCACTCCCTCCGGTACTGGGAGGCTGTAGAGCTCTGAGGTGCCCTTCCAGACGATGCGCGACTTCTGTTCGTCCGTGAGGTCGGGGCGGTTGTAGATGTAGCTCGGGGAGTGCGGGATGCGGTGCGCGTGCGGGATGTCGCTGGCGTACACCCAGCAGTCCGTCCCGTACTTGTTCACCATGTAGGGCAGCAGGTCGTCGTCTACCTCGAAGCCGATGAAGATGCGGCCGTCCCTGATGTACTCCAGCGGCGTCGCTTCAGGCAGACCGCGCTCCACTATGGCCTTGTGCTCGGAGCGTATCGCGCCGATCTCCAGCCGGTCCTTCACGTTGTCCAGCGTGAAGTCCATGACGGCGACGGCGAAGTCCACCCAGGTGCAACCCGTCTCAAGGAAGGAAACCTTCACCCTGGGGTAGCGGTCGAGGATGCCGGAGCCGCAGATGGTCTTGAACCCGCGCACAACAGACATGAGGAACTGGTCGCCCGCGATGTTGCGGTAGGCCTTGATGGCGTCCCGCGCGCCGATGCCCGGGTGCACGTTCACCGGCATGTCCAGGTCCTGCGCCGCGGCCCAGAACTGCTCGAAACTCGGGTCGTCGAGCGCCTTCTCGTTGTAATCACCAAAGACCATGACGCCGATGGAGCCCATCTTCCGAGTGCGCTCCATCTCACGCACCGCCTCGGCAGGGTCGTGCGGGTCGATCACCGTCACCCACTTGAGGCGGTCGGGCGACTGGTTGGAGATGTCGGCGACCCAGCTATTGTAGGAGCGCGTCAGCGCCGCGTTGAGCGCAGGGTCATGCACGATAGGCCAGTCCAGCAGGAGCGTGGGGTAGTTGACGGAGAGGTACGTGTTCTCGGCGTCCATCACCGCGAGGCGTGCTTCCGCGGAGTGGAACTCGCCGCTCTCGTGCGGGCCGCGCCACTTCGCCATCATCTCGTACTCGGTGGAGACGACACCATCCTTGCTGGAGGGTGAGCCTCCGATGCGGATGCGCTCGCCGTTGATATCCCAGACGTAGTCGTGCTCGAACTCGCCGGTCTCGACCACCTTGGGGCGGCGGTCGCGGAACTCAGGCTCAAGGTAGTCGTCGGACCAGGTGCCTTCCCACTCCTCGACGTGCCCGTCGCCGTCCATCGCCAGGATGTCCATCGCCCTACTCCTCGTTCAGGATGCGGCAATCCTACCACGGGGGGACGAGCACCTGCGTCCCAGCGTTGCATGCGAGAGGCGGAGTCGCAGTGCCATGGCGGCAGTCACCCATCGCTGCTATGTAACAGCACCGCAACACTTTCGTAATCGGCACAACACACCCTGCGTCTACGCTTGATGGAAGCGATGCCGCAGGAGGCGCCCCCTTGAAAGAAGTTATAGCCGTCATCAGACCGGAGAAGTGGCAGGCGAGCGTTGATGCCGCACTTGCCCTGGGCATATCCGCTTACACGCACCGGCGCGTTATGGGCCGGGGCCGTCAGCGAGGACTCCGCTACATGCGCCCCACCAACGGAGAGGATGGAGGCGTGATGCAGTTCCTTCCGAAGCGGATGCTGGCCTGGGCGGTGCCGGACGAGGCTGCAACGCCTCTCGCGAATGCGCTCGTCGCAGCCAACAAGTCCGACAACTACGGCGACGGCAAGATATTCGTCTGCCCACTGCAGGAAGTCATCTGCACGGAACGGCCCGAGCAGGAGCTCGCGAGCGCGGGCGCGGTCTAGTCATGGTACTGCGTCCCTACGTCAACTACCCCAAGTTCAAGGACCAGTTCGCGGCGATGGATTTCGAGGCCGAACCGCTGCCCATCCTCTCCCTCTTCCCCATGCCAGCCCGGCAGCCACTGGAGGACTGGCGGATGAGCCTGACGGATGTAACCGGCAAGACAACCGTCGTGCGGTGGCAGGATATCGAGCAGTTGCCGGTCGTCCGCGAGCCGACTCCGCTTGTCTGCCAGATCTTCAACTGGTCGGAGACGCCGCTGGTGACCGGCGTGCGATTCCAGTCAGTGCTCGAGTCTGCGGGGATGGACCTCGCCACAGCGGGTTACCTCGCCTTCTATTCCGCGGACGGCATGTACTTCGAAAGCCTGCCCAAGACCCTTGCCCGCGATCCGAGGGTGCTGTTGGTCTACGAGATCAACGGGGAGGCGTTGCCGCACGAACTCGGGGGGCCGGTGCGTCTCTGGGTGCCGTTCCTACAGGGGTACAAGAGCGTTAAGTGGTTGCACCAGGTCAGGTGCTTCGTGAGGGACCCGCACGGCATCAAGCGGCTCCTCGGCCAGAGCAAGACATCCGTTCTCGGGGCCCCAGGCCAGGAGAAGGCGCATGTCGTCGTGGCCAAGGTCGGCAGCGGTGAGGCGTCAGCCGACATCTAAGGCTGAGGCCGGACACCACGATCCCAGCGCAATGCAGAGGATGAAGCGAGCATGAGGATAGACCCCCAGACGCACAAGGCGGCGAGCATATCCCTCTTCAGTTTCGCCCGTCCGCACATGCGCGCGTTCCACATGAGCTGGCTCGCCTTCTTCCTCGCTTTCTTCGGGTGGTTCGGCATCGCGCCGATGATGGCCATCGTCCGCGACGACCTCGGACTGACCAAGGCGCAGATCGGCAACACCGTCATCGCATCCGTCGCCGTTACCATCGTGGCTCGCCTGTTCGTCGGGTGGCTGTGCGACCAGATCGGCCCCCGGCGGACCTACACTGGGCTGCTGATCATCGGCTCCATCCCCGTGATGAGCATCGGTCTCGCCACCAGTTACGAGTCCTTCCTCCTGTTCCGGCTTGCCATTGGCATCATCGGAGCCTCGTTCGTTATCACGCAATACCACACGTCGGTCATGTTCGCGCCCAACGTTGTCGGGACCGCCAACGCGACGACCGCGGGCTGGGGCAACCTCGGCGGGGGCGTCACGCAGATGGTCATGCCCCTGATCCTCGCTGCCATTATCGGTCTCGGCGCAAGCCAGGTCCTGGGCTGGCGCCTCGCCATGGTGGTTCCCGGCGTCGCGCTCTTCCTCATGGGCATCGCCTACTACCGGCTCACTCAGGACAGCCCAGACGGTGAGGCGCGTCCATTGAAAACCAAAGAGTCCAACGCCAAGGGTGCGTTCCTGGAAGCCGCAAGAGACCATCGCGTCTGGGCGCTCTTCCTGGTCTATGGCGCCTGTTTCGGCGTGGAACTCACCATGCACAATATCGCTGCTCTCTACTATCACGACCGGTTCGGGCTGAGCGTTGCGACCGCCGGTCTCATCGCTGGGTTGTTCGGGCTGATGAACATCTTCGCTCGCACGCTCGGCGGCGTCTTCGGCGACCTCGCAGGACTGCGTTTCGGCCTCAGAGGGCGGACGCTCTTCCTCGGCGGCGTGCTCCTGCTGGAAGGCATCGCACTGGCCGTCTTCTCGCGGATGGCTATCCTGCCCGTGGCCGTTCTTTCCATGCTCGTATTCAGCGTCTTCGTGCAGATGGCAGAGGGTGCGACGTACTCAGTCGTCCCGTTCATCAACCGGCGCGCACTGGGAGCCGTGGCAGGCATCGTGGGGGCTGGCGGCAATGCGGGGGCTGTCGCCGCCGGGTTCCTCTTCCGCATCGAATCGCTCGCCACGGAGCAGGCATTGCTCTACCTCGCCGCCATCGTTACCAGCATGTCCGCGCTCGTGCTCGTGGTGCGCTTCTCGCCCGAGCGGGAGACCGAAGAACGCATCGCGATGGAACGCGCCCTCGGACGGGGGGCCGCGGCCATCGCTCCCGCATACGCCAAGCGCGTCCCTATGGCCCTGTACAGCAACACGTAGCAACACGTAGGAAACCAAGGCAGAGCAACGCATGAACCCCATCGAGCGCCTCAAGGCAGAGAAGAACGGTCTCGACATCCTGGAAGAGATAGATGAACTCGCCGCGCAGCACGGCGGCTGGGAGACGCTCGAACCGAACGACCGCGAGCGGCTTAAGTGGATCGGCACGTTCTTCCGCAAGCCCACTCCCGGACGCTTCATGATGCGAGTCCGCATCACCAACGGCCAGCTTGCTTCGCGCCAGCTCAGCACGCTGGCCTCGCTGGCGCAGCGCCTCGGCAACGGGGTAATCGACATCACCACACGGCAGCAGTTGGAGCTCAGAGCCGTCGAGATACGGGACGTTCCCGATATCCTCGAGGCGCTGCGAGGCGTCGACCTCTCTTCGCTCCAGACCGGGATGGACAACATCAGGGGCGTCAACACCTGCAGTCTCTCTGGTCTGACGCCCTATGAACTGTTCGACGCCGCGCCGATCGGGGAACAGTTCACTCAGACTTTCCTTGGCAACCGTGACTACACCAACCTTCCGCGCAAGCTGAACGTCACCATCACCGGCTGCCTCGAGAACTGCACGCACAGCGAGACGCAGGACATCGCACTCACGCCAGCCACTGGCCCGAAGGCCGCACACGGTTTCAACGTCGCCGTCGGCGGCAAGATGGGTTCGGGTGGTATGACCGTCGCCCAGCCCCTGGATGTGTTCATCGCGCCCGACGAGGCAGCCTCTCTTGCGGCAGCGATCACTCTGCTGTTCCGCGACGAGGGTGCGCGTGAGCAGCGCACGAAAGCCCGCCTCGCCTTCCTCGTGCAGGAATGGGGCCCCGAGCTCTTCCGGCAGCGGCTGGAAGAGCGGTGGGGCGCTCCACTCCTTCCCTCAGGCCGGGACGTACGGTTGCAACGGACGACTGACCACCTCGGCGTGACCGAGCAGCGGCAGGCAGGCCTCTACTCGGTGGGACTCTGTGTTCCTACCGGAAGAACGCAGGCCGGCGACATGATGGAACTCGCCCGTATTGCCGAAGTCTACGGTGCGGGAGCCATACGCCTCACGACTGGCCAGAACGCAATCATCGTGGGGGTGCCGGAAGCGAAGGTGCAGCCCCTCCTGGATGAACCGCTGCTCACCCGGTTCTCTCCATCACCGCATCCGTTCACGCGCGGACTTGTGAGCTGCACCGGAAAAGACTACTGCAACCTGGCGCTGATCGAGACCAAAGCACTCGGCAAGGAGCTCGCCGACAGCCTGGCAGCCCGCTTTCCGGACGCCGCTCCACTCACCATGAACTGGTCAGGCTGCCCGGCGGGCTGTGGCAACCACCACGCAGCCGACATCGGCTTCCAAGGGGCGAAGGCCCGCGTCGACGGCGAAGTCGTGGACGCGGTGAGCATCTTCGTCGGAGGCCGGACCGGGACCGATCCGCGCCCCGGAGAGAAGATCATGGACCTCGTTCCGGTGAGCATGCTCGACGAACTCCTGCCCGTCGTCATCGACAACCTCACCACGCTGAAGAAGATCAGGCGGGAACAGCCCGCAGAAGACCGGGTACTCATGGTGCCGGTCAGCTAGCCCTATACGCATAAGGAGACGAATCATGAAGATGGTACGCGCAGTGGTCCGCCCGGAGAGGGAAGAAGCGGTCGCCTCGGCTCTTGCTAAGAACGGCTTCCCGGCGATGACGAAGTGGGACGTGCTCGGCCGGGGCAAACAGCAGGGCGTGCAGGTCGGCGGTCAGATCTACGACGAACTGGCGAAGTCCATGCTGATGGTCGTCGTCGAGGACGACCAGGTCCAAGCGGTTGCCGACACGATACAGGCGGCAGCCGCGACCGGGTTTCCGGGCGACGGGAGGGCGTTCGTCACCGACGTCGAGTCCGCCTACACGCTGCGAACGGGCCAGTCCGGCCTGTAAGGGGCGTGTGCCTTGACGGAGCACGTCCCTGACCATCGGGCCCTTCACTAGAAACGGCATGGCCGTCCACAGGACGCCTGAGTTACCAGCGCCCTACCCCAGCGCCACGGTATCTAGTAGAGTCCCTCTTGATACCAGCAGGAGGGCCAGAACATGCCGAGAGAATGGGACGAGGTCAAATACGAGGTGGCGGTCGCCAACCGCGTCCTCGCCGAAGTGGGACTCGCGACCGGTTTCCGCGCGTCGCTGGGGCACGCCAGCATGCGCCTGCCGAACGACCCGGACAAGTTCGTGGTGAAGGGCCGCGGCTACGCGGTCGACGCGCTGCACTCCATGCGCCCGCAGGACATGATCGTCGTGGACATCGAGGGCTACAAGGTGGACGGGCCGGTCGGCTCGTCGCAGCCGTTCGAGGTCATCATGCACTCCTCCATCATGAAGGCGCGTCCTGAGGTCAACTCCGTGGTGCACGTGCACCCGCACTACACCGTCCTCGCCACGACGCTCGGAAGGCGCCTCCGCCCCATGAACCAGGAAGGCGCGCAACTGGTGCAGAAGGAACTGCCCGTGTGGAACCACGTCAAGACCGTGCAGACGGAAGAGGAGGGCGCTGAGGTCGCCGCGCTGATGGGCGACTCCCCCGCCATCCTGCTGCGCGGCCACGGCGCGACGTCCGCAGGCGGCAGCCTGGAAGACGCGGTGATGACGATGATGCAGATCGAGGAGCAGGCCAAGATGAACTACTGGGCCTACTCCGCAGCCGGGCCCGACCACCCCTACCTCGAGGACGAACTCGTGGACGAGATGTCCGGGCGCACGCCGCTGCCGCAACTGCCGCACTTCGCGCAGGTGCTCCCCTCCGGCTGGCGTCCCAGGGTCGGCGGCGTCTGGCAGTACTACACGCGCGTCGTCACCAGCAACCCGGAGGCGAAGCCGGAGATCGGCAGGCCGTAAGCGCAAGGGTCCGGGCGCGGCGCATCCCGCTCATTAACTGCCTGCGCCGCGCTTGACCCATGTCCGCTCCCGCCCTACCCTTACGCTACGCAAATCTGCGCACGCGAGGTGAATGCACGCATGCTCAGCGTCAAAGCGAACCAGGAACTCACTCAGGTCGGCCCCGGAACGCCCATGGGCGAACTGATGCGCCGCTACTGGCACCCCATCGCGGGAGCGGCGGAGCTCGATGACCGCCCCACCAAGGCAGTGCGGCTCCTTGGCGAGGACCTCGTCCTCTATAAGGACCAGTCCGGGACCCTCGGACTCATCGAACGTTTCTGCCCCCACCGCAGGGTCGACCTCTCCTACGGCATACCCGAGGAGCATGGACTCCGCTGCATGTACCACGGCTGGATGATGGACGAGACCGGCCAGTGCATCGAGCAGCCCTTCGAGGAGACCGTCCACCCGGACGGACGCTTCAAGGAGAAGGTGAAGATCGCGGGCTACCCGGTCGAGGTTGCCGGTGGGCTTGTGTTCGCGTATCTCGGGCCGCAGCCCGTCCCGTTCCTCCCGCTCTGGGAGCCGCTGGTGTGGGACAACGCGGTGCGCGACATCGCCATCTCCCACCTGCCGTGCAACTGGCTCCAGTGCCAGGAGAACTCGCTCGACCCGGTACACGTCGAGTGGGCGCACTCCTACTGGGGGCAGTACGTACAGCAGGGCCCCGGCTTCAAGGGCGCGTTGCTCGACCTGCCGACGCACCAGAAGATCGGATTCGACATCTTCGAGCACGGCGTCGTGAAGCGCCGTGTCTTCAAGGGCTACACCGAGGAGGACGACGACTGGAAGCACGGCCACCCCGTGTTCGTGCCGAACATCCTGCTCGTCGGCTCCGAGGTCTCGGTGACGATGCAGTTCCGCGTCCCGATAGACGACGAGAACACGCTGCACGTCTCGCTCTACACGTGGCGGGGCGCTCCCGGCCAGCCCGTGCCGAAGCAGGAGTCCGTTCCCTACCGCGAAGTGCCGCTGCTGGACGAGAACGGTCGCTGGATCGTGGACGTGGTGTTCAACCAGGATTACACGATGTGGGTGACGCAAGGGCCCATCGCCAAGCGGAACCTGGAGCACCTCGGCGAGTCCGACCGCGGCCTCATCCTCTACCGCAAGCTGCTCCGCGAGCAGATGGACGTCGTCGCCGACGGCGGCGACCCGATGAACGTCTTTCGCACACCCCCACCTGAGGGCGGTATCGTCGCGCCGCTGGAACAGGTGAAGTTCGGCATGAAGCGCGCCAGGAAGTACATCCCCGGCGAGGCCGGATACTCCCGCGACGGCGAGCTCATCAACCAGGTGCTCCAGACGTGGGAAGAGCTGCCGGACCGCGCACCTGCGGAGTCGGAGGACGAGATCAAGGCACGCGCTGCAGGAGATAAAGTCGGCGCTGTCGAGGGCATCAAGAACAACTGGCCGCTCTAGCCAGCAGGCATTGCAACGACCGACGAGAGAGGCGTCCTGCGGGGCGCCTCTCTTCGTATAACCTCGCTTGCGCCATGCGGTACAATCCCGCCAGCGAACGAACAGGCAAGGAGGCCACGCGATGCTGAGCGTACAGGAGAACGAGCAACTGACGCAGGTCGGCCCCGGAACCCCCATGGGTGAGCTCATGCGCCGGTACTGGCACCCCATCGCTGCCGCCGCCGAGCTCAACGAACGCCCCACCAAGTCGGTGCGGCTCCTCGGCGAGGACCTCGTCCTCTATAAGGACAAGTCCGGGACCCTCGGACTCATCGAACGCTTCTGCCCCCACCGCCGCGTCGATCTCTCCTACGGCATACCGGAGGAGCACGGCCTGCGCTGCATGTACCACGGCTGGATGATGGACGAGACCGGTCAGTGCATCGAGCAGCCCTTCGAGGAGACCGTCCACCCGGACGGACGCTTCAAGGAGAAGGTCAAGGTCGCGGGCTACCCCGTCCGCGAGCTTTCCGGGCTGATCTTTGCCTACCTCGGGCCGCAGCCTGCGCCGCTCCTCCCGCGATGGGAGCACCTGCTCTGGGAGAACGCCGTTCGCGACATCGCCATCACCGAGATCCCCTGCAACTGGCTGCAGTGCCAGGAGAATTCGCTCGACCCTGTGCACGTCGAGTGGCTGCACGCCTACATGGGCGCGTACCGCAACACCGACCGCATCGCCACCCAGCAGCGTGGCTCGTCGCGCAGGCACCAGAGGATCGGGTTCGACGAGTTCGAGTTCGGCATCATCAAGCGCCGCATCCTCGAAGGCAAGGACGAGACCGACGACGAGTGGGCGGAGGGCCACCCTGTCCTCTTCCCGAACATCCTGCTCGTCGGCAACGAGGCGCGCGCCACGTTCCAGTTCCGTGTGCCCGTGGACGACACCAACACGCTGCACGTCTCCATCTACAACTACCGCGCCGCCCCTGGCGCAAGCGCGCCGAAGCAGGACGTCATCCCCTACCGCTACGTCCCGCTGAAGGACGACGAAGGCCGCTACATCGTCGACTGGACGTTCAACCAGGACTACATGGCTTGGGCGACGCAGGGCCCCATCGCGAAGCGTCACCTTGAGATGCTGGGGCAGTCGGACGTCGGCATCATCCTCTTCCGCAAGCAGCTGAAGCGGAACATCGCGGTGATGGAGGACGGCGGCGACCCGATGAACGTCTTCCGCGGAGATGAGCTCGGACTGCTGCACGCGCCGGTGGAGAAGGTGAAGTTCGGCGTGCGGGCGCAGGCGCGCTACGTCCGGCCCGAAGCCGGCGACACCCCCGCCGTGCCGCAGATCGAAGAGGTCATGGGCACCTGGGTCAACTACCTCGGCGAGGAGGCCACGCTGGGGCGGTAGGCGACTGGCTCACATACCGCCGATAAGCGCGTTCAAGTCCTCTGTCCGGGCCTTTAGGCCGTCGCTGAGCTTGATCTGTCCGGCAACGCGCGTCTCCGCCACGCCGAGCGCCGTGGTCACTGGAATGGCCGCTGGTCCCAGCTTGGCGGCCACCAATGCCTTCCCGATAGCGTGGTAGATTGTCGCCCGCCAGAACCGCCTGCCCCCACCTCGCATCGCTTCTCGCAAAGTGGCCTGTCCGGCCAACACCCTATAACCCTCCGTTGTTGTGATGATTACTAAGGACGTAAGTGGTATGGCCTTCAGAAGGAAGCCTGTTGCACTGGCCATAGTAGAAGCAATCCATCCTTTTGATATCTCTCCTATATACTCCTGCGCTTCTCCTTCCAAGTGAGAGTGGGGAATGTCGGTACCCAAGATAGCACTCGGGGTGCTATCCACTCCTGCGGGTACAGCGACACGAATATCAGGGTATCGTTCCAATGCCTCCTTCACGTAGGACATGGACTGAGTGGCCTTGAGCTGCAACTGTTCTACTGGTCGACCGTTCCGGCCCAGTATCTCCAAGTCCCACCCGGGTTGAAAGGGAGACATCGCGAGGCGCGCAACCTGACCCGGACCCAGCTTCAACTCTCCGAGAGTCTGGCCAGCGTTTAGTCTCTGTTCCACCAGCACCTCGAAGTACTTGCCCTTCACGCCATTGATGAAGCCGGTCAGGTACTCAGGTTTCATCCCTACGAGCACCGAAGGGTCGACATCCGGGTATTGCATGGCGAAGGCCTTGGCTAGCAGGGGGTCAATCTCCGGAAACAGGCGGCCCGCGATGGAAGCACCGACAGTGAGGTTTGCAGGAATGGCAGCGATCTCCAAGATCTCCCGTTCATTCCGCAGTACTTCCTGCCTAGCCAGTTCCACCAATGCCTTCTTCTCGGCATCTGGATAGGACTCTGCCAGACTCAACAGTTCGTCGTAGCCCATGGCCAAGCCTCTAGCACCCTTTCAATTCAGATATCACGTCTTCCAGGCGAGCCACACGTTCCCTGAGTTCGGCGTTCTCTCGGTGCAGCCTAACGACAACACGCGTTACAGCGTCTGTGAAATCGTCCAGACTGCGGATGTCTGCCCCAGTAAGCACTTCACCTGCGCGCTTGGTACTCCGCCCTGTGGCCTTGGCGGCGTCCTTAGCTGCGACGCCCGCCGTGCTTGCTGCCTCTGTTGTCATAGTCCCTGCGCGCTGGAGACTCTCACCAACGACCTGACGGGTGCGTTGAAGGTTCTCGCCAACAGCTGCTCTGTTACTACCGATCGCCCGGCCAGCGCTGTTTGCAGCACTCCCCGAGACCTCTAGCGCTTCACCTGCATTCCGCCCGGCCTTTGCCGCAACGTGCACGGCAAGTCCAGCCGTCTCCGAAGTTACCTCTCCAACATAGCCAGCGATTCCACTTGCAGTCTTGCCTGCGACGCCTGCCGCATTCGCAAGTCCTCCCGCTACGCGCTTCACTCTGCGGGGCGGAATCTTGTCCTTTGAATCGTTCTTTTCGCCACTTGCCATCGGATCCCTCCTGGGTCGCCTGGTGCGCCGGTGATTCTAGCCCAGCCCGCGATGTCCCGCGCTTGACCCGCGCACACGCCCGTCCTACTCTTACGCCACGCAAAATACGCGCACGCGAGGTGAATGCACGCATGCTCAGCGTCAAGGCAAACCAGGAACTCACACAGGTAAGCGCAGGCACGCCCGGAGGCGAGCTCATGCGCCGCTACTGGCACCCCATCGCCGCAACGGCGGAGCTCGACGAGCGTCCCACCAAGCCGGTGCGGCTGCTCGGTGAGGACCTCGTCCTCTACCGTGACAAGTCCGGCACGCTCGGCCTCATCGAACGCTTCTGCCCCCATCGCCGCGTCGACCTCTCCTACGGCATCCCCGAGGAACATGGCCTCCGCTGCATGTACCACGGCTGGATGATGGACGAGACCGGCCAGTGCATCGAGCAGCCCTTCGAGGAGACCGTCCACCCGGACGGGCGCTTCAAGGACAAGGTCAAGGTCGCTGGCTACCCCGTCGAGGAGCTGGGCGGCCTCATCTTCGCCTACATGGGCCCGCAGCCCATGCCGCTGCTGCCGCGATGGGAGCAGCTGACGTGGGACAACGCCGTGCGCGAGGTCTGCATCTCGGAACTGCCGTGCAACTGGCTCCAGTGCCAGGAGAACTCGCTCGACCCCGTCCACAACGAGTGGCTCCACGCCTACTACGGCAACGTCGTCCGCAACGGCGTCCACGCGCTGCCCGAACTGCGCGGCACGCACGTCAAGATCGGGTTCGACGTCTTCGAGCACGGCATCATCAAGCGCCGCGTCGAGGCCGGATACACCGAGGAGGACGACGACTGGAAGGAAGGCCACCCCATCATGTTCCCCAACATCCTGTTGGTGGGCGACGAGGTGCGCTCCACGTTCCAGTTCCGCGTTCCGGTGGACGACGAGCACACCTACCACGTCTCCTACTACGTCTGGCGTCCCGCGCCGGGAGCGCAGGCCCCGCGCCAGGAGAGTGTCCCCTACCGCTACGTGCCGCTGAAGGACGAGAACGACCGCTACATCAACGACATCCTCTTCAACCAGGACTACCTCGCGTGGGTCACGCAGGGCCCGGTCGCCAAGCGCCACCTGGAGAAGCTCGGCGAGTCCGACAAGGGCATCATCCTCTTCCGCAAACTGCTGCAGGAGCAGGCGAAGCTCGTCGCTGACGGCGGCGACCCGATGAACACCTTCCGCGACCCCGAGGAGAACGAAGCGATCCACCTGCCGCTCGAGCAGGTGAAGTTCGGCAACCGCCGACGCCCCGGCTACGCACTCGTCGAGGCCGGAGAGCCCACCGTCACGGACATCGTGAACGAGACGCTGCAGAGTTGGGAGGGCATGCGCGGCATGCGCCAGCCGGCCTAGCCGGCGCGCGGAGCGTACCGAATCGCCCCACACAACGTGTTGGATTGCGCCATCATGCGCAGAGCTGAGGCAGCGTCACCAGGTGGTAGCGCTTGACGTTGCGCGGCTTGCTATAATCCCGCCAAAGGGCAGAGAAACCCACCAGCGCAAGGAGAGCACATCTCATGCTGACGCAGGAAGCAAACGACCGCTACACCCGTGTAGGCCCCGGCACCCCGATGGGCGAACTGATGCGCCGCTACTGGCACCCCGTCGCCGCCGTCTCCCAGATGAACGACAAGTGGACGATGAAGGTGCGCCTCCTCGGCGAGGACCTCATCCTCTACAAGGACCGCTCCGGCACGTTCGGCCTCATGGAGCCGCACTGCGCCCACCGGCGCATGAACATGATCTACGGCATCCCGGAGGAGCATGGCCTGCGCTGTCCGTACCACGGCTGGCTCTACGACGAGACCGGCCAGTGCACGGAGCAGCCGTACGAGGAGACGGAGGACCCGGAGGCGCGGTTCAAGGACAAGATCCAGATGAAGGCGTACCCGGTCGAGCAGAAGGCCGGGCTCCTGTTCGCCTATCTCGGCCCCACTCCTGTGCCGCTGGTCCCCAACTACGACGTCTTCTCCGCGACCGGCGTCCTGCGCGACATCGGCTACGCGATGCTGCCGTGCAACTGGCTGCAATGCCAGGAGAACTCGCTGGACCCGGTGCACCTGGAGTGGCTGCACGTCGCGTGGGCCAACTTCATCCGCGAGATGAACGGCGACGAAGAACGCCGCACCCGCCGCCCACACAAGGTCATCCACTTCGACGCCTTCGAGCACGGCATCATCAAGCGCCGCATCTGGGAGGGCGGTTCCGAAGAGGACACCGAGTGGAAGGACGGCCACCCCATCGTCTTCCCCAACTACCTCCGGCAGGGCGGCGACGGCTTCAACGTTTCGGACGGGACGTACCGCGGCAGCTTCTCGATGGGCCCCGCGTTCCAGATACGCACCCCCATCGACGACCACAACACCGCCCACTGGTGGGTCGCCTGCTACCCGATGGTCGAGGGCGACGTCGAGCAGACGGCGGAGGAGATCCCCTTCTACCTCCCGCCCGTGCCGATGCTGAACGAGAACGACCAGCCCGTCTACCCCGAACTGCGCAGCAACTCCTCGCAGGACCCGGCAGCATGGATCACCCAGGGCGGCATCGCGGACCGCACCGGCGAGCACCTGGGCCGCTCCGACAAGGGCATCATCATGTTCCGCCAGATGCTGGAGGACAACATGCGCATCGTCGAGGATGGCGGCGACCCGATGGAGGTCTACCGCGACCCCGCGGAGAACGTCTACATCCCGTTCATGACGGAGCAGCACAACTACGTGGACACCTCCTCGCGCCAGGGGGCAGCGACGATGTATTCGCCGATCCTGGATAGACGGGAAGCCGCAGCGGCGGCCAAGTAGGCGCAAGGATTCACTAAGCAGTAACTCGGTGGGCAGCATGGGTTGCCCACCGAGTTGCTCTGCAAGAGAACAGGGATGTCAAGAGAACATGTACGCCAAGCTGTCTCTGAGGCGAAAACGCTCATAGAAAAGAGTTATGGCGAACCTCTGTGGCAGAACGAAATACGTACGCGCTATGTCCTTATCGACCCTCTGTTGCGCGCTTGTGGCTGGGACCTCTCGGACCCTAATCAAGTAACTATAGAAGCGAGAACAGAGAAAGCTACGAAGAAACGTGTCGATTATCTGCTTACTTTAAGAGACGGCACTCCAATTTATGTTGAAGCGAAAGTTTTTACTCATCAGGGGCTCAAGTGGGGGTCCGACAGGTGGAAGGAGGACAAGGAACCACTCATCAGGCAATTGCGCAGCTACGTCTCGAATAAGCATAGAGGATTTGCAGTTCTTACAGATGGAGACTTATGGATCATCTACGACCTGTCACGACAAGGACGATTCTCACTTAAGCTAGCAGAACGAATCAGCCTGTGGGATAATTCCATCAAACGATGTACTGACGTACTCCACAATTGGCTGCGCCGCGACTACCGGCATACATAGCACACCCGGAGGCCCAACATGACCCTCATCCTGAACAACGACGACATCGCATCCGTACTGACGATGGAGGAGACGATAGGCGCGCTGCGGAGCGCGTACGAGGAGCTCGCGCGCACCGAGGCCGTCTGCCGCCCGCGCATCGACATCCGCATCCCCACGTCCGACCCCGCGAAGATGTACCAGTGGGGCACCATGGAGGGCGGCTCCGCGTCCGGGTACTTCGCCATCCGCATGAAGTCGGACGTCGTCTACGAGCAGGAGTACGGCGGCACGCGCACCCAGGAGAAGTACTGCCTGCGCCCCGGCCTCTTCTGCGGCCTCATCCTGCTGATGAGCGTCGACAACGGCGAGCCCCTCGCCATCATCAACGACGGCTACCTTCAGCACATGCGGGTCGGGGCGGACTCCGGCATCGGCGCGGGCTACATGGCGCGTGAGGATGCGTCGGTCGTCGCCATGATCGGCTCCGGCGGCATGGCGCGCTCGCACGCCGAGTCGTTTGCCGCCGTGCGCGACATCAAGCGCATCCAGGTCTACAGCCCCACGAAGGCCAACCGCGAGGCCTACGCCGAGGAGATACGCGGCAAGCTTGGCATCGAGGTCGTCCCGGTGGCGTCCGCGGCGGAGGCGTGCAAGGGCGCGCACATCGTCGCCGGATGCACGGACGCGGTGGAGCCGGTCATCTTCGGCAAGGACGTTGAGGACGGCGCGCACATGACCTGCGTCGGAGGCAGCATAGACGGCGAGGCGATGGAGCGCATCGACCGCTCGCTCCGCCTCGGCTCGGCGCCTGCGCCGGTCGGTATACCGGAGATGCGGCTCCACGACGAGAACATCGCCTACGAGGCCAACGCGCCGGACGGCACGCCCGCATCCGCGAGCCAGACGCGCGAGCGTGCGGGCAGAGGGCACGGCGTCATCGCCGAGGACCGCGTCGTCTTCCTGGAGGAAGTGCTGCAGGGAGCGCAGGCACGCCCCGGCCCAACCGCCGTCACCTACTCGGAGCGCGGCAACATCCAGGGCGCGCAGTTCTTCTCTGTCGCGGGCCGCGCCTACGAGCTCGCGAAGGCGAAGGGCCTCGGCCACGAACTCCCCACGGAGTGGTTCCTGCAGGACATCCGCGACTAACCCTTGGATTGCGTTCAATCGCTTTGCTAAGTTCTGCTCATGAACGAACCGCCCGGACTGCCACCGGATAGGGACAACCCACGCGGAGAGCTGCGGATCGAGCCCAGGGGCAAGCGTTGCCGCATCGCTATCGTCGTGATAGTTGCTTCGCTCTTCCTCATAGGCATAGTGGCGAGCCTGCTGGACCTCGGGACGCCCGCGTAGTCGAGAGTTCCGCTCTGGGTCCACAGGGCAGACCTGCGTTGACCCGCATGTCCGGCTGACGCAACTGGTTCGCCGTGCTGACGGCTATGCCGTCCTGCCGGTCCTTGTGCATGCCGCTTCACTCACCCGCCCCTACTCCGAATCCCTCGCACGGAGTAAGATGCGGCCATCCGGAACCGACGGAGGCTTTGCATGGCGCGACGTTTCACCTACGACGACTGGATGGAAGCCCAGGGCATCCCCATCCACCGGGGCTACTACGTGGAAGACCTCCGCGTCGCTGAGCTCGGCTGGTGGGAAGACCGCCAGGTCGACGCTGCGTTCATGCAGCTTCGCGGCATGGAGGGCGTGTGCGAGGGCCGCATCGAGGAGATACCGCCCGGCCACTCGCTCCCGCCGCTGAAACTCTCGGTCGACGAGCAGGTCTACGTCCTCGGCGGACGCGGCGTCGCCACCGTCTGGACCGATGACTCCCGCCCGAAGAAGACGTTCGAGTGGGCGACGCGCAGCCTCTTCCTCATCCCCCGCAACTCCTACTGCCAGCTCACCAACATGGACGGCAACAACCCGGCCCGGCTGCTCCACTACAACTATCTCCCCATCGCCATGTCGGCCACGCCGGACCCGGACTTCTTCGTCAACAACCCGTACTCGACGAACTCGTTCCTGCACAGCACCGACGAGTTCTACTCCGAGGCGAAGGCCGTCATGGAAGAGGGCGAGGGCGCGTTCGCCGGACGCGGACGGCAGGTGTGGCATGGGAACTTCTTCCCGGACATGGCCGCCTGGGACAAGCTCGTCCCGTTCTGGGGTCGCGGCGCGGGCGGCCACGTCGTCTTCATCCAGTCGCCCGGCTCGGAGATGCACGCGCACATGTCCGTCTTCCCCGCACGCACCTACAAGAAGGGCCACCGCCACGGCCCGGGACGCGTCATCGTCATCCCCGGCGGCGAGGGCTACTCGGTCATGTGGGAGGAGGGCAAGGAGAAGGTCGTCATCCACTGGCACGAGGCGAGCTGCTTCGTGCCGCCTGACCGCTGGTTCCACCAGCACTTCAACCTCGGCGGGGCCGACGGGCGGTATCTCGCGCTCCATCCACCGAACCAGTTCATGGGCATGTCCGAGAAGGTGACGGACCGGGGCCGCGACCAGATCGAGTACCCCAACGAGGACCCGTGGATACGCGAATACTTCGAGGATCAACTGGCCGAGCGCGGCATGACGTCGGAGATCCCGGCGGAGGCGTACGAGGACCCCGCGTACGAGTGGGACTACTCGAAGTCCTCCACCTGATGCCCGGCTCGGCATGCGCGAACGCGATACGGTAAGATAAGGCAGCGCCGGAGGTCGGAGTGCCATCCGCAAGGTAAGCACGTGTAACGCCCTCCGGCGCTCTCTTGCACAATCCTTTCATGAGGGCACCACATGCACGACGATGACGACCTCGACCATGCACACGTACTCGACCTCCTGAACGACGAGGAAGCCGAGGACATCGAGGGGATCGAGAAGTTCACGCTCTACAGCGTGGGCATAGACATTGGCTCCTCCACCACCCACACCATCTTCTCCCGCCTGATCCTCCGCCGCGAAGGCGCAGGGCTCTCCGCCAAGTTCGTCGTCACCAACCGCGACGTGCTCTACCGCTCGCCCATCATGCTCACGCCCTACTCCTCCGGCACCGCTATCGACACGGACAGCGTGCAGCAGTTCATCGAGCGCTCCTACAGCGAGGCGGGCTTTACACCGGACGACGTGGACACCGGCGCGGTCGTCATCACCGGCGAGGCGCTCAAGAAGGAGAACGCCCAGCCCATCCTGGAGTACTTCTCGGAGGAGTCCGGACGCTTCATCTGCGCGTCCGCCGGCCCGATGCACGAGGCGCTGCTGGCAGCGTTCGGCTCCGGCGCGGTCGCCATCTCCAAGAGCAACGCAAACACCGTGCTGGACGTGGACATGGGCGGCGGCACGACGAAGATATCGCTCATCCGCAACGGCGAGATCGCCCAGATGGTCGCCATCGAAGTCGGCGCGCGTCTCATCGCGTATGACGACGACATGACCATCTCCCGCGTCGAGCAGCCCGCCCGCACCATCCTCGGTTCGCTCGGCCAGACGGTCGAGGTCGGCGAGAAGCTGACCGACGAGAAGCGCGAGCTCTTCGCCGCGAAGATGACCGACATCCTCTTCGACGCCATCAGCGGCGGCAAGGTGGACCCGCTCACGGAGTCGCTCCTGCTCACCGACAGCCTCGACACCGCTTCGCTCGAGGACGTCGACCACGTCGTCTTCTCCGGCGGCGTCTCCGAGTACGTCTACGACCGCACGAACGAATCGTACGGCGACATCGGGCCGTGGTTCGGAAAGATGGTCCGCGAGCGCTGCCAGCAGACGTTGCGCCCGGGGATGCTGGTGATGCCCGCCGAGGGCATCCGCGCCACCGTCATCGGCGCGGGCGAGTACACGCTCCAGGCGAGCGGAAGCACCTCTTACATCTCCACGCACGACGTGCTGCCGGTGCGCGGCATCCAGGTCGCGCGGGCGTTCATCAACAAGGAGCAGACTGCGGAAGAGATGGAGGCTGCGCTGTCGGCAGGCGTCGGCAAGTACGACCTCGCGAAACTGCCCTCCACCATGGCGCTCGCCATGTCCATAGCCGGGCAGCCGGACTACTGGTACATCCGTCGGCTGGCCGAGTCCATCATCAAGACCGTGGACGACGAGCCGCCGGAGGCTCCGGTCTTCGTCGTCGTGGACGTGGACGTGGCCAAGTCGCTCGGCGGCATCATCCGCGAGGAGTTGCACCTGGACCGCGCCGTTATCGCGATTGACGGCATCGAGGTGGGCGACCTGGACTACGTGGACGTGGGCAAGCCGATGGGCGCAAGCGAGGTCATCCCCGTCACCGTCAAGTCACTCGTCTTCTCCATCCGCTCGCAGTCCGGATAGCGGGAGCGTTCGGAGTCTGGCTCCATGCTCATCGCGGCACTCATCTTCGGACTCCTGGGCGGCATCGTCGGCCTCTTCATCGGAACGCTCATCTTCGTCGGCGATCTCGTGGACTTTGCATTCCGCGGGGGAGATACCAGCACCGCCGGGCTGTTGGTGCTGTTCTTCGCCCTCCTGGCCATCGTCGGTTCGATCATGTGCCTCAAGAAGCCGTGGCAGGCTGCGACGCTCCTGCTCCTCTCCGGCATCGGTTCCATGGTCGTCATCAACATATTCGGAGCCCCCATCTTCTTCCTCACGCTCCTGGCGGCCTTCTCTGCCATCCGCGGGCGCCGGGAGGTCCGCTAACGCGGGCAAACGAAAGGGCCGGAACGCCGATCGCGCCCCGGCCCCTCTTCTCTCGTCGTTCCTGCGGAGGCACGCGCTTTAGCGCGCAACCTCGCAGCCCCGCCTTCCGTAGGCAGTGCCGCCGCTTACTTCAGGTGTGCCCCGAAGAACGCCAGCGTCTTCGGCCACGAATCGGCGGACGCTGCCTCGTGGTAGCTCCCGCGCTCGGTGCAGAAGAAGCCGTGACCGGCGCCCTCGTAGACGTGGTTCTCTATCGACTTGCCCTTCTCCTTCAGCACCCGCTCCATCTCCTCGACGTTGGAGACGGGGATGCCGCCGTCCTCGGTGCCCCAGAAGCCGATGATGGGGGCCTGCACCGCGTCGGCGGTGGCGTCGAGCAGACGGGGCGCGTCCGCCGGTGTGTCCGGGCGCGGCAGGATGCCGCCGCCGTAGTAGACCGCCGCAGCCTTGATGCCGTCCATCGTCGAGCCGAGGTAAGAGACCATCCCGCCGAAGCAGAAGCCGACGATGCCGATGTTGTCGGCGTCAACGTCGGAGTTGCTCCGCAGGTAGTCGATCGTCGCTTGCACGTCCGCGAAGACGTCGTCGTTGCTCAGCTTGCCGCGCTCCGCGAACGCCGCCTGCATCTCGGAGAACGGGATGTCGACGCCAGTCCCGGAACGGTGGAACAGCTCCGGTGCAGCCGCGAAGTAGCCCTCGTTCGCGAAACGGTCCGCTATGCTGCGGACGTCGTTGTTCACGCCGAAGATCTCCTGGATCACGATCACCGCGGGATTCTTCCCCCCGCCGTCCGGGCGCGCCGTGTAGATCGACATTGGGCTGCCGCCGGCACTCACTTCCGCAACGTCCGATACTGCCATGCTCTCCCTCCGTTTTGTACGAGATAGGCCGGCCGCGTCACCGGCCGCCGCCATCCTACACCAACGCGCCCTCTCCTGCCGCCCGCGCACGGTTAACGCATGACACCGGCCCCTTACGCCATCGTCCCGGTGCCGCATATCCTGTCTCCGTGACGGCGGGGAACGGAGTCTCGCCATTGGGATGGGCAACATCTGACCGTTGTGTGGACGATGCAACCCGCCCATACCCTCTTCCTGGTCCGCCCCTCACAGCAGGCGAGGCCTGAGGTAGTGTCCCGTCAAGTGGTGTAAGAGCGTCACCCTCACTGTCTTGTTATGCTGCTACGCCTTCAGGCAGCGGCATGGCCTCCTCATTGCCATCCTCAGGGAGCATGAGCGTGGCGGGCCCGGCGAGGTAGCGTCGGGCGACCTGCCATTCATCGTGCTGCTCGGCCAGGAGGGCTCCTATGAGTCGGCGGATCGCGGCGCGGTTCGGAAAGATGCCCACCACGTCGGTCCGGCGCCTGATCTCCTTGTTCAGTCGCTCCTGCGGGTTGTTCGACC
>MPMJ01000033.1 GCA_002238425.1 SAR202 cluster bacterium bin16 | reverse complement strand
ACCGCGCGCCCCTCACCCGACGCGCAAGCGCGTTGCCCTCTCCCGGGGGGGAGAGGGGGGCGGTTCGCGAACCGCCCCTACGGCAGGCGGGGGGGGCGCCTGCCGCCGGAAGGCGGGGGGGGGGGGGCGGGGGGGGGGGGGGGGGAAGGGCACCCACAAGGGATGCCCCTACACCGGGCAATCCATCCACACCCCCCCAACACCGGTTCACGCCCATGCGGTCCTTCCTCCAGTACGAGGCGAGGGGACTAACGCGCCCCTCCCAGCCCGACCCCACCACGTGCGCTGCCCGCGCACCCTGGATTCCCGCCTGTGCGGGAATGACGGGACAGGGCTGCGAGATTTCTCGGCTTCGCTCGAAATGACAGTCGCCATATCCTCCACGGGGACGCGCTCTGTTGCCGTGCGGGGCGGGGCGCGTAAACTGCCCGCATGACGTACATGGACATCCTCTACGAGAAGAATGGCGGCATCGCGACCATCACGATGAACCGTCCGCAGGTGCGCAACGCGTTCCGTCCGCTGACGGTCGACGAGATGATCGCGGCGTTCCAGGACGCGTGGGAGGACGACGACGTCGGGGTCGTGATCCTGACGGGTGCGGGCGACAAGGCGTTCTCCAGCGGCGGCGACCAGAAGGTGCGCGGGAAGGACGGCTACCAAGACGGCACGGGGCACACGAAGCTGCGCATCACCGAGCTGCACACCGTCATCCGCATGATCCCCAAGCCGGTCATCGCGGCGGTCAACGGGTTCGCCATCGGCGGCGGGCACGTGCTGCACGTCATCTGCGACCTCTCGCTGGCCTCGGAGAACGCGATATTCGGGCAGACGGGTCCGCGCGTGGGGAGCTTCGACGCCGGGTTCGGGACCGTGTTCCTCGCGCGCATAGTTGGCGAGAAGAAGGCGCGGGAGATCTGGTACCTCTGCCGCCAGTACCCGGCGCAGGAAGCGCTGGAGATGGGGCTGGTGAATAAGGTGGTGCCGCAGGGGCAGCTGATGGCGGAAGCGCGTGAGTGGGCGGAGCGCATGCTGGAGATGAGCCCGACAGCGCTGCGGTTCCTGAAGGCATCGTTCAACCAGGACACGGACTGGGCGTACGGCCTGCAGCAGATGGCGCACGGCGCGGTGCAGATGTTCTACAACACGGACGAGGCGGAAGAGGGCGTGCGCGCCTTCAACGAGAAGCGCCCGCCGGACTTCAGCGCGTACCGCAAACAGAGCTGGTGAGGTTCAGCACTTGTTGACCTCGGCGCACTCCCTGACATAATATCAAGCGGTCATAATGACCGGTCGGAAAACTATGCAACAGATACAGTCGACCGAGGCAAAAGCCCGCTTCGCCGAATTACTGCGCACCGTGGAACGCGGCGAAACGGTTGTCATCACGCGCCACGGCAAGGCCGTCGCCCACATAGTTCCTGCTCATGCCCGCGAACGCACGGAACGTCAGCAGGCTGTCGACCAGTTCCTGCGGCGGCGCAATGAGTGGCAAGGCGCGACGATGACACGCGAGGAGATCCTCGCCGCACGGCACGAGGGTCACTCCCGGTGACCGCTTTCGTCGTTGACGCCTCGGTCACAGTCGCGTGGCTCCTCAACGAAGAGGAGCAGGCCGGACAGGGCTTGTCGCAGCTAGTGGAGGACGGAGCGGTAGTGCCGCAACTCTGGCACCTGGAGATACGCAACGTTCTCCTGGTTGCAGAGCGTCGGGGGCGGCTATCGGCCGCTCAAGCAGCCACCGGTCTCGACGCACTGCAAGGGTTGCCCATCGACACGGACGAGTCCCCCGACCTGGCTTCGGCCTACACTCTCGCCCGCACCCACAGGCTCTCGTTCTACGATGCTGTCTACTTGGAGCTTGCTTGCAGGCGCAGCGCGTCTCTCGTTACGCTGGATACAGCCTTGGCGCGGGCCGCTGCTGCTGAAGGCCTGCCTCCCTTGCCAGGGTAGCCCGGCAACAGGCACTGCCATGACCACCACTCCCGCCCCGCAATCGAAGCTCGTCTCGTGGTTCTGGGCGACGCGACCGTTCTCGCTGTCGGCGTCAATCGCGCCGGTGCTGGTCGGGACAGCGCTTGCGGCTACCGTGGAGGCCCTGAACTGGCTGTTGTTTGCGCTGGCGCTGACGGGGTCGATCGCCATCCAGATCGGCACGAACCTTACGGACGAGTACTCGGACCACCGGAAGTCCGGCAGCGAGGGGAAGTTCCTCGCGCCGCACAAGGTCATCCAGCGCGGGCTGCTCTCGGAGCGGGCCGTGGCGCTGGGGATGGTGGGGGCGTTCAGCTATGGCACTGTTGCCGGGCTGATCATCGTCGCGCACGTGGGCTGGCCGATACTCGCCGTCGGGCTGGCGAGCATCGCGGTGGCGTACCTGTACGCGGGCGGGCCGAAGCCACTGGGGGCGCTGGGGCTCGGCGAGCCGGTGGTGTTCGTGTTCATGGGTCCGCTCATGGTGATGGCGTCGTACTACGTGCAGCAGGAGGCGCTCACGTGGGCGTCGTTCTACGTCTCACTGCCGGTCGCCTTCATCGTCACGGCCATCCTCGTCGTGAACAACATCCGCGACGTGGAGGAGGACCGGGAGGCGGGCAAGCGGAGCCTCGCCACCGCCGCCGGAGCGCGGGTGGCGACGTGGACGTACGCGGCGCTCCTGGCGGGGGCGTACGTGAGCATCGCGGGCGCTGCGCTCGGCGGGGCGGTGAGCCCCTGGGCGCTGCTGGGGCTCGCGCCGCTGCCGTGGGCCGTGGGGGCGGCGCGGGCGCTGTTCGCAGCGGATGAGCGTCCCGCGATGAACCGTTTGCTCGTGCGCAGCGGAAAGCTGCACGGTTTGACCGGCCTTGCGCTCGCGGCGGGGTTGTTCGCGTCGAGTTTGTGAGCGACCTTGCACGCGATATACGTATAGCTTATGATGTTATACGTATATCCGGTACAGGACGTGCGCCCATGAAAAGCAAGCTCACCATCACGGTCGACTCGGAACTCATCCCGGCGGCCAAACGCTACGCCCGCTCCAAGGGCGTGTCGCTCTCGTCCGTCATCGAGCAGGCATTGCGGGAGGCGACGGGAGAGACTGAGCCGTCCTTCATGGAGTACTGGAGGGAACGGTTCGCTGAGACGCGAAAGACGCCGCCGGAGCCCGGAACCGACCCCCGCTATGATGCCCTAGTTCGAAAGCACCTCTATCTATGACGAGCCGATGAAGAGCAAACTCACCATCACCATCGACTCGGAACTCATTCCAGCGGCAAGGCGCTATGCACACTCCAAGGGAGTGTCACTCTCGGCGGTCATAGAGCAGGCGTTGCGAGAAGCGACCCGAGAGGCCGGAGCATCATTCGCCGAGAAGTGGAGGGGCGCATTCAAGCTCGACCCGGAAGACTACCCGACTGACGACCCCCGCTTCGACTATCTTGCACGCAAGTACCTCAGGTGATGCTTCTCGACACCAACATCCTCCTGGATGCAGCCTTGGGCAGACGGCCTCACGTAGATGCAGCGGTAGAACTTCTCAATCGGATAGCCCAAGGAGCGGGGAGAGCCTTCGTGGCATGGCATGCCATCGCAACTCTGCACTACGTCGCCTCACGCTCGAACGGGGCCGACGTAACGCGAGATTTCATCGTAGGCCTGATGCGCTACTTGTCCGTCGCCCCGGCCAGCACCGAAGCCGTCCGCTACGCCGCTTCCCTCCCCATGGCTGACTTCGAGGACGCCATGCAGGTGGCCGCTGCGCGGGCATGCGGGGCTGAGCACATCGTCACACGGAACTTCAGCGACTTCGAACGCTCCCCCATCCCTGCTGTCACGCCGCAGGAGGCGCTCGCCCAACTGCGCTGAGACTCCCATTCGTCCTTCGCGTTGACCGTGTGCACGCGCGCGCCTAGACTCCCCGCCATGGCCATCTACCGCTATTCACGATGGGACGGCTCGCAAGAGGTCCCCATCCCAACGACGGACGACCTGTTCGACCGCCTCTCCGAGCAGATCCTGCAGGGCGACGACCTCCGCGGGGCGCTCAACCGCATGATGCGGTACGGGATGCGCGGCGAGGGCCAGCGCGGGGCGGGGCTGCAGGACCTGCTCGAAAGGCTCCGGGGCGCCCGCCAGCGCAACCTCGACCGCTACGACCTGTCCACCATGTTCGACGACATCCAGGAGCGGCTCGACGCGATCGTCGACAAGGAGCGCCAGGGCATCAACCAGCGGCTGGATGAGATCGCGCCACCGGACGATGGCGCGCCAGCCAATGACAGCGGGCAGCAGGGCGAAGGCGCCGACGGCGGGGAAGGTCAGGGCCAGCCCGGCGGGAGCGACGCGCCGCCGGACGAGCTCGCGGACATGCTTCGGCAGATGGCGAACCGCCGCCTCGGTCAGTTGGACCAACTACCCGAGGGCGCGGGCGGGCGCATCAAGCAGTTGCGCGACTACGACTTCATGGACAGCGGGGCGCGCGAAGACTTCGACGCGCTCATGCAGGAGCTGCAGCAGCAGTTCCTCCAGCAGTACTTCCAGGGGATGCAGGAGAGCCTGCAGAACCTGACGCAGGGCGACCTCGCGCAGATTGCGGAGATGGTGCGCGACCTCAACGAACTCGTGAAGCAGAAGCTGCAGGGTGACGACCCGGACATCAGCGACTTCATGAACAAGTGGGGGCACATGTTCCCGCCGGGCATCGAGACGTTCGACCAGCTGATGGAGTACATGTCCAACCAGATGGCTCAGATGCAGTCGCTCATGAACTCCATGAGCCCCGAGATGCGCCGCCAACTCGAAGAGATGATGGACGGCCTCCTGCAGGACAACCGCCTCGCGTGGGACCTGTTCGAGCTCGGCACGAACCTCGAACGGATGAACCCCAACAGCTTCCCGGACAACGACTTCCGCCTGTTCGGGGACGAACCCGTCACCCTGCAGCAGGCGCTCCAGTTGATGGGCGACCTGAACGACATGGAGGAGCTGGAGCAGCAACTGCGCCACGCGCTCCGCACCAACGACGCCACGAACCTCGACGCGGACGAGCTCGGCAAGGTGCTCGGCGAAGAGGCGCGCCAGTACGCCCAGGAGCTGCAGCGGCTCACGAAGGAGTTGGAGGAGGCGGGCCTCATCCGCAAGCGCGGACAGAACGGCTGGGAGTTGACGCCGCAGGCGATGCGGAAGATCGGCGACAAGGCGCTCACCGACATCTTCAACCGCATACGCGGCGGCGACATCGGCGACCACAACCGCGACAAGAGCGGGGTGGGCGTCGAGATCACGGACGAGACGAAGCGGTGGGAGTTCGGCGACCCCCTTCACCTGAATACGCTGAAGACCGTGAGCAACGCCGTGCTCCGCGAGGGGCCCGGCACGCCCGTCCGCATCAAGCCGGACGACTTCGAGATAGACCGCACCATCTCCCAGACGCGCGCGTCCACGGTCATCGCCATCGACATGAGCTACTCGATGTTCTGGGACGGCGCATTCCAGGCCGGCCAGCGCGTCGGGCTGGCGCTCGATACCCTCATCCGCTCGAAGTTCCCCAAGGACCGGGTGAGCGTCGTTGCGTTCTCCTACTTCGTGCTGCCGATCCAGTCCCACATGCTGCTCGACACCTACTGGGTGGAGTTCGGCGGCGGCACGAACTTCCAGGAAGTGCTGCGGCAGTCACGCCAGATACTCGGCAGGCAGGGCGGGAACAACAAGCAGATCATCCTCATCACGGACGGCGAGCCCACGACCTACAACTGGACGGAGAGCGACCTGCGGGCGGACTACGGACGGCGCGGCGGCGGGCTCGTCGAGGCGACGATGCGCGAAGTGATGCGCTGCACACGCGACAACATCACCATCAACACGTTCATGCTGGACCAGAGCCCCTCACTGCTGCGCTTCGTCCAACTGATGACGAAGATCAACAGGGGCCGCGCCTTCATCGCGAGCCCGCACAGCCTCGGCTCTTACGTCGTGTCGGACTACGTCTCGAACCGGAACAAGGTCATCCGGTAGGGGGAGCTGCGCCCCGCCCTGAATGGCGGGGCGCAGCCCTGTCTTCCGCGGAGAGGAGAAATCCTATTCCTTCTTCTCCTCGTCCTCTGGCGTGTCTTCTGCTGCGCCTTCCGCTGCAGTGTCCTCCGCTCCGTCCTCTCCCGCGCTCTTCTCGTCGTCGGTTGCGTCCGCCTCAGCTGCGTCCGCCTCAGCTACGTCCGCCTCTGCTGCGTCTTCGGCGGTCTCCGCCGCGCTCTCCCCGGCTCCCGGAGGCTGGGAGTCAGGACCAGCAGGGGTTCCTGCGGTGGTGGGTCCGGACCGCTGGCGGACTCTCAATACGAACGCTCCTCCAACGACAGCCACGCCCAACAGCGCCAGCAATAGCGCCTGCAGCCGCATGCCGCCGATAACGACGCCGATCGTCCGGTCTGCAATCTCCAGGAACTTGGCCGTTAGTATGGCATCCACGCGTTCATCGCCCTGGGCCTGGGCCGCTTCGGTGACAGCCTCCGCGTGGGCGCCGGAGACCGTGCCGCTCGCGACACCGGCGACGAGGGTGACCATGAGCACGCCCAGCGCCGCCACCACGAGGACTCCGCCCGCCCAGCCGAGCCTCCCGGCCCACGAGCGTCCTCCGAGGAAGCCGGCGCCGACGACCAGCACGAGCGACACGGCCAGCAGGAGCGGTCCCACAAGCCGCAGGTTGTTCACCCAGCCGCGCAGCATGTCCAGGAAGTCCGAGGCTTCCTGGGGATTCGCCGAGTCCGGGTCAGAAATGGCCTCCCGCAGGTCTTCCTCCGTCCACGTCCAGCTCTCGCTGAACCCCTCGCGCACGGCGTCCACAGCGTCCTGCAGGCCGAGGTCCCCCTCGTCCAGCGCGTTCCACAGGTCCTCCCCGGTGACGGTCCACCCATCGCGCATGACTTTGCGCACCTCGGCGATGAGGTCCTCGTCCTCCCCGCCCCGGGTCGCTTCGATGAGGTCCTGGTCTGTGAAAGTGAAGTCGTCAGGGGCCATGCCATGGACGGCTGCGCTCAGCAGTGCTTCTACGTCGACGCCCGAGGCGCGGAGGAAGTCGTCGATCGTGAAGCCTTCTTGCCGGCACAGGCCCACGGGGTTGCCCAGCGCCAGCGCCTGCACCTGGGCAGAGGTACACTGAGGCGCAGCGGCCAGAAGGGCCGCGTACTTCTCCTCTATGGTTGCGGCAAGGAGCCCCACGGCGGCGTCCGTGGGTTCCAGCAGGCTCACGCTCAGCCGGAACGCGTCACTGCGGCCGGAGACGTAAGGCGCGACAGCGCCCACCAACATCTGCGTTTCAGCGTCCAGCCACTCCGGGGTGATCGCCGCGTCGATGGCCTGCCGGACCTCCCCCCGGGAGACCACCACGTCAAAGGGCAAGGCCACGTCCCCGGTCACGCTCTCATCCAGGGCCGGCTCCAGAGCCTCCCGCCGTATGTAGCCGGACAGGTCGGCGCGACCCAGGATGGCGGTCAACTCCTCCTCCAGCGCCGAGGCGCGCTCAGAGAAGTCGAAGGTGAAGCTGAAAGAGTCGCTACGGCCCGTGAGGTAGGCAGCCAGGGCCTCGGACGCCCCCTCCTGTTGTGACCGCACGAATTGCGGCGTCGCCACCCGCTCCAGGGACGCCAGCGCCTCGTCCGGGGTGAGTTGGATGCCCAGGGGCAGCTCTCTGCCGTCCAGCCGTTCCCGGACGGTCTCCGGCGCCCGCTCCTCGATGAGCCAGCGGTGCAGGTCCACGCGGCCAATGAGCGCAACGATGGCGGCTTCGGCCGCTTCAGCCCGATCGACGAGGCTGATCGTGATAGTGAAGGAGTCGGACTGGCCCAGCAGGTACGGGCCGAGGCTGCCGATCGTTCCCTCCACCTGCTCCTGCAGCCACTCGGGCGGCAGCGCGTCCCGGAAGGTCGTCACAACAGCGTCGGCGTCCAGGTTGAGCGCAGACGGCAGCCCATCGCCGCCGCCCAATTGTTCCTCCACGGCGGCGGGGAGGATCTCGTCGTACAGGGAGTTGTAGACGTCGGCGCTCCGCAGCTGCTCCTGGTGGAAATCGGAAGAGAGTACCGTGCCGGAAGCCTGCGACGAGAGCAGCGCCAGCGTGAGGACGGGCGCGAGCACCAGCGCAAGCGCGACAGCGACAGCCCGCCTCAAGACCGTACTGCACCTCGTATGAGGGGAGGATAAGCGCGCCTCCGCGACCTCCCCGGCGGTCGACCCAGCGTCCCCGGGCGCCTCTTCCCTTGCGCCTTCCACTACGTTCTCTGCCGCGGCCTTCTCAGTGCTCTCCGCCGCGTTCTCCTCGCCTGTGTCCTCCGCCGCGTCTTCTCCCGCGCTCTCCCCTTCCACGTCCTCTGCATCGGCTTTCCGCCTCCGACGCGCCAGGATGTAGACGGCGGCACCCGCAACCAGCGCGACGACAAGTACGACAGCCCCCAGGAGCGCGATCGGGAATCCGCCGCTCGAACCGGCGGGCGCCGCTTCGGGAGTAGGCGTCGGTGTGGGCGCAGGCGTGGCCGTCGGCGTCGGCGTGGCCACGATGGCAACGGCGGGCGGCGGCGTGGGCGTGGGAGTGGCGGCGGACTCTTCCCTGACTACCACAAGTACTTCCCGCACCACGATGACCGTGAACGTTGCAAAAGTGGTCACCGGCGCAGTCAGCGCCGCGCCCCCGCTCTCGTCCAGCGACAGCGCGGCGGGGATCTTCCTCCATTCCTCGGCGGGGCTCGGGCGCATCAGTACCGGGAGGCCGCCCATCTCGTGCAAGTCGGTCAGCAGGGGCGCACCGCCCACTTCCGCCACTTGCTCGGGGGCCAGTTGGAAGGTCAGCGCTGCCGGAGCGTCCAGCTGCACGTCCGTCTCCGCGTTGCCCTCCGAGTCGAACAGGTCGACCGTGACGCAGGGGAGGTCCAGGCCGGACGACGCGCCGTCGTGGGCGCACGACTCCTCATCCTCTTCCTCGTACACGCTCACCCCGAACGGAGCGGGGCGCGAGCCCGCGGGGAATTCAAGCGTCACCGCGCGGCCGCCGGACCGCACCTCAGTCGGGGTGGAGGTTTCGACGCGGTGCACCACCGGCGCGGGCGTGGGCGTGACCACAGGCGTGGGGGTCGGCGTGGGGGTCGGCGTGGGGGTCGGCGTGGGGGTCGGCGGGGGGGTCGGCGGGGGGGTCGGCGTGGGGGTCGGCGTGGGCGTCGCCGTCGGCCTTGGTGTCGGCGTAGGCCGGGGGGTCGCTGTCGGCCTTGGCGTCGGGGTGGGGGTCACCACGGTCACGTCCGGCGGAACCGGAAAGGGAGGAGGCTCGGCCGTGGGACCCCCACGCGGCGCAGCCGTGGGGGAGGGGGTGGGAGGTGGGGACGGGGTGGGGGGGGGGGGGGGGGGGTGCGGCCGTGGGTGAGGGGGTGGGAGTTGGCGACGGAGTTGGGGTGGGCGTGGGTGTGTGTGTGGGCGCCTGCTGCTGGGGCAGGGATTGGGCAGGGGTGGGCGTGGGCGCCGATTCGGTCGTAGTCGTCGCGGTGACGGAGATGTGCAGGAATGGGGTACACTCCTCATCTTCCAATGCGGTCTGCGCCGTCGGGGGGAGCGCCGCCAACGCTTCCAAGGCCGCGCTGCCGGAGGTCCAGACGTCCTGGCGGAAGAATTCGTTCCACTCCCGCCTCAGGAGCTCCTCCGCCGCTCGGTCCCGCTCTTCCTCCGTCCTGGTCGTGTCGAAGGCGATAGCGAACAGTTCCCCGAAGACCTCTTCTGCGAAGTCTTCGACCTCATCCGAGAACGAGTCTCCGGTGGTGCGCGCCCCGGCCGCGCCGCTGACAGTCCGCAACGACTCCAGATTGGCATCGTGGTACGCCGCAAGCTCCGGCGGCGGAACGAGTTGACCGTAACTCGTCACGGTGTCGTTCATAACCTCCGCAAACGCGCCCCAGGTGACGGACGCACCACCGAGCGCTGCGGTAGCGGAACCGAACGCTGACCCGCACTGCTGCGCGTACGCTTCGAGAGGCAGCGCGACACTGGAGGCGGGGGTCGCCGTAGGCGTAGGTGAGGGTGTGGGAGTCGGCGTGGGGGTTGCCGCACCCTGTGCCGCCCGAGCCGTGCTCCTGCTGCGCTGCTCGGCAACACTGAGGTCAAGACCCTTAAGCGCCGGGGGCTGGCCGGACGTACCGAAGTCCCATACGCCACTGTTCCACGTAACGTAGATGCCGGTGTTGGACGTTGGAGACTGGAGTTCGGAGGTCGTCTTGCCCTCGCCGACGGCGCTGGCGGACAGGCCGGATGTCTCGGTGTCCCAGTAGCTGGCGGTAGTTGCCCCCGGATCCGAGAAGTCCAAGCCGACCAGCCCGCCGATATCGGACGAGCCGGTCGCTGTGCCGGTTGCGTAGCTGGCGGCTATCGTTCCGATGTTGATACCTGCCAACCCGCCGACATGGGACGAGCCGGACGCAGCCCCGGTTGCGTAGGCGGCGCTTATGGCGCCGTAGTTCGCGCCCACCAGTCCGCCAACGTCGTTCCCGCTGCCGGACACCGTCCCGGCGGCATAGCTGGCAGTGACCATCCCTCCGTCACTTCCGATGGCGCCTGCCAGCCCGCCAACCCGGGAGCTGCCGGATACCGCCACAACAGCATAGCTGGCAGTGATGGGCGCGCTGCTCCAACCCACCAGTCCTCCAACGTCATCCTCGCTGCCGGACACCTCTCCTTCAGCGTGGCTGGCGCTTATCGTTCCATGGTTATGGTTATATCCTGCCAGCCCGCCAACATAGGAATCGCCCGTGACATCCACGCCGGTCAACCCCACGTTGCGGACCGTCCCCGTGTCACCCAGACCTATCATGCCGAACAGCCCAACGATATCGGCTGCCGGTCTGTTGATGAACAGGCCGGAGATGGTGTTGCCGTTCCCCTCGAACGTGGCCCTGAAATCCGTCGACACGCCCAAGGTCCCGATGGGCTCCCAGCCGTTGCCCGAGTTGTACGGGGACACGTCCAGGTCTATGTCGGCGTCCAACTCGTAGCCGGTGCAGCCCGCCTGCGGGCACCCCATGCCAGTGGCTGCGTTGGGGAATGCTGCGCCATAGGCGGTGGAATCAGTTGGGGAGCCGTCGCCGTCCAGGTCGTATCGGATGGCGTCCAGTTGCACCGCGCTCGTGACCTCGATCAGGCCGTCGTCGTCGGTGTCGTAGTCAGCGCCCGCTGGCGTGGGCGTCGCCGTTGGCGTTGGAGTAGGGGCAGGAGTGGGTGTTGGAGTGGGTGTCGGAGTGGGTGTCGGAGGGGGGGTCGGCGCAGGGGTTGCAGGGGGGGTCCGGTGGTGGGCGGAGGGGTAGCAGGGGGGCTCGGGTCATAGTCGATGACCGGGTACTCGGACGATGACCCGAAGTTCCACGGGTCGTCGGCGGCACCGTCTCCGTCCAGGTCCAGGTTCCAGTTGGCGTAGATGCCGGAGTAGCCGGTGGGCGACTGCAACTCGCTGGTGGTCTTGCCCGTTCCGCCGTCGCTGGTGGTCAGGCCGGATGTTTGGGTGTCCCAGTAGCTGGCGGTTACCGTTGGGAGGCGAAAACTCGCGCCGGCATCGCCGACCAGCCCCCCAACGTCTTCATCAGAACCGACCGGTCCACCCTGACGAGTGTACGACACGCTGCCGGTTGCATAACTGGCCTCTATCGTTCCAAAGTTCCGGGCGACCAACCCCCCAACGTCAGACGGGCCGCTCGCCCCAGCAGTCGCGTAGCTGGCACTTATCGTTCCGTAGGGGCCGTTGCTGCCCACCAGCCCGCCAGCGGCACTGATGAACGGTTCGGCATGGTACACATTGGTCGCATCGCCAGTCGCATAGCTGGCGCTTATCGTTCCTTCGTTATCGCCCACCAGCCCGCCAACGACACTGCCGCTCTCGCCGATCACCCCGCCCGTTGCGTAGCTGAGCACTATCGTTCCTTCGTTATACGAAACCAATCCGCCAGCATCGGCCCCGAACACCAAGCTGGTCGAGTAGCTATCCGTGATTCTTCCGTAATTCCTGCCCACCAGCCCGCCAGCTGAGCTCCCGCTGGCACCGTATGCGAAATAGAACCCGTCCACGAGATCTCCGGTCAACCCACCTCCGGTTGAGTAGCTTGCGCTTATCGTTCCCCAGTTCTCCCCCACCAGCCCACCTACCCTGTTCAAGCCAGTCACGTTCGTGCCAATCAACCCTACGTCTCGTATGACGCCGCCTACGTTGCTGACTCTGCCGAACAGTCCGACGTAGTCGGTCGCTGGTCTGTTGATGAACAGGCCGGAGACGGTATTGCTATTCCCCTCGAACGTGGCACTGAACGACGCGCTCGCGGTCCCGATGGGCTCCCAGCCCGCGCCCGTGTTGTACGGGGCAACGTTCAGGTCTATGTTGGCCGTCAGCTCGTAGCCGGTGCAGTCCGAGGACGGGCAGCCCATGCCGGTCGCCGCGTTGGGGAACGCCGAGGAGTAGTCGGACGCATTGGCCGAAGCGGGCGTGCCGTCGCCGTCCAGGTCCCAGCGGATGGCGTTCAGCTGCGCCAGGTCCGCGACCTCGATCAGGCCGTCGTCATCGGCGTCGTAGTCGGCGCTGCTCTGCGCGAGCGCAACCGCGCAGGCTGTCAGCAGCGCGAGCAGAACGAGCGCTCCGGCGCTCACGCTCAGCAGCGCTCTGCTGGCGTTCGACCGACGTCTCCGCCCTTCGCTGCGTCCTTCGTACATCAACCCACCTCACTGTGTGCCGACTGCGGATGTGGAGAATTGGCTCAGGGCAGGATCACGTGCGTGCCAGGGTCTGGAGCGAGTGCATCGATCAGGGTCGCTAGCTGGAGTCTGCTGGCAGTGGCTGCATCGCATCGTCCCGTGAGATAGGCTGCCAGTACCGTTTCGATGTCGCCGAAGGTCATCGTCACCAAGTTCAGATTGTTCCGTTCGGCAAAGTCCGCGAGATTGAGCGCGGCCTGACTGCCACTGAGAGCGCACACAGTAGCCCCGTCAAGCTCCAGCGCACTGGTAACGCCGTAAGCCTTAGGAACCACAAATCCAATCGCATCCTCGTTGCTATCCCCGCGGTCGCGGTCACCAGCCGGGTTGGGAGTGGGTGCGACCACCTTGAGTACTTCAGGAGCGGAAGCGGGCGTCGCAGAAGCAACGGTCAGCGTGTAGTTACCGTTTCTGGCTCCGTCTCCCAACACGACGTAGTAGTTCCCCGCTGCTCCAGCCTGCCAAGCCACCGGTCTAAAGAGGTCATCAGTTCTCGCGAGCTCCCGGCCGTCGGGACCGTACACCGCAACAAGAGGCCCAGTCGCAGAGCCGATCGAACCAAATGCATAGTTTCCCAAGTCAACCTCATAATTCAGGTTGGCCTCGGCCCGGAAGACGAAGGCATCCCTGTCGCCGCCTACTCCCAGTGATCCTTCAACAGCCTCTCCCACCGCAACAGGAGTAGCGTTCTCGAAGTCGTTGCCGTGGTCGTCTTCCTCTTCGCCGGCGCCTTGTTCTATGCAACCTGCTTCCACCAGCCGCGCACGGACATCCGACGGCAGGTTGTCCTCAGCCTCTTGAACCAGGCTTAAAGGGAAGAATAAGAGGAAGAAGATGGAGTCACCTTCAGCTTCCAAATCCAGTAGCCCTTTGTAAGCGCGAAGCATGAAGACAACTCTGGAGTGATATTCCAGAACCTCAGCGGGCGGGCTTACCGCCTTCGCTGCAGCGATAATGTCCGCCAGTTCAGTGGCGGTGAGGTCCTCGTCCTCCGAGAGTTCGCTCACAGCACACCACGCCGCGTACTCATCGAGGGACACCGCCGTTTCCGATACGGCAGAAAAGCCCGATACGCAGCTGATCAAACCGGAAACGAAATCGTCAGATTCAGGAGAGTCCTCAGGGGCAGCCATCCAAGCGGCCAAATCCAACTCCCTTATGCAGGATGTCTCTTCCTCATTCAGGCTCCCCGGGTTCAGCCCGAAAATCACAGTGACCAGGCTGGGGACGCACATAAACAGCGTTGCCTGAAATTCCGCCACCTCAGGCGCGTCTTCAGGGGCATCGACCAAACCGGCCACATCTATATCCGACAGGTACTCCCATATGCAGGACGCATCGCCCTCGCTCAACTCCATCCCTTGTCCGAATGTGACTGCAGCAAGCGTTGAAGAAACGAGTACGGTGCGAGCAGTCTCCTCTTCAAGGCACGGGAAAACCGCCGCATCCCAGCCTGCCGTTCCCGAGTCTTCGGAAACGACAGCCTGGGCCAATACCTGCTCGAACCCGTCGCCCAATGCCTCGCGGATGCAAGACTGTTCTGCGTCTGTGAAAGCATCGAACAGTTCTTGCAGTGTAGTATCGGCATCGATTTCCAGACCGCCTGGCCATACGGCGCTCCCGGCGGCGGCAGTGGACACTGGCGTCGGCGAAGGCACCGTTGCGGCAGGCATGGGGGTGGACACCGCCGTGGACGCCGCCGTAGTTGGCGTGGCCGTCGGCGCGGGCGTGGCAGTTGGGGCCTCGCCGCAGGCGGCCAGCAGCAGCAGTGCGAGCAGAACGAGCGCTCCGGCGCTCACGCTCAGCAGGTTTGCATTGCGCATGGTTGTTCTACTCTGTGCCTCCTTCATCTCCAACCTCCGTTCGCTGCTGCTTGGGCGTTCTTGCCTGCTTCGTGGGTCCCACGCGAGTCACCATACCTGTGTCTAGGTGATATATAAATGATATTCTGGTTGATAAGGCTGACTGTATAATGACTTCCTGTAGGCAAAACGGAGCCGCGGTCCTCCTTCCCGCTCAGCCGCCATTCCGTTTCGCCCGTTGCTTATGGGCATTTCCTGCCCGGCTGCGGGACATTGTCTCCTCCGCATTACGGGCCGTAAGGTTCGTTCGCACCCCCGGGCGGCGGGGTACCTTTGCCCTGTCGCACACAGCGCCGTTGCATCTATCGTCTGGCTGGACCGACCCAGGCAACATGAGAGGACTTCCGTTTGCGAATCACACCGCACCACGTCGTTGACGA
This sequence comes from SAR202 cluster bacterium bin16, assembly GCA_002238425.1. Lineage (GTDB taxonomy): Bacteria > Chloroflexota > Dehalococcoidia > Lucifugimonadales > Australimonadaceae > Bin16. Next base: position 18,721 of record MPMJ01000033.1, on the reverse strand, counting down.
GTCCCGCCAGCCTCCCGACCGGACAGGCGTGGACGACCTGCTGTACGGGGCGAGGGTCGCCGTATGGGTGCGGCATTTCGTGTTGCTCGCATGGTTCGCGCAGATGAACTACCGCGCCAACTTTGCCGACCCCAACTATGTCCCGAACTCGCTGTTCGCCGCGGCAACGCTGGCGCTCAACGGCTACGTCCACTACCGGATCCTGACCGGACGGACGGTGACGTGGCGCTGGATGCTCGCGCTCAGCGTGATGGACGTGACCATGCTCACTGCCGGCATCGCCGTCTCCAGCAGCTTTCAGAACAGCTTCTTCGTGCTCTACTACCCCGCGCTTGCCATGTTCGCCGTCGTTTTCACGTCCTCCAGGCTGAGCTTCCTGGCGGTCACGCTCGTAGCGGCGGCGTACGCGACCGTGAGCGTGCTGATGGAGCCTGTCGTCGACTTAGAAGCCAAGGAGGAGAAGATCCTGTTCACCAGAATCGTCGTCATGTACGGGATCGTCGTGGCGGTCAATCTCATCTCCCGGTTCGAGCGCATCAGGAGGAGAGAGGCTGTCGAACGGGAGCGGGAGCTCCAGCGGGAGCGGGTAGAGCTCTCGCAGACCATCCATGACACCATCGCGCAGTCCACCTACATGATCGGCATCGGCATCGAGACCGCCGTCGAGCTTGCTGACGATCGAGAGGGGGAGAACCGCGACGAGATCCTCGCGAAGCTGTACGCCACGCATGCGCTGTCGAAGTCGACGATGTGGGAGCTGAGGCACCCCATCGATGCAGGCCCTCTCTTCGAGGGGCGGGAGTTGAGCCGGGTGTTGCGGTCGCACGCCTCGACGTTCGCCACGATCACGTCGATCCCGGCGGAGATGGTCCAGTCGGGCCGTGAGCCCCCGCTCCCCGCTCTGACCCGGCGGCTGCTCTTCTCGATAGCCCACAACGCGATGACCAACGCGCTCCGGCATGCGGAGGCAAGCAGGGTCACCGTATCCCTGGACTTCGGGGATGACGGTCTGCGGATGTCGATATCGGACGACGGCGTCGGCCTGTCCGAAGGCTACACGGAGCGCGGCCACGGCTTCAGGAACATGCAGGCGGATGCCGAGCGGATGGGAGGCCACCTCGAAGTGAGTCTTGGCGGGCCCGGACGCGGCACAACCGTAACGTGCGTAGTCCCGTATGGCCCGCACGGGGGAGGGATGTAATGGCGCCGGTCACACGAACCAGGGTGATGATCGTGGACGACCACGAGATCATGCGGGACGGTCTGCGCGAGGTGCTGCAGCGGTCCGGTGGGTTCGAGGTGGTGGGCGAGGCAGGGGACGGCGAGGCAGCCGTAAGGTTGGCTCACAATCTCAAGCCCGACATAGTCGTCATGGACGTGATGATGCCGCTCAAGAACGGAATCGACGCCTGCCGCGAGATATCCGAGGCGTTGCCGGACACAAGCGTGCTGATCCTCACCGCCGCGACTGAAGAGGATGCCGTGGTGGAAGCGGCCGCCGCCGGCGCGGTGGGATATGTTCAGAAGTTCTCCGGCAAGAAGGAGCTGCTGCGCACCGTTCGCGACGTTGCGGATGGCGAGTACCGCATACCAGCAAACGTGATGGGGCGCGTGTTTGCCGAGATCCGTGCCTCGGCCCAGCCAAAGAAGAAATCAGCGCCCGGCGGACTCACACCACGGGAGCGTGAGATCCTTATGCTGTTCGCGCAGGGGCTGTCTTATGCGAAGATCGCCGAGGTGAGGGGCAATCAGCCGGTGACGGTCCGGAACGCCATCTACGGCATCCAGGACAAGCTGCGGGTCGAGACGAAGCAGGAACTGGTGGTCTGGGCGGTGCGCAACGGTTTGCTGGACGAGTCCGGAGGTTAGCGCCCGAACCGGACGTACCAGTAGACGAATAGCACCATCGCCACCGCGATGACTCCCAGGCTTGCAACGGCGAACGCCGAGTCCAGCAGCACACCGAGGCTGTTGAGGACGACGGCGATGATGACGAAGATGAAAACGACGCCGACGAGTCCCGCATCTTCACGCTTCATCGCTTCCTCCCTTCGGTGAGGCCATTCCACCCGCCCCATACCCCACCGGTTCACCCCCATCCTAACCTTCCCCCATCAAGGGGGAAGGAATCAGCGGCCCGGGAAGTTCGGCGGGCGCTTCTCTCTGAACGAGCGCACGCCCTCCAGGAAGTCCTCGCTCGCTTCGACGCGGTCGAGCGCCCGCTGGCGCTCCTCGGGCACCTGGTCCGCCGCGCCGAACTCCAGCAGGTCGCGTATCACCTGCTTGTGCGTCCGGTGCGACACCGGCGAGAGCGACGCAATCTCCTCTGCCAGCGCACGCGCATCGTGCATGAGCGCATCATTGTCCACAACGACACTGACGACGCCCGCCACGAGGGCGCGCTCCGCGGGGATCATGCGTCCTGTCAGCATGAGGTAGGCGGTGTCGCCCGGTCCAGCGAGACGCAGCAGACGGTCGATATGCCCGTGCGACACGCCGATGCCGCGCTTGGCGGCGGGCAGTCCGAACTGCGCGTCCACTGACGCTATGCGCACGTCGGCGTAGAGCGCGAGCTCCAGCCCCCCGCCCAGGCAGTAGCCGCGTATCGCTGCGATGGTCGGCTTGGAGAGCGCGTTCAGCGCGTCGCACGCGTCGTTCACCGCCTGCCGGTAGTTCCGGGCGCGATCGGGCGTGCTCCGAGTCTCCTCGAAGTCCTTGATGTCCGCTCCCGCGGAGAAGGCCTTCTCGCCCGCGCCGGTCAGCATCACGGCGCGCACAGCGTCGTCGGCGTCCAGTTCGGCGAAGAGCACCGGAAGGCGCATCCACATGTCGTAGGAGATGGCGTTCCGCTGCTCCGGGCGGTTCAGCGTCAGCGTTGCGACTGCTCCGTCGCGCTCCAGGAGTAACTCGTCGGTCACAGTGCTATGCCTCCGCCGCCTTCGCGCGCAGGCAGTCGAAGAAGCGGTCGATCTGGGACTTGGCGACGCTACCCATGAGGCGCTGGCCGACCCGCGCGAGCACGCCGGTCACCTGTACGTCGCCCTCAAAGCTGAGCTCCGTGCCTCCGCCATCGTCCGCGAGCGCCATCGAACCTGAGCCCCTGATCTCGGTCCGCCCGCCGGAGCCCTGTACCGTCATGCGGTACGACTCCGGCTCGACCATGTCGCTTATGGCAAGCGTGCCCTTGTACGAGCCGGAGACGACGCCGACCCGCACCGAGAGTTCGATCTCGTAGCGGTCGTCGCCGAGGGGTGTGAACGCGCTGATGCCGGGGATGCATGCGCCCACGGCAGCCGTGTCCATGAGCGTCGCCCACAGGTGCTCCCTCGGCAGGTCGAAACGGTACGCTCCGCTCAGTTTCATGGGACTCCTCGCAGGGTGCTGCGTCCACTATAGCAGCGCCGGGGAATGAGGCTCATTCTGCTCCTGACCGTTAACGCATTCCATCGATTGACAAACCCCGTGTGTTAGATACCCTTCCCCCGCGCGTGGCGCGCGCATGAATCCCAGGCACGACCAACCGGTCGAGGGAGGAGGTCGACTGTGACGATCCCTGTCGAAATCACCATCAACGGGAAGGCCTGCGCCGGAGAGGTGGAGCCGCGGCAGCTGCTCGTCCACTTCATCCGGGAGAACGCGGGGCTGACCGGAACGAAAGTGGGGTGCGACACCAGCCAGTGCGGCACGTGTACGGTGCAGCTGGACGGGGTGTCGGCCAAGGCCTGCACGGTGCTCACCGTCCAGGCGTCAGGCTCCTCGGTCACAACGATTGAGGGGCTGTCGGACGGCGTGGACCTGCACCCGTTGCAGGAGGCGTTCTGGAACAACCACGGGCTGCAGTGCGGCTTCTGCACGCCGGGCATGATCATGGCGGCGAACGAGTTGCTCAGCAGGAATCCATCTCCGTCGCGGGAAGAGATACGCCACGGGTTGGAAGGGAACATCTGCCGCTGCACCGGCTATCAGAACATCGTGAGCGCCGTCGAGGACGCGGCCAAGTCGATGGGAGGGAGGTAAGCCATGACCACACGGATATTCGGTTCCGGTATCCGCCGTCGTGAAGACCCCCGGCTGATCACGGGCCGGGCGTCGTACACCGACGACATCAAGCTGCCGGGGATGCTGCACGCGGCTATCCTCCGCAGCCCCTACGCGCACGCGAACATCACGTCGATCGACGCAAGCGGAGCGGCATCGCAGCCCGGCGTCGTCGCCGTCTACACGGGCGCCGACACGGACGGCGTGCTGAACGGCATGCCCTGCGCATGGCTGATCCCAGGCTCCGACCTGAAGACCCCCGCGCACCCGGCCATCGCGAAGGACAAGGTCCGCTACGTCGGCGACGCCGTCGCGGTCGTGGTCGCGGAGACGCGGTACCAGGCCGAGGACGCGCTCGAGCACATCGCGGTCGACTACGAGCCGCTGGGCGTGGTCGTCAGCCCGAAGGCGGCTGCGCAGGACGGCGCGCCACAGCTCCACGAGGACGTGCCGAACAACATCGCCTTCACGTGGGCGGTCGCCGGCGGCGACGCGGACGCGGCGTTCGCGGACGCGGCAGTCACCGTCAGCGACACCATCACCCTCCAGCGGCTCATCGCGAACCCGATGGAGCCACGCTCGGCGCTCGCGCAGTGGAACGCGCCGATGGGCGAGCTGACGCTCTGGAACACGTCGCAGAACCCGCACATCGCGCGGTTCCTCACCTGTGTCGTGACCGGCGTGCCTGAGCACAAGATACGGGTCATCGCGCCCGAGGTCGGCGGCGGGTTCGGGAGCAAGATCCCCTACTACCCGGACGAGGCCATCACTTCGTTCTGCGCGATGAAGCTGGGCGTGCCGGTGAAGTGGACCGAGACTCGCAGCGAGAACTACCAGATCACGACGCAGGGCCGCGACCACATCGAAGAGGTGGAGATGGCGGCCACGAGCGACGGCGTCATCACCGGCCTCCGCACCACGGTCTACGCGGGCATGGGAGGCTACCTCTCCACCGCAAGCCCGGGCATCCCCACCATCCTCCACGGCCTGATGTACTCAGGGCCGTACAACATCCCCAACATCAGCGGGACGATATACGGCGTGTTCAACAACGGCTGCCCGGTTGACGCCTACCGCGGCGCAGGACGCCCGGAGGCGACAAATCTCCTCGAGCGCCTCGTCGATCTGGTCGCCGCAGCGGTCGGACAGGACCCGGCCGAGGTGCGCCGCAAGAACCTCATCCCGAAGTTCGAGAACGGCCACGACGTCGCCACCGGCATCACGTACGACAGCGGCGACTACGAGGCTGCGCTGGACTCCGCCCTGAGCGCAGCCGGCTACGAATCGCTGCGTGCGGAGCAGGCACAGGCGAGGGCGGATGGCCGCTGCGTCGGCGTCGGCGTCTCCTCGTACGTCGAGATATGCGGACTCGGTCCGTCACAGGTGGCGGGCGCAGTCGGCTTCCAAGGCGGTCTGTGGGAGAGCGCCATCGTGCGCTTCCACCCCACGGGCAAGGTGCATGTCATGATCGGCTCCTCGCCGCACGGACAGGGCGAAGAAACGACGTTCGCGCAGATCATCGCGAGCGAGGTTGGCGTGGACGTGGACGACGTCGACGTCATCCACGGCGACACCGACAACACGCCGATGGGCTGGGGCACGTACGGCAGCCGCACGACGGCGGTGTCGGGCGCGGCGGTCGCAGTCGCCGTGCGCAAGATCAAGGACAAGTCGAGGGCGCTGGCCGCGCACCTGCTCGAAGCGGCGCCCGAGGACATCGAGTACGAGGACGGACGCTTCTTCGTGCGCGGGTCGCCCGACCAGCACAAGACGATCCAGGACATCGCGCTCATGGCCAACGTCGCCTGGAACATGCCGGAGGGCATGGAGCCGGGGCTGGAGGCCAGCGCGTTCTACGACCCGCCCAACTTCACCTACCCGTTCGGCGCGCACGTCGCCGTCGTGGAGGTGGACCCGGAGACGGGGCGCATCGACCTGCAGCGCTACGTCGCGGTGGACGACTGCGGCCCGCAGATCAACCCCATGATCGTGGAAGGCCAGGTGCACGGCGGCATCGTCCAGGGCGTCGGCCCGGCGCTCTGGGAAGGCGCGGTCTACGACGACGACGGACAGCTCGTGACCGGCTCGATGCTGGACTACGCGCTGCCCCGCGCCGACCTGCTGCCGGAGCTGGAGGTCCACTCCAACACGACGCCTTCGCCGCACCACCCGCTGGGGGTGAAGGGCATCGGCGAGGCGGGCACCATCGCGTCCACGCCCACCGTCTACAACGCGGTGATGGACGCGCTTCGCCCGCTGGGCGTTACCCGCGTAGACATGCCGTTGACGCCGGAGAAGGTCTGGCGCGCCATCAACGACGCACGGAACGGAGGCTAGGTCATGTTTCCAGCACAGATCACCTACCGCCGCGCAGGCTCGGTAGCCGAAGCGGTGCAACTGCTCTCCGACAACGAGGGAGCGAAACTCCTGGCGGGCGGGCACAGCCTCCTCCCGCTGATGAAGCTGCGGCTCGCGGCGCCCGCCACGCTCGTGGACATCGGACGCATCGAGGCGCTGAAGGGTGTCTCCGCGAGCGACGGCGGCATCACCATCGGCGCGCTGACGACGCACGCGGAGATAGCGGGTTCCGACCTCGTGCAGCAGCACGCTTCGGTGCTCGCCGAGGCTGCCGCGCTCGTCGGCGACCCGGCGGTGCGGAACCGGGGCACCATCGGCGGCAGCGTCTCCCACGCCGACCCCGCGTCCGACCAACCGACCGTGCTCACGGCGCTGGGCGCGACGTTCAACGTGACGGGGCCGGGAGGCGACCGCAGCATCGCCGCAGCCGACTTCGCGACCGGCCTGCTGGAGAACGCGCTGGAAGAGAACGAAGTGCTGACGAGCATCTCGGTGCCTTCCGTTCCGTCCGGCGCGGGCGCGGCGTACGTGAAGTTCTCACACCCGGCGTCGCGTTACGCCGTCGTCGGCGCAGCCGCCATCCTCACGGTGAGCGGCGGCACGTGCTCGTCGGCGAGCGTCGTCGTCGGGGGCGTCGAGGCGACCCCGGCCCGAGCTTCCTCCGTCGAAGCTGCGCTGGCGGGCTCGGACTTGAGCGACAGTGCGCTGGACGCCGCTGCCGCAGCGGTCGCGGGGGACCTGAACGGCGACCCGATGAGCGACGTCTTCGCCTCCGCCGAGTACCGCAGGGCGATGGCGTCGGTCTACGTCCGCCGGGCACTCGGCGCGGCAGCATCGCGCGCGGGCTGACCCGCCCCGCCGGAGCGTATGGGATAATCGCAGGGGGCGGCTTCGGCTCGCCCCCTGCGCATCTGCGAGAGAATCGCGATTCCGGAGGACAGAGGACTTGGACGAAACGCGCACGAACCCAGCGCCCGCGTCCGTCGACGAACTGCAGAAGGCGCTTCGCGGCGAGATGTACGTCGCCGACCGCGCGCTGGCGATGTCGGTCTACCTCGCGCTGACGCTCAAGCGCCCGCTCTTCCTCGAGGGCGAGGCAGGCGTCGGCAAGACGGAGATCGCCAAGGTGCTGGCGTCGGCGTTGGGCGCGCGCCTCATCCGGCTCCAGTGCTACGAGGGGCTGGACGTGAACCAGGCCGTCTACGAGTGGAACTACTCCCGGCAACTGCTGCACATCCGGCTACTTGAGGCGTCCGGCAACGTCGACCGCACGGCAGCGGAGCGCGAACTGTTCAGCGAGGAGTTCCTCATCAAGCGTCCGCTCCTGCAGGCGCTCGACTCCGGCGAAGGTCCGGTTGTGCTCCTGATAGACGAGCTCGACAGGGCCGACGAGGAGTTCGAGGGCTACCTGCTGGAGATGCTCTCCGACTTCCAGATCACAATCCCGGAGGTCGGCACGTACACCACCGACGAGCCACCGGTGGTCGTCATCACGTCCAACCGGACGCGCGAGATCCACGACGCGCTCAAACGCCGCTGCCTCTATTACTGGATCGACTACCCCGACCTCGACAAGGAGACGCAGATCGTTCGGAGCAAGGTGCCGCAGGCGTCGCAGAAGCTCGCGGGGCAGGTCTCCGCATTCGTGCAGGAGCTGCGCGGCACGGAACTGTACAAGGTGCCCGGCGTCGCGGAGACGCTCGACTGGACGGCGGCGCTCGTGAGCCTGAACGAGACGGAACTGAGCCCGGACGTCATCGACGACACGCTCGGCATCATGCTGAAGTACCGCGAGGACGTGCAGGCGGTGCGCGGCGAGCAGACCCGTGCGCTGCTGAACCGCGCCATGAACCGCGGCACGCAGCGCGGGGGCAGGCGTGGCTGACGCCACCGGCGGCTACATCCTCGGCAATCTCCTCCTCTTCGGAAGGCTGCTCCGGCGGCTCGGCCTCGACGTGCACGTCGGGCGGATGCTGGACGCCATCCGCGTACTGGAGGACATCGGCCTCGAACGCCGAGGCGACGTGCGCGCCGCGCTCCGGACACTGCTCGTGCACCGCAAGGACGACCTTCCCCTGTTCGACGAGGCGTTCGACGTCTTCTGGCGGCAACGCAAGGACAGCACGTCGACGATGGACCTGCGCTCGATGGGCGAGCAGCACCGTTTCCGCAAGCCAACAGCCGGACCGCCTACGCCGGGCCGCGACCCGGACGACTCCGCAGAGCCCGCCGACCCGGACGAGGGCTTCGACCGCATCGACCTCACCCGCACGTTCAGCGCGCGGGAGGTGCTGCGAACGCGGGACTTCGCGGAGTTCACCTCCGAGGAGATGCTGCAGGCAAGGCAACTCATGGCCTCGTTGCAGTGGAACCCGGGCCTCAGGCGCACGCGGCGTAAGGAGGCGGGGCGAGGGCCGGGGCTGGACGTGCGCAGGACACTGCGGCACAACGCGCGCTACGGCGGGGAACTCGTGCGGCTGGAGGCGCGCCGCCGCAAGCAGAAGCCGCGCAGGCTGGTGGTGGTCTGCGACGTCAGCGGCTCCATGGAGCGCTACACGCGGATGCTGCTGCACTTCATCCACAGCCTCTACGCGGGGCTGGACAACCGCATCGAGGCTTTCCTGTTCGCCACGCGGCTCACCCGCATCACCAAGCACCTGGGTCAGCGCGACATCGACCGCGCCGTCTCGGAGGTCGCGAAGGCCGTGCCGGACTGGTCCGGCGGCACGCGCATCGGCGACGTGCTCAAGGAGTTCAACTTCCGCTGGGCGCGGCGGACGCTCGGCTGGGGCTCCATCGTCCTCATCGTGTCGGACGGCTGGGACCGCGGCGAGCCGGAGCTGCTGGGCCAGGAGATGGCGCGCCTACAGCGGAGCTGTAACCGACTCATCTGGCTGAACCCGCTGGCGGGCAACGAGGACTACGAGCCGCTGACGGTAGGGATGCAGGCCGCCGCTCCGTACATAGACGACCTCTTGCCGGTGAACAACCTCGCCGCCCTGTTCGACCTCGCCGAGCACCTGAACAGCCTCTCGCAGGGCCGCCCGGTGCGCCACCAACACACATCACTCGCACCAGACGACGCTCCCCTCGTCGAGGCCACGCCAGCGCCGCCGCAGCGCTCGTGGCACGCAGGCGCGAACCCGACGTTCCGCCATCCCATGTGGGGGCGTGGAGAGCCGGGAAATGGGGCGTGAGGGGGGGACCCGACCTATGCAGCCGCTGAGGCGTTGAGGGTACCCGTAGCATGAGCGAACTGTTCGAAGGACTCGCGTATCTCGGCAACTGGGTCTACTGGGTCGCGTTCGGCGCTGCGGTTCTGGCGGCGGCTCTCGTCAGGCTGTTGCCCGGCGTCTCGACGAGCCTCGTACTGGCGTCCGCTCTGCCGTTCATCGTTGCGAACGTAGAAGACGCGCTCATCGGCATCGTCATGCTGGCAACGCTGGCGGGAGCGGGTGTGGTGATGAGGTCCGTCGCCCCCGTGCTGTTCGGCCTGCCGGGCACTTCGAACTATGTGACGTTCCTGGAAGGGAACCAATTGGCGCGCAGAGGACAGGCCGCCCACACGCTTGGCGCTGCCTTCGCAGTCTCAGCGATAGGGGGCCTCGTGGGAGTGCTCGTGTTCGCTTCCGCGCTCCTCATCGGCGCCCCTCTCGCGAGTCTGCTGCTCAGCCCCTTCGGGTTCGTCGCGATAGCGCTGTTCGCTCTCTTAATCGTTGCGCTCCTCAATTCGGAAGCGATGTTGAAGGGGCTTGCGGCTGCGGCATTGGGCCTGCTGCTCGGCACGAGCGGCCTCGACCCATTCGAGGGGCCGCTGCGCTCTGCCTTCGACGGATCGGACGTGTGGCGAGGCTTCTTCGTGACCGCTGCAGCCATAGGCGTCCTCGGCCTGGCGGAAGTGATCGACCTGACGATGACCCGGCAGCCGCTTTCGCTCCGGGAGACGCCGGGCAGCAGGAGCGAGGTCTTTCGAGGCGTCCGCTACGGGCTTGGCAAGTGGCGCACCGCCGCGCGGCAGGGCCTCTTCGGCGCTCTGGTCGGTGCCATGCCGGGCACAGGTTTGGGAGTGGTGCACTGGCTCTCGTATACGTTGGGCATAGTCCTCACGAAGGACAAGAGGGAGTTCGGCCGGGGATCTCTGGACGGACTGCTCCTGGCGGAATCAGCGGTAGGCGCAGGCATGGCGGGAGGAGGGACTTCAACCGCCCTGTTCGGGATACCCGGCAGCAGGGAATGGGCGTTCGTCCTCGTTGCCTTGCTGTCGTACGGCATCGCTCCGGGCCCACCGATGCTGAAGCAGCACGCGGACATCACCATCATGATGGTGCTCAGCCTTGCGCTGGCGATGCCGGCGGTCGCCGTAATCGGAATGTTGGTCGCGGGGCGGCTGGCGAGACTCGCCCGGGTCCCCTATCCGGTCATCGGCGGAATCATCATACCGGTCTTGTTCCTCGGGGGATTCGCCTCGACAGAGAGCCTCGTTGGGATATACGTCATGGCTGCCGGGGCAGTGTTAGGGCTGATGATGAAGTGGTGCAAGTGGCCTCGCGCACCCCTCGTCTTTGGACTCTCGACCGGCTTCCTGTTGAGCTGGGTCACTGACGCGCTAGCGGACACCGAGATCGCAGGGATGACGGCCTGGTCCATCCCCTGGCCTGCACTGGCCGTCCTGCCTGTCGCGGCGGTGGTGGTCGCCGTGGTCTTCAAGAGAGGCAGGCTCGGCGTTCCAGTCGCTCGCCAGGACGAGCCAGGGGTCGACGCCGGAGGCGATAGCGGACATGCTTCTTCCACGGACAGCGGACCCGACGACGCGGGCGCGCGGCCACGTATCGCGGTGACCCTTCCCAGCCTCTTCACGATGGCCGTCATCGTGGCGGGTGTTTGGGGGTTGTACGCGGCCAGCGGATCCTCATCGTCAGGCTGGGCGTTCCCATTGTCGGTCAGCGTCGCCGTTATCGGCCTCGGCGGCGCTCAACTGGTCTTCGACCTCCGGCACAGAAAGCCCGGCGCGGTCATGGACATCGGGATGCGGAGCGTGGGATTACCAGGCGCACGGAGGACGGCGATGCTCATGGTCGCCATGATGGCTGTCTTTCTGGCGCTCCTTCACGTCATCGGGCTCAGGTACGCCAGCATGCTCTTCCCGCTCGGCCCCGCGCTGCTCTTCCTGGAAGGGCGCACGCGCTGGATAGGCGCAGGGGTTGGCGTGGCGCTCCTGGCAGCACTCAACATCGCCCTGAGTTTCATCGAGTAACACGCCGCCTGATAAGATTTCCCGCCTGAAGGCGGCGTGTGCCTCGTGGTAGTCCTACGCCGAGGGGTAAAACCCCTTGTCGTACCAGTAGGTGAGGTCGCTGCCGAACCACTCGGTCGGGATCTCCTGGCCGACGTCGGCCTCGACCGCCTTGCGGTAGATGAGCGCGCCCGCAGCAGCCATCTGTATCCCCATGCCCGTGCTGTTCTTGTAGTAGACGATGTCGCCGGGCTGCGCCTCGAGCGTGGTCGTGCCGGCGACCACCTCGCCCAGCGTGCATATCTTGTCCCACGAGACCACCCCTTGTTCGATGGGGTCGAGCAGCTCGATCTGGTTGTTCGAGTACACGCTGTCACGGTCGTTGATGCAGATGAAGGCGCTGCGGGCGAACGTCGTGTCGTCCACCTCGGACTTCTTGAAGTTGGCGTCGCTGTTCTGCAGCGAGATGACGAACTGCCCCGGCTCCAGCCAGTCGCCGTCGAAGACCGGCTTGCCGCTCACGTAGCCCGCGTTCGTCGCGCAGCAGACGATCTCGGTGCCCTCCATCGCCTCGCGCGGGTTGTCGACGGGCGTAACCTCGATCTCCAACTGCTGCGACATCTCGCTGGCAAACTCCTCGCGATGCGCCTTCGTGGGGCTGTACACCTTCACGCTCCGCACCGGGCGCACCTGCACGAGCGCCTCCAGGTCCGTCCGCGCCAGCTTGCCGCTGCCGAACATGCCGACGGTCTGCGCGTTCGGCGGCGCGAGGTATTTCGCGGCGACGCCCGAGGTGGCGCCGACACGTATGCCCGACAGGTAGAACTCGTGGATGAAAGCGAGCGGCCGTCCCGTCTGCATGTCGATGAGGACGATGAAACCCCAGTTGCGGTTCTCGAACTTGGGCGAGCGCTCGCCCTGCGCGTTCGGCTTCGTGCTGCGCGCGCTGCCGCCGATGCGTATCGCGGCGGTGTCGTACGAGGGCGTCGTGCCGATGTGGATGTTCGACCCGTACACCTTGTCGGGGTCCGTCGTGGGGCTGATGTAGCGGATGCGGGGGATATTCACTGCCCCGCTGAGGGCGTGGTCGCGGTAGGCCGTCTCCATCGCCTCCAGGCAGTCGGCCATCGGGTGCACCCGTGCAACGTCTTCGTCGGTCAGCACCAGCGTCATGTGTCCCTCCTGTCCTGTCGTGCCTGTTCACGCAAACTGGCTCATGCCCATGGCAAGAGCAGCGTCGGCGAGGGTCTGGTCGAAGGTCTTGATCTCCCGCACTCCGCGCCGCCTGCAACTGGCCAGATGGCACAAGTCTCTCGCCGCGAGGAAGGGGCGCTGGGCGTACAACTGCCGCGCCAACGCGATATCCGCTTCCTCCAGGGGCCACACGTCAACGCCTGCCCCCTCTATCAACGCCATCGCCGCATCCAGGGTCTGAGACCTGCGAACGGGAAGGTAGGCGTGAAGCAATTCCTGTAATACCTCAGCCGACGTATATAGAGAAGTACTGCTCTGACTGCACTCCTGAAAGAACTCCCTCGCCTGCTCTTTCAGCCGATGTGGGCTCCCAACGGCATACATGAAGACGTTCGTATCGACGAAGATCACGAATCCGCCGCTCCGGCGGCGCGCGACCTGCCGATGACTTCGAGGTGCTCGCTCCACTCAGGCTCAATCTCAGGACCATCCAGGGCATCGCACCAGCGGAAGAACTCCTCCAACTCATCGAGAGAGGAGAACCGTCGCCGCTGTTCTTCAACCCGCGCCTGAGCAGCGGCCCGCAGCCAAGCGCTGAAGGTCATGCCCTCCCGCCTTGCCTGGCGGGCAAACCGTTCCCTGTCCTGGTCAGGGATGATGAGTTGGACTCTCGCCATGGAGCCTTCCTTCTCCCTCTCAGCCTATGAATGTGTAACAAGGATACACATCATAGGCATCACAGTCCACTCAATCTCTGCGGAGCGGCGTGAGCATTGTTCGTTACTCAACCCGCTCCGGGCTCAGACGTGCTGGTCGACCAGGACCGGATTGCCGTCCGGGTCTATCGCCACGAAACTGGCCGGTCCCGTGCCGTCCTCGTCCGCCTCGCTCACCAGTTGCACGCCTCTCGCCTTCAGTTGGCGCTGCAGCTCGCGCACGTCCGTGAACGTGTCCAGCGGGCGCGCGTGGCTGTCCCAGCCGGGATTGAAGGTGAGGATGTTCTTGTCGAACATCCCCTGGAAGAGGCCGATGGTGTGGTCGCCGTTCCTGAGTATCTGCCAGCCCTCAGCGGGGTCGCCTCCGACGACCTCGAACCCGAGTTGCTCGTAGAAGTCCCTCGAGGCCGCGATATCCGCGACGGCCAGGCTGATGGAGAACGCGCCGCGTTCCATGTATCGCTTCTCTCCTAGTTCCCGTGCGGCAGGATGACGGTCTTCACCTCGCGGAAGTCGGCCATGGCGTGCAGCGCGTCCGAGGTCTCGTCGAGCGAGTAGGGGCGCGACAGCATCCGCGCGAACGGCACCGACTCACCGCGGGTGCGCAGGAACTCCAACGCCTGGTGGTAGTGCCGCCCCTCGCCGGAGCGCACGCTCACGATCGTCACCTGCTGCCCGAACCCGTTGATCGAGACCGGGCCGCCTCCTCCGCCGATGGAGAGGTAGCGTCCGCCCGGTCGCAGGAAGCCCAGCCCCTCGGGAATAACCGCGAAGGAGACGCACTGGATGGCGACGTCCGCGCCCCGTCCACCGGTGCGCTCCATCACCCACTCGTGCCGGTCTCTGGCGTCGGGCATCTCGCCGATGTCCAGCGTCTCGTCCGCGCCCCACGCCTCGGCAACGTCGAGCCTGACACGCGGCGCGCCGATGACGAGCACACGCCCGGCGCCACGGTCGCGCGCAACCGCCGACGCGTACAGGCCGACGGGCCCCGACCCCTGCACGACGACGGTGTCGTGGGGGTAGATCGGCCCCAGCCGTTCGAAACCGTGCATCACCGTACGCAGCGCACAGGCGGCAGAGGCCGCCTGCGGCGACGTCACCTCGTCCGGTATGGGGATGATGGCCGTTCCCGGCGGGATGTAGTGATACTCCGCACAGCCACCCAGGAGATACGGGGACACGTCGGCGCGACCGCGCCCGAACCGGATGCTGTCGTCGCAGAGCGAGGGTTGGTTCGAGACCGAGCAGTAGAAGCAGTGCCCGCAGAAGCGGTACGCGGAGACGATGCGGTCGCCTTCCCTGAGCTGCCTTCCGTGCACGTCGTACCGTTCGCCGTTCAACGCAACGATGCGGCCCGCGGTCTCGTGGCCGGGGATGTAGGGCAGCATCTTCGGGTTCGCGGCGTTGTGCCAGATGTGCACGTCCGTCCCGCAGAGTGTCGCGGCCTCGACCTCCACCAGCAGCCCTGTCGGCTCCAGGTCAGGCATCTGGACGTCGCGCATCTCGGTCGGGTCGTTGAATCCCGTGATAACGGCTGCCTTGCACGTTTCCATGGCGTGTCCTCCGCTCCATGTGGCTTCGATCCCCTCGCCGGTACTTTATCCCAGCGAGGCCGGTTCCGTGCGCGAATCCTTATGGCTGTCCGCCTAACCGGCGGTGAACTTCGCCGCTTCCTCCGAGCCGCCCGTGGCGTCGCCTTCGCTGTACGAATGCGCTCCCGTCCCGGCGAGCGCGCCGCCCTGCACGATGAGGTATTCGTCCCTGATTGGGCGTCCCTCGAACCAGCACTCGAGTATCTCGCGGACGCCCGCCGCATAGCGGGCCTGCGCCGACAGCGAGGTGCCGGACGTGTGCGGCGTCATCGCGTGGTTGGGCATCGTCCGCCACGGATGGTCGTTGGGAGGCGGCTGGGGGAACCAGACGTCGCCCGCGTACCCAGCCAGCTGGCCGCTCTCCAGCGCTCTGACGACGGCGTCGCGGTCGCAGATCTTGCCGCGGGCCGTGTTCACGATGTACGACCCGCGCTTCATCCTGCCGATGAGCGCGTCGTTGAACATGTGCTCGGTCTCCGGGTGCAGGGGACAGTGGATGCTGACCACGTCGCAGACGCTGACCAGGGACTCGACGTTCTCTTGGAACGTCAGGCCGAGTTCCTGCTCGACGTTGGCGGGGAGCCGGTGCCTGTCCGTGTAGTGGAGGTTCACGTCGAACGGCTTCATCCGCTTCAGCACGGCGAGCCCTATCCTCCCGGCTGCCACGACGCCCACGTCCATCCCCTCGATGTCGTACGAGCGGGAGACCGCGTCGGCGATGTTCCAGCCGCCTCTGACCACCCAGCCGTACTGCGGGATGTAGTCCCTCACCAGCGCGAGCATCTGCATCACCGCGTGCTCCGCGACGCTGATGCTGTTGCACCACGTCACCTCGCAGACCGTGATACCCCGGTCGATGGCGGCGCTGAGGTCGACGTGGTCGGACCCGATGCCGGCAGTGATGGCCATCTTGAGCCGCGGCGCCTTCTCGATACGCTCGGCGGTCAGGTACGCGGGCCAGAAGGGCTGCGAGATGACGATGTCCGCGTCGGGCAGCTCCCGCTCGAAGACCGAATCGGGGCCGTCCTTGTCCGACGTCACGACGAACCGGTGCCCCCGCTCGGTCAGGAACCGCTCCAGCCCGAGTCCGCCCGACACGGACCCCAGCAGGTGGGCGGGGGTAAAGTCGCGGGCGGTTGGCGAGGGCAGCGTCTGGCCGTCGGGATAGTGCGTGAGCGCGGGTATCTCTTCACGCGCGTATGCGGGAGGGAACCCGCTGACCGGATCGTCGTAGAGAACACATATCACTTTCTGGCTGGAAGAGGTGCTCATGGCAAGCCTCCGAGCGATCGAATCATGCACAGTGTAAGCCGCGCTATCCGTGGGGGAAACCGCCCCTCTGAGGCACGGCAGCGAGCGACAGGACGGGAGTCGCCCCTACCGCGTTCCCGGTGGGCCGACGCGCACCGTGATGATGTCGGAGCCGTGGAACTGCTGGTGCCGCACGGACGAGGCGTAGCGCCGCAGCAGGCGCAGCGATATCTCGTTCTCCGACACGGTCTCCTCGTCGTGCTGCTGCAGTTGCCGGATGCGGTCTTCCATGTTCTCCTCGTCCCCGCCGCCGATGAACTCCAGGTCCGCTATCGGTCCGTCGCTGGACGCCAGCACCACCAGCCGCCGCGTCTCCTGTTCATCGTCCTCGTCCGCCAGGTCCAGGGACAGGTCGAGCGGAGCGAGCGTGAGCAGCGTCTCCTCCGCGACCGCGCTTAGCCGCTCTTTCATCGGCTGGTCCCATCCCCTGCTCTCGGCGAACCGCTCCGTGAACGCGAAGAGGTCCGGCAGTACTTCGGCATCGAGTTTCGACTCGAAGCGCATCCGCCGTTTCTTGGTGAACTCCAGGAACAGGATCATCACGATGGCGGCGACGCCTCCGGTGGTGATCCCGCTCTTCACCAGCGCCCCCAGCACCGGAGTGAGGTTCGGCAGCGTGAAGAGGCCGAACTGGAACGCGGCGGCTATCCAGAAGGAGATGCCCGCCACGATGAGCTTCTGACGGTTCCGTTCGGAGTTGATCACCGTCAGCGCGCCGTCCACGAACAGCGTGCCGGTGACGACGATCAGGTAGCCCGTCATCACCGGCCCGGGCAGGCTGCTGAGCAGCCCGGACACCTTCGGCAGGAACGCCACGGCGATGAAGATGGCGCCTATGACGTAGCCCATCCTGCGCGAAGCGATGCCGGTGACCTGGATGAAAGGAGTGATGCCCGGGTTCGTGGCGTTCGGCACCGTTCCGGCGAGACCCGCCAGCAGATTGCTCACGCCCCCGCCGGCCAGCGCTCCCTGCACCTGCCGGAAATCGACCGCCTTGACCTCGCGCTGGGAGATGCGCTGGTGCGTTATCGCCTCCCCGTTCACCTGGATGGAGACGATGACGCCCAGGAACAGGAATGCCGGCAGGAGCGTCCAGAAATCGACCCCGAGGTCCAGCGCCAGCCCCGGCGCCTCGGAGGGGAGCCCCACCCAGGCGGACTGTGTGATCCGGCTGGTGTCGTAGATGCCGAACGCCGCGGCGACCACACAGCCCACCGCTATGCCGATCATCGGCGCCCAGAGCCGCCATAACGCGGAGCCGCGCAGCGTGAGCGCCGCGACCACCGTAAGCGTCGCCAGCGCGGTCAGCGGCGCGGCGGTCGGCTCCTCCCGCGCGGCGCCGTCCAGCAGATCGAACACGACCGACGCCAGCGTGATGGAGAGGATCATCATCACCGTGCCGCTCACGACGGGTGTGACGAGCCGCCGCAGGATGAACAGCCACCTTGCAACGACGAACTGGAACGCCGCCGAGGCGAGCACCAGCGTCGTCAGCGTCGCCGGGCCTCCGTCCACCACCGCCGTGATGCAGAACGGGATGGCGAAAGCCGCCGTGAAGAACGGCATCACCGCGCCTGCGCCCACGGGGCCCAGGCGGCGCACCTGCACCAGCGTGGAGAGGCCCACCGCCACCAGCGACGCGAACACCATCCACGTCACGTAGGACTCTCCCCTGCCCGATGCCTCCGCCACGATGACCGGCGTCACCAGCAACGTGGCGGAAGCGATCATGCTGAACTGGAGGCCGAATCCAAGCGAGGTCCGCCAGGGCGGGTTCTCGTGTGCCTCGTACCGGGGATTCTGCGTTGCCGTGGCCAGTGTGCGCCTCCCAGCGGACAGGCGTCTCGTTGAGTCTCACGCAACTTTACTACGCGCGCGCCCCGTTGCCACAGCCCCGCCCTTCCCTGTCATCCCCCGTGGGCTCCCTACCGGGACGGCGACCCCGGTGGCCGGAGCTCGCCCGCCGCTCTCGTCAGCGCCGCGCCGTACAGGAAGATCATCCCCGCGACGTACCCCCACATCAGCAGCAGGACGAACGAAGCGATGGGCCCGTACACCACGCTCCGCTGCCCGGCCAGCGCGGTGAACCAGAAGAACAGGTGCTTGCCCGCCTCGAACAGCACGATGGCGGTCACCGCCCCGAACACGGTGTCATTCGCCAGGGTCATTAGGCCAGTCGTCGCCACAGTCATTAGGCCACCCCGGGCACGACTGATGGGGACTTGTATCAGGTCGTAGATGACGGGTCAAACACCCCCTTTGGTCCCGATAGGGCG
>MPMJ01000097.1 GCA_002238425.1 SAR202 cluster bacterium bin16 | reverse complement strand
CCCATGTATCCATCTGCTTTCCGTAGGCGTCCAGGAGCGCGTCGTTGCCGCTGGCCTCGTAGAGGCTCTCGTACATGCCCCGTGCGATGGGCGAAATGTTCCATACAATGTCTACGATTGCATAGACCAAGAATGCCGCTATGAACCTGGGATAGTGCATGCGCACACCTCGCGTGGCAGTCAAGCCAGATGACCCGCCGAGCTTACATGAGACTATCTCTGCGCAACAAGCGTGAGGGGTAGCAGATGCGCTGCAGTCCACTCTGCTGGACGCTGACGTTCCCGGTGCTTCGCTCTCCCGCGACCTACGGCAGAATCGGGTGCTGCGGTACGCAGCGCAGCGCCATTACAGCCGGGGGAAGCCTGAGGATAATCACCCGCCGTTCCCGTTCACCCTGTTCAGGTGCCCAGGCCATAGAGGAACTTCTTCAGCGCGGCTGGAACATCGGCCAAGCCGTCCTTATCGCCGTCCATCCCAGCCCGGATTAAGAGGTAGAGTTCGCCGCGTCCGAGTAAGGAGGTCCACCCCGGAACACCGCTATGATGCAAGGTGAGGTTACCCTTGCCAAAGACGGCGTCCCGTGCTCAGGGAGAGCACGACATAGAGCGCATCCATGGCGGGAAAGTAGACGAGATGAGAGGTGACGGCCTCTCCGGTTTCGCTCTCTGGATTGAGCGTCCAGAACCAACCCCAGAAGAAGAGCATGGTCAGGACGATCGAGCCGTAAGAGGCGAATCGCGCACCCAGATAGCGAACTGTCGCCGCCTCGCCGGTAGGGGAATCGTTCAGCCGCCGGATATTCACGGCCAGCACCACTACCACTCCCGCCGCCATGAACCAGTTCAAGACGCGCCATGCCGGGTATTCGGGCGAACCGTTATGGAAAACCGGAGTCAGCATCAAGGCGAACGCCACCGCGATGGCCACCGCTATCAGGTACAAAGTCAAGGCCCGCTTCGCCATTTCCATCAGCAATTCTCCTGCCTACGGGAAGGCCATCGGGCACTCCCCGTCGTTCTGGCCTCCGAGCGAGAGCACAGGCGACACTTTCGTCGTCGCTTGTCCCGTCAGGATGTAGGGGTTACCCCCCCAGCACTGTCTATCCTGTCAATTCAGCCGCCTGTCTGACAATGCGGTTGGTTCACTCATTTGCACGGCCCTCTGCCTCAACGCAGGGGCGAGACAAGGAAGAATCCTGAACTTACAGCCGGCAGGGATGCTACCATCGAGAGCACCGCGTTAGGCAGATGACACCGTGGAGTGGCGCCAGTCGGCGCGGGTGCAGTGGGCAGCAGTTGTCGACGCAGAGTTGGTGGAGCTTCCCAGTCCTGGAGGGACAGTTCTCGACTGAGTGACAGAAATTCAGGCACCGGGACATGGATGGTTGCCTTGCAGGGTGGTGCACGCAAGCGGTTATCCTGATGCGAACGATGAGTGCGAAGCGATCTAAAATGAGCCCGACGAGGCGGACCGGTGAGAGGCGGGGTCAGCGCCGCCGCAGGAGAGGGATGAAGCGAGTCAGCCTCGATGACGTGCGCGGCTGCTGTTATGTGGGTACATTCACGCTTGTTTCCGCCACTGAACGCCCCCATTCTCCTCGTCCTCGCGCTCGTGGCGTGCAACTCCCGTCCCGCCGACGGTCGGGTCGTGGAGGTCGACCCGGAGGCCCCTCGAACCGGAGAGAGCGTGAGGAGGGTACGTGAACACTACATTCCGCAAGGCCCGTTGAGAGTTCCTGCAGGATGAGTACGCCATGACATGGGCGAGAGCGCTCCTGCTGACGTTCGCGCTATCCCTGGCCGCCGCATGCGCCGCACCGACCCCCA
>MPMJ01000032.1 GCA_002238425.1 SAR202 cluster bacterium bin16 | reverse complement strand
ATACCGGCGGGCGCGCAACGTCTAGAGCCTGCGTAGGACAGTAGGCGGACCCCGTGAGAGCCGCCCCTAACGGGACGCTGCCGCGCCGTTCACCTTCGCGACGAGCCGGTCCATGTGGAACGACTCCATCGTCATCGGGCCGCCGCTGCGACCGTTCCGCCACGCCACGATCTCCGAGATGATGCTGAGCGCTATCTCCTCCGGCGTGCGACCGCCGAGGTCGAGGCCCACGGGCGCGTGTATGTCGCGCAGCCGCTCCTCTGGTACGCCCTTCCGCAGCAGCGACTCGTAGATCATGATGGTCTTGCGCTTGCTGCCCAGCAGCCCCACGTAGCCCGCGTTCGTGCGCGCCGCCGCCTCGGTCGCGAGGTCGTCGAAGTGGTGCCCGCGCGAGCCGATGACGATGGCCGTGTTCGGCGTCACGGGGAAGGCGTCCACGCCCCGGTCGTAGGGCGCGACGTTCGTCGCCTCCGCCATCGGGAAGCGCTCCGTGTTCGCGAACTCGCGGCGGTCGTCGGTCACCATCACGCGCAGCCCCATCATGTGGCCGATGCGCGCGACCTGCAGGTTGACGTGCCCGCCGCCGATGAGCACGAGCAGCGCGGGAGCCGTGTAGCCCTCCACGAACAGTTCGTCGCCCTGCTCGGTGTGGATGCGCGCGGTGCGCCCCATCGGCATGACGTCCTTCGCCGTCTCGATCGCTTCCGCGTCGAGCGCGGCGTCGCCGAACGTTCCCTCGGACGTGCCGTCCTCGCGGACGACGATGCGCGCGCCCTGCGCGAGCCGGTCGCTCTTCACGAGCGTCGCGACGGAGAGGCTCGGTCCGCCGGCGTAGGCGTCGGCGACCTCCGCGGAAAGCGCCCGTCCGCCCGCGTCGCCGGTGAGGGGCTCGATGTAGAAGTACATCGTGCCGCCGCAGACGAGGCCGTCGCGCGCGGCGATGTCCTCGTTCAGGTAGTAGCGCTTGTACTGGGGGCCGGTGTTCTCGCGGAGCGCTTCCTTGGCGGCGAACCAGATGTCGCCCTCGACGCAGCCCCCGCCGAGCGTGCCGACGGTCGAGCCGTCGCCGCGCACCAAGAGCGCCGCGCCCGGCTTCTGGGGCGTCGAGCCCTGCGTGTGCACGACGGTTGCGATGACGAAGTCCTGCCCGTCGTTCGTCAGCGCTGTTGCTTCGTCGTAGACGGCCTTCATGCGCTCACCCTCCCCCGGGTCTTGCCCGTCATTCCCGCGCCTCACTCACCATTCCCGCGTCTCTCTCGTCATTCCCGCGAAAGCGGGAATCCAAGTGACCGGCAGGTCACACGTGCGCCCCAGCGCACACGGCCACGCGGTGCCGTAGGACGATTGTAGCACCGCCTCGCAACGTCCCGTTCGATGCCGTGTGGTTCCCTCTCCTGGGGGAGAGGGTTAGGGTGAGGGCCCTCGGTGGGGCGGATGGGTTACGCAACTTCTCAAGGGGGAGAGGACTTACGCGCTCCCGCGCGGTGAGGGTACTGTGGGATGGGTGTGGGTGTCCCACTCGCGGTGAGCCTGTCGAACCACCCCCATCCTGCCCATCCACGTGAGTCTCGCCTCCAGCAGGCGGCGTGCTACAATGACCCCCGTCATGCAGCGCGCCACAGCCACGACAACCACGACGACCCGCACTACGAGGGCCGCGGCTGTGCGCGTCCGCGAGACGGCAGCCGTGGCCTAGTCCGCCTGGGCGCGTACGTATCTCCAACCAAGCATGAAGGGGCGCGCCGAGCGCCCCTTTTCTCGTAACAGGACACCAGAGAGGCAGACCGATGCCCGTCAAACAGAAGAGCCCCGAAGAACAGCAACTCGACGACCTGCGCTTCCGCATCCGCCACTCCGCCGCGCACATCATGGCCGAGGCCGTGCTCGACATCTTCCCCGAGGCGAAGTTCGCGGTCGGGCCGCCCACCGCGGACGGCTTCTACTACGACTTCTCCGTCTCGCGCCCGTTCTCGCCCGAGGACATGGAGCGCATCGAGGAGCGGATGCGCGAGACCATCGCCACCGATGCCCCGTTCCGCCGGACGGAGTTGCCGCGCAGTGAGGCGAGCGAACACTTCGCCGACCAGCCGTTCAAGCTGGAGATCATCGCGGACATCCCGGAAGACGAGACGATATCGACCTACGAGCACGACGGCTTCGTCGACCTCTGCCGCGGCCCGCACGTCGGCTCGACCGGCGAGGTCGCCGCGTTCAAGCTGGTGACCGTCGCAGGCGCGTACTGGCGCGGCGACGAGCACAACGAGATGCTGCAGCGCATCTACGGCACAGCGTGGGAGTCCGAGGAGGCGCTGCAGGCGCACCTGGAGCGGCTGGAGGAGGCCGGGCGGCGCGACCACCGCAGGCTCGGGCAGGAGCTGGGCCTCTTCTTCTTCGACCCCGTCGCCCCCGCGAGCCCGTTCTTCCTCCCGCGCGGCGCTGCGCTCAACAACGCACTCACCACCTACGTGCGCGGCCTCTACGAGCGCTACGGCTACCAGGAGGTCATCACCCCGCAGGTGTTCGACTCCTCGCTCTGGAAGCGCTCCGGCCACTACGACAACTACCACGAGCACATGTACTTCACCTACGCGGACGAGCAGGAGTTCGCCATCAAGCCGATGAACTGCCCTGCCGCCGCTCTCCTCTACAGCTCGCACCTCCATTCCTACCGCGAGCTGCCGATACGCTACGCCGACTTCGGACGCCTGCACCGCTTCGAGCGTTCCGGCGTGACGCACGGCCTCACCCGCGTGCGGACGTTCTCCCAGGACGACGCCCACATCTTCTGCGCGCCGGAGCAGGTGGAGAGCGAGGTCGTCTCGTTCATCGGCATGGTCAGCGAGACATTCGACGTCTTCGGCTTCGACGACGTCCGCGTCGTGCTGTCGCTGCGCCCGGAGAAGCGCATCGGCACCGACGAGCTCTGGGACACCGCGGAAGGCGCACTGGCAGCGGCGCTGGACGCTCGCGGGATGGAGTACGAGCCCGCCGAGAACGAGGGCGCCTTCTACGGCCCGAAGATCGACTTCTTCGTCGCCGACGCCATCGGGCGCGAGTGGCAGTTGAGCACCGTGCAACTGGACTACAACCTGCCGGAGCGCTTCGACCTCGAGTTCGTCGACTCGGAGGGCGCGCGTCAGCGTCCCGTCGTCATCCACCGCGCGATGCTCGGCAGCATCGAGCGCTTTCTCGGCGTCGTCATCGAGCACTTCGGAGGCGCGTTCCCGGTCTGGCTCGCGCCCGTGCAGGCGGAAGTCATCCCCATCGCCGACCGCCACGTCGAGTACGCCGAGTCGGTGCGGTCGCAACTGGAGGCCGCGGGCGTCCGCGCGCACGTCGACGCTCGCAGCGAGCGCATGAACGCCAAGATACGCGACGCGCAGCTTATGAAGACGCCCTACATGCTCGTGGTCGGCGACAAGGAAGCCGAGGCCGGCGGCGCCGCAGTGCGCCTACGCTCCGGCGAGGACCTCGGCCTCCTGCCCGTAGCCGACGTTGCCGCCCGCATCGCGGACGAGGCTGTGCGGCGGGGGTAGGCGCTGCTACAAAGACGGAGACCGCCACGAGGGCGGTCTCGACCCTACCGCCGAAGCGGATAGGGGTAGTACACCCATTGTCAGCAGGCGCGGATCTCGCGTCAATCGCCGGTGAGGGTCATCTGCCCCCCGATTTGACGACCGCTGCTCACGGGCGTACCTTCCCGATGCGCGCAGGCCGGCGCGTTCGCCTGCGCGGAATTCGTCAGAGGAGGACACCATGACGACGAACTACGACCCGAATACGGCCCCAGCCTTCGAACGCATCGACACGTACGAGGAGTGGCAGCAGAACGAGGGCGCGAAGCTCCACGGCGGGCTCTACATCAGGGACCTCTACTCCCTGGAACTCGAGTACTGGCCCCGCAAGGGCTGCTACGGCGCGGTCGTCTACCTCGACGGCGACGAGGAGACCGACGAGCACGTCGTCGAGATCGAGCCGGCGGGCAAGACCAACCCCGAGCACCACATGTACAACGAGGTCATCTACGTCCTCAGCGGACGCGGCGCGACGTCCGTCTGGTACGACGAGTCCCGCAAGCAAACGTTCGAGTGGACGGAAGGCGCCTACTTCTCGATCCCGATGAACGCCTCGTACCAGCACTTCAACGGCAGCGGCACGGAGCCCACGCGGATGGTCTCCGTCACCAACCTGCCCGGCATGATCCGCAAGTTCATCACGCCGGACTTCATATGGAACAACCCCTACGTCTTCCCGGACCGCCTGACCGCCGACGAAGGCTGGGCCTCCGGCTCCGGCATGATGTACAAGGGCCGGGTGTGGGAGACCAACTTCCTGCCGGACGCGGCCAACATGGCCATGCCGGACTGGTCTGAGCGCGGCGCGGGCGGCACCAACATCATGCTGTCACTGTCGGACAACACCGTCTCCTCCCACATCTCCGAGTTCCCGGTGGGCACCTACAAGAAGGCGCACCGCCACGGCCCCGGCGCGCACCTGCTCATCACCGGCGGCGTCGGCTTCGCGCTCGTCTGGCAGAAGGAGGACATGTCCGACCTCGTGAAGGCGGACTGGCAGCGCGGCAGCCTCTACCTGCCGACGCAGGACTCCTACAGCGAGTACTTCCACCAGCACTTCAACGTGGGCACCACCCCCGCGCGCTACATCAACATGAGCCCGTCCAACTCCCGCAAGTACACCTACCAGCGCGGCATCAACGACCCCTCACGCAGGGGCGAGATACGCGCCATGGTGAGCATCAAGGAGGGCGGCATCCAGCTCGAGTACGAGGACGAAGACCCCCGCGTCCACGAGATCTTCGAGGCGGAACTGGCCAAGTACGGCCAGCAGTGCCGCATGAAGAACCTCGTCTCGACCTGCACCGGCGTCCCCGGCCCCGAGAACAAGAAGGGCGCGCTCCAGGACTACGACTAGTCACTGCGCGAATACGATGGATGGTGTAGGGGCGCCCCTTGTGGGCGCCCTTCCACTTAGCGCCTGCGTGGGGCGGTCGCCAAAGCCCGTCCCCTTGTCGCCTCCCCCTCGCTGCCGCGCACCGTTAGAATCAGCCCCTCTCGTGGGAGGGAGGCATGACCTCAGCAGAGCAGCACGGGCCCGTTGCGGTCGTCGGCACAACGTCGTGGGGAACTACGCTCGCCCTCATCCTTGGGCGGCGCGGCATCGATGTACGACTCCTCGCGCGCTCCGACGCCGAGGCGCAACGGCTCGCGTCAGACGGCGAACTCGCCGCACGGCTACCGGGCCACCCCTTCCCCCCGTCGCTGCGCGTGACGGCCGACTGGGCCGCAGGCATGGATGGCGCGCCGTTCGTGCTCTTCGCGGTGCCGAGCCACACGCTGCGCGCCAACGCCCGCCGGGCTGCGCCCCACGTGTCGGCGGACGCCATCGTCATCTCCGCGTGCAAGGGGCTGGAACAAGGGACGTTCAAGCGGATGAGCGTCGTGCTCGCCGAGGAGCTGCCCGATGCCGCGTCGAACCTCTGCGCGCTCTCCGGCCCCAACCTCGCCCGCGAGGTGGTGCGCGGCCTGCCGTCGGCGACCGTGGTCGCATCCTCGTCCCCCGACGCGGCGTCATCGGTCCAGCGGCTGTTCAACTCGCCGACGTTCCGCGTCTACACGAACACCGACATCATCGGGACGGAACTGGGCGGTACGCTGAAGAATGTGATGGCTATCGGAGCAGCCATCTGCGACGGCATGGCGCTGGGCGACAACGCGAAGGCGGCGTTCGTCACGCGGGGGCTCGCGGAGATGGTGCGCCTGGGCGTCGCGGCGGGCGCACAGGCGGCGACGTTCGCGGGCACGGCGGGCTTCGGCGACCTCATCGCGACCTGCTACAGCAACCTCAGCCGCAACTACCGCGTCGGCCTCGCGCTCGCCGAAGGCCGCACGCTCGAAGAGGCGATCGAATCGCTTGGCGGCCAGGTCGCCGAGGGTGTCGGCACGACCTCCGCCGCGCTGGAGATGGCGAACGCGCTCGGCGTCGAGGCCCCCATCGCGGCAGCGACCGCCCGCGTCCTGTTCGACGGCGCATCGCCGCAGGACGCCCTCCTCGAACTGATGGCCCGCGCGCCAAGGCAGGAGTAGGTTGCAGTGTGATGGCTGCTTCTGAAGGCCAGGTTCGTATCGCTCGTTGTGTAGCCGGGGCAATCATCAGTAGCGGGGAGGTGTTGCTCGTCAGAAGGTCTCCGGCGGCACGCTATTACCCGGACGTGTGGGACCTCTTCGGAGGACACGTCGAAGCAGGGGAGTCTCTGGAGGAGGCCCTGCGCCGAGAGGCCCGCGAAGAGTTGGGCATCGAGATTGAGTCTTTCCTGCCACTTGGAACCGTGCATGACCCGGTTGAACCAGCGGACATCACCATCTTCGCCGTGACTGCGTGGAGAGGTGAGTCGGTCAATGCCGCACCCAACGAACACAGCGACATTCGCTGGTTCTCGCTGGCCGAACTGCCTGACTTTTCCGGCTTGGAAGCCTATCGCAGGCTTGTGGTCGAGGCTCTTGAGCAGTCCTAGGCAGCCCGCCGCAGCGGCTGTCGCTTCCGGTACGTGCCCACCCGCCACAGCCACTCCGCCGGGCCGAAGCGGAAGCGGCTGAGCCAGAGAGGCGACCACCAGAGCTGCAGCACCCAGATGCCAACACAGAACGCAAGTATCCCGGTGCGGGTCACGGAAACGTCGCTGAGCAGGACGTTGAGCACCAGCATTCCCAGGACGGTCTGCGAGAGGTAGTTGGTGAGCGCCATCCGTCCGGTGGCGAGCAACCGGCGTTTCAGCCAGTTATCCCGGCTCCGGTTCCACAGGATGATGAGGCTCATGTACCCAAGTGAAGCGGGGATCGAGCCCAGCGTATTCGGGACCTGACCGATGAACGCCACTTCCCGCGAGTAGTCGCCGAGCGCCGTGACGATCACGCCGACCGTGGCCAGCGACAGCCCGACGCCAAAGCCGATCACAGCAACGAGCCTGTAGGTGCTGGCAGCCATACTGCCGTTCATGAACCCCAGGCGGTACAGACCTGCGCCCATCAGGATCAGCCCCAGCGCGCGCATGAAGTAGCCGAGGAGCAGCAGCCCCCCGATGCTTTCGCTGAGGGACGGGTCGCTGCCGCTGCCGAACCCCCCCGGCTCCCAGATGCCGGCCAGCGATACGTCTGTGCCGTTGGCGATGGCTTGCACCAGCAGCATGATGGGAACGGAGAGCAGGTACACGACGGCGCCGGTGGCGATGAGGGCCCTGGATGGCAGTTTGCGCAACGCGAGCAGGAAAACGGCTGCGATGGCGTAGGCGATGAGCACGTCGCCGTCCCACAGGATGGCATGGAGGATGCCGATGCCCAGCAGCAGGACGTTGCGCCACAGGTTCAGCAGGGCAGGTCGGCCTTCCCGGCGTTCGGCCCTCTCGATGAACAGGAGTATCCCCGCGCCGA
The DNA here is from genome assembly GCA_002238425.1 of SAR202 cluster bacterium bin16. Classification (GTDB taxonomy): domain Bacteria; phylum Chloroflexota; class Dehalococcoidia; order Lucifugimonadales; family Australimonadaceae; genus Bin16. The sequence continues at coordinate 28,222 of MPMJ01000032.1, read as the reverse complement.
ACAGCAGCGAGAAGATTCCCATGAACTTCTGGTCGATGAAGATCTCGCCGAATACGCCGATGGACCAGTCCAGCCAGGTCTCCGACCCGCCCGCGCTGAGGTTCAGGTACGGGGCCAGTCCGTGTTTGAAAGAGACCGCGTTCATCAAAACGATGACCAACACCGCCACGCCTCGCAGGAGGTCCAGGCTTGTGATGCGGTCGGCTTCCGTTACCGGGCCGGAGCCGTTCTCACCCTGCACGTCGCCCGAACGCTGGTCGTCTGCCATTCCTGTGGAACTCTCCTGTGCCTCGCCTTCCCCTACGTGTCCAACAGGCTGGGCGCTATCAACTCATCGAGTGCCACCACGCGCGGCGTGAGCCCCTGCTCGGTCGAGTAGGCGAGCGCCGTCTCCAGCGTGTGGCGGATGCCCGCAACGCCGTAGGGGAAGAGGTCGGTCGTCAGCGCGGAACGCGAGTTCGACGGCAGCAGCCCCGCGTCGACGAACGGCTGCGCCTGCTCGACCGTCCGCGAGACCCACAGCTCCTTCGCTTTCACGAACGCGTCGTACAGGTTGCGGGCTGCCCACGGGTACTGCTCGTAGAGCGATCGCCGCATGATGACAACGTGGTTGATGGGGTAGATGCCGGTCTTGGCGTAGTAGCGCGCCGACTCCGCGAGCGGGTCAGGGAAGAGCGTCCGCACACTATCGTGGGTGCGCAGGTCGAGCGTGCTCCGGTTGATGCCCCCGCCGCCGTAGAAGTAGACGTAGATGGCGTCCAGTTCGCCGTTCGCCATCATCCCGCCGAGGTTCTGGTCCTTCGCCGGGTCCATGTAGTGCAGCGTAACGCCGGGCGGTGGCTCGAACCCCGTCGCCCCGCCGTGGCTCAGCTCCTGGGTGCGCTCCATCCACCACTCCACGTCCGACGGCGCGACGCCGTACTCGTGCTGGAAGAACCCCCGCGCCCAGAGCGCCGCCGTCTGCTGATACTCGTTGACTCCCACGCGCTTCCCCTTGAGGTCGGCGGGCGATTCGATGCCAACGTCCGTGCGGACGAGCGCGCCGACCCCGAAGAACGTCCGCGTGGTGCAGATGGGGAGCGTCACCCAGTCCCGGTTCCCCTGCGCCGTGATGATGGCCAGCGAGGAGAGCGACATCTCCGAGACGTCGAACTCCTGGTGCGTCAGTTGCCGGTGGAACGTCTCCGCCGGGCCGGATGCCGTTGGGATGAGCTCGATGCCCTCCGGCTTGATGGTGCCGTCCATGATGGGGCGGCTGCGCGGGTTGGGCGCGAACGCGAGACTGAACGTCGGCTTGGTGGTCATGGAACGCTCCTTGTCGTTGGTGGTGCGGTGCGGGCAGGGGGTGGGTGGTGCCGGTGGGCAGTTTACCTGCACAGAGTCACTGCCACAGGGGTGCGTGAGCCGAAACAGCGCATTTGAGAATTGCTCAGCACGCTCCAGTACTGCGGATATGGGCACGGAAAACACAGGCTCAGGGCGAAATACGGCGTTGACATGGCGCGAACGCGGAACGGCGGCGACGTCGGTGCTTCCGGCAGCGCGCCTCCACACCTGCCGTCAGGAGTGAGGGCGCATAGACCGCCTCGCTTGTGATTGCCCGCGCAAACGCCGGAGCGATGACCCGTCCGGAAGCACGCTACGCATGGTAATGACCTTGCCCACGCCGCCGATCACCGAGCCAGTGCACGCGCGTCGATTAATAACGTTATCAGGCTCCCCGATGACGGATTCCTTGGGTTGACACCCTTCAGCACGCCTGCCTATGGTGGGAGATGACCCGCCGCCGCGCGGCTGGCTGCAAGCTAATCCGAGGTAAAACAACCGGTCCCTGCAGCCCGCGAAAGGCCGACAACAGGCGAGCCACCCCCCCTTTCGGTAATACCGAACCAGAGATCCCTCTCCGCTGCGCCCTGACCTTCCCCTAAAAGGAATCCCCTCAGCAGGCGTTACGCGGGAGCTTTGTGCTTGTCGCGGGGCGGAGGGGCGGTCTCAACAGCATCCCCCGGGGAGGGAAGGCCTCCCCTCTAAGTCAAGAGAGGTGAAACGGATGAGTGGAACGACAGGTATCAGAACAGTCAAAGCCCGATGGCCCCGCCTCACGGCGCTCATCGGCATGACCCTTGCCCTGCTCTTCATCGTCGGCGCGTGCGGCGACGACGGCAACGGAGGTGGAGGCTCAGGCTCCGGTGAAATCAAGACTGGCGGAACGCTGACCGTGACGTTGGTCTCGGAGAACAACACGCTCGATCCGCCTGTGACGCTCGGAACGGCGGATACCCTCATCACCCAGCAGATGTACGACAACCTGCTGATGATTCAGCCCGACCTCTCCATGAAGCCGGAGTTGGCCACGTCGTGGGAACCCAGCGATGACCTGTCCTCCTGGACATTCCAACTGCGGGAGGGAGTGAAGTTCCACAACGGCAAGGACTTCAAGGCTGAGGACGTCGTGTTCTCATTCAACCGCCTGCTGGACCCGGTGATCGACTCGCCCGCCCGGCCGACGTTCGAGGTCATCGAGCACATGGAGGTCATCGACGACTACACCATCAGGTTCGACCTGATCAGCCCGAGCGCGTTCTTCCCCGAAGTGCTCTCCATCTACCAGGCCCGGATCCTGCCGTCGAACGTCGACCTCGACTCGCTGACACTCGGAGGCGTGGGGACAGGCCCATTCATCCTGGAAGAGTACCTGCCCGGTCAACGGACCGTGCTCTCGAAGAACCCCGACTACTGGGACAAGGGCAAACCTTACCTGGATGAGGTCGTGTTCCAGTTGATCCCGGACCCATCGACCCGGGCGGAAGCGCTCAAGAGCGGCGACGTGGACGTAATCTACCAGCTCGAGCCGCCCACTGCCCCCAGCATCGAGGCCAACCCCGGGACCGTTGTCCTGGAAACGGCCAGCTCGTCGCACATCGGGCTGGACCTCGGCAACTGGGAGGCCCCGTTCGACAACAAGCTGGTGCGGCAGGCCCTGCAGGCCGCGACGGACCGCGAAGCGATCCGCCAAGCCGCGCTCTTCGGGCGGGGCAGCGTCGGCTACGACCACCCGATAGCGCCCAACGACCCGATGTTCAGTTCCGAGTGCCTTCCGCCGGACTACGACCCGGAGCTTGCGAAGGAGTTGCTGGCGGAAGCCGGCTACCCGGACGGGCTGGAGGTCACCCTGTACACCGGCAACGTCGGCCCGGGCATGCTGGAACAATCGGTCGCCCTCAAGGAGAGCGCGGCGCCGGCCGGCATCACCGTGAACCTCGTCCAGAGGCCGGAAGACCAGTTCTGGGCGAACACCTGGCTGATCGAGAACTTCACCGTGGTGTACTGGTTCGGCCGGACGCCCGACCAGGCGCTCAGCATCCAGTACATGAGCGACTCCACCTGGAACGCCCCGCGTTACCTCAACGACGAACTCGACGCGCTGATCGTCAAGGCCCGCGGGCAGGTGGACGATGCTGAGCGTGCGAAGACGTACGAGGAGATCCAGTGCATCCTGGTCGAAGACGTTCCGCGCTTGGTTACCGCCTTCCAGCCGGTGCTCTACGGCGAGCGGGACGACGTCCGCAACGTGCTGCCGCACCCGCTGGGCTGGCTCATCCTGAACGAAGCATGGCTCGACAGGTAGGGAAAGGCAGGTAACGGCAAATGACGCGGTTCCTGGTGAGGCGCATCAGCCTGATCGTCGTGACCCTCCTTGTGGTCTCTGTAGCCATCTTCGCCATCACGGAGATCCTGCCCGGCGACGTCGCCCAGATGGTCATGGGGCAGGGGGCGACCGAGCAGAACCTCAAGCACATCCGGGAAACGCTTGGCCTGGACCGCCCCGCCCCGGTCCGCTACCTGGACTGGATAGGCGGGGTGCTCCGGGGCGACATGGGCGACTCCTTCGTCCAGAAGATCCCGGTGACGCAGGTGATCGCGCCGAGGCTGGCGAACTCGTTGATCCTGGCGGGGTTCGCCTTCCTCGTTGCGGTGCCCTCAGCCGTCGCCATAGGCGTATGGATGGGCGTGCGGCGCGGATCGAAGACCGACCACGCCGTGTCGGTGGGGAGCCTCGTGGCCATCTCGCTTCCCGAGTTCGTGACGGGAGTCCTCCTGATCATCGTGTTCTCGTCGTTCCTCGGCTGGCTCCCCTCGTCGAGTGCGATCCTGCCGGGGACGAGTCCGCTCACGAGACCGTTGATCCTCGTGCTTCCCACGCTGACGCTTACCGGCGTGCTGTTCGCCTACATCATGCGGATGACGCGCGCCAACGTGATAGAAGTGCTCAACGCCGATTTCGTCCGCACGGCAGTGCTCAAGGGCCTGCCCCTGCGGCGGGTGCTGATACGGCACGTCGTGCCCAACGCCATGCTCCCGACCATCAGCGTGATCGCCGTGAATATGGGATGGATGCTCGGCGGGCTCATCATCGTGGAGAACGTCTTCGCCTACCCGGGTCTGGGGCAACTGCTCCTGACGTCCATCAACACGCGTGACGTTCCCCTGCTGCAGACGCTCGCGCTCATCATCGCGGGAACGTACGCGCTCAGTAACCTCGTGGCGGACCTCAGCTACGGCGCCCTCGATCCGCGGATAAGGCTGACGTGATGGCAGCCCCGACGACTTCCCACAGGATGCAGATGAACCCTCTGGGTGCGGCAGTATCGGCAGCGGCAGTTCTGCTGCGGGGGCTTGCTTCACTGGTACGGCTTGCGCTGCGGACGCCCGCAGGCAGGATCGGCTTGCCGCTGGTGGTACTGCACATGGTGCTGGCGCTGTTCGGCGAGACCCTGGCCCCGTACCCGCCTACGGAGTTCCACATCGAGGACCACCAGTTGGAAGGGCCGTCGCTCCAGTTCCCCTTCGGAACGGACCAGTTCGGGCGAGACGTCTTGAGCCGGGTCATGTCCGGCGCCACGTCGCTGATCACGGTGGCAGGCGCGGGCGCGTTGCTCGGCATCGTCCTCGGCACGGTCGTCGGGATGAGCAGCGGGTACAAGGGAGGACGCACGGACGAGGTGGTGATGCGCATCATGGACGCCCTGATGTCGTTCCCCTCGCTGCTGATAGCGCTCCTGGTGCTCACGAGCCTCGGGCCGAACCCCATCAACATCGCCGGCACCATCGGGGTCGTGTTCATCGCGCCCGTTGCACGGGTGATGCGCTCCTCCACGCTCGCGGTGAAGAGCCTTGAATTCGTCGACGCAGCCCGCCTGCGTGGTGAACCCAACGTGTACATCATCTTCCGGGAGATACTGCCGAACACCCTCCCGGTCCTCGCCGTCGAGGCCTCGGTGCGGTTCAGCTACTCGATCCTGCTGGTCGCGTCGCTCGGATTCCTCGGACTTGGTGTGCAGCCACCGTCCTCCGACTGGGGGCTGATGATCAGCGAGAGCCGTATCTTCATCACGGGAGCCCCCTGGGTTGCGCTTGCGCCGGCTGGCGCCGTGGCCTCCCTGGTGATCGGGGTCAACCTGTTGGCGGACGGCATCAAGCAGGCGCGGGAACTGCCGAAAAGGGAGGCATGATGGCCACCACGATCACAGCCACGCTCGAGACAACTGCTACCCGGACCGCTGACGCGGACCAGCCCCTGCTGAAGGTGGACGGGCTCTCCGTCACCTTCTTCACGCCTACCGGAGCGGTACACGCCGTGCGCGACGCCTCGTTCGAGATCAAGCGCGGCGAAGTCGTCGGCCTCGTGGGCGAATCGGGGTGCGGCAAGTCCACCATGGCCTATGCCATCATGGGCTACCTGCCCGGCGAGCCGGAGGTTGGCGGGGCTGTCTACCTGGACGGCCAGAACATGGCGGAACTCGGGCCTGCCGAACTCCGCGCGTTGCGCGGAAACCGCATCGCCATGGTCTACCAGCACCCGGCCCTGGCGCTGAACCCCACGATGAAGATAGGTCCCCAGATCGAGGAAGTCATCAAGGTGCACCTCGATCTCAACGCCGTACAAGTGACCGAGCGGGCGATGGAGCTCATCGAGAGCGTCGGCTTGCCCGACCCCGAGCGCATCGCCCAGAGCTACGCCCACCAGCTCAGCGGCGGGCAGCAGCAGCGCATCGTCATCGCTATGGCGCTCGCGTGCGACCCCGACCTGCTCCTCATGGACGAGCCGACCACCGGCCTGGACGTGACGACCGAGGCGACCATCCTCGACCTCGTTGCGGACCTCAAGGGCCGTGTGAACGCAGGCATCCTGTACGTGAGCCACAACCTCGGCGTCGTGGCGCGCGTCGCTGACCGCGTCGTAGTCATGTACGCGGGGCAGACGGTGGAGGAAGCGCCGGTGCGCGACCTGTTCAAGGACCCGCGCCACCCGTACACTGTTGGCCTGCTCAGCTGCGTTCCCAAACCGGTCGCCGACGAGGGAGCGGTCACCCGGCTCCAGAGCATCCGGGGCTCCGTATTCCCCAGTACGCAGGCGGACCCGGGCATGTGCCTGTTCGCGGACCGATGCCCTATGGCGACGGACCGGTGCACGGGCGAGGCCCCGGCGCCGGTCTCCCTGGGCGGAGCGCACGAGACGCGGTGCTTCTACCCGGGCGAGGTCAGCCCCGACCTTTGGGACGAGTGCATCGAACGGGAAGCCCCACGCGAGAACGGCAAAGAACCGACGCTGACCGTGAAGGGACTGCATCGCGTCTACGGGCAGTGGCAGCGGAAGTACCTGTTCTTCGGCCCGAAGGTGAAGCCTCCCGTCAGGGCGGTGGAGAGCGTCGACTTCAACGTCGGGGCCGGGCACACCGTCGGCATCGTCGGCGAGAGCGGCTCCGGCAAGAGCACCGTGGCCCGCAGCATCGTGGGTCTCGTGCCGCGGGACAGCGGCGACCTCGAACTGCGCGGAGAGGACCTCCCGGCAGAGACCGACGAGCGGAACGCCGGGCAGAAGGCCTCGATCCGGATGGTCTTCCAGAACCCGACCTCCTCGCTGAACCCGAAGCTCCCCGTTCGCCACAACATCCTGCGTCCCCTGCAGAAGTTCACCGACATGAGCGCAAAGGAGCGGGAAGAGCGGGCCTGCGAGCTGCTCGAGTCCGTGGGACTGGACGCCTCCTATATGGACCGCCAGCCGCTGCAACTCAGCGGAGGGCAGCAGCAGCGCGTGGCGCTCGCTGCCGCGTTCGCCGGCGACCCCGACCTCATCGTCGCGGACGAGCCCGTCTCCGCGCTCGATGTCTCGGTCCAGGCGCAGGTGCTCAACCTGCTGGAGGACCACCAGCGCGAGAACGGAACGTCCTACGTCTTCATCTCCCACGACCTGGGCGTCGTTCGCTACGTGTCCGACGAGATAGTCGTGCTCTATGCGGGCCACGTCGCCGAGTCAGGCCCTGCGGAGGACGTGCTCTCCACTCCCTCGCACCCGTACACGGAAGCACTGTTATCGGCTGCGCCGATACCCGACCCGGACGCCATCCCGACGCCCATCCGCCTGAGCGGCTCGGTCCCGAAGCAGCACGAGCAGTTCAAGGGCTGTTTCTTCGCCTCCCGCTGTCCCCGCAAGCTCGGCGACGTCTGCGACAACACCCCGCCGCCGATGCAGTCCTCGCCCGGCTCGCCTACGCACGAGATCCACTGCCACATCCCGCTCGAAAAGCTGGCCCGCCTGCAGGACAACTCCGTCATCACCCCGGCCTGACCCGGGGAACGATGCCGTCCGATCCTTCCCCCTTGCTGGGGGAAGGTCAGGATGGGGGTGAATGGGCGTGGCGCTGAGCGGGTTACGCTTCCGCCGACGCGCACACGAACGTCACCCAGTCGTCGTCGTGGTGCTCCTCGACGAACGACAGCCCCGCGGCGGCGAACGCGTCCACGACCTGCTGACGCCGCTCCTGCAGGATGCCCGCGGCGACGAGCCGACCGTCCGGCGCGAGCGCACGCCGCAGCTCCGGCGCGAGGTTCGCCAGCGCGACCGAGTTGACGTTCGCGAGCAGCAGCTCCGCCCACCCGGCGGGTATCTTCTCGTTGGGGAGCGTGCCCGCGTAGAAGCGGACGCGCCCGGAGACGTTGTTCGAGCGCACGTTGACGCGTCCGGCCTTCAGCGCGACACGGTCGATTTCGACGCCGAGCACGCGTGCCGCGCCGAGCTTCGCTGCGCCGATGCTCAGGATGCCGGAGCCGGAGCCCACGTCCAGCACTTGCAGACCGGGGCGCATCAGCCGCTCCATGCACTCCAGCGTGCGGTTCGTGGTCGGGTGGTGGCCGGTCCCGAACGCGAGGCCGGGGTCGATCTCGATGACCACGTCGTCCGGCCCCGCCTCTTCGCGCAGCCAGGGTGGCTGCACGAGCAGCCGACGTCCGATGCGGAGCGGTGTGAAGTGCGCCTTCCACGCGTCCTCCCACTCCTGCTCCAGTATCTCGCGCTCCTCCAGCTCCGGCAGGTCGGTCAGCTTGCCGACGAGCTGCACGCCGATGTGCACGATCTCGCGGTTCCTGCGGTACCCCGGCGTCTGCGGCATGTACGTGCGAATGATGGCGCTCTGCCGCTCCGGGGGCGACTCGCCCTCGTCCGGATTCCAGCCGCCCGCCTCCTCGATCGCGACGCCGCCCTTGCCGTAGCGACGGAACAGTTCCGCCACCGGCTCCACGAACTCGAATGGCACACGTATCTTCAGTTCCAACCAGGGATGCTCAGCCAATAGTTAACCTCATGGAGAATCTCGTCACTCCCGCTCCTTCCCCGCGCCTCTCCCGTGATTTCCGCCCTTCCCCCGTCATTCCCGCGAAAGCGGGGATCCGTACCCGTGTAGAGCGTCCCTTGTGGCTACCCCGAATGGGGAGTGCAGAGGGGCGCAGCCCTTCTCCGGGTGTCTGGGGGTGTCTCCACAAGCGTTCAGGCGGGTGGGGGGAAGAACTACGTCTGCTATGCAACGGAAACCCCGGCCCTCCGCAGGAGCCCCTAATTCTTCTCGAAGGAGCGCTGGAGCTCCTCCAGCAGCTTCTTCTGCTCCTTCGACAGCTTGTCCGGCGTCTGCACGCGGATCGTCACGAGTTGGTCGCCGCGACGTCCCTCGCGTCCGAGGTGCGGGATGCCCTTGCCCTTCATGCGCAGCACCTCACCGGACTGTATCCCGGCGGGCACCTTGATCTTGTCCATCCCGTCGAGCGTCGGTACCTCCATTTCGATGCCGAGCGCTGCGCCAGGGAATGTGACGTTGAGGTCCAGCAGTACGTCGGCGCTGTTCTCGCGGCGCTTGAACCACCCGTGCGGCTGCACCTGGACGCCCACGAGCAGGCTGCCCGGCGGGCCGCCGAACATGCCGGAGTGGCCCTGGCCGCGCAGCTCCAGCAACGCGCCGTGGTACACACCAGCGGGGATGGAGACCTCGATGCGCTGCTTCGCGCGCTTGTACCCGGCCCCCTTGCAATCGGTGCAAGGCGTCGTGATGCGGCGACCCTCGCCGCCGCAGACGTTGCACGCGGCTTCCGTGACGAACTGCCCGAACATGGAGCGCTGGGCCCGGCGGACGCGCCCGCTGCCGTTGCAGTTCGTGCACGTCTCAGGCTGCGTTCCCGGCTCTGCGCGTGTGCCCTTGCACGTCGTGCACTGCTCGGTGCGGTTGACCTCGACCTCACGGTCGACCCCGAACGCGGCCTCCTCGAACGATACGCTGACGTTCACGCGCACGTCCTCGCCCTGGCGCGGGCGCGTACGTGACGCCGTCCCGCTCCCGAAGAACGCATCGAAGATGTCGCCGAACCCCCCGAAGATGTCGAAGCCCTCGAAGCCTCCGGCACCCTGTCCCGCGCCGTTGCGGACGCCCGCATGGCCGAACCGGTCGTACTGCTGGCGGCGCTCCGGGTCGCTCAGCACCTGGTACGCCTCGTTGACCTCTTTGAAACGCTCGGATGCGTCACTCGCCTTGTTGCGGTCCGGATGGAACTCCATCGCCTTCGCGCGGAAGGCCTTGCGGATGTCCTCCTCGGACGCCTGGGCGCTGACGCCAAGCACGTCGTAGTAATCGCGTTTCGTGGTCATGGGGATGCGGCTACTGCCACTGGGGCGAAGGTTCGAGTGCCTGCACGAGTTCGCTCAGGAACGCGGCGAGGTAGCGGACGCTGGACATGGAACGCGTGTAGTCCATGCGTGTGGGCCCCATCGTGCCGATAACGCCCGTCGCCCCGTCCGGCGCGCCGTAGGTCGCGTAGACAACGCTGTAAGGGCGCAGGTGCTCCTCGTGGCTCTCCTGCCCGATGACGACGCGCACCTCGGCGGGGCGCGGCGAGTCGTCGAAGATGCGCGTTATCGAGTCGTCGTCGAGCACTTCCGCGGCGTCCTGCGCGCTCCTGCCGGACTGGAACTCCGGCTGGCTCAGCATGTGGCCCAGGCCGTTCAGGTACCGCTCGCGCGTCTCCTTGCGCTCCTCGTCGGACAGGATGCGGATCGTCTCTGTGAGTGCGGTCGTGAAGAGGTGTCCACCGACCGCGCCGGAGTCCCACAGCGTGCGCAGTTCCGCGGTGCTCAGGCCGCCGATGAGCTGGTTCAGCCGGTTGGCGACCTGGGTCAACTCGTCCTGCGGCGTGTCCGAGTTCAGGTGGATGATGCGCTGCCGCAACTGCGCGTCCTGCATCACCACCACCAGCAGTGCCTCTCGGTCGTGCAGGTGCACGATCTGCACCTGCTTTACCCGCGCGATGGCGCGCTTGACCGTCGTGGCGATGGCGAGGTTGTGGACGGCGCTCGCGAGCACGCGGGCCGCGCTCCGCGCCCATGCCGCCGGGTCGGCCTCGTCGAAGTCGATGGCGTCGCGCACGCGCTCCTGAAAGTGGCGGGGCAGGCGGTTGCGCTGTCCGGCTCGCTCCACGTAGAAGCGGTAGCCGGGATCGGATGGCACCCCGCCCGCTGACGTGTGCGGCCGGGAGATGTAGCCCATCTCCTCCAGCTCCGCCATGTCGTTGCGGATGGTCGCGGGGCTGACGCGCAGTTCGTAGCGGCGCGCGAGCTGCTGCGACGACACGGGCGCAGCCGTCTCGATGTAGTCGCTGACGATGATCTCCAGCAGCGCCTGTCTGCGGGTATTGAGGGCGGGTGCCGCCGGATTAGCAGTCGACTCGTTCAAGTGCTAACTCCTCCGAACGAATGTAGCACCGGCAGGGGAGTGCGTCAACGCGCAGCGCCCATCTCCGTCATTCCCGCGAAAGCGGGAACCAGGCCTTGGTGTAGGGGCGCCCCTTGTGGGTGCCCTCCATTGATGCTGCTGCCGGAGGACGTGTCGGGAAGCGGATGCACAACGAGGGACGTGGGGCGATAATGTACCGGACCCTTGGTGAACGGAGGAACTCGGATGACCCGGTTGCTTCAAGAGGCCTTCGACAGAGCCGCCGAGCTCCCTCAGGCGGAACAGGACAGGCTCGCCCGCTTCCTGCTGGCCGAGTTGGAATCGGAACGGCAGTGGGCAGAGCTGTTCGCCACCCCTGAATCAGAGGACTTGTTGGAGCGCCTTGCTGATGAGGCAACGGCTCCTCCGCCTCCAAAGGGGCGGGACCCGGGCGTACGAATCGTGACCACCTAACCGACTTCGGGTTCGCTGAACAATCTCGCGGCTACTCCCCGTTTGACGGCGCTTCCCGCACCGCCGCGACCGCCGAGAGCAGCAGGAGCACTGCCGTCAGCAGTTCCCCCGCAGCCCCCACGAACAGGGTAGGGCGCAGCCCGATGGTCTCACCGAGCGCCCCGCCGATCAGCGCTCCGATCGGGATGGCCCCCAGGAACGCCATCCTCAGCACCACGTTCACCCGTCCCTGCAGCCGGTCCGGCGTCATGCTCTGCTGCAGGCTCGTCCGCCCGATGATGTACGTGACGAGGCCCGCGCCGAACAGGAACGCGCCTCCCGCTACCAGCGCGAGCACGACGGTCGGCGGCCCGCCGGCAAGCGGGATGACCACGTCGCCGGCGGTCATGAGGAACACCCCGACAGCCGCCGACCTGCCGAGACCCACCCTCCGCGTCGTCTGTTTCGCGAGCGAGGCCCCGACGAGCCATCCGACCCCGGCGACCGAGAACACCAGCCCGATGAGGCCCGGGGTGAGGTCCAGCTGGCGTACCAGGTAGAGCAGCCCCACGGAGTCGATCAACGCGTTGGACCCGCCCACCATCGCCGCGGCGACCGTCAGGGCGCGGAGGACGGGACTCCTCATCACGAACCCTAGGCCCTCCCGCAACTCGCCGCGAACGCTCAGCGCGGTTGCCCGCGGGGAAATGTCCGTCGGCGGACGCATCCGGTGGAGCGACAGCGCCGAGGCCGCGTAGGCGGCTGCGCCCACGAACAGGGTGAACGGCGCCGACACGGCCTGCACCAGGACTCCGGTGAAGCCGGGCCCACCGATCTCGGTCGCGGACCGGCCCATCTCCAGCTTGCTGTTCGCGTCGACCAACTGCCCCCGCAGGACGAGCGACGGCAGGAATGCGCGGTAAGTGACGTCCACGATGAACCGCAGCCCTCCCAGCACGAACGCCATCGCGAACAGGAGCGGGATGCTCAGGAAGCCGAGCCATGCGGCGACGGCGATGACCAGGAGAGCGACCACGTGCCCCCAGGCCGCGCCGATGAGCACCGCCCGCTTCGACCGCCGGTCTATCCAGATGCCCGCGAACACGCCCATCACGATCGCCGGAGCGCCGCCGAACGAGGCGAGGATGCCCATCTGCAGGGGCGTCGCATCGAGAAGCAGCGCCGCTACCAGCGGCACTCCGAGCAGCTGTACCTGGAAACCGGCGTACGTGAAGGTCTGGCTCGCCCAGAGCTTGAGGAACGTCTCCTGCCGCCAGAGCCCCGATGCCTGCCACCGGAGTCTCGATGGGAAAAAGCGCAATGAACACAACCTGGGCGGCCGCGCTCGACGATGCGCCTCGGCCCGCCAACCTGAAGGCCAGTGTGTCCCCGACGCACGAGACCGTCAAGGCGGACCCCGTCATCCGGCACCTTCCCTTCATCATTCCCCTCCCCCTTCCGTCACCCCACACCCCCTCCCGTCGTGGCCGTGCCCGTTCCCCCGTCATCCCGCGAAAGCGGGAATCCAGGCCCCCCTGGTGTAGGGGCATCCCTTGTGGGTGCCCTGCCTGCCGGGCAGGTGCGGCGTTTCGTGTTTCGATAATCGACGCATATGGCCAGAAATTGAGGGAGATTTGAGCGATATGAGCCGCCGCTGTGGTAGTATCCCGTCCATCGACGTCTCTTGATTTGACAGGCTCGTACAGGGAGGGACCATGAGTCAGCTACGTTGGTTCATCTTGCCATTGCTCGTCGTGATGGCGCTGGGTATCGTCGGTTGCGGAGAAGACGAACCGACGCCCACTCCTGCGCCCGCGGCGACGCCGACGCCCACGCCCGAACCCGAGCCTGTCACGCTGCGGATGCTCACCTCGTGGGGGCGCACCGACGCGAGCGCCTCGGAATTCATGGGTATCCTGCAGCCCTACATGGAAAGGGAGTCCGACGGGCGGATCGTGATCGACTGGGTCGCCGACATCAGCGCCGTCCCCGCGTTCGAGCAGTTCACGCCCGTCCGCGAGGGCATCTACGACCTCGTCTACACGCACCCGTTCTACCACTCTGAATTCAACTCGCTTGCGGGCACGAACGACCTCGTCAATGCGCCGTTCGCGGACCGCGAAGCATGCGGCCTCGTTGATGCGATCAACCAGAACTATGTCGCCGGCGCCGGCGTCTACTTCTTCCCGACGCCGAACGGCGTGGGGAACGGCGTCGTCCTGAAAGAGGCCATCCCGCCCGACAACGCGAACCTCACCGGCCTGAACCTCCGGGTGTACCCGAGCGTGCAGCCGTTCGTGGAGGAACTGGAAGGCATCCCCGTTGCGATGCCCATCACCGACGTCTACACCGCGTTCGACCGCGGCGTGATTGAAGGCGCCGTGCTTGGCGGCGGAGCGCAGAGCGCGCTCACGTTCAGCTGGCACGAGGTCAGCCAGTACGTCGTGCGCCCGTTCTTCGGCGAGAACGTGCCCGGCGTCATCTTCAACCAGGCCGCCTTCGACGCTCTCCCGGCTGACGTGCAGTCGACCTTCCGGGAGCTCTGGGGCGGCTTCTCGGACGCGTACCGCGACTTCAGCCTCGAGACCGCTGAAGAAGTGGTCGCGCAGCTCGAAGAGATCGGCATGGAGGTCATCCAGCTTACGGACTCCGAGGGCGCGCGGTGGCAGCAGATCTGGTTCGAGACGTCCCGCGACCGCATCCTCGAGGCAGACGCTACAAGGGGGCCGGAACTGCTGGATATGGCCGCCTGCGTTGCGGAGAGGGCCAACTAGGAATACCGGGGCAGGGGAGCGCTCCGGCTGCCGGAGCGCTCCCGGCCCTGCTGCCGCCGGAGACAGACCATGCCTATCGCCGATTCGCTCGACCGCAGCAAACTCCACTTCGTCGACGTGGACGGAGTGAGCGTGCGCTACTACGAGGACGGGGCTGGCGAGCCGCTGCTCTTGTTCAGCGGCGGCGAGATTGGGACGCTGGACGGCCTCGACAGGTGGAGCCTGAACCTTCCCGGCCTCGCCGAGCGGTTCCACGTCTTCTGCATCGACAAGCTCGGCCAGGGCCACACCGGCAACCCGCCGCGCCTGGAGGACTACACCTTCGAATACCAGCTGCAGCACACGCACCGGCTCATCGAGACACTGGGAGTCAAGGACGTGAACATCGCCGGACAGTCCCGCGGCGCGCTGCTCGTCACCCGGCTCACGCTCGACCACCCGGAGTTGGTGAAGAACCTCATCATCGTGGACAGCGCGACGCTCTCCCCGGAGAACCCCATGTTCCCGTCGCTCCGCTGGTACGAGAACCTGTTCCTCGGGGTGCCGCAGGGCCCGCCCAGCCGGGAATCGGTCCGGTTGGAGATGGACGGCCAGGCCTTCTCGCGTGAGCAGGTCACCGACGATTACGTGGACCGGATGCTGGAGATCGCGCAACTGCCGAAGTTCCAGGAAGCCCAGGCCACGATGGCAGAGATCCGCCACGGGCAGTGGCTTCCGAGCATCAACCGCGTGCGAAGCGACACCGTGCGCAGGATCGACGACGAGGGCATACCCGTCCCGACGCTCGTGATCTGGGGCATCAACGACCTCTCGGCGCCTCTGCCGCTGGGGCAGCGGCTCTTCGAACGCATCGCGGCAACGACGCCTCGCGCTGAGATGCACGTGCTGAACGGCGCGGGGCACTACTCCTACCGGGAGCAGCCCGCCGCGTTCAACCGCATCGTCAAGAGCTTCTGCCTCGACCCGCTCTAGGGCCGGAGACCGCGTATGACCCAAGACCGGCTCAGCAGGTATCTGGCCCGCATCACCGCCCTCTACGACGGCCTTGTGCGCTACGGCTTCTACGCCGCTGACGTGCTCGTCATGGCGCTGGCGCTCTCCATCGGCGTGAACGTCGTCATGCGCTGGCTCTTCGACGACTCGCTCACCTGGATAGTTGAGGGCGGCGAGTACATCCTCCTGTTCGTCACCTTCCTGGCGTCCGCGCACATCCTGCACGAGAACGGACACGCGCGGATGCTGCTGCTCGTGGAACGACTCAACCCCAACCGCGCGCGGTTGCTCAACCTCTTCTCCTCGGTCCTCGGAGCGATCGTCAGCCTCGTGCTGGCATGGGTTACGACGGACTCCACGCTCGACTCCATCCGGTTCGGCAACTTCTACCGGGGCGCCGCCATCGAAGTCCCCCAGGCGGCTCTCTGGTGGGTCATCCCGTTCGGCTTCCTGCTCCTCGCCATCGAGTTCACCCGGCAGGCCGTTGGTTTCGCGCGGGCAACCCGTGAGTCGGCAGGACAGACCGAGGCTGCACGCGAGGGAGCGTCGTCGCTGTGAACGCGATGCGCTGTTTCGCGGGCGGAAGGGAGGATTGAGCCATGGAGTGGTGGCTCGTCCTCGGCATCATCTTCGGCTCGCTCATCATCGCCTTCATGACCGGCATACCGGTTGCGTTCGCGTTCCTCGGGCTGAACATCGTCGGCCTCGTGCTCCTCACCGGCGGCACCGTCGGCCTGACGCTCATCATCGGGAGCGTCTTCGACTCCGTCACCACCTTCACACTCATCGCCATCCCCATGTTCTTCCTCATGGGAGAAGTGCTGTTCCACTCCCGCGTCATCGACATGGTGATGGAGGCGACGGACAAGTGGATCGGCAGGGTGCGGGCCCGGCTGCTCTTCGTGTCGCTCGGCGCTGGGACCGGGCTAGCCACGTTGAGCGGAGCGGGCATGGCCGACACCGCGCTCATCGCATCGACGCTCTACCCGGACATGGAGCGCCGGGGCTACGACCCCAAGCTGAGCATCGGTGTCATCACGTCGTCCGGCCTGCTCGCGGCCATCATCCCGCCGAGCGCGCTAGCGGTGCTGCTGGCCAGCCTTGCGAGCGTCTCGGCGGGACGCCTGCTGATCGCGGGCCTCATCCCGGGACTGATGATTGCCGGCATCTATG
Organism: SAR202 cluster bacterium bin16; assembly: GCA_002238425.1. Taxonomy (GTDB): domain Bacteria; phylum Chloroflexota; class Dehalococcoidia; order Lucifugimonadales; family Australimonadaceae; genus Bin16. The sequence continues at coordinate 11,799 of MPMJ01000032.1, read as the reverse complement.
CCGTGTACATCGGCGTACGGGCCTACCTCAACCCCTCGCTCACGCCGAGCTACCCGTATGAGTCGGTCACGTGGATGGAGAAGATCGTCCTGGCGGCCAAGCTCCTGCCGCTCGGCGTTGTCATCTTCAGCGTCATGGGGTTCATCATCCTCGGCATCGCGACACCGAGCGAGGCCGCGGCGACCGGAGCCCTGGCCGCGATCGTCGTGACCGCGCTCTACCGTCGACTGAACCTCAAGGTGCTTGCGAACTCGGTCATGGGCGTCGTGCGCATCGCCACCATGATCCTGCTCATCGTGGCGGGCGCGAAGGGCTTCGGGCAGGTGCTGGCCATGACCGGCGCGACGCAGGGCCTGCTCGAGTTCGTCACCGGGCTCGACGTCAGCCCCATCGTCCTCCTGCTGTTGATCCAGCTTGCCGTCATCCTCCTGGGGCTATTCGTCGACCCCGTCGCCATCATGCTCATCACCATCCCCATCGTCGCCCCGCTGATACCCGCGTTCGGCTGGGACCCCATCTGGTTCTACATCCTCTTCCTCATCAACATCGTCATCGGCAACGAATCGCCGCCCTTCGGCCTCACCCTGTTCGTCGTCAAGGGAGTCCTGCCGCACATCTCGATAGGAACCATCTTCCGCGCCCAGATACCCTTCATCATCATGGACGCCGCGGCCATGGGCATCCTCATCCTCTTCCCCCAGATCGTCCTCTGGCTCCCCAACCGCGTCCTCAACTAGCGCTCCACGCTGCCTGATCCCCTCTCTCTGCAAGGAAACCCTTGCGTAACTCGCGTCCCGCTCATGGTGAGAGGGCTGGGGTGAGGGTACTGCTGGGGTGGCAGGGTGTGGAGGCGCGTGCGAGGCGCCCCCAGATGTCCCCGGAATTGATTGTGAAATCTATCTCAAATGTTTGACTACCGCCCTGCCGGTTTGTTACATTGGCTCTAATAACCACAACACGAAGGGGGCTCGTGCGATGGTGCTACCAGCAGTCCGTGTTAAGGAACTCCGAAGGACCTATGGATTCGAAGAGGTCGCCATCGTACCCGGCGACGTCACGACCAATCCCGAGCTCTCCGTCACCCAGCTTCCCATCGGCCCATACAACTTCTCGATTCCCATCATCGCCTCCGCCATGGACGCCATCGTCAACCCCGCCTTTGCGGGGTTGATGGCTAAAGCGGGCGGTTTGGGCGTCATGAACCTCGAAGGCCTCTACTGCCGCTACGACGACCCCTCCGACGCCCTGAACGCCATCTCCTCCGCCCCCAAGGAGGAAGCGACCGACGTCATGCAGCGCGTCTACACCGCCGAGTTCCGCGAGGACCTCGTCGGCCATCGCGTCCGCGAGATCAAGGACACCGGAGCGGTCGCCGCCGTGTCGATCACCCCCGCGCGCACCAAGCGCCTCGCCCCCCTCGCGGTCGAGGCCGGCGCCGACATCATCGTCGTCCAGTCCACCGTCACCACCGCGCGACACATCTCCAGCAGCTTCACCGGCCTGCGACTGAACGACCTTGTCCGCGAGATCGGAGTCCCGGTCGTCGTCGGCAACACGGTCACCGCCAGCGCCTCCCTCGAACTGATGGAGCAGGGCATCGACGGCATCCTCGTCGGCGTGGGGCCGGGCGCCGCCTGCACGACCCGCGACGTCACCGGCGTTGGCGTGCCGCAGGTATCGGCGACGCTCGAAGTCGCTGCGGCGCGCGACGAGTTCTACTCCCGCACCGGCAAGTATGTCAGTGTCATCACGGACGGCGGCATCCGCATCGGCGGCGACCTCTGCAAGGCGATGGCGGCGGGCGCGGACGGCGTTATGATCGGCACCCCGTTCGCCCAGACCCACGAGGCGCCCGGCAAGGGCTTCAACTGGGGCATGGCGAGCCCGCACCCGGCGCTCCCGCGCGGCACGCGCATCAACGTCGGCACCCACGCCAGCCTGGAGCAGGTGCTCTTCGGTCCCAGCCACCGCATGGACGGCACCCACAACCTCGTGGGCGCGCTCCAGATGTGCATGAGCATGGTCGGCGCGCAGACCATCCCCGAGTTCCACGAGCGCGCCGAGCTCGTCGTCGCCCCCACCATCGCCACTGAGGGCAAGGTCTTCCAGCGCTCCGGGCAGATCTAGCAACCGCCATTCCCGTCGAGAGCGGGGATCCAGCGTAGAAACTACGAGGCACGGCTGCGAAAGAGCCGTGCCTCGTTCTATGCGGGCCCATGTCCTCCCGTTTATCCAACGGAAGCTGAACCCGGACGCGCGGTTGGATGGGGCGCGTGTCATGTCGAGCGCCTGCTCGTGAAGCGCGCCGCGAGCATAGCCAACGATACGCCATCAACCTTTCATATGGCTTTGCCTTACGGAAGGTTACGGCGACCTGCGGGGGACACGCCGGACCGGCGGGGAGACGCGCGTATCGCCTGCGGGGCTCGCGAGTTGCCGCTCCAGCGCCGTGAGGGCATCGATCAGTTCGGTCGCCTCGAATGCGCGGTTGCGCCGCCCCACGTTGACCTGTGTGAGCACGCCCGCTTCCACGAGGTGCTGGACCGCCTGACCCGCCGCCGGCAACGACCTCCCGGTGAGCTCCGCCGCGGTCGATACCGAGAGCACGGGCGCGGCCGGAAGCGCCGCGATGAGCAGTTGCGCCGCCGAGTCCCTCCGGGGATTGCCGGCGCGCTCGCGCCAGGACGCCTGGAGTGCGCGGACGTGCTCCTCGAAGCGCCCGGCGTCCTGAACCGCGCGGAGGCTCGCCGAGGCGAAGAGCGACACCCAGCGGTTGGTCCCCTCGTGCGCCTGCGGAGAGTCCGGCGCGCCTGCGTAGCGCGTAGCGGTGAGGCCGGCGACGTAGTCGCGTGCCCACGTGGCCAGGACGAGCGAGACCGGCGGTAGCACGCGGGGGGCGAGGCCGCGCCGCCGCAGCACGAGATGAAGCAACACCCGCCCCGTGCGCCCATTGCCGTCCACGAACGGATGGATCGTCTCGAACTGCGCGTGGGCGACCGCGGCTTGTGCCAGCGCGGGAAGCGTGTCGTCGTTGCAGAAGCGCACGAGGTCGTCGAGGAGGCGATGCACTTCCTCCGGCGGAGGCGGTACGAATGCGGCGGAACACGGGTTGTATCCGCTGCCGCCTATCCAGTTCTGCTCCGTACGGATACGGCCCGCGTGCTCGTCGAACCGTGTTCCCGCAAGCAGGCGGCGGTGCGCCTCCAGCACGACCCCCAGCGTGACCGCGCCGCCGGGCCCAACGGACTCGATGCCCCAGACCATCGCGTCGATGTTGCCCAGGACTTCATCTGCGGTCACGTCGCGGGACGCCTTGCCGAAACGGCGCGCGGCGTCGGCCCGCAGCAGCCGCCGTCCGCCTACATCGAGCCCCTCGATGCGTGACGAGGCGACGGACTCGGCGCGGAGCAGGAGGCGGGCGAGGGACTCAGTGTCGGCGAGCGCTTCCGCGGACGCGTTGAGCCGCACGAGCGCGGCCTCCGCGTCTGCTACGTCCGCGGCGGTGCTGCCGTCGAGCACGAACCGCCGTCCGGCAAGCGTATCCGGCAGGTAGACGTCATAGTTGCATGGACGGCGGTCGCGACGGGTGAGTCCTGTCGGGTCGCTCACCCAGCGCCGTTGTTCATAGACTGCCATGACCCTTCTTCATACATAAGGATACGCTTATATCCTTGCATATGAAGCGCGCCTCCGCAAGGTTGGGCCCTTCCATCCGCTCCTTCCGTGAGAACTGGAACAGCGCTCCGAGCGTAGTAATTAATAGACACGCATTCCCCACGTAAGGAGGTGGTGCCGCCCCAGGGTCATACAGCCAATCGTCAGTCACTCCGCAGAACCGCCCATGTTGCTAGGAGAACGACCATGCATACACGAAGACTGACATCCCGGCTCATCATGCTGGCAGCCGTTCCGGCCCTGGCGGCCTTGGCGTTGTACGGCGCACTCGCGCCCCCACTCGCCCAGGCACATCACCATAGCCCCTCCGGTTGCGTCGTCGGCAACTACGATGCATCCGTATATCACCTGCAGCTCCTGGAAGGCGGCGCCCGCGCCGACGCCGACGATATCGCCGGCACGAACGACGGTTGGGTGGTGCACTCGCTCGACGTGCATCCGACCCGCCCGGGCTACATCCTGCAGTTCCCGTGCCCCAGCGAGGATCCCGCGACGCTGCCCGCGGCGATGGATGCGCTGATCGCGGCGGTCGAGTCCGACCCCCGCGTTGACTACCTCATGCCCAGCAAGGTCTCCCATAACGAGCCGAGGCACCACGACGCACATCACGACGGGCTGAGGCTTCACGACGCGCACCACGATGGGCTGAAGCACCACGATGGGCTGAGGCACCACGATGCGCACCACGACGGGCTGAGGCTTCACGGCGCGCACCACGATGGGCTGAGGCACCACGATGCGCACCACGATGGGCTGAGGCACCACGATGCGCACCACGAGGGGCTGAGGCACCACGACGCGCACTACGTGCCGGGCGTCGTCCTGGAGAGCTAGCCGTCGCCCGTCGCTCCGCAGCGTGCCCGTCGCGCACGAAGGAGAATGATCATGCAAACACGAAGACTGACCGTCTGGCTCACCCCGCTGGTCGTTCTCGCCGTCCTGACTGCTCTGGCTGGCTACAGCGTACTGGCGCTGACCCCCGCTCAGGCACACCATGCTCCGTACGATTGCATGGTGGACGACTACATCGCCACGCGGTACCACCTGCAACTGGTCGAGAGCAGCACCCGCGACGACGCTGTGGGTATCGCCGGGAAGAACGGCGGCAAGGTGACGGGCGCGCTGAACATCAGCGCGACACAGCCGGGGTTCGTGCTGGAGTTCCCCTGCCTGGACGATGACTCCGGCATGCTGCGGGAGAAGATGGACCTGCTGATCGAGAAGGTCGAGTCCGACAAGCGCGTCGTCCACCTCGTCCCTGACTCGGTCACGCACAACGTGCTGAGGTAGTCGCGTTGCGTAGCTCAAGCAGGGGCGTTCACAAGCGCGCCCCTGCTTTGAGCACCTGCCGCTTCCTACCCGGCCCGGTCGTAGGAGGCTCGGACCCACGCCGCAACATCGGCGTCGACCTCGTCAGGAGTCGCGAGGTCGACGCTGTGCGTGCACATCCCGCTCGTCGCAACGATCCGGGGGTCGTCAGGCGTAGCGTCGAGGTTCAGCCCCAGCCGCAGGCGCTTTGCTGAAGGCGCCTGGATGAGAGCGAACTGCTTCTTCCTGCGGAAGCTCACGCCGGTCTTCTGTACCACCTTCATCACGTCGGGCCCCACGCCCTCGGCGACTGCCGACAGCACGTTGTAGGCGGGGAGCAGCGCCGCCTTGGGGCCTGCGTATTGAGCGGCCAACAGCTCTTCCGGCGTCGCCGGCCCGCCCGCGAGCCGTTCCCGCACAACCTGGGCCAGCAGGTTGGCGTTCCCGTGGGTGAGACCGTGAGTGGCCTTGAGGAACGCGACAACCTCCGAATGGCGCTCGATGCCATTGCGCCCGACCTCGTCGGCCACCTCGGCAGCCGTCTTCCCCAGGGACTCCTCAATGCGCCGAAGCTGGGACTCCGCTTGTGCTTTCGGGTCCGTTGGCATAACTGTCCCTCCGATGCGCTTGAGGTTATTGCGTCCGTCTACCACATGAATGGCGCGGCACAGACATATCGACAGCCGTCTGGCACAAGAGCGGTACGAACGAGACGCTGGATGCTATTGAGGACTGCCGAAGCGCGTCAAGCGCCGGTCTGTCCTGAGGAGCCTATCCCTGCTCCCCCTCCTCCGGGTACCTCGGCGGCTTCGCCACCCCCGCCAGCACCGCAGCCGCGATGTTCGTGCCGACGAACACCGTGAAGATGATGCTGTAACTGCCCGTCACGTCGAACACCAGCGCTGCCACGAGCGGTCCCGCCGCCTGCGTCACGTTCGTGAACGCTCGCGCGACGCCCTCGATCGAGCCGAGGTGGCGGCGCCCGTAGTAGTCCGCGAACGCGAGCCGCTGCAGCGTCACGGCCGCGCCCTGCGAGAGCCCGTAGAACACGCCCCACGCCATCGCCAGCAACGGCGTGTCCACCATCAGCAGCAGCGCGAAGGCGGCCGCGTTCATCACGAAATCGATCGCGATGAGGTAGCGCACGCTGAACTTGTCGCGCAGGAACCCTGCGGCGAACGCCCCGAGCGCCCCGATCGCCGAGTGGACGGCGAGCGCACCCACCGCAACCGCGTCGGAGAGGCCGGTGTCCGTCATGTAGGGCACCGCGTGGAGCATGACGCCGGTGCGTCCGAACCACCAGAGCGAGATGGCGATGATGAGCAGGTAGAGCGCGGGATGGCGCGCGGCCTGCCCCAGCCGCATCGAACGGTCGGCCACCCGTAGGTCGCGGGCCGGCATATCCGTTGCGGCCTCTGGCGGCGCGCCGTCGGGCAGCAGCCCCATGTCCTCCGGCCTGCGGCGCAGCAGGATTGCGGTGGGGACGGCTGAGACGATGAGGATGAGGACGCCCGCGCCGAGTGACGCCTCCCGCCAGCTGTACGCCGCAGCGATGAAGGCGATGAGCAGGGGCATGATGGAAGACCCGGCGGGGAAGCCCAGCCCCGCGAGAGCGGTCGCCTTCCCGCGCTTGATGATGAACCAGTTCGGCACGATCACAGCGGAGGCGACGGCCAGTACGCCGGTGTTCATGCTCCGCGCGAAGATCTGCAGCGCGTACAGGTGCCACAGCTCCGACATGAAGTACATGAGGATGAACGTCGTGCCGATGAGCATGTAGGCGAACGTGAGCGCCCACCGCGGCCCGAACCGGTCCACGATGGGCCCCGTCGCCAGCGCCGCCCCGCTCCCGACGAGCCCGCCGAGGCTGATCGCGCCCGTGAACTGCGCCCGCGTCCAGCCGAACTCTTCCGTGATCGGTTTCAGGAAGATGCTGAGCACCGGGAACGTCTCCGTGCTCGAGCTGAACGTGCCCAGCGCAGCAACGAAGACGATGACCCATCCGTAGAAGAAACGGGGCTTGCGGGGAGGTTGGTCGGTACGCTTCAAATGATGCTGCCAGCGAACGGTGCCCGCATCATAGCCCCTCCCGCTTCCCTCCGTCGTTCCTGCGCAGGCAGGAACCCCGCAGCCCCCTCTCCCGTCATTCCAGCGAAGGCTGGAATCCAGAGTGACCGCCAGGTCACACGGCGGAGTGGGCGGTGTCTGGTGTAGGGGCATCCCTTGTGGGTGCCCTGTCTGGCCCCCTCTCCCTGCAAGGGGAGGAGGGCAACGCGCTTCAGCGCGCGGTGAGGGTACTGCGGCGTAGGGCGCAGCCTACGCTCAACCCCCCGACGACCCCGCGACGCTCACCGTGACGATGTCCTCGCCGTGGTACTTCTGGTGCCGCACGGACGAGGCGTAGTGCCGCAGCAGCCGGAAGGATATCTCCCGCCCGTCTGCGATATCCGGCATCTCGCCCATGTACGCAAGGCGGTCCTCCAGGTTCTCTCCCTCCGAACCTGTCACGAACTCCAGCTCCGCCCCGGCATGGTCGCCCCGAGCGGTCACTACCAGCCGCCGTGCCCCCGCGCCTTCCGGCCTCTCGTCGTCCTCTGCAAGCAGGCTCGACAGCGTCTCCTCGCCCACCAGCACCAGGCGCTCCGTCGAGGCGTCGTTCCATCCGGCCCGTGCCGCGATGCCGCGAAGGAACTCGTCCAGCTTCGGCAGGCTCTCCGTGTTCAACGCCACCTGCAGACGCCTGCGGCGGGAAGAGGTCAACTCCATAAACAGCATCATGATGACGGCCACGAGAGCGCCGGACGTCATGCCGTTGCCGAGCAGTACGCTCAGGAACCCGTCGCCCAACTGGTCCGCGAATATCCACTGGTTCTGGAAGCCCGTGCCTACCCAGAACGCGACGCCCGCAACCGCCGCCTTCCGGTGGTCCACGCCGTCCTGGATGACGATCTTCATCCCCTGCACGAAGAGCAGGCCCAGGAGCACGGTGATGTACGCCGCGGCAACGGGGCTGGGGATGGCGATCAGCAGCGCGGCAACCTTCGGCAGGAATGCGAGTACCGCGATGATGACGCCGATGATGATGCCCACCCGCTTGGCCCCGATTCCGGTGACCTCCGCAAGAGCGATGCTGCTCGAATAGGTGGTGTTGGGCAGCGTCCCCGCGAGGCCGGAGAGCAGGTTGCCCATGCCGTCGGCGTTGAGCGCCCCCTGCACCACGCGGAAGTCCGTCGCCCGCGGCCTGCGCCGGGAGACCCGCTGGATGGCGACACCGTCGCCGATGGTCTCGATAGCGCCCACGAGCGTGACGATGATGAACGCGGGCAGCAGCCCCCAGAACTCGGGGCCCGGGCTCACGTCGAACCCCGGCCAGGCGCCCAGTGGCACGCCGACCCATGCCGCGTCCACAATCACTTGCGCGTCGTACAGTCCGAACGGCACGGCCACCGCGCAACCCACCGCTATGCCGATGATCGGCGACCAGAGCCGCCACCGCGGGGGAGCGCGCAGCACGAGGACCAGGACGGTGATCAGGGTCGCAGCGGTAGTAATGACGGCGGCGGTCGGTGAAGCATCCTCCGGCACGTCCGTGAGCATCCCGAACACGATGGGCATCACCGTGGCCGCTATCAGCATGATGACCGTCCCGGACACCACCGGCGTGAATATCCGCCGCAGCAGCGACAGCCGTGCCGCCATCGCGAACTGGAACAGCGACGACACCACGATCAGGCTCGCCATCGTGGCCGGTCCCGCCGTGACCAGCGCGGCCACGCACACCGCGATGAACGCCCCGGACGTGCCCATCATGAGCACGTGACCGGCGCCGATACGCCCGAACCGCGCAGCCTGGAGGACGGTTGTGGCCCCGCTGACGAGTAGGGCGGCGAACACCCCCCACGCAAGGTAGCTGTCCGACTCTTCCGCGATCCGCACCACGATGACGACGGTCAGCGCCACCGGCGCGAGGATCACCAGCGCGGCCTGCAGGCCCGCGCCCAGCGCTATCAGCGGCGGCGGGTTCTCCTCCGGCTCGTACCGGACGTTCTCATTCACGCTTTCCAGGACTGCCTACCCCCTAGAACATCCGGCCTGAAGGCTCGAACCCCAGCAAGTACTGCCCCGCGCTGTCGTAGTGCTCCAGCCGCCCCTGTATCTGCTGCGTTATCGCATGGGCGTCCTGGAACTTGCGCTGGATGGGGCTCGACTCGAATATCGCGCTCGACCCGAAGACCGAGTACGCCATGTCGGCCACCTGCGCGCCCTGCCGGATAGCGTGGCTGCTTGCCAGCCGTAGCTCCATGCGGTGCTCCAGCGGCAGGTCGTGATCGTCCAGCGCCTTCTGCCACAGCTTGGCCGCCTTCTCCTGCAGGTACGCGTTGGCCGCGCCCCACGTTGCCTCGGCCTGACCGATGATGCGCTGGATGGCAGGCTGGTCCCGCAGCAACGTCTGCTCCTGCGGCTTCTTCCGTGTCGCGATCTCGATCGCGGCGTCGAGCGCGGAGCGCGCCACGCCCAGCGCCACCATGCCGAACCCGGAGCCGAAGAAGAGGCTGCGCGGTATCAGGTAGAGCGCTCCGTCCTCGTGCGGCGCCTGCGCCTCCACGTAGACCCGGTTGGACGGAACGAACACGTCCTTCGCTTCGAAGGAGAAGCTGCCGGTGCCCTTGAGGCCGTTCACCTGCCACGTGTCGATGAACGTGAACTCGCCCTTCGGGATGATGCAGGTCAGCGCGGTGGGGTCGGCGATGCGCTCTAGCCCCACGGCCCAGGTCGCGTGCCGTGAGCCGCTGCTGAAGTTCCACCGCCCGCTCACCGAATAGCCGCCGTCCACCTGCGTGAACTCGGAGTGCGCCGGCGGGCCGTTGCACAGGATCGACCGGCTGTCGCTCCATATCTCCTGCGCCAGAGACTCCGGCATCAGCGACGCCATCGTCCCGAGGATGTTGTTCTGGTTGAAGCACCACGCCGTGCTGCCGTCCGCCGACGCGACCGCCTGCACGATGGCCAGGTAGTCGAGGTAGTCGATCTCGAGTCCGCCCACGGAGCGCGGGACGAGCAGCCGGAAGAGGCCCAGGTCCACCATCGCGTCGATGACGTCCTGCGGTATCTGCCGGTCCCGTTCGATGGAATCGCCCGCGTCGGCGATGCGCGAGAGGACCGCCTGGAAGTTGGCGCTCTCGACCGTAGGGCTGCTCTCTGCGGTTGTCATGGTGTGCTCCGTCTCCTTCCGTCATTCCCGCCCTCGCGGGAACGGCGCCGGATGGCTAGAGGTCGAGGCCGAACACGCGGATCGCGTTCTCCGAGTAGATCGCCTCGCGCTGCGCGTCGGTCAGACGCGGCACGGCCTGCACGCTCACGGGCGGCGTGTAGTCGCCCATCCCGAACGGGTAGTCGCTGCCGAGCATCAGCCGCTCTGCCCCGACCGTCTCGACGAGGTAGTTGAGCACCGGCGTGCTGTGCGTGAGCGTGTCGAAGTACAACTTGCTGAAGTACTCGGACGGCGGACGCGGGATCTGCGTTTCCAGGATGAGGTGCTGCCGCCACGCGTGCTCCCACCGCCCCCGCAGCAGCGGGCACGTCCCGCCGCCGTGGGCGAGCACGAAGCGCAGGTCCGGCATCTCCTCCAGCACGCCGCCGAAGATGAGGCACCCCGCCGCGACCGCGGTGTCGCTCGGGTTGCCGATGATGTTGTTCATGAAGAACTCGTTGAGCCGGTCCTGGCCGAGCACGTTCTGCGGGTGCACGAACGCCGCCACGTCCAACTCCTGCATCTTGCGGTACAGCGGCGCGAAGCGTGCCGCGTGCAGGTTCTCGCCCTGCACGTTCGTCAGTATCTCCAGCCCCCGGAAGCCCAGCTCCTTGATGCAGCGCTCGAGCTCGGCGGCTGCGGCCTCCGGCTCCTGCATCGGCAGCGTCGCCAGGCCGATGAACCGCTCCGACCCCGATATCGCCTCGGCGGTCTTGTCGTTCATCTGCCGGCAGAGATCCGGCGCTGAGTTCTGTACGTACGGCGGCGCGGAGACCAGCTCCACGTCGATGCCGCGCTCGTCCATATCGGCGAGCCGCTGGTCGAGGTCGGACATGCTGTCGCGCATGTTCGCCGCAGGCCCGAACCCACCCCGCCGGTTCGCCAGCTCCGGAACCGTCGCGGGTATGTAATGCGCGTGAACGTCTATCCGCATAACGCCGCGTATCCTACCCCAATCCCTCAGCCCGTGCGCCCCCTGTCTGTTGCCCTCTCCCTGAGGAGAGAGGGCAACGCGCTTTAGCGCGCGGTGAGGGTGAACCGGTGGGTGGGAGTGTGGTTCTCCGTCGTTCCTGCAGAGGCAGGAACGACGCTTCCCATTCCCGCCCCTTCCTCGTCATTCCCGCGAAGGCGGGAAACCAGGTGCCGCCAGGTACACGGGGGGAAGGGTAGGGCAGGGATTGTCATTCCGAACGGAGCCGAGGAACCCCTCGGGTGTAGGGGCGTCCCTTGTGGGCGCCCTGCCCCCGTCGTTCCCCGCGCGCGGCGGGGTTGGACGCGGGGCGCCTGAGGTAGTGTCCCGTCAAGTGGTGTAAGAGCGTCACCCTCGCTGTCTTGTTATGCTGCTACGCCTTCAGGCAGCGGCATGGCCTCCTCATTGCCATCCTCAGGGGGCATGAGCGTGGCGGGCCCGGCGAGGTAGCGTCGGGCGACCTGCCACTCATCGTGCTGCTCGGCCAGGAGGGCTCCTATGAGTCGGCGGATCGCGGCGCGGTTCGGAAAGATGCCCACCACGTCGGTCCGGCGCCTGATCTCCTTGTTCAGTCGCTCCTGCGGGTTGTTCGACC
>MPMJ01000031.1 GCA_002238425.1 SAR202 cluster bacterium bin16 | reverse complement strand
GCGCGCAACATATCAGCGAGTGTCCCTGGGGCTACCCCCAGAGGGACGTTATGTACTCGTCGATCCGGCCGAGTTCATCCTCGTTCAGGCACTCGAACGCCTCGAATGCGCCTCGGGCCACCTCGGCGAAGTCGGCGGACGAGAACTGCGCCGATTCGTCGGTTACGTAGGAGGCGAGAATGGGCGCGTATCCTGGACGGTCGCGGATGAAATCCTCAGCACAGGCAGCGGACTCGTCGCTGAAACCTCCGACCGCTGCCCCGCTGGCGATGACGAAGAACGCGACGACACTGTCCAGTGAGAGACAGTCGGCTGCGCTGGCGCCCAGTCCCGCCGCTCGCAAGGGAGTCGCGTTCACCAGCGCTCCGTACTCCGCCTCGGACAGCGTCTCTTGCACGCAGGCTGCCTCGGACTCCGGGAGCAGGGCGACGAGGTCTTCCCCGGTGAGCGGCGAGGCGGCGTCGACAGCAGAGTAGAGGTCTTTCAATGAGGTCGCTACCTCGGCGTCTGTCATGCAGTCGTAGAAGCCGAGGAGTACGTTGTGCGTTTCCGTGTGTTGGTACGAGGCCTCCCCGGCATACTCGATGCCGAGACGGGCGAAGATGATCTCGGGGTGCTGGAGAGCGAGGTCGGTGAGGCATGCCTGGCTCTCTGCGCTGTACCCGCCTCCCGCGCCGAGGTACGCCATCCCGAGGAGCACGACGTTCTCCGGCGCAAGGCACGCGAATAGCGGCGCCGCGGTCGCAGTGTCGCCGCCTGCCGCCAGCAGCGGCATGCCGAGTATGACCTCGTACACGGTATCCCCCAAAACGTCCTTGACGCAGCCGTTCTCCTGCCCGGACAGGCGGTCGAAGAGGTCCTTTCCGGTGGTCGAATCGTCGAGCACGAAATCCCGCATCGACATGGCTTCTCCCTCGGTTGCCGGGGCGGGCGTCGGCGTCGGGGCAGGCGTCGGAGTGGCGGTAGGAGTCGGGGTTGCCGTGGGGGTGGGCGTGGGCGTCGGCTCCGGCGAGCACGCCGCCGCGACCACGAGGGCGGAAAGGGCGATAGCCGCGACCGCAGTCCTGGGCCAGTGAGAGCAAATCATTCTGAAGAAGCGTGGCATGTGGGTCACCTCCTGTGTGTTGTATGGCGAACGTTCTTGTTGCCTATTCGTCGTACCGCAGGGCCTCCGCGGGGTAGATGCGCGACGCCTGGCGTGCCGGAAGGTAGGTCGTCAGCAGCGACGCCCCGTAGGCAACCACGATCACGAGGATGACCGTTTCCCACGGTATGGCGTAGGTGACGTTATCGAAGCTCTCCCCGACCTCGCGGATGATGTCGATCGACAACCCGAACCCGAGGCCGAGCCCCACCACGATGCCCAGCAACGCGATGAACGAGGACTCGATGAGGAACGCGAGCTGCACCATGCCGCTGCGGAAGCCAATGGCGCGCAGGATGCCGATCTGCACGCGCCGTTCCACGACAGAGCGTGCCGCGATAACGCCCAGCGCCGCGATGCCGATCACCAGGCCGAGGCCCATGAAGCCCTGGACGAGGCGGTTGAAGGTGCGGTTCAGTGCGGTGAAGTCCTGCACGGTCTTCGCGAGCGAGGACGCCTGCACGCCGTGCTCCACGAACTCCTCCTCCAGCGTCGCCGCGATCTCCTCCGCGCGCGACGGGTCGTTCAGCACGATGTCGTAGCCCAGGTACGGCAGGTCCACGGGGGCGAGGCGCTGCAACGTGCCGTGCCCGGTGGTCACCGTGCGCGCGAAGAACGCGGACTCTTCCATCACGCCTATGACGCGGAGGCGCGCCATCCGCTCCTCGGCGGAGTCGTACACCTCCACGTACACCTCGGGCAGCACGTCGCCGTCCCGCTGGAACCCTTCCAGTTGGAATGAGAAGTCCGGGCCTCCCTGTTCGAAGTCGGTAGCGGCGGGGACCATCGCGGCGCTGACCACCGCGACCTCCTCCCCCGCAGCCAGCGCACGCCAGACGGCGCGGCCATCCGCGTAGCGCTCGTCGCGCAGGAGGAACCCGTAGGTGGTCGCCTCAGCGTAGGCGGCGTCTACGCCGGTAACGAACCAGTCCTGCAGCTCCTGCCCGGTGTCCTGCTGCCTGATGCGCACGGGCAGGCCGCTCGTCGCGCCGATGGCCGCGAACTCTCCTGCATCCAGCGCCGGGGACCCGTCAATGCGTGCACCGAGGTCGCCGATGGGGTTGGTGAAGCTGGCGTTGACAGTGACGTCGAACCCGCCGGAGAACTGCCGCGTGTCCTCGTATGCCTTGTTGAGAGCGGCGTCGATGAAACCGAGGACCGAAAGCGTGAATATGACGAGTGAGAACATCGCCAGCGTCATGCCGGTGCGGAAGCGGCTCGCCATCGGGTATGCCATCGCGGTCCGGACGATGGGCGAGAGTGTGCGGCCTCTCCCCGCGACGGCGGTGACCAGGCTGACCAGGTACCTCGAGTTGTACACGACAACCCATACCGCGCCGATGACGACGGTCACCCCGGAGAGGATGAATATCTCGATCCCCGCGTTGAACCGGGGGAGTCCGTAATCCTCCCACCGGATAGGGAGAAGCCACAGCAGCACGATCAGCACACCGGCAGAGGTGTACGCGATGCCCTCCGGCAGACGCGCGGCGTGATTGAGCGCGAGCGGCACGCCGACCACCACGAGCGACAGGCCGATGGAGAACGCGCTCAGCTCCTCAGCCGAGACGCCGTTGAGCGCCAGGAGCACGCCGAGCGCAACCATCAGGTAGCCTGCCATGAACAGCGCCCACGCCAGCCTGACGACGGCGCACGGCCCGCTGAACAACAACCGCCGCAGCACACGATACGGGCGCAGGCGCGGTATCGCCCGCAGGCCGTCGAGGTAGGCGGCGCCCACGGCTTTCCACGATTCCCGCAGCCGGTGGCCCTGTCTGGGGGGGTCCGGGATGTCGCGCACGGCGCGTACGATGTTCAGCGCGCTCACCCGCGCCGCCGAGACGATCACCACCACATACGTCACCACCATCCCCAGCGTGTACGCCAGCAGCAGGCTCTGCCACCGGAACGAGAACGCGATCTCGAAACCGGCCAGTTCGTCTATCGTGCTGAACGCGGCAGCCATGATGCGCACCATCACGAGGCCGACCACCATGCCAAGCACGCTGCCGACCGCCGCCGCCGCAAGCGAGTAGACCGCCCCTTCGAACGTGAACAGCCGGACGATGTGGCCGCGCTGCGCGCCGACGGCCCGCGCGATGCCCAGCTCCCGCTTCCGCTCCGCCGCCAGCATCACGAAGATGAGCGCGATCAGCAGGATGCCCGCGATGATGGAGAACGTACCGAACAGCAGGAAGAGGCTCGCGAACTGGTCTCCGGCGTTATCGGCCAGTTCGATGCCGTCCCGCTTGACGTCGTCGTAGTCCAGGCCGCGCTCCTCGCGCAGGTCCTCGAACGCGTCGAGCACGGCCTCCGTGTGCCGTTCACCCGCCACCGTGCCTCCCTCGTTCGAGATGAAGACGTAGTTGATGTTCCCCTGCTCGCCGAGGAGCGCCTGCATGTCGCCCAGGCGCATCACCGACAACGGGAAGGAGGAACTCGTGCTTCCCCCCTCGTCGAACACGCCCGCGACGCGCACCGTCACGGGCGTTTCGTCGAAGAACAAGGCAAGCTGGCCGCCCGGTTCCGCGCCCAGGTCATCTGCGGCTGCGGCGCTCAGGTACAACTCGTTCTGCCCCAGTGCGCCGAGGTCGAGTTCGTTGCCGTCCGCATCGAGGTAAGCGCCGAATCCGTCCACGTACGCGGCGTCGAGTCCCTGCACCTGCAGCCTCGGCACGCTGCGCTCCGACGCAAGCGCTATCGCAGGCGCCGACAGGCTGATCGCCGGCATCACGCCGTCCACGGGGGCGCCCTCGAGCGCCGATCGGACAGCGTCCGCCGTCTCCGCCGGAATGAACGAGGGCCGGCCGGAGGCATCCTGTTCGTTCGAAAAGACGGTCTCGTCGAGATGCCCCAGGCTCTTGACCACGAACACGCGCACCGAGTGCGCGAGCGTATCACCGGTGGCGAAGGAGGCGGAGAAGAGGAGCGTCGCCAGCATGAGGCCGGCGACGATGAGCACGGTCTGCGCTCGCCGCCGCGGGATGTTGCGTACCGCCATCTTCAATACGACGGGGTTGCGCAGCACGAAATACGCCGTTACCACGGCGGCAACGAGGAAGACGACCGTGAGGGCCGCGGTCATCGTGCCGATGGGTATGCCGAAGAGCGTTTCCACCGTCAGTTGGCCTTCCCGTCAGCGGAGAGCATCTCGTCGCTCTCGACGTGGCCGTCCCGCATCCGCACCATGCGCCCCGCGCGGGAGCCGACCACAGAGTCGTGGGTAACGAGGACGAACGTCTGCTCGCGTTCCTTGTTGAGGCGGCAGAGCAGGTCCATGATGTGCGTGCCGGTCTCGCTGTCCAGGGCGCCGGTCGGCTCGTCCGCCCAGACGATGGCGGGGTCGTTCACGAGCGCCCGCGCTATCGTCACGCGCTGCTGCTGGCCGCCGGACATCTCCGCCGGGCGCTTGTTCGCCTGGTCCGCGAGCTCCACCATCTCCAGCACTTCCATGGCGCGGGCGCGGGCTTTCGCTTGGCCGTGGCCGGCGAGCAACAGCGGCAGTTCCACGTTCTCCGCGCCGGTGAGCACCGGCAGCAGGTTGTAGGCCTGGAACACGAACCCCATGCTCATCGCGCGGAACCGAGTGCGCTCCCTGTCCGACATCTCGTGCACGGACGCCCCGTCTATGACGACCTCCCCACTCGTCACGTCGTCTATGCCGGAGAACGTGTTGAGCAGCGTGGTCTTCCCGGAACCGGACGGCCCCATGACCGCCACCATCTGCCCCCTGCCTATTGAGAGGTCTATCCCCTGCAGGGCGTGCACCTCTATCTCACCCGCCCGGTATGTCTTCACCACGCCCCGCGCCTCTATGATGTTCGTCACTCGGTTCCTCCTATACCACTCTGCACAGATGCCATCGCCTCCCCCGGCAGGCAACGGCAACCGCGCGTGGCCGTTCCCATCCATGGTTCGACAGGCTCACCATGAGCGGGGCAAGCGGGCAAGCGGGGCATCAGGACACGGGGCATCAGGACACGGGGCATCAGGACACGGGGCATCAGGACACGGGGCATCAGGACGCGGGGCGTCAGGACGCGGGGCGTCAGGACGCGGGGCATCAGGGCGCGGGCGTGCCCTCTGCCTGGGAAGGTGCGGGCGTCGTCCTCGAAACGGCCAGGAACACCGCCGCGCAGAGCAGCACGACCCCGATGATCCCGAACGCCGCGGGGATGCCCAGCGGAACGGCGATGGCGCCCACCAGGAGCGGTCCGCCCAACTGGCCGACGTTCACGGTCCCCTGCCACGTTCCGAGGAAGTAGCCCCGCTTCTCCTCGGGCGCGAGGTCCATCGCGTAGGTCTGCAGCGTGTTCATGCCGACGACCTCGCCGATGCCGAATATACCCGCCACGACCAGCGCTATCAGCAGGCCCTCCATGCCGAAGATGAGGAACATCGACGCCGCCATCGTCGCGAGTCCGAGCAGCAGGACGGGCTTGCGCCCCCACCAGTCCACCGCCGCGCCTACCGGCATCGAGATCAGCATCGCGAGCAGGCCGGACAGGCCGATCGCGGCGCCGATCTCCGCGACGCTCAGGCCGACGTCCTCGGCCTGCACCGGGAAGTAGGTGCGGAACGCGCCCGGCCCCGCGGTGACGAGGCCCACTGCGAGCGTCACCACGGTCAGCGTCAGGAAGTTGCGCGTCCTGAAGATCGACACGTCCAATCGCAGACGGCGTCGCGGGCGCTCTTCCGACTCCGGAACAGGAGCCGGGGCGTGCCGCGTCTCGCGGATCAGCAGCCACGTGATCACGATGATGAAGATCTTGGTCGCGCCGATGAAGACCATGACCGCCCCGATGTCGAATGCCGTGGCGATCACCCCGGCGGCAGCCGGTCCGGCGAGGATGCCCAGCCGCATGGACATGTTCCGCAGCGCGACACCGCGTCCACGGTTGGTCACCCGGGTGAAGTCGGCAAGCAGCGCCGCCGACCCGGTCACCCAGACGGCCACGCCGAAGCCGGAGACCAGTTCCAGAATCAGGAAGACGGTGTAGCTGTCGGTGAACCCCTGCATGGCCGCAGCGCCGCCGTGCAGCACGCAGCCGGCTACCACGACGGGCCGCCGCCCCAGCCGGTCGGCGAGGCTCCCGGCCAGCGGCCCGCCGATGATCCTCGGGGCAGCGCTGAACGCCGAGACGAAGCCGACGAGGATGATCGAGCCGCCCAGCTCGAAGGCTAGGAGCGGCCGCGCCATCCACAGGGCGCCCGTCCCGAAGCCCCACAGGAAGAACGCCGAGAACACCGGCAGCGCTTCCTTGCTGAGGAGCCCCGGCAGCCGCTCGGTGTCCTGGCCCTCGTTCATCTGCGCATCGTCGCGGAGATTGCGGCGCGGCGCAAATGGCGGCGGCGTTCTCAGGGCCAGCCGTAGTACCTGCGTTCAGGACGTCCTCGACGCCCGGCGCCTGTGGGGCCGGAGGCCGCGGCGTATCAAGGTCTGCTTCCTCGATGTTCCCTCCGGACGTCGTGCCGCCGGTCAGCATGGCTTCATCCTGCATCGGCTCCATGATGAACAAGAACCAGCCCTCTCTCGGATGTCAGTGTGGTCCGCTCTCGTCTTGCCTTGCCACGGTCCAACTGCACCGACGTACAGCCTGCAACCATCATGCTGGAGCCGAGCGTGACCGTTCACCCAAGGATACTCTGTAGTCCGATGATATAGGGATGATATTCAGGTCAACTCAGGCAATGGTTCCGTGACTTGCTGCGGGGCCGGGCAGTGCGGCAGGCGAGCGGCTGGATCAGGGACGAGGCGTCCTCGACACGGGGCGAGATTCCCGCTTTCGCGGGAATGACGGGAGGGTGCGGGAATGGCGGGGGCGCGGGAATGACGGCCCCGACGCGGGTCGGAACGGCGCCCCACACATCCCCTGTGTGTCGGGTAGAATCGCGGCGCGCCCCCAACCTCTCCCACGAAGGAGTTGCCCCATGCCTGGCCCGCTCGAAGGCATACGCGTCATAGACCTCACCCGCATCCTCGCCGGGCCGTTCTCGACGATGCTCATGGCCGACCTCGGCGCGGACGTCATCAAGGTCGAGCAGCCGGAGACGGGCGACCCGGCGCGCGGCAACGGGCCGTTCCTCAGACCGGACGGCGTGGAGACAGACGAGCAGGCGTTCAGCACGTACTTCATGAGCATCAACCGGGGGAAACGGAGCATCGCCATCGACCTCGCCAACCCGAAGGGGCGCGAGGTGCTGCTGCGGCTCGCCGAGACCGCCGACGTGCTCATCGAGAACTTCCGCCCCGGCTCGATGCAACGGTTGGGGCTGGACTACGAGGCGGTGCGGGCGCGCAATCCGCGCATCGTCATGTGCTCGGTCTCCGGCTTCGGCCAGACGGGGCCGTACGCCCATCGCGCGGCGCTCGACGTCATCGTGCAGGGGATGGGCGGGATGCTGAGCATCACGGGCGAGCCCGGACGCGGCCCCGTGCGCCCCGGCGCGAGCATCGGCGACATCACCGCCGCGCTCTTCGCCACCGTCGCCATCCAGAGCGCGCTGCTGGAGCGCGAGCGCTCCGGCGAGGGGCAGTACATCGACATCGGGATGCTGGACTGCCAGGTCTCCATCATGGAGAACGCGTTCATGCGCTACTTCACGCTCGGCCAGGTGCCGCAGCGCATCGGCACGCGACACCCGAGCTCCACGCCGTTCCAGGCGTTCCAGACCGCCGACGGCCACGTCGTGGTCGCCATCATGGGAGGCGGCACCGACCAGTGGCCGCTCTTCTGCGCGGCGATAGACCACGTTGAGCTGATGGACGACGAGCGCTACACCACCGGCTGGTCACGCACGCAGCACTACGACGAGCTGATCCCGGTGATCGAAGAGGCGATGCTGCAGAAGACGACCGCCGAGTGGGTGGAGATACTGAACGGGATGGGCGTCCCCGCGGGGCCGGTGCAGGACATCGCGGAGGTGGCCGTGGACCCGCAGGTGAACCACCGGGAGATGTTCGTGGAGATGGAGCACCCGGTGCTGGGGCCCGTCCGGTTCACCGGCAACCCCATCAAGCTGTCGCGAACGCCCAGCGGCCCGAGCCGGGTCCCGCCGCAGCTCGGCGAGCAGACGCTGGAGGTGCTGACCGCTGACCTCGGCATGCCGGAGTCCGAGGCTGCGGCGCTCATGGCCGAGGGAGTCGTCGGGTGATATTCGGCGCGCTGCTCTCGCTCGGCTCGTCGTTCTCGTTCAGCGTCAACGCCATCCTCGTCCGGAGGGGAATCGCCGGAGCGGGTGGGACGGCGTCGCAGGGCGCGTTCATCACCGTGCTGCTTGGCGTGCCGTTCGGATTCATCGCCGTGGTGCTGACCGGCCAGGTCCTGCGCTTCGGCGAGATCGCGCCGATGGGCTACCTGCTGCTGCTCGCCGCGGGCGTCGTTCACTTCGGCATCGGCAGGTACTGCAACTACCGGTCAGTCGAGGCGATCGGGGCAGCGCGCTCCGGCCCTATCCAGGGCGTCGTCACCCCGTACAGCATCCTGATGGCCGTCATCCTGCTCGACGAGGTGGTGACGCTGACGATGCTGTTCGCCATCGCACTCGTGCTGCTCGGCCCCGCGGTCATCATCGAGCGCAGGCCGCGAACGCCCGCAGCCGCCCCTGCGCAAGGGAGCGGCGCGGGAGGCCCGCCCGCGCCGCGGAACCCTCTGGAGGTACGCCTGCTGGAGGGTTACACGTTCGCCATCCTCGCGGCGCTCGCGTACGGAACGAGCCCCATCCTCATCCGCGCCGCGCTGATGGACGCCGCGCGGACGGCGGCGATAGGCACGTTCGTCGCGTACAGCGGCGCGGCGGCGGTACTCCTCGTGACCCTCGTGCTGCCCAAGCGGCGGGCGCTCATAGGGGCCATAAACCTGCGCGTCATGCGGCTGTTCGGCGGCGCGGGCCTCTTCGTGTTCCTGGCGCAACTGCTGCGCTTCTTCGCGCTGTCGCTGGCCGACGTCAGCGTCGTGAACCCGCTGCAGCGCATGGCGAACGTCTTCACGGTCATCCTCACGTGGATGTTCAACCGCTCGCTGGAAACGATCACGCTGCGCGTCGTCATCGGCGTGCTGGTCTCGTTCGCGGGTTCCGCGCTGCTGGTCTACTCGGCGGCCACGAGGTGAGAGCGGCATGATATTCGGCGCGCTTCTCGCGCTCGGTTCGGCATTCTCGTTCAGCGTCAACTCCATCCTCATACGACGAGGCCTGGCCGACGCGGGCGCGACTGCGGCGCAGGGCGCGTTCATCACCGTGCTGCTCGGCGTGCCGTTCGGGTTCGTGGCGGTCGTCGTCACGGGCCAGATATTCAACTTCGACCAGCTCCCGCTGAACAGTTACCTGCTGCTCGCCGGGGCGGGCATCGTCCACTTCTGCATCGGGCGCTACTGCAACTACCGGAGCATCGCGGCCATAGGGGCGTCGCGCACCGTGACCATCCAGGCCGTCGCCGTGCCCTACAGCATCGTCATGGCGATCGTGCTGCTCGGCGAGCGGCCGACCATCCCCATGTACCTCGCCATCGCGCTCATCCTCGCCAGCCCGTTCCTGATGATCGACCGGCGGAAGCGGGGCGCGTCCGGCCCTCACCCACGCGTGCAAGGGCACGCGCACCCTCTCCCAGGGGGGGAGGGGAGCAGGGGTAACGTCCTCCGGGGGGGAGAGGGGACAAGGCCCGCGAGCGCCGCCCCTGCCGTGGAGATACGCATGGTGGAAGGCGTCGTCTTCTCCCTGCTGGCGTCGGTGGGGTACGGCACGAGCCCGATCCTCATCCGCGCTGCGCTGGAGGACGCGACTGGCGTGGCCGCCATCGGCACCTTCGTGGCGTACTTCGGGGCGTCGGCTGTGCTCATGGCGTCGCTCGCGTTGCCCGCGCAGCGGCACCTGATGGGGGCCATCAACTTCCGCTACATGCGATTGTTCGGCAGCGCCGGGCTGAGCGTGTTCATGGCGCAACTGCTGCGCTTCTTCTCGCTCGCTCTCGCCGACGTCACCGTCGTCGACCCGCTCATGCGGACCGTGGGCGTGTTCACGCTCATCCTCTCGTACCTGGTCAACCGGCGGCTGGAGCACATCACGCTCGGGGTCGTGCTCGGCGTGCTGGTATCGTTCGTGGGGTCGGCGCTGCTGGTGGTCGCGGCGGCGAGCCGGTAAGGTGACGGCATGATATTCGGCGCGCTCCTCGCGCTCGTCTCCGCGTTCTCGTTCAGCGTCAACTTCATCCTCGTGCGCCGGGGCTTCGCCGACGCGGGTGCGACTGCGGCGCAGGGCGCGTTCATCACCGTGCTGCTCGGCGTCCCGTTCGGGCTCGCTGCGGTCGTCATCACCGGGCAGCTCTTCAACTTCGATCAGATATCGCTGGACGGTTACCTGCTGCTCGCCGCGGCGGGCATCGTCCACTTCGGCATCGGGCGCTACTGCAACTATCGCGGCATCGCCGCCATCGGCGCTCCGCGCGCCGCCACCATCCAGGCCATCGCGGTGCCGTACAGCGTCCTCATGGCGATGGTGCTCCTCGGCGAGCGCCCAACCATCCTCATGTTCGTGGGCATCGCGCTCATCCTCGGCAGCCCGGCGCTGATGATCGACCGCGGGAAACGCCCCGCCCCTGCCGCGGAGCCTGCGACAGGGAACGCAGCCTCGTCCGGCGCCGCCACCACGAGCGCCAAGCCTGCCGTCGAGATGCGCATGGTGGAGGGCTACACCTTCTCGCTGCTCGCGTCGGTGGGGTACGGCAGCAGCCCCATCCTCATCCGGGCCGCGCTGGAGGACGCCTCGGGCGTCGCAGCCGTCGGCACGTTTATCGCGTACGTCGGCGCATCAGCGGTGCTCATGGCGACGCTCGCCCTGCCCGCGCAGCGGCACCTCATCGGCACCATCAACGTCCGCTATATGCGGCTCTTCGGCGGCGCGGGGTTCAGCGTCTTCATGGCACAACTGCTGCGCTTCTTCGCGCTCTCCATCGCCGACGTGAGCATCGTGAACCCGCTCATGCGCATGATCGGCGTCTTCACGCTTATCCTCTCGTACCTGGTCAACCGCCGGCTGGAGCACATCACGCTGGGGGTTGTGCTCGGCGTGCTGGTGTCGTTCGGGGGATCGGCGCTGCTGGTGATCGCGGCGGCGAACCGCTGATTCATAGAGGGTTGCGCCAGCGAACATCCGGGAATAGGCGAAAGTCCCGGTCGTCCGAATGGATCTCCGCGTCGTGGTCCAGGGCAAGGGCGGCGAGGTGGGCATCCGTCACCGGTTTGCCCGCTCTGCCCGCAGTCTCAAGACACTGCGCCATGTGGGTGAAATGGTCGGGGCCGGAATCGAGTTGAACGAAATGCGGACGCTCGAACCAGCCGCGCACAACAGCGATCGCTTCCGTGCCCTGCATCGGCGGCGACACTACGACGGGGCTGGTCACCAGTCTGACGAACCCGACAGCTACGGCAAGCGGTATGCCTACGGTCTCAGTGCCGGTCATCAATCCGTCCCACCATTGACGCGCCGGGGCATGCCTCGGGTTGCCTGTGTCATGCGCGTACAAGACGAGGTTGATGTCCGGGATGATCACCGGCGCGCTTTCTCGAAGTAGTCTTCGATGTAGAGGTCCTCAAGCGTGTGCTTGGGGTCCCCGCCGGTAGCGGGAGCCGGGTCGCTGCTGCCGGACTCCACCTCGATACTGATGGACAGGTCCGCGCCTTCTTCGATGTCGAGCGGCTCCAAGGGTACGATGGCGCCCTTGGAGTACTTGGCCTTCACTCCGTTGATCATCGCGTTCACCCCCTTCCTCTCCGCGGCGGATGGTTAACGTCACCCCATTATGGCAACACGCGCCGCGTTGCGCACCCACCCTACGCCTGCGCGAGCCGCAGCGCGGCCTCGTACTGCTCGCGCGTGTTGAGGTTCGTGAGCGTGAGCGGGTCGTCGACCGGCACGAGCATACGCTCGCTGCGATAGCGCGAGACGACCTCCCGCAGCCCCTGCCCTTCCTCCGTGATGGCGCGCAGCTCCGGCAGCAGCGCGGTGTCGAACAGCGGCGGATGCCCGGCGTTGCCGTCGAGCGACGGCACCGCGATGGCGGGCCGCGACACGAGCCACGCATCGCGCAGCCGCGACAGCAGCGCGCCGGAGCGCGGCTGGTCGACCGAGACGATGAGCACGCCATCGACGTCGTCCGGCACGACGGCCAGCCCGGCGGTGATGGACGTCGTGCGTCCCTCGCGGTAGCGCGGGTTCTCGACGATCTGCATCGGCTCCGGGCCGGTGAGCTCCTGCCGCAACCGCTCTGAGAGATGTCCGAGCACCACGACGATGGGCTCGTAGCCCGCCGCCGCGAGCGCGTTCGCCTGGTGCGCCAGCAGCGTCCTGCCGCCCAGCCAGGGCAGCAGCGCCTTCATCTCGTGCATCCGCGTCGACTCGCCCGCCGCGAGCAGCACCGCCGCGACGCGAGGCTCGTTCTCAGTCATGGCGGACATCTTACCGCCGCTGGTAATCTTGGCGCAGGCGCAGCCCCAGCCCAGACGGAGGTCCCCATGCCCGTATCGCACGACCAGTTGCACGCACTCGCCCACGCGCTGAGCGAGGCCGAGCACAACGCGACGCCCATCCCGCCGCTCACGGAGCAGGCGCCGGAGATCACGTCCGAGGACGCGTACGCCGTCGCCGCCGACATCGTCGTGCACGAGCTGGAGCACGGGTACCGCATCGTCGGGCGGAAGGTCGGACTCACGAACAAGGCGATGCAGGCCGTCTTCGGCATCGACACGCCTATCTACGGCACGATATTCGACGACACGACGGTGCGGGACAACGGGCGTATCAAGTCGTCGGAGCTCATCCACCCGAAGGCGGAGCCGGAGCTGGCGTTCCGCTTGAAGTCGCCGCTGCGCGGGCCGGGCCTGACGATGCAGGACGTCGTGGCCGCGACGGACTACGTCTTCCCGGCGCTGGAGATCGTGGACTGCCGCATCGAAGGCTGGCGCATCAAGGAGCAGGACATCATCGCGGACAACGGCGTGGCCGCGCGGGTCGTGGTCGGGAGCACGAGGCTGTCCCCCGGCGCGTTCAACCTCTCGACGGAGGAGGTCGTTCTCTACCGCAACGGCGAGGAGTTCGAGCGGGCACAGGCGTCGGCCGTGCTGGGCAACCCGGCGCGCTCTGTCGCGTGGTGCGCGAACAAGCTGGCGGAGTTCGGCCAGGGCCTGCGCGCAGGCGAGTTCGTGATGACC
This sequence comes from SAR202 cluster bacterium bin16, assembly GCA_002238425.1. Lineage (GTDB taxonomy): Bacteria > Chloroflexota > Dehalococcoidia > Lucifugimonadales > Australimonadaceae > Bin16. The sequence goes on along the minus strand of MPMJ01000031.1, from coordinate 23,390 downwards.
GGCACCATCACGACGGCCATGGACGTCCGCGCAGGCGACACCGTCCGCGCGGAGTTCGCGACGCTCGGTGGGGTGAGCGTTCGGTTCACGTAGAGGTAAAATGCTGTTAGCGATGAGGGGTCGTGAATCCTTCAGCGTGTGGAGATTGAATGGCTAGCCCTTCAGAAATCGAAGCCCAGGTTCGCTTTGCCCTCTCCCAGTTGCCCGTTCGCAATGCCCACCACGATTTCGAGCACATCTGCCGATACCTGACGCAGCAGTTCATCTGTTCGAACGTCTTGCCCGCCACTGGCCCAGTGTCCGCGGGAGGCGATCAAGGTCGCGACTTTGAGACATTCCGCACTTACTTGGTTGAAGAACTAGGTTCGCACGGGGCGTTCCTAGGCTTGGTCAGTCAAGGAACGATTGCGTTCATTTGCACCACCCAAACCGACGGTCTGCCCGCCAAGCTAAGGCAGGACATCGAAAAGGTTTGCGCCTTCGGACACCCAGTTCAGGAGATTCGTGCGTTCACACTAGAGTCGGTCCCAGTTGGAACCCGACACCAACTGGAGGCCGAAACTCAAGCGTCGCACGGAGTACATCTCGAATTCCATGATGCTGAGTCCATAGCCAATCTCCTCGCTCAGCCTGAAGGATTCTGGATTGCAGAGCAATTTCTTTCCATCCCAGCCAAGATTCAACCAGAAGCAACTGTTACCGATGACAACCTCTCAGCCGAGTACCTCGCATTGAGAAGCAAGTGGCAAGATAAGGGTTCTCCCAATCCCACGCTCGGCGATTTCATTGACGTGAAGGCTGGGCTTCGAGAGGCAACCTTCTATCAGGAAGAGGCTCGTGCCGACCTTCCGTTCTGGCTTGGCTTAGTACGGCAACTCTTGGCCAACCCGGAATTGCCTTCTCATGTTCAACAACGCGCGCGATACGAGCTGGTGGTGGCCACCTTGCGTGGTACAGGCGCCTTTCGGCCAATTGATGATGTCGCGCGTGTATATCTCGATGAATCATTGAGTGAGAGTGAACCTGCCCGCCTACTAGACGCAAGCACTCTCCTCATGTATGCGAATACTGCTGTCCAATCAGGACTCTCTTCGCTCATGCCAACTGAAATCGGCCATTGGAACGATTGTTTGACGAGTCGGATACAGGGCATCGTTACCTATGCGACTCCAAATCGCCGAGCAAGTCTCCTCTTTACGCTCGGGTATCTAGGTTTGCATCCTAAGCTGACGAAAGCCATCATGCAGCGTTTGAGTCACGAAGCGCAAGTGGTGAAAAATGAAGAACTCAGTAGTGAGCCGTCTAACTGGGCTGATGTACCATTACCAGACATGCTCACCGACGTGTCACTCACACTCTCGGCATGGACGGAGTTGATGGGGAACTTAGAGGAAACACCGCTGTTTCCTATTCAGAGCTTGGCCGATCTTCTTCATCTTCCTCAGCTTCTCTCCCTCTGGAGCAGCCATGCTGAATGGCGAGGTCTGCTGGACCAAGTCGACGAGGCAATCGGTCAGCGTTCAGGGAAGAGTGCTCTCGCGGCTCGTGCACGCGACCGAGCACTGATGTTACTTAACGCCGGACGTCGCCTTGATGCCTTGGAAGAGTTCCACCGAGCAAAAATCGACTGGTGGTCTGGAGACACGGTCCGGGGATCGCTACTCGCGATGATAATCATTGCAAGGCTCTACCTTGAATTGCGGTTACCCCAGGCATCCAAGTCCTACGCCCTTGCGGTTGCACACATCGCTTCATCGAGGGGAGATGAGGAACATGCAGACTTGATTCCCGCCGGTCTGCTAATGGCAGCCACTGCCGATCTCGCGGCAGGTGCTTGGTGCAGTGCAGTAGAGCTATACGCGCTCGGTTTGCTTGCACAAGATGAGATTATCGAAGATGGCATTGATTGGGAGAAACACGAGGATATTAAGGACGCCTTCACTAACCTCGCCTGTGTTAGTGCATGTGCTAGAACCGTAGCTCCTGAATTAGCTTCCTCCATTGATTCAATTACGGAGCGTCTTGGCGTACGAACAATCATCGAAGACATAACTAATGCGTTCAGTGCAAAGGATCCTAGCTTCTGGGAGTCTTTCAGCAGTTCCGAGCTTGCAGCTCGGCCATTTGCCGATCTCGGGAAGATTCGGTATATTCGTTTTTCCGCTTTGGGCACTGATTGGACACTGGCCACGACAAATGACATTGAATCCGTCCGCATAGCCGAACGTTTCGCAGCCGCCGCTCAAGTCATGCTTGCAGCCCTTGCCAAAAATGACCTGTGCCTAGTCGAAACGCGTATCAACGTGCGTATCGAGAATAGACAGCATGCTTGGGTGTCGTACTCGAAGCCCATTGAATCGCTTCCAAGTAATGACGACCGCGAGTGGGTTGTGCGGCTTGCACCCTCCGAGGCTTCACCTAACGCCAGCTGGAAAGGGACCGACATTGAACTAACGACCATGCTCGCGATGATTCTCCGTGAAGCTTCACTTCTTCCGGAAGCGGATTTTTCAGCGAGTCTGGATGGAACCTTTGAAAGGGGATTGGGTCACAAGCTCTTCCCAGGTCGACCTTATGACGAACTTGCCGCCGCTTTTACAGTAGACGCAGAGTCAGCGATCCAGAGGGGCTTATACAACACCCCATGGGAGTGCCGTAACGGGTCTTTTGCGACATGTGCTGAACTTCGTTGGCAGGACGGACCAGGCCCGACGTATTCGCCAGATAAGGCCAGCGAACTGCTTGAGACGCGCTACCAGAATCTCGCCAAAAACCTACGCATCACTCTCGTAAGGCTTGCATCCTCTGAGGAGTTTCTATCCTTTACAGAAGCACTTCGTAAGGAAGGTTGGCGTGACTGGCATATCATGACTGCTGCATTCAACATTGTCAGGAACTACCGGCTCCTAGGGAGCAATCTTCACCTTCTATCAGAGGAAACTCGGGAGGAGATAATGCGGGCAGCCTTCGAACCAGAGAGTCCGACTGCTGTACCTGTTCCTATTGGCCTATTCACACCCGATGCGATGAACTTCCACCGGCGAGGTGCCATGCTATCTCTCGTGAAACTCTGGGGACTTGAGTGCAAGCAGCAAACTCCAGATATAGCTGGTATCGAACGACTATTGGCACGCCGGTATGGATACTGGGATGACGATGTTCCGCACGAGGAACCGTTCTCCAAGGGCAGGACTAGCGGAGGACTTGTTGTGATTGAGGATGGCCAGCCAGAGTAAGTGGCTGCGGCGACCCCTTAGGCCATTCCACACTCCTCCGCCGTTCACGCGTCAGGGCGACTCACCTCCTCCGTCACCCCAGTGACATCCGCCCATTGCGTCCCCAACCGCCCGCCGCCTACGCTGGTAGCAGCCCGTTCCACGGCCCTCAGCAGGCGGCGGGCGGCGTGAGCAGAAATGAGCAGCCGGACTGCTCACCCCAGGCCCCAGATTCAGGAGTGAATTCGGCGTGGTGAGCAGAAATGAGCAGCAATTCCCCCCGAAACCTTCCGGTGCGGGGGATGAGCTAACACATCGCGGCGGCGATGACGCCCTCGATGAAGGTGGCCTTGGCGTCGGTGTAGGCCTCGCGGTCGGCTCGGTGCTTCACGGCGAGCTGCCGCTTCAGCCGCTCGTAGTCGCGGGCGGCGCCGGGGTGGGCGCGGAGGTAGTCGCGGAAGGCCAGGTGCGTCCGGATGCCGGGGTGGCCCAACGGGAACATGTGGACGTGCGCGACGTCGCGGCCATCGACGTCCTTCTCGAAGTAGAGGCGTCCGGGGATGCCGTACTCGCCGAGACACTGGTACCCGAGCGCCGCCATGCGGGGAACGGTCTCGCCGGCTTCGGACGGGCCTGCGGCGACCGGCATCATGTCCAGGACGGGCTTCGCCGCCAGTCCCGGCACGGAGGTGCTGCCGATGTGGTGCACCTCGACGACCCACGGCCCGCAGGCCTCCCTGATGGCCGCCGACTCGCGCTCGAACGCCAGGGGCCATTCGGGGCTGTGCTCGACTATCTCGACGTGTCCGCCCTGCGTGCCGAGCGAATGCCAATCAACCGTGATGGTCACCCCCGCCTTCCCACTGGTCGTTTGGCGGTGAAGGTACTTTCTCAACAGGTCGCTGTCCACCTTGCCCGCCCTGCCTGCCAGTGCTAGTGTCGACGCGCCCCCCCGAGCGAGAGAGGACCGGTCTCGACGGCGCACTCACATTCGACCGGACTCGTTGACCGCAGGGGATACGGGAGGCAACGGAGTGGAGATTCACGAAGCCCTCTTTACCGTTGGCACGCTCATCGTCGCCGCCAAGCTCCTCGAGGGCGTCTTCAAGCGCATCGGGCTGAACGCCATCTTCGCCTATGCCGTCGCCGGAGTGCTGCTCGGCCCCGTCACCGGCATCGCCCACGCCGGAGAGAGCGTCGACCTCATCCTCAGCATCGGTATATTCATGTTCTTCTTCCTCATCGGGTTGGAGGAACTGGACATCTCCGGCTTCCTCGCCGCCGTCCGAGGCCGGATATTCTTCACCGCTCTGCTCGCCGTGGCTTTATCGATGCTCGTCTCCCTCGCGGTCACGACCGACTACGTCATCGACCTCGGGCTCGGCCTCAGCTTCACGGAAGCCCTCGGGCTCGCGGGCGTGCTCTCCCTCTCCAGCCTCGGCGTCGTCGCAAAGGCGCTCATCGACGAGGGACGGCTGCGCGAGCCCATCGGCGTGCAGATATTCACCGCCGTCATCATCGTCGAACTGATCGCCCTCTTCATCGTGGGATTCGCCATCAGCGAGCACTTCTCGGCGGACGAGCACGGAGGGCTCGACGCGATGGGCGTGGCGATCATCATCGCCGAGATCATCGGCTTCGGCATCGTCACGTGGTTCGTGGCCAACAAGCTGCTGCCGCGGGCCCTCAGTCTGCTGCACCGCATCCTGCGCGTGCCGCAGTTCGCCTTCGGGATGCTCCTCGGCGGCCTCTTCCTCGTCGTCGTAGCCGCCGAACTGGTGGGGCTGCACGGCTCCCTGGGCGCGCTCCTCTTCGGCGCCGCCCTCTCCTTCCTGCCGTACCAGATGCGGCGCGACATCATGCCGGGCATGCGCGGAGCCGCCGAGGGCTTCTTCGTGCCGCTGTTCTTCGCTTCCGCAGGCCTGTATTTCAGCCTGGACTTCACCAGGCTGCCCCTGGAGACGATCCTGGCGCTGGCCCTCGTCCCTCTCGTGGGCAAGGTCGGAGCATCCTTCCTCAGCGCCTACGTCACGCGGGTCGACGCGCCCTTCGCCACGGCGGTGGGCCTCACGGCGAAGGGCGTCGCGGAGATCGCGCTCCTCCTGGTCATGCTGCAGAGCGGCGCCATCGGCAAGGACATCTTCTCCCTGCTGGTGGTGGTGATGCTGGCCTACATCATGCTCACGCCCATGGGTATCGGCTACGCGCTGCGGCGGATGGCCCAACCGACACGCGAGCTCTCGTTCGATAGGATCCCGCCGTCGTTCGAGCGCTTCGTGCTGGACGAGGTCAGGGTGCGCGACCTGCTGGACCCCTACCGCCCCCACCCGGAGGGCTCGCAGACGGTCAAGACGTTCGCGGAAGACTGGCTGTTGCAGGACCAGCACGACTACGTGATCGTGGAACACGGGGCGCTGGTCGGCATCGTTTCCCTGAGCATGCTGCGTTACCTGCCCCACGCCGAGTGGGACCACACGCCGCTCACCCAGATGCTGCGGCAGCAGACGCCGACCGCCTACTCCGAAGAACACCTCGAGGACGCGCTGCAACGCATGACCGAGCACTCCCTCTCCGTCCTCCCCGTCGTCGACTCCGAGACCGGCGAGTTCATGGGCTCCATCTCCGCCCACGAGATACTGGAGATGCTGGTCATGAGCGCCCGGGGGCAGTAGCACGGGCGAGCCTAGGACGACGACAGCAGGAGGCGCGTGTACTCGTCACCCGGCGACTCGCTGAGCTCCACGTACGTCCCGGTGCGCAGGAGGCGGCCGTCCCGGATGATGGCGATGCGGTCCGCCATGACACGCGCGTCGGTGACGTTGTGCGTCACGTACAACGTCGTCGCGTTACTCTCGTCGTGAACGCGCCGAATCTCCGTGCGCATCTTGGGCCTGCTGATGGGGTCCAGGTTGCTCAGGGGCTCGTCCATCAGGAACGACGTGGCCTCCGTGACCATCGCCCGTGCGAGCGCGACGCGCTGGCGCTCGCCGCCCGACAGCGCGTCGGGCTTGCGCGGGAAGAGGTCCTCCCTGAGCCCGACACGGCGCGCCACGTTGTTCACTCGCGAACGGATCTGCTCGTCGCCCCAGCGGCGGGCCTTCAGCGGCAGGCTGAGGGTGGAGGAGCCGCGCTCCCCCCTGACCCGCAGGGGCGGGCGACGGGGGGGGGCCCGGGAGGTGCGGCCAGAGGGCGAGGCTCTGGAAGATGAGCTGCACCGGCCTGCGCCCCACCGGGATGTCGTTCATGTACTCGCCGCCGATGTAGATGTCGCCCTGTTCAGGCCGCTCGAGGCCTGCGATGAGGCGCAGCAGCGTGGTCTTCCCCGACCCCGACTCCCCCATGATCGCGACGAACTCGCCCGCGCCGACCTCGAGGTCCGCTATATCGACCGCGGGAGCCTCGGTCTTGGGGTACTGGAACTTCAGCCGGAGTACTCGTATGCCGCTCATCGCTTCATGCCTGCCGGAAGTATAGGCCAGCCTCGGCGAGCGTGCGCCTCACGCCGGCGGGGGCTCCCCCGCCCGCGGTTCCGCAACCCGGGCTCCCGCGGCGGTCGCGCCCCCCCCCTTCCCCCCCGCCCGCGGGGCGCCCGCCTCCCGCCGGCGGGCGCTCCCCGGCCTGCGTTCCGGCAACCGGGTCTCCGGCGGCGTTCGCGCCATCGCCTTCCGCCGCGGACGGCGGGGCCTCATCCTGCGGAGGCTCGGGAGCCGGCTCTGCACGAGGGGCCTCGGGCGTCGTAGGCGTGCGCTTCTTCCGGCGGAAGATGCCCCTGAGCACCGCGCGCACGAACCGGAGCGCGAACTCCAGCAGCACCAGGAAGAGCAGGTAGTAGAGGATGGTCTCCCGGCTGTCGTTGGCCCGCTCCAGGATCGACAGCGACTCGCCTATCTCGAAGAACGATGCGTCGATGAGGAAGATGGCCAGCACCGCGAACGGCAGTATCTTCGCGAGGTCGCGCGAGAGGTCTTCGTCGTAGTACGCCGTCACGCGGATCGCGCTCACGGTCGCCAGCGCGATCAGCAGGGTGTCCGCGAACGCACGGTCCTTCGCCAGGAACGCCAGGATGAGCGTGAGCACGGCGAACCAGAAGAACGCGAACAGCGGGAAGACGACGAGGTACTTGGCCACGTACATGACCACGCCGAGGACGCGCCGCACGAACCGGCGGCGCGACTGCTCGTACCGGGAGAAGTCCAGCGCGAACATGTCCCTGGCGGCGAGGAAACGGTAGAACCTGAAGATGAAGATGGCATACGCGCTCATGCCGAGCACGTACACGCCCACCGGCCCCAGCAGGTCGAGCGCGTGGACGACGTACAGGCCCTCGGGGAACAGCTCTTCGAGGTTCATCCGCGGCCCCGGCTGATCACCAACTGTGACAGCTCTTGCAGCACATCCCGCCAGTGTGTCCGCATCCGTTCCCGCTCCTCGAGGCTGGACAATCGTTCCTGATGGAACCGGACCGAGGCCTTCTTTCCCGACGGCAGGACGGTGATCTGCAGGGTGGACGGATGCGCGAGGTCCGGGCTGCTCCACGTCAGCCTGACACGCTCTCCGGGGACGATGGAGCGCACCTCCCCAGAGACGCCCTCGGACGTTCGGTAGCGCTCACCCTTGCGGAACTCGATACCGTCGGCCGTCCCCAGCCAGGTGTCCAGGCCCGGCCCTTCCGTCAGCAGGTCCCATGCCTCTCCTGCCGGTACCGGCAGGGTCATCTGGACGCCAATCTGGAAGCCGCCCGCGGACGTCTGGCCCACGACTCGCAGGCCTCGCGCCTGCTCGTATCCCACCGCGACCGACTGCTGCCACCAGCCGCTGGACAGCTCGCCCTGCCCGGCGATGAGGGCCACGATCCCCTTGTGGTCCATCTCCTGCGCACCCAGCCTGTCGAGGAGCTCCAGCCAGGCGTCCCAGTCCCTGCCGGTCGCTCTGGCCACGGCCTCGCCGGACAAGCCTCCATATCTCTGCTCGTTGCTCGTCACAGGCGCTCCCGCTCTAATCATCAGGACTCCAACGGTAGCCGCCGATCAGGGCATTGCTGCCATCGCGCCAGAAGCACTCAGCCTCGTCGAACCCGGCGGCGCGCAGCCAGCCGAGATGGTCCATGAGCGTGGGGCGCGTCCTCCGCATTCTCCGGCCGACGCCCCACGAGGGTCGACGTACCTCCCGCTCGGCGGCCAACTCTTCGAGCGAGGGCTGGACGCCCGTCTCTTTGAACCGGCGCCGTCGCTCCATCACGAGCGTGGCTCGCGCGTTCGCCGCTCTCGACGTGTCCCCTTGCTGTATGAGCTCCCAGTTGAGGAAGGCGCCTCCCGGCTTCACGACCGTGAAGATGTCGGCGTAGACCCGGGCGATGAGCTCGGGCTCGCGCAGGTTGTGGATGGCGATGCCGGAGACCACGCCGTCCACCGGTTCACCGACCGTCTGCGTCCACGCCGGGTCGGTGAGGTCGGCCATCACCTGGGAGGTGCGGTCCCCGTAGCGTTCGAGGCGCTGCCGCGCGTGCTCCAGCATGGGCCCCGAGAAGTCGTGCAGGACGACGTGCGCGTTGGGGAACGTCTCCAGCACCGCCTGGCTGACGGCCCCATAGCCCGCGCCGACGTCGAGCACGCGGATCTCCGCGTCGGGTTCGTACGGCAGCAAGGCGGCCATCCGCAGGAGGTGCTCCCGCCTCTCGTCGTCGCGGGTGACATCCCGCCCTATCCAGTAGTCGACGTACTCCTGGGACTGCCAGTCGTGCTCATGGTGCTGTTCCGTACCGGTCGTCATCACCGTCTCCTTGAGGCAGGCCTCCCCAACGGACCGACTGTATACGCCACGGACGTGCGCGTCACGCAGCGAACGTTAATCCCGCGGGTCGAGCCTGCGCAGCAGGTCGCGGGGGTTGTCGGCGAGTCCCGCGAGGTAGCAGAGCGCCGCGACGAACGACGCGGCGCCCGACACCGGGAACAGCAGCACCGAGAGCGAGCCGCCGAGCGACAGCACAGCCGCCGCGACCAGCAGCGAGCGGCGCGTCCAGCCTGCGAGGCGGAACGCGGCCCGGAGCGCGAGCAGCGCAGCCGCGATGCTGAGCGGCGGGAGCGCGAGCGCCCACGCCTGGATGTCGCCGGCGTTGGCGGAGAAGACCCCGCATGCGATGACCCCTTGCCCGCCGCCGAGCACCGCGCCGCCGAGGACGAGGACGTTGGCATCCCGCCTGCGGCGGGTGCGGGTGCGCTCCAGCCAGACGAAAGGGATGGCAGCCGCAGCCGCGACGACGATGAGGACTGCGATGAGGACCGCCTGCGCTGCCATAGGCTAGCCTCCGCCTCGTGGTTCGACAGTGTTTCGCGGGCTGTCATGTTGAGCGGAGCCGGAGGCGAAGTCGAAACATCTCTCGGGGAGAACGCTGGAATGACAACGATGCGCCACCCGAGAGATTCCTCGGCTCCGCTGCACTCCGCTCGGAATGACAAGTAAGGCCTCGGCTACGCTCGGCATAACAGCCTCCTCCGCCCCACGCCACGGTTCACCCTCACCCCAACCCTCTCCCCTCAAGGGAGAGGGGGCCGGACGTCCACTCCCCGCAGTCACGGCTCGAACCGGTAGACGACGGGCAGTTCACCCGGGTCGGTGACGGAGGCGTCGGTGTGGTGGTAGATGACTTGGACGCCGGGGCCGCAGTCGCCGAAGTCGTCGCAGGAGAGCGTGCCGGTGAGGCCGGCGAATCCCTGGCCTTCGTTACGGGAGACCTTGAGCACGGCCTCCCGTAACGCGGCGCGATCGACACGCAGCGTTCCCCTCGCGTCGATGCCGATGAGCCGGCCGAAGAAGCTGCCGTCGTCGGGGGCCGCGGCGCGCTCGATGGCGGCGAGCAGCAGCGTAGCGGCGTCGTAGGCGTGGGCCCAGTAAGGCGACGCGTGCGCCAGTTCGCCGTGCGCAGCCTCGAACGCCGCGAGCGCCTCGCCGGTGGTCCTGCCGGTCGCGGCGTTGCGGTTGCTCCAGACGTGGGACGGGAACCCCGCGAAGTAGAGTCCCTCCGTCTCCGGCAGGGCAAGGAACTCCGATGAGAACGCTCCGTCCGCCGATATGAACGTCAGGCCCTCCAGCCGGTTGGACTCCCGCGCCTGCCGGATGAAGTGTTCGGCCTCCTCCTCGAAGACCGGGAAGAAGATGCCGTCCGGCTCCGCTATCGCGAACTCCCGCAGCACCTCCCCCATGTCCGTCTGTCCCTTCTCGATGACGCCTATGGTGGGAACCCTGCCGCCGCGGGCGCGGAACGCCTCCCTGAACGCTCTCGCGAGGGCGCTCGTGTACGGGTCGCCGTCGTGCAGCGCGACCATGCGGCGCAGGCCGAGCTCGTCGTAGGCGAAACCGGCGACCGCCTCCCCCTGGTAGAGGTCGTTATTGGCAACTCTGAAATAGCCCTCGTGGTAGCTCTGCCCCACGTTGCCGCGCAGGTCGGAGGTGAGCACGGGCGAGGTGTTGGAGGGAGAGATCATGACGAGCCCGGCGACGCTGATGCGGGGGGACGCGGCCACCGCCGACACCGAGCACGACGTGCCGACGATGCCGAGCACTCTCGGGTCGTCGAGGATCTCATCCACGCCCTCGTGTCCTCCCTCCCGTGAGCACATGGCGTCCACGGACGGCCCGAGTTCCACCTCGTGGCCGTGGACGGAGCCGAAGTCGGCGACAGCCATCTCGACGGCGGCACGCGACGCGCCTGTCCCCGAGAGCAGCGTGCGGACCTCGATGGGCTCGTCCGGGCCTATGACGACGACACCGGGGGCATCGTCGCTGCCGCAGGCGGCGAGGGCGAAGGCGGCGAGGGCGATGAGGATGAGGAGCAGTGGGGTCTTCAAGACGTTACGGCACATAGGGTTCTCTTCATCGTTGGTTGGTTCTTGGGTGGGCGCGCCAGAGTGCGGGGGTAAAGGGCACCCACAAGGGATGCCCCTACAGAGAATGACAGCCTCCGCGCACCTCGCGACCGGCTCGCTGTGCCGCCCCCTGGACTCCCGCCTTCGCGGGAATGACGAAGGGGGCGGGGGAGAGGGGGCCGGACGCTCAGCGCCTTTTCCACGCCTACCAGACGCTGCCTTGGAGGCCGGGGCTGGTGATGGCGCCCTCGCTGGCGGAGGCGACGCTGCGCGCGTACTTGGCGAAGACCCCCGTGGTGTAGCGCGGCGGCGGAGCGCTCCAGCCCTCGCGGCGGCGCGCCATCTCCTCGTCCGGCACCTCGGTCTCCAGCACGCGGCGCTCCACGTCCAGCACGACCATGTCGCCGTCCCGCAGGAAGGCGAGCGGGCCGCCGTTCGCGGCCTCCGGCGTGATGTGGCCGACCATGAAGCCGTGCGTCGCGCCGGAGAAGCGTCCGTCTGTGATGAGCGCGACGGTGTCGCCGAGGCCCGCGCCCTGGATGGCCGCGGTGACGGCCAGCATCTCGCGCATGCCCGGCCCGCCGACCGGCCCCTCGTAGCGGATGACGACCACGTCGTTGTCCTGCACCTGGCCGGCGCGAACGGCGGCGAAGCAGTCCTCCTCGCGGTCGTAGATGCGGGCGGGGCCGCGGTGCAGCCTGCGCCCGTGTCCCGCGAGTTTCACGACGCAACCCTCCGGCGCCAGGTTGCCGCGCAGGATGGCGACGCCGCCATTCGGGTTGATGGGGTCGCTGGCGGAGACGACGACCTGCTGACCGGGCTCGGCGACCGACGCGGCGCCGATCTGGCCGAAACTCTCGCCGCTCACGTTCGCCGCGCCCGCGTGCGCCAGCTCCGCGCCGACGAGCTCCTTCGAGACAAGGCCGTAGCCGCCCGCCTCGTACAGGTCCACCGCGTTGTACGCGCCGCCCGGCTTCATGCTCGCGACGACGGGCGTGCGCCACGCGATCTCGTCGAAGTCGTCGATGGAGAGCTCGACGCCCGCCTCGCGCGCTATCGCGAGCAGGTGGAGCACCGCGTTGGTCGAGCCTGCGGTCGCAGCGACGCCTGCGATGGCGTTCTCGAACGCCTCGCGCGTCATGATGTCGCGGGGCGTCGTGCCGCTGCGGAGCAGTTCCATCGCGAGCCTGCCCGCGTTCCGCGCGGCCTCGGCCTTCGCGTCGAAGACGGCGGGGACGGCGTTCGCGCCCGCGGGGCTGATGCCGAGGAACTCCAGCGCCATCGCCATCGTGTTGGCGGTGAACTGCCCGCCGCAGGCACCCGCGCCGGGGCAGGCGTGGTCCTCGACGGCCTTCAGCCGCGCGTCGTCGATGCGTCCCGCGCCGTGCGCGCCGACGGCCTCGAACACGTCCAGGATGGTGATGTCCTTGCCGTCCAGCTTGCCGGGCAGGATGGAGCCGTTGTAGAAGGCGAGGCCGGGCAGGTTGAGCCGCGCGAGCGCCATCGCGCCCGCCGGGAGCGTCTTGTCGCAGCCGACGAGCACGACGAGGCCGTCGAACGAGTGGCCGCGTGCGACCGTCTCGATGGAGTCGGCGATGACCTCGCGGCTGACGAGCGAGCCGCGCATGCCCTCGGTGCCCATCGCGACGCCGTCCGAGACGGAGATGGTGTTGAACTCCATGGGCGTGCCGCCCGCCTCCCGGATGCCCTCCTTCACGTACTGCGCCAGCTCGCGCTGGTTGTAGTTGCAGGGCATCGTCTCGATCCAGGTGGTGGCGACGCCGATGAGGGGCTTGGCGAGGTCGTCGTCGGTGAAGCCGATGGCCTTGAGCATCGCGCGCGCCGGAGCGCGGGACGGGCCGTCGGTCATCTCTGCTGAGTGTCGCTTGAGCGGGTTCGTTGCCATGTGGACTCCTCCGGAGTAAGCGCCCCCCGATTCCGGGCGGGTATGCCTGTCGATTATAGCCCGCTCCCCCGGACAGGAACGAACAGGGATGGACAGGATGATGGGGCACGAAATGTGGCCCCGTTTGGCACCATTTGGCACCATTCACTCGGGAACCGTTGGTAACGGTGGGGCCATAGCGGGGCCGGTTCGGGGCCGAATCGGGGGTGAACGACGCCGCGATGGGGCCAAATGGAGCCAGTGCCCATGACTGTTGCCGTGGCTCGGCGGGGCGCTTGGATGTCCAGCGCGTGGCTCACGGGAACAGGGTACGTGGTCAGGGGCGGTGGGGTAAGGGGCGGGTGGCAGTGGGGGGAGGGGAGATTGAAGACGTCGCTCGGTGAAGGCCCACAAGTACGTACATGATATGGTAGCTATACGGTGAAGGCCCATCGGTAGGTACATGACAAGGTAGCTATTAGGAGATGAATCGCATGTCCTCAATCCATGACGAATGCCTTGACTACGTTGGTGAGAACGACTTCGTGCAGGTGCGCTATGCTCAAGGCAACTGGCAGACACGCGACACTGAGTTGCTGTTGTACTTGGACATCCCCGGAAAGCCTCCCATTGTGGCTGTAGGGTTGACTCAAAGAGCTGTTGATTGTGTTCATGAACTGAGCCGTCTAGACCAAGACACAGAAGAAGCGTCCACAATCTCGCGAGCCGGTGCCATGATGCGAGTCGCCAGCGGCAGGGACGATATCCCGTGTGCTGCTTTCTTGCGGCCACATGACGCACCCCCACTTCAGGAGTACCTGAAGTGGGCTGAGTCGGTCACATGATGATCGGAGGGAATTGCTGGCCCAATGGGCAAGAATGTTCGAACCAAGTTGCAGGAGGGTCCAAATGGCGATTTTGCCGCTGAAATACCAGAGAGCATTAGCTATGGCCGCTACTATTCAGCGCTATCGAGACGAGCATAACAACACCGCGATACTTCCGAACGATTGCTTGCACTTTGGTCAAGCAGCGGAACAATTGAAACCTATTATTGAACAGGAACAATCTGTCACGCCGGAGCAACATCACCTCCTATCTGAGGCACTGTACCAGGATTTCCTTAGTCGCTTCATTGAAGTAGACCGTGGTTTGGTAAAGACTCATGCTCAAATAGTTGTGGCCATGGCCTTATCAGATTATGAGGGCACCCAAGCCGAGATGTTGAGCATAGCATCGGAGCTAAATTCGTTATTGACAGAAGAACAGCATACCACACTAAAAGACGCACAAGCCCATTATGATGATGCCCGCCTCTTGGCTGCGCGAATCGCCAATGTAGCGAGTGACACAGGTGCCCCTCTCCAAGTTGCCGCCGAAGCATTATCGGCTGGAGAGGCGGCTGGAGACCGCATGGCCGTGACAACAGACGATACCTATGCCATTGCAAAGACAGCAGTGGGTGCCATTGATGATGTCTTACTTGCCAACGGATACCCTGAACTTACCGGAGTATTCCCTAGTCGAGATGAGTTTCTTGCTAGCCAATCGGATTCTTCTGGCACTAGGGGAATGCGGAGTGTTTCAGCTGATGAGGTTGCGATAATAACCGAACACGCACGAAAACTGGAATGTTAGTCCCTTGCAGAGCAGCTCCGAAATGGCTGGGCAGAGCCTCCACCCCTTGCTCGTCTTACCTCGCGGGTGCCCTCGATTCCCGCGAAGCGGGAATGACGATTACGTATACCTATACGGCGCCGGCTTGAACGTCTCCCAGAGGGCGGGGCCGTGGCTGGGGACGAGGGTGCCGTTGGTGACGGCGGCGAGCATCTCGAGGCGGCGAGTGGTCTACTAGCAACCTCAAGACGCCGCGACTGAAACGGGGGCCAGTGTGTCTCCGGCTATGACCGTGTGGGCATAGGCGATGCAGGCGCGAATGTCCTCCGGCTCCAGTTCAGGGTAATCGTCCAGCAGCTCCTCCTGGGTGGTCCCCTGGCTCAGGAGGCTCAGAATGAACTCTACCGATATCCTCATATCGCGGACGATCGGTTTTCCGCCAAACACGTCAGGGCGGGCCGTGACACGCTCCAGGAGCTTCGCGTCGCCAGACATGGTCTTGCCTCCTGAGCCGACAGCATTCGCCTTCATGGGGCTGGACTACGTCAGCACTGCCAACAGCATAGCATCCGATGGGCGCTTTCCCTCGCGGTCGCCCTGGATTCCCGCTTCCGCGAGAATTGGTTCGACAGGCTCACCACGAGCGGGACGCCCTACGTGTACCGATACGGCGCGGGGTTGAACGTCTCCCAGAGGGCGGGGTCGTGGCTGGGGACGAGGGTGCCGTTCGTGACGGCGGCGAGCATCTTGAGGCGGCGGATGGACTCGTAGGCGTCCTGGAGGTTGTAGAAGCCGTTGAAGGGGCGCTCCTTCTCGGCGTTCTCCCAGACGTGGATGGCGTCGCCGCTGAAGATCATCGGGCCGGACGGCAGCTCCACGAGCAGGCTCTGGTGTCCGGGCGTGTGGCCGAACGTCGACAGCGCCCAGACGCCGGGCACGATCTCGGTGTCGCCCATGACGGTCTCGAAGTCGAGGGGGTGGTCGAAGTACTGCTTGCGGAGGACGCGGTCCATCCCCATGTCGGGGTGCATCCCCGCCCGGTACTCGTTGTTCTGCACGTAGACCTTCGAATTCTTGAAGTAGCGCAGGCCGCCGACGTGGTCGTAGTGGAAGTGCGACATGATGAGCGTCCCGATCTTGTCCTCGGACGTTCCGGCATCGCGGAGGCGGCTGCGGACGTCGTCCTCCTCGGTGAACGAGTGGAGGTTGCGCGTGATGCCCTCGAGCGCCTTCGGATCATGGGCGGCGTCGGGGTCGATGCCGGTGTCGTAGAGGACGTCCCCGTCGTCGGTGCGGATCAGGACGCTGTAGACGGGCGTAAGCAGCCGTTCGTCGCTCAGGTCGCCGTAGATGACGCGCGAGCGGGGCAGGCTCAGGACTCCGTTCGGAAGCAGGTAGAGCTCGTGTGCGGCCATGGCGACCTCCGTTGGCGGGATGTTACACCCCAACCTACGGCAGGGGCTCGATCTTCCCCGGGACCTCCTGCCGTGTCCTGCGCTCCCAGGCCGCATATAACTCTTCCTGGTGGAGCGCAGCCCATTCGACCACCAGGCCCAGTGCCCGTGCGGAGAGTTGGCCGCGCGTAACGGCGAGGCTGCCAATGTCGACGGTTGCCTCGCCGTCCTGGTACGTCGCGTGGAAGTGGGGAGGAGCGTGGTCCCTGAATGCATCCGTATGACGATGCCGTAGAACCGGCAGAGCTCAGGCATTGGCGGGCGTGCTCTGTTCGGCGGTCGCCAGTTCTTCCAGCGTCTTGCCGGTGAGCTCCATGTAGAGGGCGTCCGCGCAGATGTCGATCTCGTCGCCCCAGGCGATGGCGCGGTAGTCCGCCAGGTGCACCGATTCGAAGAAAGCGCGGTCGTTCCATGCAACGAACACACCCTTCCCAGCCATATCGGACAGGTCTACCTCACCGGCCGCGCCGTCGTTGAAGCGCACCCAGATGCGGTAGCCCTCGCGGGCCTCGACTGCTATCGGTTTGAGCATCCCTTCTCTACCGTCAGCAGTATATCAACCGCGCAGGTCAGAATTGGGGGCGCCGTCTTCGTCCTGGGCGTCGCTCGCAGCCGCGGGCGCGTCGTCCTCGTCGATGACGCGGAACTCGGCGGGGATGGTGTCGTCGCGCTGCTTCTGCGCCGCCTGCACGCGGGTCCAGCCCTTGTTGACGAACGTGCCGATGAGCAGTCCGCCGACGATGAAGTCGTCCAGGAAGCCGAAGGCGCGGAAGTCGAACCAGAGGTCGCGGGGGAACGCGAGGTAGATGAACGCGAGTATGGGCAGCACCTTCAGGCGCATCGGCACCGCCGGGTGCGTCATCAGGTAGACTACCGACAGGAGCCGCCTCAGGAACAGGAACATCCCCACGCCAAGCCTCCTGCTACGAGTATACGCCCGCGCGTGCTCCTCGGATGATACGTACCAGGCTGCGAGATTCCCGCCTTCGCGGGAATGACGGAAAGGGCGCTCCTTTCACCCTCACCCTAACCCTCTCCCGTCGAGGGAGAGGGGATCAAAATGAAGACTCGTGATATACGTCCTGCACGGTGAAGACTCGTTCTCAGCCACGGAGGCGCTCCGCGGGGTGCTGGAGGCCGTCGGGCCGGAGGACGTGCGCGACTCCAACGTCTCGGACATCGAGGCGCGCGACTTCTCTGTCGACAAGCTCGCCGCCGCCGCGATGGTCGTGCCGTTCCTTGCAGACCGTCGCGCGGTCGTCGTGCGCGGGCTGATGGGAACGGCGGAAGGCGGCCAGCGTCGCGGCAGGCGGGGACAGGACGGCGCGCAGGCTCGGCCTCCGGCGGAGCTGGGCGCACTGCTCGGCGAGCTCCCGCCGACGTCGGACGTCGTCTTCTTCGAGAGCAAGCTCTCGCCCGCCAACCCGTTCCCGAAATCGGTCGTGGAGGGCGGCGGGGGGGGAGCGGGGGGGGGGGGGGCGCGCGGGTCGGCGAGCCCCCGCCGACGTCGGACGTCGTCTTCTTCGAGAGCAAGCTCTCGCCCGCCAACCCGTTCCTGAAATCGGTCGTGGAGGCCGGCGGCGAGCAGGCGCGGGTGCGCGAGTTCGCCCCGCTGCGGCGGGAAGCGCTCGCCGCGTGGGTGTCGGAGCGGGCCGCGCAGAAGGGCGGCACGATCGACCCTCGCACGGCTGCCAGGCTCGCGGAGCAGGTGGGGCCGAACCTCTGGGCCATGGACTCCGAACTGGAGAAGCTGACCATCTACTGCGACGGCAGGCCCATCGGCGAGGACGACGTGAAGGCACTCGTGAGCAGCACGAAAGACGCCAACGTGTTCGCGCTGGTCGACTCCATCATGGAGCGGCGGACGGGCGCGGCACTGAACTCGATGCGGCAACTGCTCGACGAGGGCGCGGCGGGACCGTACCTGCTCACGATGATCGCCCGGCAGGCGCGCATGGTGGCGCTCGCGCAGGAGCTGCTCGCCCGCCGGGCGCCCCAGCAGGAGTGGCCCGCGCGGCTCGGGACGTCGTCCGACTTCGTGGTGCGTAAGACGATGGACCAGGCGCGGCGTTTCCCGCCGGAGGCGGTGCGGTCGCTGTACCGCCTGCTCCTGGAGACCGACCTCGCGCTGAAGACGGGCACGTCGGACGAGCTCGCGCTCACGGAGATGCTGGCGCGCACGTCGGCGCTGCCGTCGGCTGCCCGCGCCGGTCGGTAGGGGCGATTGCCCTCGTGTGGTATCCTGAACGTGCTCGTTAACGAGCGGGAGTCTGTGCGATGCCATTCGGACTGGGCTGGCCGGAACTGGTCATCATCCTCGTCATCGTCCTCGTCATCTTCGGGGCGAGCCGCGTGCCGGAGATCGGGCGCGCGCTCGGCAAGGGCATCCGCGAGTTCCGCGGCTCCGTCAGCGAGGTCAAGGAAGGCGTCGAGGGCAAGGCCGCCGAGTCCGGCTCAGGCGAACCGGAGAAGGCCGAGTCCACGTCCGACAAGCCCTCGGCCTGAGTCCTACGTCGCGTAAGCCGTCAGGCTGAGACGCCCACCGGCAGCCGGGGCCGTCGCGCGAACCCCATCAGCACAGCCGCCGATCCCGCGAACGCCGCGAACGTTATCCATGCTGCCTCGTAGCCGATCCCGTCGATCACGAGCCCGCCGATCACGGGCCCACTGCCGAGCCCGAACCCCCGCGCCATGTGCACCGTGCCCCCTATCGCGCCGATGTGCGCCCGCCCGAAGTAGTTGGCGAGGAGCATCGTGGGCAGCTGGATGGAGCCGCCCACGAGCATGCCGAAAGCCAGCGCCGCCGCGAACGCCTGCCACGGGGCGTGCACCTGCAGCATCAGCGCCATCGTGCCCAGTCCGGAGAGGTAGAGTCCCGTAAGGATGAAGCGGACGGGCAGGCGGTCGGCCAGGGGCGCCCAGGTCACGCCCCCCGCGAAGAACCCGAACGCGAAGCTGCTCACGACGTACGCGCCGATGGTGGGGTCGATGCCGCGCTCGACGTAGTAAGCAAGCTGATGGAAGCCGACGCCGGTCATCACCGCCGAGATCAGGAAGACTGCGAAGACGATGGTCCAGAGCGCAGGCGTGTGGATCGCCTGGCCCGCGGTGAAGCTCTGCCGCTGTACCGGCGCACTCGCACGCACTGCGCCGTCCGGCTGGAGGCCGAGGTCCTCCGGGCTGCGCACCAGGAGCAGCAGAGACGGCACCGTGCCGATCCCCAGCGCAAGGCAGCCGAAGAACATCCACGCCACGGCGATGCCGGGCCCATCGATGAGCGCCTGCGCGACGGGCGGCGCGCCGACGAGGCCGACGCTCGATATGAGCGTGATGAGCGCGATGGCGCGTCCGCGCCTGCGTTCGAACCACTTGGCGGCGGTGATCTGGCTGGAGAGCTGCACCATCCCCTGCCCGGCCATGCGAAGCAGGCCGTAGAAGGCGATGTAGAAGAAGATGGACTGCGTGGCAGCGAGCACGAAGCAGGAGACGCCAACGAGCGCCGTCCCCAGGGCGGTGACGAGTCGCGGGCCGCGCCTGTCCAGTAGGCGTCCCACGAACGGGCCTCCCAGCGCGCTGCCGGAACTGCCGATCAGCGTCGGCACCGCGAGCAGCGTGGCGCTCCATCCGTATTCGGCGGTGAGCGCAGCGACGAAGACGCTCGCCGCCTCGACCGACCCCACGACTCGCGACGTGACCGCAGCGGCCCCCACGCCCACGACGACCCAACCGTAGTAGAACGGCAGCGTGCCGGCGAGTCGCTCCGGTACTCCCACGCTACGGTCCGCCGCGCCCGCGCCGGAAGAGCTTGCGCCAGAGGAAGCGGGGCAGCCGCCAGAACGCCAGGCGTCGCCCGATGCGCCGCAGCAGGCCGGGGCCGCGCTCGGCCTTCTCCGCCCTCGCGCCGCGCCGCAGCCGCTCGCCGAACTTCGCCAGCAGGATGCCGAACAGGTAGAGGACGATGATGGGCACCGCAACGAACGTCTGGTTCACGGGGTCGAACGTCGGCGTGATGATCGCGGCGGCGATGAACGCCAGCAGAATGGCGAAGCGCCACCGGCGCAGCAGCCATCGCGAACTGACGACGCCGAGGCGTCCGAGCGCGAAGAGCACGAGCGGTATCTGGAAGACGACGCCCATCCAGAACATGAGCGACGTGATGACGTTGATGTAGCTGGCGATGCGTATCTCCGGGTTCACGTTCTCCGAGCCGAAGTTGAAGAGGAAGTAGAACGCCGGAGGAAAGAGCACGTAGTAGCCGAACGCGACGCCCGCGCCGAACGCGATGAGCACGCCCGGCAGGAAGAGGAAGACGTAGAGCCGTTCCCGCGTCGTGAGGCCGGGCGAGGCGAACATGATGACGTGGTAGAGCACGACCGGTAGCGACGCGGCGAACGCAACGAGGAGCGTCACCTTGAACGTCACGCCCACCGTCTCCAGCACCTCGGTGGCTATCGGTTTCTCATCGAGTTGCGAGAAGCCGGGCTCGAGCAGGAAGGCGAATATGGGGTTGCGGAAGACGAACGCCACGATCATCGCGAGGATGACGAACACGACGACGATGACGAGCCGCCTGCGCAACTCCTCCAGGTGCTCGCGGAGCGTCATCTCCCTGGTGGCCATCGCTACCGCGCCTCCGGGGAATCGTCTCCGCCGCTCTCCGGCGCAGCGTCCGGCGTCTCGTCACCGGAACCGCCGCGCGAAATCGCGTCCTCCGGCTCGGGGAGCGGGTCGCGGGGTGCGTTGCGAGGCGGGGGTGCGTCGAAGTTGACGGTCGCCGCGTCCGCGGCAGCTCGGAGCACGTGCTGCGCCTCGCGCCAGAACTTCCCCGCCGCCCGTGCCGCGTCGACCATGCGTCCGGGGCCCAGCAGCACGAGCGCGAGCAGCAGTATCCAGATCAGTTCGAGGTTGCCGACGCCCAGGATATTCATCGCTTGCTGCGTCCGCTGAGGGGCCTCGGATGCACCTGCCCTGCGCACGCCGGGCAACGCTCCAGCGCGGGCCACGGCTCCTTGAGACGTGGGCGCAGCCGCAGGCCGAACCGTTCGGCCAGTTTCAGGGTCTCGCAGACGGGCAGGCCGACGACGTTCAGGTGGCAGCCGCGCACCTCCGCCGCTGGAGCGAACGCCTCGTCCTGCACGCCGTACGCGCCCGCCTTGTCCATGGGCGCACCGGAGGCGATGTAGGCCGCTATCTCGTCGTCCGTGTACTCCCGCATCAGCACGCGCGACGCCCGGTAGCCCTCTGCCGTCTCGCCCGTCGCGGCATCGACGAGCGCCACCGCCGTGATGACGCGGTGCTCGCGTCCACGAAGGTCGCGCAGCATGCGCGCCGCATCTTCTTCGTCGTGGGGCTTGCCGAGCACGACCCCGTCCAGTTCGACGACAGTGTCGGCGCCGAGCACGGTCCCAGCGCTTCGACGCTCAGCAACGGCGCGGGCCTTCGCGAGCGCCAGCCCTCGCGCAACTTCGATCGGGTCCGCTCCCGGAGCGGCGTCCGGCTCTTCCACGCCCGGCTCGTCGGTCTCGAACGCAAGTCCGAGTCGACCGAGTATCTCCGTGCGGCGCGGCGACGAAGACGCGAGCACGAGCGACTCCCGGGCGCGCAGTACGGCGAGCCGGCCGTCGTCGCGGACGAGCGTCGCGACGGCCTCGATATGGTAGGTCTGCGGGAACATGTCGACGGGCCGCACCTGCTCGATGCGGAACGGCCCCGCGGTGAGGATGGCAAGGTCGCGCGCCAGCGTTTCGGGGTCGCACGAGACGTAGACGACGCGCTCGGGCGGCACATCCAGCAGCGCGTCGAGCGTTCCCCGCATGCATCCGGCGCGGGGAGGGTCCAGCAGCACCGCGTCGACGCCTCCCGCGGCGAGTTCGTGCAGCACGTCCTCCGTGCGCGCCTGCCGCAGTTCCACGTTCGGAACGCCCTCGACATTCACGCGGGCGTCCGCCACGGCAGCCGACGACTCCTCGACCGCGACGACGCGGCGCGCGCGGTCCGCCATGAGCACGGCGAACGTCGCCACTCCGGCGTAGGCGTCGACGACGGTCTGCGAGCCGTCCAGACGGAGTTCCCCCATGACGAGTTCGGCCATCTGCTCCGCCTGGCGGGTGTTCACCTGGAAGAACGACGGCGAGCTGACGCGGAAGCGGTGGCCGAGCAGCGCCTCTTCGTAGTGCTTCTGGCCGGAGGCGAGCGGCACGTCCATGTTCTGGAAGGTGGGCTGCAGCAGGTAGTCGCCGGTGTGCACGCCGTAGCGAAGGGAGAGTTGGGTCGTCTCGGCGACGTGTCCCTGCAGCGAGGCCAGCGCGTGGTTGATCCACGGCGCCATCAACAGGCACTCCTCAACTTCCACGTGGCGGCGGCGCTCCTTGTGGACGTAGCCGAGACGCCCGCCCTGCTTGCTCACCGTGAAGCGGGCGTGGTTGCGGTAGCCGAGCGTGTCGGGACTGGGGAGCGTCGGGAGCGGTTCGACGTCCAGTCCACCGACTCGCTGCAGGGCGTCGGCCAGCGTTTCGCGCTTCATCTCCAACTGGCGCTCGTAGGCGATGTGCTGCCACTGGCAGCCCGTGCACTCGCCGAAGTAGCGACAGGTGGGCACGACACGGTGCGGAGACGGGTTGTCTACGTCCGTCACGCGCGCGGCGACGTAGCCCCGGCGGGTCGCGACGACCTCCGCGGTGACAGTCTCGCCGGGGATGCCGCCGAAGACGAACACGGGCTTGCCGTCCTCGGTCTCGGCGAGCGCCTCGCCGTGTCTGCCGAGCGCGCGCAGCTCCAGCGTGAGCGTGGTCCTCTCCTCGCCTGGGGGTAAAGCGGGCATACGGTGCATGGTATCAGGGTTGATGTGGGCGGCAGGGTGCGCAGGGCGCTGGCGCCTCCGTCCCGGACTGTGACACCCGCCCCTTCCGCGGTCGCGCCGTGCGTTTGTACCATGTCCCTGACGGTGAGGACTTCCACTGCGGAGGCGGCCCCAGCCGAGACCGCGAAAGGGAGGTTGCGGACAGCTCAAGTGGGCTCAGAAGGGCTCAGGATCCATGTGAAAGAGCCGGTTTGAGCCCCTTGGAGGCTCACGCTGGAAGCCTCCCTTACGAGTGAAAACTGCCGGATGAGCCAGAATGAGCCGGTTTTCCGCGAAATATCTCCCGGCAGGGCAGCTCTTACCCGCGTTCCTGCGCCGTGTTGAAGGCCTCCAGCAGGCGGGCGGCCGCGGCCCGGGGGTCGTCGGCCTGGGTGACGGCGGCGATGACGCAGATGCCGTCCGCGCCTGCGCGGGCGACCTCGCCGACGTTCTCCGGGGTGATACCTCCGATCGCGAGCAGCGGAGGACCGTCGGGCGGCGTGGCGGCGCGCACGGCCC
>MPMJ01000096.1 GCA_002238425.1 SAR202 cluster bacterium bin16 | reverse complement strand
CTCGCATCACGTGCTCAGCACAACGCCGGACGGGCAGACGACGACTGACAGAATCGCTGGACATTAGCGGCGGGGTGGGTCAATTCCAAACCGTCACAGGTGGGTCAAAAGTAAACCGTCATTGACAACAGCGGCCATGAACGCCGTTCCGTTGCCCGCCGTCCCGAGCACGATGGTCCACGCTGCGAACCTGCTGCGGCCTATGCGCCAGCCCGGACCTGTTCTATTCGGATGCCGCACCATCAACTTCTCTGTCCAGCGTGTACGGCGACTCAATAACATCCCACCCCAACAGGCGGGTCCCTTCAACGCCGTATGTCTCCACGGTGTAGTAGTCCCGTCCCCCTGGCCGATTCCACTGCCTGAACACCCTGTTCATCGCTCTGTTGAACGACTGTGCCACCCATACGAAGATGTCGGCCTCGCGCTGGGAAAGGTGCCGGACGATCTCGCCGAGGTGCAGGTCGTCCGCGTCGCCCAATTGGACCTCAACCTCCACTAGCCTGCCGTCCGGAGTCGTGAAGAGAATGTCCGCCTTCACGTCCCCGAATAACTGCTCTCTGCCCTCCAGCTCCAGTCCGTCCTCTCCTATCCATTCCCCAACGACGTCTGGATTTGCGGCGATCAAGTCGCTGAGGTCCGCTTCCCTGTCGAACATCTCTCGCAGGTTGTAGGTACGGTCGTAGAACTCCATGAATCACCTGTTGACCCCGCAGTGGGCGTAGGCTTCTTCGATGGCCTCGAACACTGTCACGGGTGGATAGTCTACCGCGTAGGCGACGGTCATTTGCTCTACGAAGTCGGTTTCATCGTAGAGGCACTTCATCTGCTCCGCAGTGGGCACGCCTTCGATTCCCGCCTCCATTGCGGTAAGCAAGGCCAGCAATTCTTCTGAGGGTTTCAGTTCGGGCGTCGGCGTTGCGGTCGCTGTCGGCTGGGGCGTCGGCGTTGCGGTCGGCGCAGCGGTTGGCGTTGGAGTCGGCTCGCTGCAAGCTGCCAGTACAGTCACCATAGCAATCACCGCCAGAGTTACTCCGTTCCTCATGTGTCCCTCCTGTGTTCCTAGTTCCGCTTGTCCCCCGTCAGTGGGAGCCGCCCCGCCCGCAGTAGCGCCCAGGTCGTCCAGCCCGGCGCCGAGCAATTGGGCCAACGCCTGATGGACGAGGCTGCGCTGGTGTTTCAGGTAGCGGTGCGAGATGAGTTCCCGCAGCGGATGGCTCTCCAGCCACCCGTCGCCGAAGCGCAGCATCTTATTGACCTCGTCGTCGCCAATCCAGTAGTGCTTGTCGTCGTCCAGTACGGGCAGCAGCACGTACTGGTGAGCAAGCAGTTCCCGGAGGCGGGTCGTCGAGGCCAAGCGTACGCCGAAGTATGGGCTGGGACCCCAATCGGGAAAGCGGTCATCCAGCAGGTCCCCGTCGGTCTCAACCGTGTAGCCAAGCGGCTCGAACAGGTCCCTGATAAGAGCGACTCCTTCGCGTGATGGCACAACTGGAACACAGGCTTCAAGCGGGATGACCGCCTCCGCCAGGTCCGGCCGCTCTCTGCTGTTACCTGCCAGTGCGCTGCCGAACACCGAGACGATCGCCACGCTCAGATGTGACGACGCAACGTAGGGCGATCATTCAAATAGTGCTCAAGCCACCCGCCAGCATCAGGCCTACTGCGCTTCGGACGCGCCAGACCCACGGGATCGATGTTCAAGAGAAGTGCCAACGTGCAGCGGTCGTGTTCGGCTTCGGGATAGAAGACATCAGCGCTCCCGAACGGGAGTGCGAACGATTGGAACCGGGTGGGGTTCTTGTGCACGAGGTATCCCAGATCGGTCGCAGGCTGGTGTGTCGTGGAGATGGTGAGCAACATGAGCAAAATGGTACGGCAGACGGCGAGTAGGAGTCACCAACCCTCTTCCACACACATGGCGGCAAGGCGGGGTGCTTGGATGTCGCGGTCCGTCCTGCGGCACTTGAGCGGATGATGAGCGCGTTCGAAATTCGGTGGCCTCAAAGAACGGTATGTCACTTATGCCCACTGAGTGACTGGTGTGTCTCCTCCCGGCGTCTTTGCGTGAGCAGGAAGTGGAAGGGTAGATTGTTGGGTATGCACTTTCGGCTCACGTCTGCACTACTCCTCCCGCTGTTGCT
>MPMJ01000095.1 GCA_002238425.1 SAR202 cluster bacterium bin16 | reverse complement strand
GGTTGTCACCGCCGTCGCTCTGCGCCGGA
This sequence comes from SAR202 cluster bacterium bin16, assembly GCA_002238425.1. Lineage (GTDB taxonomy): Bacteria > Chloroflexota > Dehalococcoidia > Lucifugimonadales > Australimonadaceae > Bin16. The sequence continues at coordinate 2,194 of MPMJ01000095.1, read as the reverse complement.
GCAGGGGCTGAAGACAGCAGTTTGACGGGCCACGAGCACCTACAGCCCATGGACATGACCTTCACGAGACCCGGTTCGTGGGTAATGGTGTTCCGCAATGAGGGATAGGAGGAGTTGTGGTGGGTTCGCGGGTAGATTTTCTCCGCGGGAAGTGCGACGTGTAGTCCTACTGCTCAACTCTTCGGCCCTATGCGCTGCCGCATGCCTGTTCTATATACAGGACACGGTCGATCCTCAAATGAGGAGTTCAGATCGGGGCAAAGTTCACGCCTAACGATCGCAATTCTGCGATCCATCAGGCTCTGCAGGATCCACCAAGCCCTCAGACGGCGTCCAACACCTGCCCGAGCGTTCCCCTCCACCGGAATCGGGGTGGAACGATCACGTCGCCGGGCTTAGCTGCCCGTCATTATCCCCACACCGCGTCCTTCGGTGGATTCGGGTTTAGGAGGTCACCATAAACATGACGGACAACGACGGACTCATATCGATAACCGAGATAGCCCGCACCCACGGGAGGGATCCCGCCGCCGTCCGGCGAAGCCTGCTCCATCGTGGGATAAACGTATCCCGCCGGAAGATCGGTAAACGTCCGACGTCCTACATCACCCGCGCAGACTACGAGAGAGTAGCCGAGGAGATGGGGGCAGGGGCTCAGCCTCAGCATGCGGACGTAGTGGGCAGCGGCTGCTTCTATCTGATACAGCTCGAGCCCGAGCATGACCCCGATAGGTTCAAGGTGGGGTTCAGCATCGACTCCGCCCGCCGGGTTGCGGAGCACCACACCGCGGCCCCCTTCGCAACCCTGGTCAAGACGTGGGGGTGCAAGCCTCTCTGGGAACAGACGGCCATCGACTGCGTTACGCAGGGCTGCGAGCAACTGTCGACTGAGGTGTTCCGCGGCGACCTCGCCCAGGTACAGGAGTGGGGTGAGCGTTTCTTCGATCTCATGCCGGAAGCAAAGTGATGAGGATCTTGCTCGTTAGCGATGCTGGCAGTCTTGGTGGCTGTGGGATGCGGCCAGCTGCAGGAGTGGCGCATCGGCCAGACGAGGCCGGTGCGGGTGGTCTTCATGGCCTACAGGAACAGCCTGCAGGCCGACGCCCTGAAGCTGGTGGCGAAGAAACTCCAGTCTTCGCTGGCGGTGGAGGGCGAACTGCCGGAGGATGGCCTTGCCGCCTACGGCGACGACGGAGACGACCTCATGCTCGCGCTGGCGCGGAAGATCGTGAACGGCGAGGAGGATGAGGCGGAGACGGTGGAGGCGGTCTTCGCGGCTGCGCGGGACGCCGAGTCCACCGCCGAGGAGTACCTGGTCGACGATGGCTGGCAGGTTCCGGAATCCGAACCCGTCGTCTTCGATGTGGGCCGCAGCGGGACTGCTTCTGAGGAGCCGGTAACTGGGCCCAGTGGTCTGGACGATGAGGCGCAGCAGACGCTCTTCTCCTGGGCGGAGTTCATGGCAGAGGTTTCGGCGGTGCGGCGCGGCCGCAGCCGGAAGAGGCCCGAGCCCTCGGTGCCGCTCTTCTCGTGGGCGCTGACCATGGAGCGGGAGCGGGAGGCCGAGCTCGTCACAGCCTCAAGGTGACGGCCCTGGTTGAGGGGATACCGCCGGTTGCAACCGGCGGTATCCCCCGTATGTGGGGAGTTTCTGCGTTTAAGCCCCCTCGATCGGATACACCGAGGCAAGGGAATGCACCGTTGCGGCGCCAGTATCAAAGACGACCGGCATGCTGATAACGAATATCGCCTGAACGCTCGGCAGCCGTGTGTATAGTTTCTTCTCGTATATCTACAAGTGGGGGTGAGCGGTGAAGAAAGGCATAGTCTCGTTGCTGGCTGTGGGAGCAGTCGTGGTGAGCGTACTCGCGGGAGGCTGCACTACCGACCCGGCGCCAACGGCCGTACCGGCAGATACCCCCGCTCCCACATCCACACCGACGGCAACTCCGACGCCGGTCCCGCCTGCCCCTACACCTACACCGCTCCCGACTCCCACGCCGACCCCAACCGCAACCCCGGCGCCGACGGCAACCCCCGTCCCGGCTCCCACTGCCACACCCGTTCCCACAGCGACGCCCACGCCGAGGCCGACCGCGACCCCGACTGCGGCGCCCACGCCGACGCCCACCCCCGACCCGTCGGCATCGCCCGACTACGCACCGGGGCTGGAGCACGCCCGCGCCGAGGGGCT
>MPMJ01000030.1 GCA_002238425.1 SAR202 cluster bacterium bin16 | reverse complement strand
GTGGCCCCCCCGAGAAACGGACAGGAACGCTCGGCAAAGCAAAACCCACACAATCGCAGGAGGCCGAACGCGAGGGGACGGGGGGGGGCAGAGACGGACCCAGCGACCAAGACGGGGCCTCAAGCTGGCAACTCAGGAGCGGGCGGCCAACGCAGCCATCACCGTAAGGAGAGGAGGCGACCACCGTTAGGCATGCACAACAACAGCCCGACGCCGACGCAGACGGACACAGCGCAAAACAACGAACGAGAGGCCGCCACGACCCCACCGTGACCGCAGATCGAACAGTGCCGCCCTTCGGTGCGGAGAGGAAGGACAGGCCGAGCGGGGGAGCGAGCGAAGGCCGAACAGCGCACGGGGCGGGCTGGGACGCACACGGCCCGTCAACCGACGCAGCAGAGCCGCTACAGAATGACGCGGGAAACCAGCGACGATGAGCTGACGATACCGAGACAGGGCAGACGGCACACACCGGACAAGCACACGACGCGCAGACCCCCGCGAACAACATCCAAGCCAGTATCGCGTACGCTCCCGTCACATCGCTGGTGAGCACACGGCCCATCAGAAGAGCACGGGGGGGGGCGAGCAGCGGACGGGGAGGTACCCGGGGGGATGGGGGAGCAGCGCAGTTGGGTGGGCGACAGCCCCCGGACAGGGCGGCCAAGAGAACCGCTATCATACCGACGCGTCAGCCGCCCCCAGCGAAGGCCCGCGAAGCGCTGCCGCAGCGGCGCCTGAGTCCACCCAGCCAACTACTACGATTGCCCCAGCGAAGGCCCGCGAAGCGCTGCCGCAGCGGCGTCTGAGTCCACCCAGCCAACTACGACGAGCGCCCAAGAGACTACCCCCCGGACAAGGCGGCCAAAACAACCGCTATCATACCGAACCGTCAGCCGCCCGCTAAGGAGGCCACCGCGCACTACACAAGGCCAAGGCCCCAGCCATCACACGACGGGCCGAGCGGCTAAGGCGGAGCGCAGGAGACCGGGCCCCAAGCCACTGGCCTACCCGCCACGACCAAGACAGAGAACAAAGCCACTGTGCTCCCATGCTCCCACCATCACCACCACCACGACAGAAGGGGTCGGGGGCACAAGACTAGGAAGGGTGGGCAGAAAGGCGAGCCAGCACCACCGCCAAGCCCGTAGGGCCAAGAGGACCGTTGGCGCAGCCTGTCTCGACGCCGCAGCCCACCCAGCCAATTACGACGATTCCCGCCGTTGGAGCGCCGCCCCTCGCCCCCGTACAGCCCGTAGGGCCGACCAGCCCGTCAGCGGCAAGGGCCGCACCACCCGAGCCGCGACGGGATATAGGCGCAACGGAGGTAGGACAACGCCAAGGCAACACACGACGGGCGCTAAGGCCAAGGCGGAGCGTAGGAGACCGGGCCGCAGTCCACTACCCTACCAGCCACGACCAAGACAAAGAACAAAGTCGCCACGGCTCCAAGCCGCCATCGCCACCACCACCACGACCGAAGGGGCCGGGGGCACAAGACTAGGAAGGGTGGGCAGGACGGCGAGCCAGCATCACCGACAAGCCCGTACGGGCCAAAACAACCGTCAGCGCAGCCCTCATTGCCCATCGGCCCGATGAGAACGCAGCAATGCCGGGCGGCGATGGGGGGAAGGAGGGCCGGGGAGGCCAGCGGCCCCGTTCCGACGCACGAGGGCGGCGCTGGGGGGAAACGGGAAAGGGGAGCGCGGCCCGCTAAGCTCACACCGTTAGAGTGCCGCCCCCTACCCCCGTACAGCCCGTAGGGCCTACTAGGCCGTCAGCGGCAAGGGGCGCACCACCCGAGCCGCGACGGGATATAGGCGCAACGGAGGTAGGACAAGGCCAAGGCAACAGACGACGGGCGCTAAGGCCAAGGCGGAGCGCAGGAGACCGGGCCCCAGTCCACTACCCTACCAGCCACGACCAAGACAAAGCGACCAGCACAGCCGCTTAGGCTCTCTTCCTTCGCCGGACGAAGAGGCAGCAGGGGAAGGGGGCACAAGACTAGGAAGGGCGGGCAGGACGGCGAGCCAGCATCACCGATAAGCCCGTACGGGCCAAAACAACCGGCAGCGCAGCCTCTTGATACGAGCCGCTGTACGCCATTCTAAGCGCCGATCTGGCCAATAGGCCCAGCAACAAGGCCTATGCGCCGATCTCACAGGGACGCCCCCAATACGCTCCCAGTAGCGCCGATTCTCCAAGCCCCTTCACCACAAGCTCTCTGGTAGGTCTGGATTACAGGCCCCTTACTCCGCCCCGTACGGGACTATTGCTGTCGAGGGATATGGAACAAGCCCCCGTCGAGTCGGGCATAATAGCGCCGCTTATCCACATCACTATCCACGTATCCACGCCGCTGGTTAGCCTTCTCCATTAGCCGCTCGCCCCGGATAGGGTAAAGAGTATCCTTGTCCGGGCTTTATGGGTCTTCCATTAGACGCTCGCCGCTGATTAGCCTTCTCCTCCAGCCGCTCTCCCCAATCTTCTGGCAATGGATCGCCGAACATGGATATATCGCCGCCTCTACAAGAAGCGCTACAATAGCGCTGGTTTGGGTGGACGCGCTTGAAATGCTCATTGCACCATTCAGAAGCGCACTCTATCCATACTTCCTCTGATGGGGGCTTATTGCGCCGATACTGGGCCGCATTCCTACAGGTAGCCGAACAGAATCGGTGGTTATGGCTCCACTTCTCAAAGCGCTCTGTGCATCCTTCATTGGCGCACTCTATTACGGGATAGTTAGGACCGTTCTCTATACGACGCAGTCTTTTCCTACAAGCATCGCTACAGAATCTCCTACGCCTTCCCTTTGCTGGCTGGCTTATTAGAACGCTACATCCTTCGCATTGGGTCATCATTAGACGCCTCCTATTAATGGACATAATACTACGTAATCTAACGTAATCCAGCAATTAACGCCCATCTTGCTTCACTAGGCATATTGCCCAGGTGCTTTCCCTGCGCGTGCGCGTGCGCGTTATATACACAATATTGTGTAATTTACCATTTTGCTTTTCTATACGCGTGCGTGCGTAGGGTATCATATGCCTAGTGAAACAAAACGGGCGTTAATAGCCTAAATCCGACACTAACCAGTGTATCTTTGTCCCCACAGCCCCTCCTCCGCTTCTCTCCACCAAGATTGTATATACGATTCATATACAGGAAAAATCCCCGATATCTACATCAAAATTCGTAGATATGCACTAGACGTGCGGCCATTCTCGGCCCATTCCGTTGCCAAAACGGCGATATTTTGGCCAAAAAGATGGCCGAATTCTCTCAAAACATCGCCAAAATCGACGAAAACTGATAAAATTCGCGCCTCTCTTGCAGCCTTGTCACCCTGTTTCGCTCCTTTTCTGTTCTAAATCACTCATTATATTAGAGGAACCTCTAACAGGACAGAGAATCCATGGCCATCTCACTCGCAACCTCTTTCCCCTTCAACGCCGATGGGGTCGCCGTCGTCGTCACGCCGGACGACCTATCCGAATCCTCTCGCGCTGCTGACATACGGGACGTCAACCTCCGCCGTCGCCTCATCACCAACGCCCGCGCCGCGGCTCAGGCTTATACCGTCACGCTCACCGCCGGAGCCGACCAGCGGATTAACTTCGTCTCCATCATCGACCCCAACGTCACCGGTCAGGCCACCATCAACCTGCTGCCGACCGCTGGCAACCAGGTCATCAACAACGGTCAGACCGCACAGGCTCTCGTCTCTGGCCAGTCGGCCCACCGGCTGTTCGCGCAGACCTACACCGGCGTTCGCCGCATACAGGTCGTCTTTCCCCAGGTCGCGGCCAGCCGTCGCCTCGAGACGGCGCTCATCATCGCTGGTGAGCTCGTCAGCCCGCAGGCCCTTCCCCAGTCCGTCCGCATTAACCTCGGCCGCTTGCGCTTCGAGCGCCTTCCGCGCGGCATCCAGATACCCTCCAGCAGCCGCGCCCTGTTCCGCGAGGTCAACATCACCTGGACGGCCCTTTCCCGGATCGAGCGCGACGAGCTTCGCGACCTCTACCGGGCCACCAACGCCACCTCCTCGATAGTCTTCTACGACGACACCCAGTCCGATGATGTCGTGTACGGGTTCGTGGACGGGCCGCTGGTGATCACGGACCGTCAGTTCAGCGACTACAGCGACGCCCGGCTCCGCTTGCAGGAAGTGGTACCCTCAACCTGATGGCCGACCACTACCCCCGCGCGTTCATCCCGGACCGGGCCTTTAGTGTCGTCACCTCGACCCTGTCCAGCGGCTCCTTGACCGAGACCGTCGATGGGGAGGAGCCGTCCGTCAAGGAGAACCTGGCCAACTTCGACCCGCTGCTGCGCTTCTACACCTCCGGCCTGGACGTAGCCAACGCCATCACGTGGAACATAGAGCACCTGTCAACCACCGACCGGCCCATCAACGCCATCGCCTCCCTGTTCTACCGGCTGTCCGCGCAGGCCGTCGCCGTGCGCCTCCGCAGCAGCACCGGTGCCGTGGAAGAGACCGTCCCCATCGTCCAGCTCGACCTTTCCGGCATCCCCTCCCTGCGCGTTGACGAGGCCACACAGACCAGAGACCTCCGGACCATCCGCTACCAGATAGCCCAGCCCCGCTCCTTCCGCACCGTCGTCGGCTTCGTCCAGCCCGGCCAAGTACAGCAGCTCGGGCGCGAGATACGCGGCTCGCTCGAGCGCCGCCAGAACCGCTCCCGCGTCGTCGACCCTTATGCGCCGCCCATCCGCCAGGGCGAGTACTCCGTCTTCCGCTACGTGGCCTTGGACGCGGCTGCCGCCGACCAACAGCTCATCGAGCAATGGGCGTCGCTTCCCATCCTCATGTTCGAGATAGAGCGCGGCGACTGGCGCATGGGCTCGGTGGCCATCAGCGGCACGGAGCGGGCTGGACTGCGCTCGGACGTCGACTTCACCTTCACGGAGATACTGGTGTGACCGTCGAGATACTCGTTGAGATAGCCGCCACGCCCAATGTCACGCTCCGGGGCTCCGACCGCCGCAAGGTGCTCGAAGACGGCACCAACTACGGCAACTTCACCGTCCACGACGCCTCCCTGCGCCAGTCGGCCAACGAGTTCGGGCGTCCCGGCCGTCGCCCCACCGACTGGCTCGACGTCTCGTTCGCGGACATAGACGCCCTCCACGACACCTACGACCTGTCCGGCAAGGCCGTTACGGTCCGCATCGGGCAGGGCAACAGCCCGGATGATTATCGCAAATCCACCGTCGGCAACCACGCCAGCTCCGTCTATACCTGGCGGGGCTTCGTCCCCACCAACTGGACGCCGTCGCCCACGCCACCTCCGTCTATCCCGGGGGGGCCTCCGCCCCCCCCACCGGGCCGCCGTCGCCCAGCCGCGACGGCAGCCGCTGCCGCCTGTTCCTGTCCGGGCCGCTGGCCTACCAGTCCTTCCCCATCCTCACGGACCTGATTGACTCCGATAGCGCGCCGGAAAGCACCCGCGGCCTTCCGTACCCCATCCTGTTCGGCGACAGCGCCGCCCGCTCCATCTCCGCGGAGCTGTTCCCCATGAACTGCATAGGGCGCGTCGGCGGGGCGCTGAGCTGGGCGCTGGGCAACCTGCCCCTCACCGGCGGCCCCAACATCTTCGGGGAAGTCTTCTTCAATCCCTACACCGCCGAGGACAGCTACTCGGATGACGTGGACGAGGACAGGGCGCTGTGGATCGGGGCGCACCGCGAGGACAGCCAAGGCGACAGGATCGAGCATAACGAGGAGACGCTTTTGTGGTACGCCGGCAGCGGCATCACCACCACGGCGGCTCGCCCACTGCCCGGGCTGGCCGCCAACGAGCTCGTCGGCGAGGCCGGACAGGTCATCTACTGGCTCTTGCGCTACAAGGCCAACCAACCCGCCGCGGCGCTCGACGCCCACGGCCTTATTGCCGCGGCCCCTTTCCAGTTTCGCGGCGGCGTCAACATCTACACCTTCATCGAAGGACCGGAGGAAGTCGGGGTGGCCGCCGGGGAGATAGCCGACGAGTACGGGGTCATCATCCGCCAGATAGACGGCAACAGGAGGCACGGCCAAGCCAACACCCCCGCCGGGGAGGAACCCGTCTGGTCGGTGGCCGACCGCTTTGTCCTCGAGCCGTCCGCCGATGACCTGCGCCGACCCGTTGACCCGGGCTGGCTTTTGAAGAATCCCGCCGGTGGTGATGACATACGCATCCTCGGCCCCCACCCGCTGTACGCCAACCGCGTCAACGCGCCCTTCGGACAGTACCCCTTGGTCCTCAACGCCGAAAGGCGGCAGCTCTACGCCAACAGCACCACCATCGACAATGCCGCCGACCAAGAAGAATTCGGCATCATCGAGGATGAGCGGCGCTTCCGCTGGTGCTCCCAGCCCGACCGCCAGCTCGCCCGCACGCGCTTCGTCGAGGGCCTCGGCTCCGAGCGCTGGTCGCGCTGGACGGAAGAGGACCCGGTCGCGCTGTTTGGATTCTCGCTGCGCCTGCCGATGGGCGACGTGCTGCCGGGCGACCTAATTGACTTCGGCTCCGTCGCCGATGAACGCTACTACCTCGTCGAGGAGACGCAACTGGACTGGGGCTCGCGCAGCCTCGCGGTGGTGGCCGCCCGCATCAAAGACCGGGAGGAGGCCACCTTCACCGAGACCTATTTCTCTCAGGTCTCTCAGGCCGGTCAGCTCTTCCAGACTCGCGACAACTACCCGCTCCGCACCGAGAACATCATCGTCGCCACCCCGCTGGCCTCCGACCTGGTCACTGGCCACGCCCGCGTGTACGACCGCCTGTTGGCCTCCTACTACCGCCTCTTGGCCCTGGACGGACACCGCATCTCTGGACTGCGCGTTAGGATGACGGCCAACACTAACAGAGGCTGCCGGTTTCGCCTCTTCTCGTCTCAAAACGCCCCGCCGCAACCCGCCTCCCCTTGGCCGGGATGGAACAGCGTGTCCGGAGCGACCCTGCTCAGAGACAGCGGCAGCTTCCAGCCCGCCGGCGATGTCTCCTTCGATTACACCCTCACGCCCGCCCAAGCCAACGGCCTCGACGGTGCGTACCTCTGGCTGACCTGCGACTGGCAATCCGGTGCTACGGCCAGCTCGAGGGATGGCCGGATGCAGCTCGATGTGACCTATGAGACAACCTGATGGCCCGTTGGTTTCATCCCAACGAGGTGATTATCACCCGTTCGAGTGGCCAAGACCCCGATGACGTTGGCGGCGGTCAACTCAATGACCTTGAGCGCTTCGACTCGGACGAGCCCGCCGGTGGTGATGACCTTGAGCGCTTCGACTCGGACGAAGCGGCCGGCGGTTCTAACCCTATCCTTGAGATTCAGAGGCGCCAGGCGGAAGATAGGCGTCGAAATGAGGCCGACCGTCGTCGCCGTGCGGCTATAGAAGCCTACGAGGAACAGGAGCGCAGACAACGCGAACTGAGGGCGCGAAGAGAGGCCGAAGAACGTCGGCGTCGAATCGAAGCGGAACAACGGCGAACACTGGGCCAGCCCCGCACCCCTTCTGGTGATGACGATGATGATGAGGAGGAACGTCAGCGTCAAGAAGAGGAAGATGAACGGCGCGAACGGGAGGAAGAGGAGCGCGAAGCTGAACGGGAGCGACGGGAAGCCGAAGAGGAACGGCGACGTCTTGAGGCTGAGGAGGAAGAAGACCGGCGGCGGGAAGCGGAGCAGGAACGCGAAGACCGCGAATTAGAGGATCGTCGTCGGCGCGAAGAGGAGATGCGCCGTCAGATTGAGGAACGGCGGCGGCGCGAGGAACGGGAACGGCGCGAGGAAGAAGAGCGGGAACGGCGCGAACAAGAAGCGGAACGGCGGCGGCGCGAACAAGAGGAACGAGAGCGTCGCGAACAAGAACAGCGCGACCGAGACCGGGAGGAGCGGGATAGACTGATCCAGGAGGAGGCCGACCGCCGCCGGCGCGAACGAGAGCAACGCGAACAAGAAGAGCGCGAACGACGTGCACAGGAAGAGGCCGACCGGCGACGACGTGCACAGCAGGAGGCGGATAGACGGCGGCGCGAACGACGGGCACAGGAGGAGGCGGACCGCCGGCGGCGTGAACAGGAAGAAGAAGAGGAACGGCGGCGTCGCGAGGAAGAAGAACGCAGGCGCGAAGAGGAGGCCGAAGAAGAACGGCGTCGCCTGCAAGCGCTGGAAGATGAGATACGACGCCGCCAAGCAGCGGAGGCCGAACGACGCCGCCAAGCGGAAGAAGACCGGCGGCGCGCCGAAGAGGAACGACGCCGACAGGAGCTTATAGAGCAAGAGATTCTACGGCGTCAACAAGAGGAAGAGGATCGGCGGCGCAGACAGCGTGAAGAGGATGAACGTCGCCGTCAGATCGAGATTCAGCAAGGAGGAACGTTAGGCCAGACCCCCTCGGACGACGATGATGACGACGAGGATGAGAGCCCGGGTGCCAATCCCGCTGGCTTCATCGCGGCCAAGCCCACGACAGTAGATGACGACGACGACGTTGAATTACAGGTACGCTATTCTGACCTTGTTTCCACCGTCTATGGTCGCCCCGACTGGCCAGTCCACGAGAGCGAGATTGAATATGTCATTGTTCTTTATCTCCAAATCCTCCATTTGGATATTGATCCCCGCAACGTGGTCATCATATACGATTACGGCGACCCGGGCGGTACTGGCAGCGGTGATACCGGTGGCACTGGCAGGAGCGATGTTCCTGGTAGCGGCGATACCGGTGGCACTGGCGATACCGGTGGCGGTGGCGGCACTCCGGTTGACGAAGATCGGCCCGATCCTTCTTTCGACGCCTCCCCGGCCCAGCCCGACCTCTACTACTACGACCCGAACGTCGGACTCTACAGGATAGATCGCAGTGAGTTTTCCGACGGCGAAGGCCCCATCCCCCGCACGGAGTTGCCGGACGCCAGCACGCCCGCCGGACGCCGCGCCCTCGCCAACCTGTTCTCCAGCCTGCCGGATAACGTCTATTACGATCCGGAGATTGGGCACTTCATTGAGATAGACTCACAAGGCCGCCACGTCATTCAAGCGGACTTCTCAGACCACTTCGATACCGAAGGCCGTCCGCCCCGGGGTGCATTCGACAGCCCAAGGAACCCGCTCGGCGGATCAGATCCGACGCTCTACTTCTACGACTCTAACCGGGGCTATGTCGAGATAGACCGGGCGGAGTTCACGGACGGCACTCCGCCGATACCCATTACCGAGCTGCCGGACGACTCGACGCCCAATGGACGCCAACGCCTCGCCCAGATGTTCGCCACGCTGCCCGATAACATGTATTACGACCCGGAGATTGGGCACTTCGTCCAGGAACAGTCCGGTGGCCGCCACGTCGTCCAAGCGAACCTCGAAGGCTACTTCCCCGGCGGCGAACAGGTGGGCACGGACGACAATGGCAACCCGATATGGGCCAACATAACCCGCCCGGAAGACCGAACTGGCGACGGCGGCATCGATGAATATGATCCGGACACCTACGTCGGCGATATCTATTACGACGATACGATTGGCCATTGGATTGGACTCGATCAGCATGGCCGCCCGGTCATCGTCGATGAGGAGGGCTACCCCATCCCGCTCGAAGACCTCAACATCATCCCCCCGCAAATGGGCGTTCCCCGTCAGAGGCCCGGTGGCCGCGTTGATCAGGGCCCCATCGACATAGGGCAGCGGTTCTTCCCCTACTTCTACGACGCGATAGGCGACCGCTGGATAGGCATCGACCGCAACGGCGTCTTCTTCCTGATGGAAGGTGCTCCTGACTTCTCGTATGACCCGGCCACTGGATACTTCACCGTCTTGGACGAGACTACCGGCGAGTTCACCGTGTACGACATAGACGGCAATATCATTGGTGGCGACCCGGACGATGCGGATACGGACAACTACAGAGACTACGACCCTCGCCCATCGCTGGACCCGGCCGACTTCGACACCCCTATTGCTACGGACGCGCTAAACCTCGCCAACTCCATCCTCGGCATCATCCAAGGGGGCGTGACCGGTAGCCTGCTCCACGTCACCATTGGCATCTACTCCTATCAAGAAGGCGAACGCTTCGGCCTCATCATCGGATCGAACCACTCTGACGCGATTGACGACGACGACTACAACAGCGTCATCCCAACGGCCATCGCGGAAGGAAACGCCCTCAAAGAGAACCTCACCCACGGGGGCTTCCTCAACGTCGTCCCCGCGATAAGTCCCGCCGATGATAACGGCCAAAGCATCCCTTCCGTTGAGGTATGGTTCTTGCCCAACACCACTGAGTTCGTGCCGCCGCACCTCGAAGGCAGTAATCTCGAGTTCCTCATGCAGATCACCGCGCTGGTTGAACAGCGGTTGCGCGAGCTTTGTCCAGTCGTAACCGGCCGCATGCGCGATTCGATTGACACCCAACTGCGCCAGCCCCAAGGCTCTTTCCAGGGCTATGAGGTGGGTGCGCGTATCTACTACCAGCAGTTCGTTGGCTCTTACAGGGCTGCCGTCGATCAGACCATCCAATCGTTTGAAGCGCAGTTTGCTCAGCTACCCGTTCCCGTCAGCCTCAGCGTCACTACCATCTTGCTCGCTCCCCATGAAGCCAACACCTTCTCGACTGTCGGCACCGGCATACTGGTTTCTTTGGCCCCGAGGAACGACGACGGCTTCTTTGGCGATTTTGAATTCGACCCGGCACTTCAGGGAATCATTAGGCGCTTCTTTAACTTCCTTGGCATTTAATTTGTTGCTACTGCGCTGTATTGGTATCTTTGGAACGATTGAAACTAACGAAAGAAGGTTTTTCTCATGGCAATCACCATCGGAGTAGATGGCTTTTCCGTCGCGACCGATATAACCCGGCTCACCGGCGCTCAGTACTCGGCTGATACGACGCCCACACTGGACGAAGTGGAAGAAGCCATCGGTGACGCCTTCGCCATCATCTCGGCCCGCTTCGTTGCCATCGGACTGGGCGAAGGGCCGTACGACGACGACAACCTGCTCTCGTTGGCTCGGCCCATCTCGTCGCGCTTGGCCGCCTCACAGCTTCTTTTCGGTGAAGGAGACGTTGAACGCGGACAAGCCTACTTCGAGCAAGCGGAAAAACTACTCGACCAGGTCGGCGCTGAGGGTGGCCTGCGCTTGGCTGCCTCTGCCGAATCGGAAAGCCAGCTCGCTTATGGCAGCTTCGGCACTACTGGTGGCTTTGGTAGTGTCCCCGGCTCGGCCCTGCCCATCACCGTCGATGACATTTACCTGCTGGTCAAAGCGATAATCCACCAAGGCAACCGCATCGACCTCGACCACGACGACGTGACCGAACGCATCACCATCAACGCCGACCTGCAGGTGGAAGCCAACCCGGCCACGGACGACCAAGACGGTCAACTCTCTTCCATCACCATCAACGGCGTCAACTACAGGCTCGCCAGCCCGATGGAGCTCACCGCGCTGGAAGACCGCGTGGCGGCGCTGGAGCCGGTTGAGCACGTCGTGTACGTGGGCTGGTCTGCCGACAACATGGTCACTCAAGCTGAGTTTCAGATTTCCACGCGCTCTACGGACGAATCGACGCGCATACCCGTCTCTACGCTCGGCACCGATACCGGCTACCTGTTCTTCGGTGTCGAGTCGCCACGCGGCTACCCGCGTGATGTGTTCTTGGACGACAGCTCCGCCGCCGGTGCTTTCGTGCCGCAAGGCGGTGCCAGTCTTGTGGTGGACGGCCAAGGCTACATTATCGGTGTCTCGCGACGTCGCATGCCCACTAACCTTGCCGGTCAAACCATCTCTTTCCGCTACGGATAATCATGGCCCTCTCCCTCTCCAGATTCCTCTCGACTCTCTGTCAAAGTGTCGAGCATGCCGTCCACGATACGACGCGCCATACCGTTGGCTCTGCCAAACGAGCACCCGAAGAACTCGGCTGCGAGATAGACATAGCCGGACAGCCGCTCAAGGTGGAGGGCGCGGCCAACCTGCCCAACTCCTCCATGCGCCCTTCTGAGGTTACGTTGCAGACCAAAGCCTACCTCGAAGAAGACGAGGATGGCGACATGTGGGTGCACCTCAAGAATGGTCTTTTTCGTAAGTTGCCAGAGATAGACGTAGAAGTTAGCTTTGAGGCTACGAATCCACTTGAGTCGCTTGAGCTGGCGCGTGAACGTGCCAACGAAGTGAATAGAGAGCATATAAACGACCACCGCGCTAGGGTGGCTAAACAGGAGAAAGACGATGGCCGGGCCAAGCAATGAGGCACTTGTTGATAACATGTCCACCGCCTTCGGCACGCTGGCTGCCAAGATAGCTGAGATAAGCGGAGCGCTGCAGGACTCCGACACTAACGGTCAGATCAGACACTTAGCGAATTTCATTCAGCCGCTTCTCAAGGCGCCGAATATCGAGATCCATCAGATCGAGTCGATGCCTGAGCCGTTTAACGACTTGCACCGCATTTCATCGCTGCCGCCCATTGAAGCGGTGGAGGCGCAACGCTTTGAGTACGACACTGCCGAATTCGATTTTGAAATGAACATCGGATCCCACACCGAAGACAAGTCCGAGACCGGCGTCAATGCTAAGACAGAAGCTGGTGTCTCCGGTGGCTGGGGCCCCGTCTCGGCTCATGCCTCTATGTCCTGTGAGGTCACCCACAAATCCGAGCAAACCAGAACCACGGATATGACGGCTAAGATCTCTATGAACCTCAAAATGAAGAGGGGCGCTTTGCCGGAGGGACTGGCCAAAGCCATCGACCAAGCCTCCGAGTTCTCGCGCATGGCCAACGAGGCCCGCATGATGATCTATGGCGCTCAGGTTGAGGTCATGAAGCAGAAGGCGCTCAGCGACTCTAAGGCGGTTGAGCAGGCCGGTGAGTCCGCAGCCAAGGCCATCGAGGCTGATGGCAGCGGTGAGCAAGCGCCCGATGGCGGTGGTGATGCTGGTGGCGGCGGCGAATAGCCTCCGCGCTGAACAGAGAAAGGCCCCGGTGATTCTCCTCTATCACCGGGGCCTTTCTATTGGCTCTACTTCAGTTTCAATCGCTTCACCCCTTCAAGCCCTCCGCGTTCTCGTCGATCACAATCACCCGCTGAGCTATCTCCTCGGCCCTCTTTTTCAATTCGTCCACGTGAGTGAACCCGGCCGGCGATTGAAGCAGTAGCTCCCCATCCTCGTCGCGCAGCTGCAGCCTGATCCTGTCGCGCTCGCTGACGGCTGTGGTCAACAGCAGCTTCTTGACCGGCTTGCCGCCCATCCTGAACCACGCCAACGAGCTGCCCACCCCGAAGATGATGCCCAACAGCAACAGGATGGCGTACTCGATTAGGAAGAATTCCATCAGTAAGCTCATGGCAGTATCTCCCTGACATACTTCTGCGTCTGGTGGCATGACGCTGAGCTTGTCTCCGCGCACAGCGCTATCTCCGTCCGCGCCCACGTATCCTTGTCGGCGCGCCTGATGTGGCCAATACCGGCGTTGTAGCTGCCCAAAACGTATTTTAGCCGCTCTCTGGCCGGTCTGTTGGGCCACTGATCCCACAGCCAACGCAGATACCACGTCGCGGCCCTCACGTTCACGTCAACGTTAAAGAGCTCATCGACGTGCAGCCCCGCCAGCGCCGGTTCCTTGCTCTGGATCCATCTGAACGTCTCCGGCTCTATCTGCATTATGCCACGCGCACCGGCTGGTGATATGGCCCTCGCGTCCATGGACGACTCGACCTGAGCTATCCGCCGCAGCAGGTCTCCGGACACCGCCGGCTCGTCTTTGAAATAATGGTTGGCCCACTTGTCGAACACGTCATAGGGCCGACAAGACGCGAACAGGAGCAACGACAGTAGAATGAACCTGGTCATCATGCCCCTATATCACTTGCGGAAAGAAGGCATCCCGTGCGTTGAGCAGCGCGACCGCTACGTCCTCGATGGCCTTGAGCTTGTCGGGCGGATGACCGGCCCGCTCGTGCGTGTGTACGACGGCGGAGACGACCTGCTTGGCGTCCAAGCCCAACTGTACATAATGCTCGATGTCGCCGACGATCGGGCCCAAGATGTGGTGCAAATGATCTTTGACGTTCATGGTGGGTCTCCCTTCTGGATGTTGTTGGTGGCTGAGCTGTTGAAGCTATGCAACCCGCTTATCGCTTGCAACTTAATCCTCGCAGACGCAGTGGAAACTTTCGTCTTCGCTTCCGCAGGTCATGCACTTGACGCGCAATACGAATCCGCATAATTCGCATTCGGTGATGTCGATGTCTTCGGATTCGCAATGCTCGCACTTGTCGACTATCTCTAACGCCATGATGCGCCTCCTTTCGTTTACGGCCTTAGCCTCACCCTGTGGCGGGCGTAGTTACTCAATGCCGATGAAGCTATATACCATGCGTTGTTCACGCGCCCCATATAGACCGTTTCCCTTCCCGAATCTGAAATGTCAAAACCGGTCTCAGCGGCTGGGAACGTTAGAGCTATTGCATTAGTTGTCGAAGTGCCTCCGGATGTTATGTTCCCCGCATTTCTAAACAGGTCTGCCGGGAAATAAGCGGAAACCCATATCCCCCCATCCCCCAAAAGCGACAACTCCAACGTCTTCCTGTCATCCGCTGAAGATATAGCCCTAACGCTACCAGACATTAGGTTCCAAGCGTCATTTGTGTACGTCACGTCGCTCGTAGGTGTTCCTATTAGCGTTTCCGGTGATTCCGGCAAGAAGTCCCTGTTCCACGCCACCACCTGGAGAAAGAAGCGCGTGCTCTGGTGCGGATTCAGGAAGATGAACGCGCCGTAGCCCGGTAGAATCGTCGCCCCGCCCTGTGCGGTGGTGGGCCGTATGTCCGCTATGCCACCGCCTCCGAATGTTACGTTGCCCGAGTTCCCATAGTTCATTACGTAGAAGACCGACCCGGCTACGTCGTCGCGCACCCCCTCGCTGTTGATGAAGATGAGGTCTGCGAGAAAGACCGTTTTGGTCGTTGTTCCCGTGAAGACGAACGTCTTGCCGTTTATCTCGGTGTAGCGCTCCCTGTGCGTACTTCCCGCCGTGCCATAGGTGGCATCCGGGTTCTCGGTGAACTCCAATCGCGAGACGGTTGTGGGGAACTCCACCACGTCCTGCAGGACGGCCCCGCCTCCGCTGCCCCCGCCGCTGGGTAGGTCGCGCACGGCGGACGCTGGTAGCCTGTCGTTGCCCGATAGTGCCGATAGTGCCGTGACCATCTCCGCGCCGGTCTGGTCTGCTGTGGCCCCCGCCTCGACGCCTTGGAGCTTCATCCGCTCGGCGAACGTGTAGCCCGGACGCGCCGTGAGCTCCGATAGAATCGGAATCAGGAAGTCGTGCCTTGCAAGCGCTTGCCCTAACGCGTTATCAAATCGCACCTCTACCCTAAGCGCCGTCAGCCCGCTGATGGCTGTTTCTATTCTTGCCGTATTACCTGAGTTGATTGTTATAAGGTAATCGGTATCGCTAGCGACTATTGGTCTGCGACCAAAGGTTATGCCTTGAAATAATATCTGTATCTGCGTTGCGCCCGTCGGAATGGCGGTGTCATCCAGATGCAGCCTATAGAGTTGAATGCCTGTGCTTCCTGCTATCCATTCGTTTGGACTCATCAGGAAATCGCGGCTGTTGGCGGTTACCCTCGGTCGCATCGCGTTGATGCTGTCGAGGTTTACCTGCGCCGCTGCTCTGGCCGTGGCGTCTTCTCCGCTCCCCCCGCCGCTGGGTAGGTCGCGGATGGCGCTGGCCTGCAACCGCGCATTGCCTGACAGTCCCTCAAGCAATCCCACAATCTCGGTGCCGGTCTGGTCGGCGGTCGCTCCGGACTCGACGCCGTTGAGCTTGGTCTTCTCCGCGTCCGTGAACCGGGCTGCGGCTCGTGCGTTGGCTATGGCCGTGGCCGCCGCTGGCCCTATGGCCCCCGATTCGATACCCGATAGCTTCGTCCGCTCCGCTGCCGTGATGCCCCCCGGCGTGGCCGCCGAGACCACCGGAATCAAGAAGTCGTGCTCGGCGAGCGTTACCGCACTCGCGTTCTGATAGTGCACCTCGACCTTGAGCACTGTTGTCGTGCTGCGTATTGCGCGTGCTATCGTTCCGGCATTGGATGCGTTGATGGCTATGGTGTAGTCGGTATCATCCGCCGTCAGTGCTTGTCGATTGACGTTGACGCCGTGAATGGTCACTTGGATCTGCGTTGCGCCACTTGGAAATGCGCCTGCATCCAGATGCAGCACGAACGAACGGGCGTCGGTGGTTCTGACCCATTCGTTGGGGATGATCAGGAACTCTCGGCTGTTGTCGGCTATCCTCGGGCGCATTGCGTTGATGCTGTCCCTGTTGACCACCGTTGCCGCTCTGGCCGTGGCGTCGGCCCCGCTCCCGCCCGTCGGCAGATCGCGCACGGCGCTGGCTGGTAGCCTCGCACTGCCTGCGAGACCGGATAGTGCCGCGACCATCTCCGCGCCGGTCTGGTCTGCCGTGGCTCCCGTCTCGATACCGTTGAGCTTGGACTTCTCCGCGTCGGTGAACCGGCTGCTGGCCGCCCCCGCCGCTACCTGAGCAACCGCCGTGCGCGACAGGGTGGCCGAGAGCGTCGCCTTGTCGCTGGCCGACATGGTGCCTGCCAACGAAGATGTGGCCGGTGGAATCGTCGCGTTGGTGCCGGTGGACGACTCGATGACCACGTTGTTCGACGTGCGCTGGATGGATAGGTTGGTCGGCGCTGCCGTGCCCCCTCCGCCGGTGCCCTCGACGTTGAGCAAGGGCGTGATGTTGAGGGCTACGTTTGAGAAGTTGACGGCGCTGGTGGCCGATCCGCTACCGCTCGGCGATGTCGGCGTGAACAGCCTGACGGTGACAGCCGAATTGTCGGCCGTGGTGGTCAAGTAGCCGACCAAGACCTCATCGATACCCGCGTTGGGCACGGTGCGCTGGTAGAAGCCCGATATGCGCCCCACGACGGCGTTGCTGGCGTCGCGTATGTCGCCCTGAAAATTGACGCGGTTGTTGTCCGGGTTGCCGCGCTGCACCAAGCCCGTCAAGTCGAGCAAGTAGGTTCCGGCCTTGGCCACCGCGAACGATGTGGCCGACGCGGTCGCCGTCACCAATTCCGTCGTCGTCTGGCCTGCCGGGAAGACCACTTGCGAGAAGCCCGTCGCCCTCGTGGTCAAGGCTACGGGCGTGTTGCCGATGTTGGTCAGGTTGGCGAACAGCAGCCGCTCCGTCCGCGCTGGCGTCCCGTCGGTGTCGCCTCCCCCGCCCGTCGGCAGATCGCGCACGGCGCTGGCTGGTAGCCTCGCACTGCCCGACAGCCCCGACAGTGCCGTGACCATCTCCGCGCCCGTCTGGTCTGCGGTGGCTCCCGCCTCGATGCCATTGAGCTTGGACTTGTCGGCTGCGCTCATCACACCGGCCTGCGTGGTGGTCGCTGCCGTTATGACCGCGCTTCTTCCCGTGGACGACCCAACGGTCACGTCGTCGGACGTGCGCGTGACGATCAAGTTGGTCGTGCCATCGACCCCGCCCTCGGGTGCGTCCAGCCATGTCACATCGAAGTCGGTGCCGGACTGCTTGGTCAGTATCTGCCCCGTGCTGCCGCCCGATGGCAACTGACGGCTGACCAATATCTGCGATAGCTTGGACTTCTCGGCGTTGGTGAAGCGCAGTTGCGCCCGTGCGTCGGCGATGGTGGTGGCCTGCGCGGCGGCTATGGCGTTAGCGGATATGCCATTGAGCTTCGTCCTGTCCGCCGATGTCATCACACCGGCCTGCGAGGTGGTGGCCGCCGGTATGGTCGCGTCCGTGCCGGTCGAGGACCGTATCACCACGCTGCTGGCCGCTGGCGACGTGGACAGGTTGGTCGGTGCCGATCCACCTCCGCCGCTGCCGCCGCCGGTGCGCCAGCCGGTGCCCAGCGTCCTGTCGAGCGCCCCGGCCAGCTCCCCGCCGGTGCGCTCGGTATAGATCAGCGTCCCCTCTTGGTTGTTCTCGTCCTGATAGACGATCCTGATCGTCCGCAGCCCCTCGGCGTTGGCCGACACTTCGATGGACTTGAGGAATGCGCCATCCAGATCGGCTACCGTTATGAGCTTGTCGCCCGGGCCGGTCTCCTGGTATGCCTGCCTGATTGGCTGATACTCCGCCTTCTGGCCGGTTCCTGGCGCATATGATTGGGCGTTGACTGCCACGAGGCCATAGGACAAAGCCCAAGCCATCATTAGAAGAGAAAGAAACTGCTGCATGGTACGTTCTCCTTTTGCCTTTTAGGTCTGGATTGAGGCCCCTTACTCCGCGCCGTACGGGACTATTGCTGTCGATGGAAATGGAATATGCCCCCGTCAAGTCGGGCATAACAGGGTTGCTTATCCACAATACCATACCATCCACTTGAAACTAATATACGACTAAGCGAAAGCGGCAAACAATGCGAACAACGCCGTCGCGACCGCCGAAACGATCATCCACGCTATGACCTTGTCGCGCTTGTCCGACTTGTTCTTGAACCTCCGGCTCCTCCTAACCTCTTCCTCGAGCGCCTCCTCGATGAGCTTGTTCCGATCTTTCAACCGGAAATAGTGTTGAACCAACTCTTCGAGCGCTATGGTGTCCATGACGTTGGGGTGCTCCTCCCGGATTAGCCCCAGCGTCCTCTCGCTCACCCGGATTCGCTTGTCTCGTCGACTCATGTTGCGTCTCCTAATCTGATGTTTCTGATTGCTTTTGTGCATTGCACCATCCTGACGCCGTTCAGCGCGGCCTCCCATTCTTCTCCCGTCCATCCGGCTATGACTATTAAAGTCGAGTATATCAATGCTTCTTCGTCAATCGTTAGTTCGCCGTCAATGTCTAATACTTCCGCGATCTTGTTGAGTGCTGCAAGTGCCTCGCTTCGCTTCATTTCTTGCCTCCTTAGTTAAGCCGGGCGAGCAGATGTTCCACTCTATTTTTGGGCCACGCCGCTCTGACGTGTACCCACGCTCGCCCGGCTAAATCCCCAACGGTGAAAGCCACGGCTGTTTGATCTGGCCCCACTGCTCTGCCATGGCCTCGGCCACCCCTTGGAACGTTACGGCCCTACTGGCCTGCCTTCCCTTTCGCCCGCCCGAGTTCCACCACCGCTCCGTCTTGTCCTGGCACGGCCTGACAACCTTGGTGGGATACAGTGGCGGCAATCCCCGCAACCATAGGTATGTCCGCTTGCAAATTGGCTCTCCGAAGAGAAATGGGTCAATGCGCTGTGTCGGCTTCTTGATCCCATTAATCATCCCTTGCGGATTCTCAACGCATATCCGGTCAATTGGTGCGTGGTAGAGCGCGAAGAAGAACTTGACCGCCTCATGTTGCAATATCGCCCTTTCTGGGTCTGGATCATGGTTCAATGGCGTAGCACAACTCAAGTAGGTGCATGGCGGGAACGCAATCAGCATGTCCCAAAAGTCGGTATTCAAGACCTTCAAGCAGTCGCCTTGTATGTGCGGTCCGTCCGTCGCGGATGGCTTTAGATCGCAACTGACAGCGTCGTGGCCACGCGCCCTAAACGCATCCCTGACGCGCCCTGAGCACTCGCAAGCAACTAAGACCCGCATCGTTCCTATTACCCTTCCCCGAACATGTCTAAGTTTATCCCATCTACATCCAATATGACCTCCCCTTCTACTTCGACCTTAAGCCACGGCGAATCGCAGCACCCGCAACTACCCGCATAGATGCGGATGCCTTTTTCCTTGAGCACCTTCATTGCGCTCTCGATCTGCTGCCTTCCCTTCTTTTCCTTTTCGTCCATCATTCCTCATACCCCCTTATTGATGACGCGATTGGTTACGGCCGTCTCTACGGCCTCCCAGTATGGCTTGAGCTCTTCATCTATGTCTTGCCAAGTGGGTAGCTTGTCGCCGGTGAACTTCGATTCTGGACATACCTCTCTATACGCTTCGTATGCTACTTGGCCGGGTTCTTTCAGATATATCAGCTTCATGGCCGATCTCCTTTCGGTTAAATGCGTCCTTCTATCTTGTCCAGCACGATCTGGTGGTTCACCCCCACGAGGTTACAATGGAGCTTGCACCAATTGCTCCTCAAATACAGCTCTGTTGCCTTGTCTCCGCTCCTTTCAAATTCCCGTATGGCCCCGGCTACTATGTCCGCAGCAAGGTGCTCTATCCCCTGATCTACTGACGCGGATCTCACGTCATATTTCTTGCGCGGTCCCGTCACCCTTTTCTCGTCAACTTTCAACATTCGCCTCTGCTTCTGCTCGCCGCTGGTTGCTATGGCGAATTGGTCGACCTTCGGTTGCCTGTTATTGTACGTTGCCATTGGCCTCCTCTTCTTTCAGTTTGCATCGCCACGCGCCACGCCCCGCCGCTATCAACCCAAGCCCCGGAGCCTTGCGCCTCATCTTGTTGGCTGCGTTCCTTTTCTCCTTCTCGTCGGTCGCGTCCTCCCCTTTCCATACCAGATAATCCCATACGAGCATAGCGGTTGTCTCGGTGTTGCCGTCTTGTAGGTCTATCTCAAGTCGCTCCTCGGCCCATTCCTCCCAGTCGCCGCCGGTGGTGGCCCGGCTGGCATCCTGTGCCATTGCTGGCGGCTCTAATGGGTCGTCTTTGACCTCCTGCCACAACTCCCACAAGTGCGTCCATATCTGTGGCCTGAGTTCCCTTAGCTTGGCCGGTAACTCGGTGTCCACCACGGCTGGCTTTCCGGTGAATGGCAGCGTCAACAGCCTCCTTTCCATGCCCGGGTCTGACATGCTAAGCTGCTTGTTGGTGGAGTAGATCAGGTGTCCGCGATAGACGAATGAAATCTGGTGGCCGCCCTTCGGCGCAGCGGCAATCTGGTCGTGGCCGGTTATCGCCTTGGCCGTGTGCGCTGGCAAGCCTCTGTTGGTCTCTGGAAGGATGGCCACCCTGGCACCGGCCAACGGCATCAACGCCCAGGTTGCTTCCTCCCACGCCAGTCGCTCGTTTAGCGTCGCCAAGTGCTGGCTCCCCATCATGTCGCCAAGCAGACCCATCAGCACGCCCTTGCCGCTGCCTGGGACGCCCTGCCAGACGATTAGACGCTGGTGGCGGTTGTGCTCGAACAGGATGTATGTCAACAGTCGCTCGGCCCAATGGACCATCTCGCTGGACTGGAACGCGCTGTATAGGAACTGGCCGAATAGCTCCGGCCTGCCGTCCGCGTTGGGGTCTGGATCGTAGTCGAGCTTCTCGGTGAAGTAGTGGCCGCGCTCGTAGTCCATCATGTCGCCGGTGTCCACGTCCATGACCTCGGAAGCGAACGGCCACAACCTACGAGGCGCTGCCGGTGCTGGCCCTCGCAAATTGAGAATCCCCAAGATGCAGCTTGGAACCATCTTTCTAATCCCGCTGGTTGGCTCCAAGTTGATGGGCTCGGTGTATTCCGGGTAACAGGCCACCTCCCCTACCGACTCCCGCGACAACTTCGTCCATAGCCCCGCATTGCGCTCGTAGTGGGCTGTCTGGCCGTCCATCGTCGTCCAGTTGCCGGAGCCGCAGCACACGACGGCAAGCTCGTGGGGCGAGTCGGGGCGCTTGTCCTCGCTGGGCCTGCCAGCCCTCTTCCTTGGCCCCCCGCGCCCCTGCATCACGGGCGCTTCCTCGATGAGCTTGGCCAACGCGCTGGCCCGGTGCTTCGGTTGGTGTGATGCGAGCACGTCGTCTATACCGGCGGTCTCGTCGCCTTCGAGCACCGGCACTTTGACCACGTGCACCGCCGCGCCCTGCTCGCGCAACCTTTGGCTGAATGCCTTTTCCGCTCGCTTGACGTTCCCGTTCGTCTCGGCGTCTGCGTCAAAGATGATGTAGGTGTCGCGGCCCTTCCACGGTACTCGCTCTAACGCGCCTTGTAATCGCCCGTAGCGCGTTCCCTGCTCTGCCCATGTCGAACAGCCGGTGATACCGATGACGCAAGCGTCCGGCCAACACATCCGCACCGCGTCCGCCTTCACGAGACCTTCGACGATTGCGACCGGCCCGTCGCCTTCGAGCACCTCGCTGTCTGGTAGGTCGATGATGGGCGCAAGTCCAGATTCGCAGACGAATTTAGCTGTCTTGCCGTTGCTGTGCGGTGGCGAATCCGGTCTGAGCTGGTACCTGTCGCCGGACTGAATCAACAGCCCCGCCCGTTTGTTGTGCGGCGCGAAGTTGGCGAGACGTGTGTCGCTGCCCTCTACGGACCGGAACCGGCCCGGAAACTGGTCTGGATCAACGGCGCGGCGCTCTAAATACTCTCGGTGTTGGGATGTCAGCATTGTAATAGCTCCATTTGGTGGGCCTACCAACCTACTTGCGCCGCTTGCGTCGGTCAATTTCTCTGGCCCGTTTGGCCACCCGCTCGCATAGCCGGTCCACGTGCTCTCCTCCTATGGCCCTCTGCTCAAAGGCGTTGTCTATGCTTACTACTATATCCTCCAGCCGCTCCCAACTGGCCGCTTTGTCTATCTCTGAACGGTATTTGCGGACGATGCTGCTCTTTGCTTTGAACTTCCTCTTTGCCATTTCCTCGCCTCCTTTCACAGTGGCATGCTAACCCACAAAAGTTTCTCCTTGGCCCTCGTCGCTGCGGTGTAGGCCCACTTCCTATGCTCCTCCCTCGACGGCCTCAACCACTTGCCGTTCTCATCCGGCTGCCACGGCGCGGCCTGCTCGTACACGGCCACGTTATCGAACTCGCTGCCCTGCGCCTTGTGAACACTCATCGCCATGCCATAATCAAAACCGTACCAACCTCTCGGGGAGAATCCATAATCCCGTCCCTCGTCGAGCTGGTATGTTCGCAGGAACTCCCCGGCGGCCACGTGCGCTGTGAATACTGTCTCCTCGCCCTCAACCCGCGCTGCCAGCCGCACGAACTGGTAGCCACGCGCATCGCCGACCATCTGTGTGCTCTCGACGAATACGATGGTTCCCTTGACCACCCGGTTCAACGGCGAATCCCATGCTACCGCCTCGCCCTCGATTGGGTCAATGGCCTGTTCCTCTTCGAGCGCCCTACGAGAGGGCGCGGTTACGCACACCAAACGCTCCCCGTCCGCCGGTAGCCATTTAGGCTCCCCTTCGTCCCATCCCCTGAGCTGGCGCAAGCCTCTGTTGATGGTGCGCCTGGTGTCGTTGCGCCGCGACAAGACCACGCCGGAGAACTGAGGGCCAATGATCTCGTCTAACTGCCGCAACAGCCCCTTGGTGATGCCCGACTTGGGCCGCCGCGTGATGCGTAGCTGCTCGTCCGCTTCCCCCTTGTCGGCGAAGCGTACCAACTTGAGCGCGGTCTTCTGCTTGCGTATCCACGTGGCAAACCGCAGTATCCGGCTGCCCTCGGCCTGCCTCATCACCTCGT
Source organism: SAR202 cluster bacterium bin16 (assembly GCA_002238425.1). Taxonomy (GTDB): domain Bacteria; phylum Chloroflexota; class Dehalococcoidia; order Lucifugimonadales; family Australimonadaceae; genus Bin16. The sequence continues at coordinate 16,001 of MPMJ01000030.1, read as the reverse complement.
CCAGTCGCGCCGTTGGCTCGCCCGTCATGGCCGGTACGATACCCTTGCCGCGCTCTTGGTCCGAGATGACCGGCTCAAGCTGGTGGTCGTCGCCGACAAGCAATATCGGGATGGTCGCAAACTTCGCTTCGACGTGCTCGACCATCTCGTTTGTTACCATGCTCGCCTCGTCTATGACGATATGGCTGACTGTCTCTTCGTCTTTCTCGCTCGCGCCCTCGAAGATTATCTCGTTGTCGCGCTCCGCTTGTCTCAACATCCTGACGAGCTTCTGGCGAACTATCTTGTCCGGCGCGTCAAGGTCAATCCCCACCAGTCCCTTGAGCACTTCGGCGCGTGCCTTCTTCTCCTCGGTCGCCTTCCCGATGCCCTCGGCCAATACCTCCAAGTCTTCGGCCTGCCGGACAAGGGCCCTGAGTAGCTTTATCTCCTGTTCGTGCGTCTCGCGCTTGACCCTCATGCAAGCGGAGTGAATGGTGGATACGCGCGCACCTTGTTGTAGCTTGGAGCGCAGCACGAGCGCTGCGCGGTTGGTGGGTGCAAGGAACAGTACCTTGGGCCACCGGCCTGCCAAGATGCCCATGCACGTCGTCTTGCCGGTTCCTGCTGCGCCGGCCAGTGTCACCGGGCTTTCGTTGCCGTAGTCGATGGCTTCGATGATGGTGTCCATCTGCTCTTGCTGGTGCTTCGTTAGTTCTACCATCACTCTTTCCCTTTCCTGAAAAGTGCGGGCCGGGCGACAGGTCTCTCCTGCCTACCCGGCCCAGGCAAGAGCACAGGTGGACCCTCGCCAGTTCGTTGGTGCTTGCTTGCTTGCTTCAATGAGGCCGGGGCGTTTCCACCCCGGAAAGAAAATGCAGCCAGAACGACCCATCTGCGGTGCCCGTCGCTTCAATGAGGCCGGGGCGATGACTGGCGGACTAGACGAAGCCACCGCCCCGGATGTCGAGCCACCGCCCCTTAGAACGGCAACTCGTCTTGGTCTTCCTGCTCGTCCTTCTTCGCCTTGGCTTCCTCCTCCTCCTCGTCTTCGATCTTCACTTCATCCCAGTCGAGCGCGACAACTTCAATGTTTTCGTACTCTCCGTCTTCTTCTACTATCACGCCGATTCGACCGGGCATCAACCAGTCCTCCGACAACTCGACTATGCTGTCGATCTTCTTGCCCTTGATCTCGTGGCCCTCCTTGGCCATCTCCTCCTTGAACTTCCGCCACCGCTTGCGTGCGAACTCGTTGGGATGTTCCGGCGTGTAGTACACCGATACCGGGAACTCGCGCTCTTTGACCGAGTAGTCAACGCGGATGCTGACGTTGCCGGCCTTCGACAAGTGGCTCTCCACGTCCATGTAGTGAACGACCCACCAGTCTTCGGGGACTCGCGCCTTGATGGGACTCGGGTTCTTCGTCCTTTTACGTGCCATGTTGCTGCTCCTTCTCGATTAATGCCCCCCATACCCGCCAAGCCATTCGGCTCGACGGGATGGCCAACGACTGGCCGGTGGGCGATTGAATGAATCTCTCCGTGCCGGACTTCCACAGCTTCCAGCCGGAGGTTGTCCATGACAGCTTAGTCCAAATTGTCATTGTACTGCTCGACTATTCTTGTCGCTTCTAATGACGCTTCCGCTTGAGAATCGTATCGCTTCCCCGATTCCCTCACTTGCGTTCCTCCGTACGTGATTGAGTATCCCCATTGCTGGCGTCCGTTCTTGTCGGCGTCTCTGAATACGCTGTAATAGTATTTCATTCGTCTTCCTCGTCGTCTTCCTTGACGATGCCGAACGCCTCGCACTCGGGGTCACTGGACTGGTAGCCGCCATTGCTCTCGCACTCAATCCAGCACCGGGTGACGTAGAACGGATCAACTCCTCTGTTGTATCCGCACCCGTCGCTGTCTTCTACTATCCAACTCGGCGCGAACTCCTCGCCGGCCGAATGCGGGACGCGGGTAATGGTGCATTCGGTTGAGCCCTCGGGGAGTGCCGATAGGGCCAGTAGTGCCGTTACTATGATGCCATATGCTGCTTTCATTACTCACCTTCCTTCTGGTTGATGTGCTCCCCCGACCTAGTGCCGGGGGAGACACTACTTTTCTGCTCTACTTATTACCTCCCTTCGCTTGACAGTGAACACATTTTCTATCTTTCTGCGGAACGTCTCCGCGCCAACGGTCATAGACGTGTTTGCATTCGGGGCACTTCCACAACGACTTTTTGCGCCTGCTATTCAACGTTGTCTCTCCTTGGGTTGCTGATGCTGTTGCTGATGCCGCTGCCGCTGCCGTATCCGTCTCCCCACCCGTTGCCTTCTCCGTAGCCGTCTCCCTTGCCGTCGCCTTCTCCTGCGCCTTTACCCCAACCGGCTCCGTGACCGTCTCCTGCGCCACTGGCATAGCCGTCACCGCGCCCGTTGCCTGCGCCTATCCCGTTGCCGCATCCGTTGCCGCATCCGTTGCCGCATCCGTCGCCGTATCCGCTGCCCCAACCGCTGCCGTCTCCATAGCCGTTACCCCAACCGCTCCCGTTGCCCTCGCCGTCGCCGTCGCCGTTTAGCATTGCTTCTCTGCGCTCGGAACCTTCCATTGTCGCTTACCTTTCTGTTGATTCCGCAGCCGTCGCTGTCTTCTACGATCCAGCTTGGCGCGAACTCCTCGCCGGCCGAATGCGGGACGCGGGTAATGGTGCATTCGGTTTATCCCTCGGGGAGTTCCGATAGGGCCAGTAGTGCCGTTACTATGATGCCATATGCTGCGTTCATTACTCACCTTCCTTTCCGTTGTCTGTGTGTCCGTTGCCCTCTCCCAGCATCAGCGGCGTCTCGTCGTCAAACAAGAGGATCTGCGCGTTGTTCTTGTCGCCCCATGCTGGTAACAAACCGGGCTTGGCTTTGTCGAGCTGGGCCAGCTTGTCGTTGTGCTGGTCGCATAGGCCATGTTGACCGATCTGCCCGGTTTTCCTACGATTGGTGCGGAAGGGCATCTTGCACTCGGGTATCGAGCAGATGGCGTACTTGCCTTTGCTGATTGCGTCACCAAAGGCGTTGTGCTCATTGCAGCATGTGGTTGAGCAGAAGATGCGCCGTCCGCTGACGGTGTTGGTGCAACCCGTGTTGGCGCACGTGCGTTGATTGATGGCGATTCCTCGTAGTGCCATGTTAGGCTCCTTCTGGAAACATGGGCATGGTCTCCTCTACGTCGGTCGCAGGGGTGTCGTTGCCCTTGAGTCGATACACGGTGGCCACGGCCTCGTATTGGGCTTGGTCGTGGCCCCGTGCTCCTTCATTCTTGAACTGGTCGCGCGTTACTCTCAAGATTCCACCCAGTGCCGGTACCTCCTTGCCGCGCTGGATGACTAAGACGTGGTTGTTGATGCTCTCGCGTCGCTCTTCGTTGTGCTCTACTTTGGTCTTGCGCTGGCCGCCGTCGAGTTCGTTCTTGCGCTTTGCTCGCCTGTCGCGTAGGCCGGATACGGTCATCGGTCTCGCGGTCTCGTCGCTCAGGTTCTCGGTCTTGACCTCCTCCCATTCGACGTCGGTTAGGTCTTTGCCGTGCTCGTCGCGAAAGGCTGCTCGCATCTGTGGCGTGGGCTTCTCGTCCGGCTCGGATTCTTCGACTTGAATGTTAGGACTAGTCGAAGAATTTCCATGATTGATCTCTCTGGCCTTCTTCGCGCTCTCCTTCTTCGGCATGGGCGGATTCTGCAACACCAGCACCCGCTTGCAATCCAAGATCATGGTCGCGCATTCCTTTTCCAGCTTGGGCAACTTGAGCTTCCGCGCCAGTGCCTTGATGCCTTCCAAGGTGGCCTCGGCTTGAACGCGCTCGGCTGCGCCCATCGTCACCGAGATGAGACCGCGCAGTGCGTCCACCTTGATGAGCATGTTTTCCTCGGCGGATAGGTGGCCGTTCTGGTTGACCGCCAGCTCAAAGGTGCGCGGGTCCATCGCCTGCTTGTTGAACTCGTCGGCCTGGATCTGCTGAATCTCTTCCTTGGTCGCTGGACGGGTCTGCACTACTTCGACCTCGGACGGATCGACGACGATTACGTCCTGCTGTTTCTCCTTCATCACTCACCTCCTTTCTGGCAATTGACGCACTGCCGGTTCTCTTGGGGGACATCCCCGCGCCACCTGTCATACACGTTCCCGCACCCTTGGCACTTCCATAGCGACTTCCTTGGCCGGTATGGTCTGCGCCAGCTTGTGCGCTTGTGGTTCAATGTTGCTCGTGACATCGTGCTTCCTCCGTTGGTTGGTGGTGGTTAGTCTCCGCTACCGTCATCCCTCCCGCTCCCGCTACCGTCTCCCCAACCTCCTCCGTCGCTCTCGCCGTTGCCAAATCCCGAACCGCTACCGCTACCGCTACCGTCATCGCTCCCGCTACCGTCTCCCCAACCTCCTCCGTTGCCCTCGCCGTTGCCAAATCCCGAACCGAATCCCGAACCGAATCCGCTACCGTCTCCCCATCCCCTTCCGCTGCCGTTGCCATCTCCCTTGCTATAGCCGTCGCCGCGCCTTACTGGATCAACCATTTTACTCCTGCTCTTCCTCGTGCGAGTTGGGAGCATTGGCGATTGACTGCGCCGCCTCGTGGGTGCAAGCGATTATCTCGCACGTCTCGGTCAAGATGATGTCGCACGGGGAGCCGACTATGCTCTTTTCGTGGTTGAGACCGTAGTTGGCCACGCCGCTTAGTAGTCCGCCACGCGCCTGATGCCAACGCCACAGCCGGCGCGACTCCTTCAACTCCGCCGTCCGCCCACTCCACGCGACCAACTCACCGGCATGGACGCCAGCGTCGCGGCAACGAACCACCACGTATGAACCGATGGGGATTCTGGTGGCTATGGTTGGCCGCTCCCGTTCGGCTTGGCCCTCGTCGTCCGAGCTTAGCAGCCGGTCAAGCACTGCCATTAGGATTCTTTCCTTCTGACTTTCCATCTCACTTCTCCTTCGTTTGGTGGGCTGGATTGCCCTTCTGCTGTTGTCCTACTACGTTGCAAAATCCGTGCCACCTTGTAACTTGTTGTGGCACAATGAACCCCTTCGTCTAAGTGTTACCTAAAGGAAACATCACTGTTACCCAAGTGAACCAAGGTGAAGACTACCGCGCCCAGTGGTGCAAACTCCTGCTCAAAGCGCACTCTGTCCACGCCAAAACCAGCTATCATTTGTCCCTGCAATGGGCTGCCCTTTTCGCCTTCGGGGCGGAGGAACTTGACGCGCTGGCTTGGGAAGCAGATGGCGTTGGCGCTGGCCAATATCTTCTGACCCCACTTGGTCTCGGTGGCATTGTTGGTCAAGGTGATGGCCTGCTCTATGCCAGTTGAGGAGATCAGCTTGTCCACGAACTGGCCGATCAGCTTCGCTTCGTATGGCGGATTCAACCAGACGCGCCCTCCCCACGACAAGAGCAATCCGTCGTCCTCTTTCGTGTAGTAGCTCCCCGCATCTATCCAGCGTTGCGCTACTTCGTTTGAAGCCGGATCAAGGTCTATCCTCCCCATCGTCCTACGCGCCGCCTCGATTATCTCTGGTGGCGTGTACCATTCATTGTTGCCCGAGTTTTTAGCTACATGTGCCATTGAAAGTCTCCTTGGTTGTCTGCCCACGTGTACCACCGCTTTAGGAATCCTCTTAGCCGGTCTATGTTGGTTTCTTCCACTGCCGACCATCTTCCCTTGTAGGCTGTCTGGTATTGAACTGGGTGCGATCCTTGGCTCATGGATGAATGACCATGTATCACTACGACGACGACCTTGTCTGACAACTTCGTCAGTTGCTCAAATAGAATGCGTTGGCCCATTGGCAGCTTCTCTTCCGGTGCTTTCCATTCAACGAACAGGAAGTGCCCGTTGCGCTCGACCAGTCCATCGACGTCCGTCATGCCTATCTTGCCACCAAAGCAGTCATCAAAGTCTTCGAGTCTTGCGACCTTCTTGTCGAAAAAGCAGCCGTCGCTTTGGCAGTTCCATCTCATGCGAGTCTTCATTGTGCTACCTCCTTCTGCTCTGCGAGCCATTCAATGTCGGCCACCAGCGGCTTGATGCTGGCCTTGCTGCCGCGCCGGTTGTAATACTTCACCTTGGCTTGCAAGCTGGCCACGCGCCACGCTGCCGGTCTCTGGTCCTTCGGTGGGGCTTCGTCCATGATCTGCTTGACTCGGTCAATCAACATGGTCACCTGCTCAACGCCCACCTCCGGGTCTGCCATGACTCGACGGGCATCCTTGCGAACGGCTGGCGGGATGGCGGAGCTCAAAAGCAATCGCTCTAGGAAGGTTTCTTGCGCGTTGGTCATGGCCCTACTCCCATGCCTTCGTCTGTCGCTTGGCCTTGCCCGTCGCCTCTACTCGTAGCGCCCTATGCGCCTTCATCATTCGCTTGTATGCGCTGGCCCTCTGCCTCGGCGTGGCGTCGGGGTCGGATTCCAGCCGCTCGAATTCGTGCCGCGCCTCATCGAACCGCGGCCCACTGGCGAAGTCTGAACAGAGTTTCATGTCAGCCCTCCTTAAATACCATAATCCATTCGTTGTGTTCTCTGTCGTACTGCCAACTGTGCAGATAGCATCCGTAGCTTTCCCACTTCTCTATGAGTAACGCGACCTCCTCATCGCCTTCGCATGTTCTTATGACGTAGGTCTTCATCTTCTCAATCCTCCTGCGCGTGTGCGCGGTTATGTGCTGGCCCCCAAACCCTTGGGTAACACTCCGCGTCCCACGAGGGGACGCACTATCACCACAACCACTTCAGCCATTCGGGCTGGTGTACGTGGTCGGGCCGGTTCTTCCATGCCAGCCCGACCAACAACAGCGGCGCGAGCAGGCCGCCGGACGCCACGACGAGGGCCACCAATACCCACCAAGCCACCACCGCCAAGCGGTTCACGACGAACCTCCCGACTCGGCGACCGTCACCACCTTCACGCCCCGCTGCCGCTGCGCCTTCCTCCGCATATCCGCCGTGCCTGCTCCGCCGGGGAACACCACCACCAGCGCTGGCTTCACTTCCCTGAGCAACTCGCTATTGCGCCTTGGCCCCGCCGCTCTACCATACTCCGTCCACTGCGCTGGACGTGCGAACTCCATCACGCCGCGCTCCCTCGCCCACGCTCCCGCCAAGCTATCCGCTCCCCGCGCCGCTCCATGCCCTACGACGTGGATGCACTCCCTCGCATGGATACCGTCCAGCACCCGCCAGACCCGCTCGCTATCGTGATAATCTCTGCCACCGCAAACTATAACTCTCATCTCAAGCCTCCTGAGAAGTGAACTGCTGTTACCCCTATATATGCAAAAACCATGCCAAACTATTGTTCCATGTGAAACAATTAACTTGCCCATAACTCGTTGCAAGACAATTGCTTACAACGTGCAAAACATGCACCCAGCCACGCGGCCACAACCGGCACGCGCACTGATACCCAAAGGGAACAGAAGGTAACACCTAAAGGGGACAACTACACAAGACGGTAGAGACTGCCAGCGCACCCGCCCACTACACACACCAGACTGTGCGCTCTCCAGCACCCAAGCCCAACCACGCCAGACCAACCCGCCACCAACCACCCGCTCCCTATCTGCTGTTTTTACTCCTTAAATAACGATTATCAAGAATGGAAGGCCCGGGGGGTGGGGAGGGGCAAAACGCGACTACTACCTAAGTTCAAATCTAAGACGTCCGAACAAAGAGAAGGGCCGCCCGAAAACGCGCGTCAGCGCGACGAGGGCGGCCCGTGTGCTATCCTATAACTCAAGCTATGGCGTGGCGGCCCTCTTTTTGGCCGCCTAAGCCAAGCTAAACTTACAACCACGCCATCGTGGCGCTGTTCAGGTCTGGATTGAGGCCCCTTACTCCGCGCCGTACGGGACTATTGCTGTCGAGGAAAACGGAGGATGCCCCCGTCGAGTCGGGATGATTCTGCTACCGATCGCGCCATCGTGGCGCTGTCCAGTGATGCCCCACGCTCGTCGGCTCTGGGCCCCGCCTTTGGCCTGAACGACCTCCTCTGGATCTCCCGATTGAGTATCCAACAACCGGCCAATAGCGCATCCAGAGCGGGCTGCTCCCCTTTGCTGCGGTTGATCCTACTAATCCCCTGTTGCGTCGGATGCGTCGCCACGGCTATGGTAGTAGCCTTGGCCAACTCGCGCCCGTGGATCGCGGCCTTGTCCCTCGGCCTGGCATAGTTGCGTCGCTGGAAGGGCGACCACTTCGTCGTCGCATTGCTCATTATGTCCTGAAACTCCACCGCTACCTCGGTCTCCCTGTTGGCGCATCCGCGCTTGGCGGCGCTGGTCGATGCTTCCGCCTCGGGCTTGAACGCCGGCATCAACGTCCGTGCCCTTGGCATGTTGCCTTGGCAGCATATCGCGGCGAACTGGTTGCGAAACCCCTGAGCGAATATATCCTCATACAACCCTATCGGCCCCTCGCCCATGATCCGGTCGAGCACGTTCATGATCTCGGAGCGGTCGTCTATCTCCTGAACGAATGAAGCCTCTATGTTCCATATCTGCCCGGACTCGCCCGTTTTGGCGTTGGACCACTCACCGCCCTGCACCTTCACCTCGACCAACGCGCCCTTGCCGACCAAGGGACTGTTGGCGCGGATGCCCCAACCTCTCATCTGGATGATGTTGGCCGCCTGACACCCGGCCTTGATCTCGTCGTTCGATAGTAGTCTCATCATACCCCCTGTGAGTAGGTGTGTCCCTGCCCCACGAAATGGAACAGGTCCTTTACTTCCGGTTCCTCGCTGTGCATCTCGGCCAATATCTCCTCGACGGTCAAGCCCGATGACTGGGCAACGGCATTCACGTCGATGAGCTTGCCCTTCTCGGAGTCGGTCTTGATGGGCGGGAACTCCCCGAAGCAACGCGCCTGAACCTGGTCGGACTCTAACCCGTGCCGTTCAATCATCTCGTTGATCCATTTTTGGGAGATGCAACCAGGATAGATCGGCCTCTGATGCTGGATGTTGGGATGCTCGCTGGTCTTCCAGTGAATCCTATTGTACTGCTTGTCGGTGAACAAGGCGCGGAAGGGATCGCGCGGCTGGGTGTTGAGCGGGTTGCCCAGCACCACTATCCGCGCCGCCTCGCTGCTTATCAGCCCCTCGGCCGCCTGCGCCAGCGCGTCGGTCATGGCGCTGCCCTCATCGATTACCAGCAAGACCTCGCCGTCGCCGTGCGGGTGGTAGCTGGCGAAAGCCTCGGTGTTCTGGCCGCTGATGCCTATGGCGCACCACTTGGGATGGGCGAGCTGGTCGGGATAGACCTGCAGTGCGCCCAGCTTGCCGCGCCTACCGAACGCCCGGACGTAGTGGCCCAACATGTTGGGGAACAGCACCTTGGACACCTGATCCTCTTTGGCGGACGCCATCAGCACCATGTTGTCGCGTTTGCGCGTCAGCCACCAACAGCCCAAGACGCCTATGGCCACGGACTTGCCCAGGCTGTGCGCTCCCCGGACGACGGTGCGCCGGTGCTCCTTGACCGACAGGATGGTGTCGACCTGCTGCCGGGTCAGCGCCGTGGCCCGCTTGTACTGCTGGTTCTTCTTGCTGCGGGAAAGGACCATCTCCGGCGTGATGTTCATGCCCAACTGCTGGCTGGTGAACAGCTCCAAGTCCTCGATGCGCTCGTCGCCGGGCAGCCACAGGTCGTGCTCCCCTCCCGATGCGTTGACCTTTATTGCCATGTTACTCGAACTTGACCTGGAATTGCTTGCATAAGGCCGCCATCGTCGAGAAGCAGCGGCAAGCCTCTCTGGTGGCCAGAGCGCGAGCGCTTGGGTCTTCTATCGTATCCAAGCTGTCAAGCCCTCTGCGGCCCTCTACGATCAGGAGCTGGACGACTTCGGCTATGTCCAACTGAGTGAAGTGCTTGAGGTCTTTGTGGGCATAGCATAGTTGGCCCTTGCGCCTAACCTTGTTTTTACATATCCCGTTGCCCGTCCGTGAGCATGGTGCTCCGCATATGTTCATCTCTTGTTGCTCTCCTTTAGCATGAGTCCCAGCGTGGCGGTGAAGCGTCGTCTTCGCTCCGGATCGCCCGTTCCTTTGAGCACCTGCTTGATCTTCTCAAGGTGCTTGGGCCTCCATAGATAGTACTCGACGCCCCGGATGCCCAACGACGAGATTACTGCGGCGTATCTGACCTGCTCCGCGCTCCTCTCGCCTTTGTCCGTCTTCAACTCAGCGAAAATCACGCGCGGCTCACGCTGGCTGATGAGCGTTAGGTCGGGATAGCCCACGCCCGAGAGGATGTGGCGCATGTCCCCCTGATGGAAGACCTCCCAGCCGCCCAGCTTGGCTATGGCTATGACGTGCTTCTGAAACGCGGCCTCGCTCTTGAATCTCATGGTTTGTATTTTAGCGAAAGAATCTGTAAGTTTCAACACCATGGGACTATTCAACTCGCTGGGCAACTTCTACTCGCAAGGTGATTACGACTACGACCTGAGCCCCATCGCTTGGGCACCGTTCGCCGACGCCTCGCCGATACCGCCTATAGACGATAACCTCGGGGACTACGACACCAGTAGTCTGGCCGGTCGCCGCTCGAATCTCATTTATGGGTTCATGGCCCGCGACGACAGCCAGGTGGCGTCCGACCTGCTGCTGCTCAAGTCCCCTTTGCTCAGCTCGACGTTCACGCTGGAGGGTGGCGACGAGACGGTCCGCTCCTTCGTCGCCAACGAGTTGGGCCTCGACGACGCTGTCGACCCCAACCCGCGCGCCAACTTCCGCAAGCTGCTCAGGGAAATGCTCACCTCGCTGGAGCATGGCTTCTCGATCCACGAGCTGGCCTATCCGTTCATGGACGGCGCTAACACCCTGTCGACTGAGTTCCGGTGGCAGAACAGTATCGAGGAATTTAACGACGATAGGGGCCACGTCACGAGTGTCGTCCAGCAGGTCAACGACGACAACGACATGCCCCAACAGATAACACTGCTACGCGACCGGCTCTGCTACTTCTCGCCCTACTCCATCGGCGACAGCCACCGCGGCCGCAGCCTGTTGCGCTCCTGTTATCGCCCTTGGTTCGCCAAGCTGCAACTGTTCTACGCCGACCTGCTGGGGACGCGACGGCAACTGATGCCCCTGCCGGTGGGACGCTACGAGGAAGAGGTCTCTCTGGCGGAGCGCAACGTTTTCCGTGGGCTGCTTAGTCGCATGACCTCCCATCAGTCGTCCTACCTGCTGCTGCCCAAGGACCGGCTCGAGCTCGAGTACTTGCAGTCGGCCCGCCCGGAGGTGGACATACTGGGCCGCTTCCGGTACTACAACCTAGAGATCAGCCGCTCGCTGTTCAGCCATATCCTCGACCTGTCTGAAAGTGAAACGGCCAACCGCTCCTTGTCCTCCGACCTCTACGAGATACTGTTCAACGTGCTCGGCTCGCTGCTCGACGAGGTGGTCGATGCCATTAATATTGATATCATAAAGAAGCTGGTGGCCTTCAACTTCGGGGATGCGGCGCCTAGGCCGCTGATGCGGTGGGCCAACCTCGACGCCACCCGCGTCTTTCGCATCGCCGAGCACATCGAGCGCCTCGGGCGCGGTGGCTTCATCGTCCCGGACGACGACCTCGAGGCCCAGCTTAGGGCTGATATGAAGCTCGTGGAGAAGGGCATACCCAGACAGCCGCCAATCGATCAGCCGGACGACCAACCAAACGAGGAATCCGATGACGAACCAACCGAAGAATAAAGACCCAGTCGCCGCGCTGTGGGCCGCCTGCTACAAGGGCGCCGTGGCCGAGATGTCCGAAGAGAGGGACGAAGACCGGCCCATGCCTTTTAGGCCAAGGGAGTACGCCGAGAACACCATCTTCATCTATGGCCCGTTCGTCTCCGAGAGGGTGGGCGATATGATGCGCTATTACGGTGAGTCGAACTACATGACCTACGGCGTGTTCGAGGAGCAGATGGCCCGTGTCACGGGTAACGAGCTGATGCTGCGTATCAACTCGCCGGGTGGCCAGATAGATGAGGCGGCACGCTGCCGGCTGCGCCTGCAGATGTATCAGCAGGAGGGCGGCAGGATCAATGCGCTGGTGGAGGGTATGGACGCCAGCGGATCGACCCTGTTGACGCAGTTGGCCGACCAAAGGCAGATTGCGGACATGGGATCCATGATGATCCACGAGGTGCGATACCCGCTTGATGCGTACGGCTACTACGACGAGAACGGCCTGAAGAAAGTGGCCCAGAAAGCGACCGCGCTGGCCGAATACGTCGTGGAGAAGAACGCCATGATGGCCTCCATCTATGCCGAGTCGACCGGCCTGTCGGTGTTGCAGTGCCGCCGCATGATGACCGCAGAGACCTACATGTCCGCCAGCATGGCTGTTGACAAGGGATTTGCCGATTCTATTTTCAGACCCTAGTCGCCTCGCTTGCGTTGGCGTGGATTGAAACTATCTTTACCGTAAACCCTTTCCCACCAACAAAGGGGAAACCATGAACGAAGAACAGAGGAAGCAAGTAGCCGAAATGCTCGGCATCGCTCCGGAAGAGGTGTCCGTGGATGCCGTCATTGCCGCCTTGGTGGAGTCGCGTCAGGCCAACGATAAGGCCGAGCATGAGGCCGCTTTGGTGCAAGCGCGCGAGAGGCTCAGCAAGCACGCCGAGCGCGGCGCGGTGCCGGTGGCCTCGCTCGATGCCATCATGGATCGGATCGAGAAAGCCGACAGCGCCCAGGCACGCAAACAGCTGGCCGACCAAAACGACGATAGCTGGTGCCTGTTGCCGGACGGCCTGGTCGCGCAGAAAACGAACGGATCGCAAAGAGAAGGCAACGATGATAGCCAAGACGCGGAATCCGTCAGCGGTAAGATCGGCGAACGCGTGGCCGTGCTGGTCAAGGAAGACCCGACCCTCAACCGCGTGGACGCCTACAACCAAGCCGTCGCCGAACTCAAAGACGACGAGCGCAAAGCCTACGAGGCCGAAGAGATCGGTGTGGCCGACTGGCAGAGGGGAACCTAACCCATGGCCCTTGATTCTGGAGTTGTATATGTCAGCTATGCCTCCGGGGGCGCTGCCGCCGCCGCTGAGGCCTTCACCCTCTGCAACATCTCGGCCAACCGCCGCATGATCGCCACGGGCAACAACGCCAAGCCCGACGGTGTCTTCTACGAGGCGCCCCGGGCCGCGGGTGATGTGGTGCCGATTGCCGACTGGAGACACTCGCAGACGGTGCGCGTGGCCGCGGCCGGGGCCATCGCGGACGGTCACTTCGTCCGCGCCAACAACGCCGCTAAGGTCGTATCCGACGGCGCGGCGGCCACCGCCAACAGCATCGGTAGGTGCATCGGTGGCGCGGCCAACGGCGAAGTAGCGCAGATCCTTACCCTCGAACGATAGCGGCCATATAGGAGAATAGACTATGCCAGCCGAAGGCACGACCTATGTAAGTAGGCCACTGAGCGATCTGTCGCTGGCCTACAACAACCCGATGTCCGTGCGTAACGGACCCTTCCCCGTCAAGTACGTGACGAAGAAAAAGAGCAGCGTGTACATCATGCGGCCCGAGAACCTGCGCCACGTCAATACCGGCCCCAGGGCCTACCTCGAGCCGGCCGAACGCAGCCACTGGGTGCCGGAGCCCCACCCCTACAGCCTCGACCACCACAGCCTCTATGACCTGATCGATGTCAACCACGCCATGTTCGATATGGATGAGGTGCTCGACCCGTCCGAAGCGATGACCATGACCATGACGGGGCAACTGATGATCTCGGCTGAGGTCGATGCGCGCGATAAGTGCTTTGCGGCTGGCGCGTTCAACGCTAACTATACCTCTGTGCCGGCTAATAAGTGGGACGCCGACAACGGAGACCCCATCAGCGACCTCAACGACGCGGCACTCCAGGTGCTCATCGGGTGCGGCATGAGGGCCAACGCCGTGCTTCTAGCCGGCAACGTCTGGACGGCGCTGGTGAGCAACCCAAAGATCGTCAACCGCTTCCAGTACGTGCGAGAAGGGGACCTGACGACCGAGCAGTTCGCCGGGCTGTTCACGTGGCTGTCGCCCGAGAACGTCTTCGTCGGTGATATGGTCTTCGATGAAGCAAACGAGGGCGCGGACGCCGATAACGAGCTGATCTGGCAGGATAACTGCCTGGTCTTCCGGAGAGAAGCGGGCATGTCTAACGCCGCGATGAACCAAGCACTGCAGATAGGGTTCGGGCGCTCCTTCGAATACCAGCGTAATCGCTATGTGCGCCAGTACAAGGTCGAGAACCCAGAAGCGGATGCGGTCTATGTGGGGCTGGACTACGACCACAACGTGACCGAACAGAACGCGGGATTCCTGTTCACCGCCGCTGTTAGCTGATAACGCTCCGGCTCGATAAGATACAAGGCCGCGCAATTCTATCTCGATGGTGTCTGGGGAGAGACGTCAGAGGAAGATGGTTGCGCGGCCTTTTTGTATGGAGATGATGACATGGCACTGGCCTTTGGTACGGTCTTCCCATTCCAAAGGGTGACGCTGACGCCTAATGAGCTGGCTACGGGCAGCCTGGCCGATAATCTGGCCACGCCAAGCCTCAGAAGGAAGATGATCACACGGCACGCCGATGAACAACGAGTCTATACGGCCACGATGCTGAAGAGAGGGCGAAACGTGATCGACTTCGTCGGGATCGTGGGCTGTAACCTGCTGGGAGACGCGACGGTGATGCTGCTCAACAATAACAGGATCATCGAAACGCTCATCCTGACGGTCGATGACTCAAGGCGCGTCTTTGTGGCTACGGTCCGGACGAGGAGCGCTGTCGATGAGGTGCGTATCGCGTTCCCGCAAACGGATGAGGGGGGACGGCTGGAGTGCGCCCGAGTGGTGACGGGGAGGCTGGTGGAGCTGAACGCACAACCGGCACGCGTCAATGTGTTTAACTCGCTGCTGGGCTTCGCGCCGACAAGGGAAGGGCTGCAGGATGGAGCCGCCGCCATCGGGGTCTGGAGAACGATGCAGATACAGTGGGAGAAGCTCAGGGATGGACAGCGCGATGAGATTGAAACGGTGGTGCTCGAAGCAGGCGAATATGGGACGGTGATGGTCAATGATGACGATGTGTGGATCTATGGGCAACTGGGGGGAGGACAGGAAGGAGGAGGGGGACTCAATATTGCCGAAGAGAGGTTCTCCAAGCTGATTAATGCGTCCCTGACGATACGAGAAACGCTGGTGGTGTAACCGAGAAGGCCGACAAGGCAAGGGATACCACGGCAACAGATGCGACGGTTGACGCCATGCGTGATGCCTTGACTTGATGGAGACTGTCAAGTATAATTGGTTCGGGTTGGTGGCGACGACGACGGGACGCGTTTAGGGCTTCACTTCCGATAAATTTTTTTCTGACCCGATTTCAGCAATGCTCCGCTCCGCCATGCTCCCGCGTGCTCCCTCTCTTTAAATCCCGTGCTCCCGTTTTAGTTTCCCGCTGCGCCGCGTCTGTTTCTCGCCTGAGCGCAGTGCCACGCTACCGTTGACATTCTTTGCAAAATCACCGATGGCACGAGCCGCTGAAGCCCTCTCCAAAACTTTACTATGAGAAATTTTTTTGACGCGATCATGGCAAATCTGCGTTGATTTCTCGTCTCTCCAAAAATTCCGACAGAAATTTTTTTTGACGCGATTTCTCGTCAAATTTGAACGGTTTTCAAGGCTCTCCGTCGCGAAAACAAGGCTCTCCGTCAAGATTTCACGACGCTCAGCCCCGATTTCGAGGCAAATGATGTGAAAATTGGAAATTGGAGGAGCGTGTAAGCATTTTCCATCAGCGCAGCGCCACATCACCGCCGACTCTCCTTGCAACTGCACCGATGGCGCGAGCCGCTGAAGCCCTCCCGCGAGCCAGCATTACCGCTAAGCCCGTAGGGCACACATCACACGTCGGCGCAGCGGCAAAAGAAGCCCCATCGGGGTGGGGGGAGCAGCGGACGGGGAGGAGGGGAAGGGAAGGGGGAGCAGCGGACTGGGGGG
>MPMJ01000094.1 GCA_002238425.1 SAR202 cluster bacterium bin16 | reverse complement strand
CAATTTTGGGGGATTATATCCTTGACTACGCAAAGCGGGTGAGCTATATCTAATCGTACGCACCGACGCGGGGTTAGGATCATGGCTCAGAAGGCACCCGGCAAAGCCCACCGCGAGGGTATCACGTTGATGCAACTCGCGGACATGTTCCCCGATGAGGATGCAGCGCGCGAGTGGCTCGAAGCGCACGTCTGGCCCGATGGTCGCCATTGCCCGCGCTGTGGAAGTGATGGAACACTGCCGACTCCTTCTGGTAAGCCTCTCCCCTATTGGTGCGGAGCGTGCCGCCAGCACTTCAGCGTCAAGACCGGGACCGCCTTAGAGCGCTCCAAAGTGCCGCTCCGCAAGTGGGCGTTCGCCATCTACCTAGAGGTCACGAGCCTCAAGGGCGTGTCGTCGATGAAGCTGCATCGGGACATCGGAGTCACGCAAAAGACCGCATGGTTCATGCTGCATCGTCTGCGGGAAGCCTGGGCACAGGACGAAGGCGGTCCGTTCACTGGTCCAGTCGAAGTTGATGAGACCTACATCGGTGGGCTGGAAAAGAACAAGCACTCCCACAAGAAGCAGCGCCTTGGTCGGGGCGGCATTGGCAAGACCGCCGTTGCAGGCGCCAAGGATCGCGCTACAGGGCAGGTCAGGGCCGAAGTGGTGCCGGACACCACTAAGACCACCCTGCATGGCTTCGTAGCCTCTCATGCGGCCCCTGACGCCACGATCTACACCGATGAGGGCGGCGGCTATCACGGACTGCCCTTCAACCACCAGACCGTCTGCCATGGCGTCGGTGAGTACGTGTCGGACATGGCCCACACCAACGGAATCGAGTCCTTCTGGTCGATGCTCAAGCGGGCGCACAAGGGCACTTTCCACAAGATCAGCCCGAAGCACCTGCAACGCTATGTGAACGAGTTTGCAGGCCGCCACGGTATTCGGGAGCAAGACACCATCGACCAGATGCAAGCCGTGGTTGCCGGGATGGTCGGACGGCGCCTGATGTACCGCGACCTAATCGCAGAGGCTTCGGCGGCATGAAATATCCCTCGGCTGCTGGAGCAGCCCCCGAAGCGTTGGCCAAGGCGCTATTGCGAGCCCCTAAGCCACCTGCTGGAGAACCCAACATGGCCCAAGGTGAGTTGCCGCTTATCCCTCACGAAGTCCAGGACCGTTTGATTCATCAGCGAGCTATCGACGGCTACATCAACGCCACCGCAATGTGTCAGGCGGTCGGGAAGAGAATGAACGACTATCTGAGGCTCGACACGACCAAGGGCTTCCTGAATGCGCTCGGCCCCGCTACGGGAATTCCCGTAGCGGAACTAATTCAACGGGTTATGGGAGGAACACCTGAACTCCAAGGGACATGGGTTCATCCTCGCGTCGCGATCCATCTGGCGCAATGGCTCTCACCGGAGTTCGCCGTACAGGTAAGCGATTGGGTGTTTGAGTGGATAAACGGGCAGGCGAACCGCCGAGCCCGGTTGCCGGATCATGTGCGGCGCTACTTGATAAACCGCAGGAAAATTCCCCCAACGCATTTCTCAATGTTAGATCAGATGACCTTGCGCCTTTTGGCGCCCCTTGAGGATCATGGCTATACCCTCCCCCCGAATCTCATGCCCGACATCGCGCTCGGCAGAATGTTTTCCAAATGGCTTCGAGAAATGGGACATGATCCCGATGCTTTTCCAACCTATGAGCACGAGTTTCTTGACCATCGTCCCAATGTCCAGGCGCGGCTTTACCCGAACTCGGTAATGACGGCTTTCAATCAGAAACTCGAACAATGGCTTAGAGAGGGAAAGGCACGCCTCTACTTCAAGAATCGAGACGAGAACGCGCTGCCAGCCCTCTATGAGGTGTTAGGAGCCCTACCGCCACCCGAAGGCGCTGCCCCTGCTGAAGACTGAGCGGAACAAGACCATGCGGTGGCTTAGTACGGTTGCGATAGCGACTATTCTGGCGACGGCGGGTTCATCGGCAAGCGCCACCGACTTCCATTGCGGGAAATCCTTCATAACATTCCCGGTTGTCGGCGGCGATTTCGTGGAGGGACATGCCATAACAGTGAGGAAGTCAGAAATCATGCGAGTGTTTGGAAGTTTTGGGGGCCGCCCCACGGTCATCGTGAAGGTCTTCGCAGGAGATGACCTGCATGTTGCTCGCGTTGACGAAACCACACGCAAGATGATTGTGGAGTGCCTCGACTAGGTCACGCTTTGCGTAGTCAAGGATATAATCCCCCAAAATTGCACGCCGATCACCCCCAAGATGGAGTGGGCCCCTGGGGTCGGACAGTTTCATGCGGCGGTTTTGACCGGGGTGCGGGACTGCTCCTCCTCGAAGCGGTTGGGGCTGAGATAGCTGAGGGCGGAGTGTAGGCGTCTCTCGTTATAGCT